>JBEBWA010000001.1:0-186549 GCA_040392465.1 Flavobacterium suncheonense
GTGGTTTTTTAGGAATATTTTGTGATTTTATAAAGTGTTTTTAATTAAAATATATAGCGATTGGGACTATATTACTCTTAATAATTCTATGTTTATAGTTGTGCTAATTTTAAAGAAGGTTTTTCATTTAAATATTTTATGGATCTCTATTAAGAGGGTAAATTATTTCCTAGTAGTTGTTTAGTTTCATATTCTATTAGTAATAAAAAAAAGCTGCAAATCTGAATTTGCAGCTTTTTTATTATTGTATCTAAACAGAAAAAGTAATTATTCTGCTTTTGATTTAACTTCCATATCTTTAGATATAATACCTTTATTAATAAGTATATTATACCAATTTATTATTTTTTTAATATCAGATGGGTAAACTCTGTCTTGGTCATAAGTAGGAATTACTTCACCAAAATAAGCTTTAAGCTTTTCTTTATCTTCTTTATGAGAAATAGCCTCTTTATTATCCTCTTTAGTAGCAATTGCTATAAGTATTTCGGCAAGTGGTTTTTCACCTTCATAGGTATAAACGGAAATTTCTGACAATAAACTTACATTACTTTGTAATCCTACGTTTAATCTTTTTCCGTCAATTAATGATTCTGCTAAAAAACCCGAGCGGGTCTGTACTTTTAACTCATAAAGCCCCGGTTTTTCCGAAATAGCCAAAATTTTTTCTAAACTCATTTTAAATAAATTTTTTAATAGGGTAGCAAATATATTTAATCCAATACTATTATCGACCTTTTTTAACAGCAAATTTCATGCGATAATCAGCATTTGTCTTACCTTCCATGATATTCTTTAATTTCTTTTCTATCATTCGCTTTTTAAGCGAGGAAATTTTATCAGTAAACAAAAGCCCTTCAATATGGTCGTATTCGTGTTGAATGACTCTGGCTCTTAAGCCATCAAATGTTTCTGTGTATTTTTTAAAGTCCTCATCAAAGTATTCAATAGTTATCTTGTCATGACGAACTACATCTTCATGAATACCAGGAATACTTAAGCACCCTTCATTAAAACTCCAAAGCCCTCCTTCTTCTTTGAGAATCTTAGCATTTATAAAAACTTTTTTGAATCCATTAAGTTCTTCTTGTTCTTGTTTAGATAAATCGTCATTTTCTGAAAATGGAGTTGTATCAATAACAAATAACCGAATGGCAAGGCCAACTTGTGGAGCAGCTAATCCTACTCCGTTTGCATTATACATTGTATCAAACATATTGTTGATGAGTTGGCTTAATTCAGGATATTCTTTTGATATTTCTTCTCCTTTTTTTCGCAAGACTGAATCTCCGTATCCAATAATAGGTAAAATCATTTTAAAAAAAATTAAAGACACAAATGTACTATTTTTGTTGGAAGCTATTTAGAACAAAGTGTGAAATTTACAGTAAAAAACTTTTTTGTATATAATGTCTTTTTTACATAAAGCATTTATTTTTAGCTATAATAAACTTTCTGTTTCTACCTTCAGGATTCTTAATAAATCTCTATCTTTGTGCTTTTAAAAATTTAATACAATGAGAGTTGCAATAGTTGGTGCTACGGGAATGGTAGGCGAGATAATGCTAAAAGTTTTAGCAGAGAGAAATTTTCCGATTACGGAATTATATTTAGTTGCTTCAGAAAAATCTAAAGGAAAAGAGATCGATTTTAAAGGAAATAAGTATAAAGTAATTGGTTTACAAGAAGTTGTTAATTTAGCTCCTGATATTGCACTATTTTCTGCAGGAGGTGAAACTTCGTTGAAATGGGCTCCTCAATTTGCTGAAGTAGGAACCACAGTAATAGACAATTCGTCTGCTTGGAGAATGGATAGTACCAAAAAACTTATAGTACCAGAAATTAATGCAAATAAACTCACCCGAGAAGATAAAATTATAGCGAATCCAAACTGTTCTACAATTCAGATGGTTATGGTACTTGCCCCTTTACACAAAAGATATCAAATTAAAAGAATTGTTGTTTCGACTTATCAATCCATTACTGGAACGGGAGTAAAAGCGGTTCAGCAACTGGAGAATGAATATAAAGGAGAAAAAACTGAAATGGCGTATAAATATCAGATTCATAGAAATGCTATTCCGCAATGTGATGTTTTTGAGGAAAATGGATATACTAAAGAAGAGATGAAATTGGTTCGTGAGACTCAGAAAATATTAGATGATAAAACTATTGCTGTTACGGCTACAGCTGTAAGAATTCCAGTTGTTGGCGGACATAGTGAAGCAGTAAATATAGAGTTTGAAAGAGATTTTGTAGAAAGTGAAGTTCGTAAAATTCTTCATGAAACAGAAGGAGTTCAGCTTCAGGATAACATAGACACCTTTACTTATCCAATGCCTTTATATTCAGAAGGTAAAAATGATGTTTTTGTAGGTAGAATTCGCAGAGACGAATCACAACCCAATACAATCAATATGTGGATTGTAGCAGATAATTTACGTAAAGGAGCAGCAACGAACACCATTCAGATTGCAGAATATTTGGTTGCGCACAATCTTGTTGGATTTAAATAAATTAGGCATTGATTAAAGAGAATAACATAAAAGAATCTATCCTCAAAGGGATTGAACTTCCTTTGATGGAGCAATTTTATACTATTCAGGGGGAAGGAGCTTATGCAGGAGTGGCAGCTTATTTTATAAGAATAGGAGGTTGTGATGTTGGATGCCATTGGTGTGATGTTAAAGAGAGTTGGGAGGCTGCTAATCACCCTGTTACTTCGATTGAAGAAATGGTTGTAAACGTTAAACAATCAAAAGCTAGAGTTGTAGTAATTACGGGAGGAGAACCTCTGACCTGGAATATGGACCTCCTTACTCATCGACTAAAAGAAGAAGGACTTCGCGTTCATATAGAAACTTCGGGAGCCTATTCGTTTTCTGGTATATGGGATTGGGTTTGTCTTTCTCCTAAAAAAACAAAACTCCCTGTAGAAGAAGCTTACCAAAAAGCGGATGAATTAAAAATAATTATTTACAATCAAAATGATTTCCTTTTTGCAGAAGAACAGGCTGCAAAGGTCCGAAAAGATTGTGTTTTACTTTTGCAGGTTGAATGGAGCAAAAAAGATAAAATGACTCCATTTGTTGTAGAATATGTCAAGAATAATCCTCATTGGAGAATTTCTGTTCAAACACATAAATATTTGGATATTCCGTAGAAAGGAGGAAGCAAAACAGCTATAAATTAGTACTATTACTATACTGAAGTAGCTCCATAAACACTTTTCGTTCGATTTCAAAAGCTCCAAGACTTGCTAGGTGATCGTTATACACTTGGCAATCTAATAACAAATAGCTTTGTTCTTTAAGATAATTATTGAGCCAGGTAAAGGCTATTTTACTCGCGTTAGAGACTTTAGAAAACATACTTTCTCCATAGAATATTTTATTCCCTAAATCTACTCCATAAAGCCCTCCTACTAATTCTTCGTTCTCCCAAACCTCAACAGATTTTGCATAGCCCAAATGGTGGAGTTTTAAATAAGCTTCCACAATTTCGTCACTAATCCAAGTTCCGTTTTGGCCATTCCGTTCAATGCTCTGGCAGTTTTTAATAACCTCTTCAAAATTTTGGTTAAAGGTGATTTTAAATTTTCCTCGGTTCAAAATATTCCTTAAACTTTTGGATGGTTTGTACTCTTTCGGAATCACCACCATTCTATACTCGGGGCACCACCAAGTAATAGGTTCTGAATCATCATACCAAGGGAAAATACCATTTTTGTAGGCTAATAATAATCTTTCAACTGATAAATCGCCTCCAAAAGCAATAATTCCAGAACTATGTGTGTTTTCGACAGGGGGGAAATAAAGTTGATTTTTGAGCAGGTACATTTTACTGTTTAATAAACAGTGCAAAATTACGAAACATTTTAAAATTATTGTATTATGGGTTTAGAATCCCGAAGGCTTTCTATAGTTATAAGCTTTCACGGATTTTTTTTGGAAGGCTCTTTACAATTAATTCGTAAGAGTGATTGATGAGTTCAAAAATCATCTTGTCCGATAAGTCTTTATTAAAATGAACAGTATTCCAATGTGCTTTGTTCATATGATATCCTGGTTGAACTGCTTGGTAGGAAGAACGCAATTCTAAAGTATATTCAGGATCACACTTTAGATTGATAGAATAATCCCCTTCTTCCCATTTTTTAAGAGAAGTCAAAGCAAACATCTTTCCCCCAACTTTGAAAACTAGGGTGTCTTCATCAAACGGAAAATGTTCTGTAACACCTTTTTTAGATAGACAAAACCTATAAAAATCTTCAATATTCATAACAAAAAGAAAAGGCTATCTGATAAAGATAGCCTTTTAAAAATATTAATATCCTCCTTGCTCCATAGCATCTTGAATCATTTGCTTATAAGCTTCCCATCCTCCCATTGATTGAATGCTGTAAATGTTCCAAAGCAATGTTATTACTCCTAATGCTATACCTATAAAACATAAAATTCGTCCTGTTTTAAGGTTATTGTAATTTTCATATAGTTCAGGGTTGGAGTTATAAAGATTCATATCTTTTTTAGCTAAAACTAATCCAATAATAGCAGGGATAGCTCCTATTATAACCGTACAACAACAAGAGGTTACAATAGATACAATCCCCAATATTAACACGGCAGTACTGTTAGGTAATTTTTGTTTTTCCATAAATTTGATTTTAGATTAAATGTTTAATAAACTATTACTTTGTAAAAATAAGAAATTACCATTACAACAGCTGTAACAATACCTGTTATGATAATTAATTTGTGGTATGAACGTGATTTGTCAATAAAATTGAGTCCTATAAATAAGAAAAACAACATCAATGGATAAATAGCTGGGTACATATAAAAAGCATCTATAAACCTACCTTCTAAAAGTAGAGCAATAGAACGTTGAATTCCGCAACCCATGCAATCAATCCCAAAAAGCTTCTTGTTCATACAAGGCAACATATATTCTTCCATAACTCAAAAGGCTTATTCAATAATGCAATTTTAAGAAAATTTTATCGAATTAAAAGGAGCTTCCCCGATATTTTATTATAAAGTTTTCTACATTTGGAGATAAAATACTTTCGATGAAAAAAATACTTTTTTTTATTGCTGTTTTAGCAGGAATTTACGCTTTTTACGAACAGTCGAAACCCAACCCTAATGTATGGATTTCAGCCTTTTGTATTGTTTTGTTTATGATAGGATTATTGTTTTTAAATAAAAAAACAACGTCTAATTCTTTTCCTACTTCAAATAAGGACACCGAAATCACACAAGATGATAAGTAAAGGAGATAAAATTACGGTTTTAGACGATGATATTGACGGAATTGTAACCGATATCAAAGGAGATACTATTTATATTATAACAGAGGATGGATTTGATTTAGAATTTGATAGATCAGAAGTCATCAAAATCGGTAATGACCTCAAAAAAATGATTAATTCCCCGATAGGTAAAGGAGTTATAGAAGAAAAGAATGAGCCTATAAAACGGAATTTTACAAAACAAAAAAAAGAAGAAATCAGAGAAGTATCCTTTGATTTGCATATCGAAAAGTTAGTTTCAACAACCAAAGGAATGCAGCCTTTTGATATGTTAGAACTACAGATTGAAACTGCTCAAAGGCACATCGATTTTGCTATCAAAAACCGAATCCCAAAAATCGTCCTAATACATGGAGTAGGAGATGGAAAACTGCGAGCAGAAATTGAATATACCTTGAAGCGATACGAGAATATATGGTTTCAGGAAGCAAATTATCAACGATACGGACAAGGAGCTATCGAAATTAATTTTAAGCAAAATGCCAGACGAGCTTTTTAGTCTTGTGCACATAGCAAATAACTATTGAATTTTAGATGAAAACTTTTTCTACTAAAGAAAACCTCCAGATTTTATACGAAGACAATCACATTATTGTTATAAATAAACGTGTTGGAGATATTGTTCAAGGAGATAAAACAGGCGATAAACCGCTTTCGGATGTGGTTAAAGAATATATCAAAGAGAAATACAACAAGCCAGGAGATGTGTATTTAGGAACGGTTCATCGGCTAGATAGACCTACTTCTGGAATTGTGCTTTTTGCTAAAACTTCAAAAGCCCTTACAAGATTAAACGAAATGTTTAAAAATCACGATGTGAGGAAATATTATTGGGCTTTGGTCAAAAAAAAACCAGAGCAGCATCAGGCTAGATTGGTACATTATTTAAAACGAAATCCCAAAAACAACACTTCAAAAGCACATACCCACGAAGTTCCAGACAGCAAAAAAGCAGTATTGAATTATGAAATTATCCAAACCTTAGAGAATTATTATTTATTAGAAATCGAATTGCATACAGGAAGACATCACCAAATAAGAAGCCAGCTTGCTGCTATTGGAAGTCCTATAAAAGGAGATTTAAAATATGGTTTTGATAGAAGTAATCCCAATGGAGGAATAAATTTACATGCTCGAAAAATCATGTTTAATCATCCTGTTTCAAAAGAAAAAATTGAAATAACAGCAGCACTTCCGTTGGAAAATATTTGGGATAAAATTTAAAAGATAACAAAAAGGTAAATAAGAAGATTGTTTTTATTTTATACTTTTATTTTAGAAAAATTAAAAACTTATTTTTGTAACAAAAATCACTTTCAAGCAACTTATTAGACAATTATTAAATACAAACAAATGAAAAAATCAATTTTATTTTTATTAGCTTTATTGGTCTTAGCTCCTTTTAGAGCAAAAGCTGATGAGGGAATGTGGTTCTTGATGTTTATAGGAAAAAACATTAAGGATATGGAAAGAATGGGCTTACAGCTCACTGCAGAAGAAATTTATAGCATAAACAACAGTAGTTTGAAAGATGCTATTGTCCAGTTTAATGGAGGTTGTACAGCCGAAATCATCTCAAAAGACGGGTTAATTCTTACTAATCACCATTGTGGATACGACAAGATTGCAGAACTTTCTACCCCCGAAAATGATTATTTGACTCACGGATTTTGGGCTAAAACAAAAAAAGATGAACTAGCTCCAAAAAATATTTCGGTTCGTTTCTTTGTAAGAATGGATAATGTAACAGACAGAATTCTGGCTTTGCTTGACGATTCTTTGACCGAAAAAGAAAGAGAACAGAGAATTAATCAAGAAATAGCAAAAATTCAGAAAGAAAATGATGAAAACGGGAAATATACGGTTTCAGTACGTCCGTTTTTTCAAGGAAATGAATTTTATTATTTTGTATATCAGGATTTTAATGACGTTCGTTTAGTAGGAACACCACCTGATATGATTGGACGTTTTGGAGGAGATACTGATAACTGGGAGTGGCCTCGTCATACAGGAGATTTTTCTTTGTTTAGAGTTTATACTGATGCAAAAGGAAATCCAACAGAATATTCAGAAGAAAATATTCCAATGCAACCAAAACACCATTTGCCAGTTTCTTTAGGAGGAATAAAAGAAGGGGATTTTGCGATGATTTTAGGGTATCCAGGAAGAACAAACCGTTGGATGCCTGCTGGAGGAATTGAACAAAACGTAAAGTTTGCTTATCCTGCTTGGGTAGAAGGTTCAAAAGTAGCTATGGATGCTATGAAAGAGCACATGGACAAAAACCAAAAAGTTAAATTGGACTATGCTTCTTCGTATGCTAGAATAGCTAATTACTGGAAGAATCGCCAAGGAATGATCGACGCGCTTACACTCCATAAAACAGCAGATACAAAAGCTAAAGTTGAAGAGAAATTCAACAAATGGGCTAATAAAAAAGAAAATAAAAAACAATACGGAAACGTAGTTGCAGATATTAACGAATATTATGCAAAAACAAACGAAAATACTAGACATCACAACTATCTTTTCAATATGTTGCGCTCTAGTAGCTATGCTTCTGTACCATATCGTTTAGGAGCACAGTTATTAAATTATATCAATGCGAATGAACCTAAACAAAGAGAGCTACAACCTGCATTGGAAGAGGCAATCAATAATTTATATGCAGAATTGTACGCTCCTTTAGAAAGAGATGTATTGTTAACACAACTTAATCTTTATGCTCAAAAAGGAGGAAATAACATAGCACCTTATGTAGCTGAATTAAACAAAGAATACAAAGGTGATTTTACAAAATATATAGACAATACTCTAGCAAAGAGTATTTTTACATCCAAAGAAAGTGTTAAGGCCTTTTTAGAAAATCCTAGCGCGGAACTTATTACAAACGACGAATTATTCAAGTTATCAAATGATTTGATGATGCGTTACCGTGCAAAAACAGCAGAGGAATCAGCTTTGGACGAAAAGTTTGAAAAAGCTTTCCGTTTATTAGTGAAAGGATTGAAAGAGTCAGGAATGAATAATATTCAATACCCTGATGCAAATAGTACCTTGAGGTTGACTTACGGTTCAGTAGTGACTTTACCAGCTCATCCAACTCGTAAGAATGATGCAAAAGCTAATTATTATACAACGCTTAAAGGAACAATTGCTAAACACAATCCGAATGACGATGAATTTAATGCCCCTCAAAAACTCATCGATTTGTATAACAAAAAAGACTATGGACAATACGCTAATGAATATGGTGAACTGTCAGTTAACTTTTTGACAAATAATGATATTACTGGAGGAAATTCAGGATCACCAGTTTTGAATGGAAAAGGAGAACTAATCGGACTTGCTTTTGACGGAAATATCGAAGCTATGGCAGGAGATGTAATTTTTGATCCAAAACTACAAAGAACAATCAATGTGGATATCCGATATGTACTATTTATAATAGATAAATACGCAGATGCCAAGCATTTGATTGACGAGATGACAATTGTAAAATAAATAAAAAAAAGCCTTGAGAAATCAAGGCTTTTTTTATGCTTTAAAAAGTAAGTAATCCTTTGTTAAAAAAATAAATACTATGCAAGACACTCTATAGCGGATAATCTAAGAAAAAAAAACTTGGAATGATCAGTAAAATTAGTTATCTTATTCAAGCCAATTTGCACAAATTTTACAATTCCTTTAGAGAGTTTGGATTGGTTTTTGCGTTACTTTTGTCAAAAAAATAAATACGATATGAAAAAGTTCTTAAAATGGACAGCTATAATTTTTGGGGTAATAATTGTAGCTTTAGCGGTAACACCTTTTTTATTTAAAGATAAAATACAGGAGATGGTATTGCGTGCCATTAATAACAATGTAGATGCAACAGTCAATTTTGATAAAATTGATTTAAGCCTTTTCAGAAGTTTTCCTATGGCTAATGTTTCTATCGAAAAATTAAGTATTATTAATAAAATTCCTTTTGAAGGAGATACTTTGGTTTATTCCGATAGAATTGATTTAAGAATGTCTGTCAAAGAACTTTTCAAATCAGCAGATCAAACTATAGAGGTTGAGAGCTTTTTTATTAAAGATACTCAGGTCAATTTAATCTTTAATAAGGACGGAATCGCAAATTTTGACATCGCACTTAAAGGTGATGAAGAAAAAGAGGACAGTGCAGAGGATTCAACTTTTTCGATGAAATTACAAGGTTATGAGGTTGAAAATCTAAAATTTTCGTACCTCGACCAAGCCTCAAATATGAAAATGGTTTTAGATCAAATCAATCATAAAGGGACAGGAGATTTTTCGGCCTCTGTTGTAGATTTAAATACTTATACTACCGCCATTGCTTCGTTTGATATGGACGGAACCAATTTTATGAACAATGTAAACCTTACTTTGGATGCAGAACTCAACCTGGATTTAGAAAATTCTAAATACACATTCAAAGAGAATATGGCACTAATCAACAAACTCCCTTTAGAGTTTAATGGATTCTTGCAACTCAAAGAAGAAGGGCAAGAGTATGATTTGACATTCAATACTCCAACCACTTCGTTTTCAAACTTTTTAGGTTTGATTCCCTCTGCTTATTCAGGAAGTCTTGAAAACATCAAGACTACGGGTGATTTTTCGGTTAAAGGCTTTGTAAAAGGAACCCTTTCTGAAACCACAATTCCACAGTTTGATATTGCAATGGCTTCGGACAATGCATCATTTAAATATCCCGATTTACCTAAAACTGTTCAGAATATTGTGATTGATGCAAAAGTTAAAAATGAAACAGGAATAACTAAAGATACTTATTTGGATTTAGATAAGTTATCCTTTAAAATTGACCAGGATATATTTAATGCAAGAGCAAAAATAAGCAATCTAACAGAGAATATGCTCGTGGATGCCAGTCTTAATGGAGTACTGAATTTAGGAAACCTTTCTGAGGCTTACCCGATTCAATTAGAAAAGAAATTAAAAGGAGTTTTAAAAGCTGATGTCGGACTAAATCTAGACATGCTTTCAATCGAACAAGAAAAATACGAAAATGTAAAAGCACAAGGAACGCTTAATTTAACTGGTTTTGAGTATGATGGAGAAGAGTTGGCTAAACCAATTGTTATTTCAGAAGCAGATCTTAAATTTAATCCTTCTCATGTGGCTCTTAATAAATTTGATGCTAAAACAGGTAAATCAGATATTCAGGCCTCAGGAACTTTGGATAATTTTTATGGATTTATGTTCAAAGGCCAAATACTTAAAGGAAATTTTAGTCTGACTTCTAATTACCTTGAGGTGTCTGACCTTATGACTACTTCAACTCCTGCAGAAAGTCAAACTCAACAAACAACTTCAACCACTCCAACTCCTTCAGAAGATTTTAAAATCCCTGCTTTTTTAGATTGTTTGATTTCGGCTAAAGCCAATACCGTTGTATACGATAACTTGATTTTAAAAGATGTTTCTGGGAAATTGTTAATCAAAGACGAAACGGTCTCTCTACAAAATGTAATGACATCTGTTTTTGGAGGAAAAATAGGATTAGAAGGAAGTGTTTCTACACAAGGCATAAAACCTTTGTTTGATATGAACCTCAATTTAAATAACTTAGATATTTCGACCGCTTTTACACAATTAGAAATGCTTGAGAAAATTGCGCCAATTGCAGGAGTAATTTCTGGAAAAATCAATTCGACCATTAAATTAAACGGAAATTTAGATGCTAAAGAGCTTACACCAGATTTAAACACTTTGACGGGAGATTTGATTGGGCAATTCTTAGAAACAAAAGTAAATGCAGATAAATCGAAACTACTTTCTTCATTAGATTCTCACTTGAGCTTTATTGATTTGGATAAGCTGAATATAGACAAATTAAAAACTCATTTGACTTTTGACAACGGAAAAGTAAATATTCAACCTATTGATTTAAAATATGAAGATATTGATGTTCAACTCTCAGGAACCCACGGATTTGATCAATCTATGAATTATGGAGTAACTTTTGATGTACCTGCTAAATATTTAGGAAAAGAGGTTACGGGGCTTTTAGCCAATTTGAGCGGAAATGAGGCTAATACAATGGTAGTTCCTATTAAGGCAAATATAACTGGAGATTTTTCAAACCCTAAAGTCCAAACGGATATGAAGCAAGTTGTAACTAATCTGACCGATCAGATTGTTGCAAAACAAAAACAAGAGCTTATAAATAAAGGTAAAGATGCTTTAGGAGATGCTCTTGGAAAGGATGTGGATATTCCAACCTCTAAAGAAGAAATCAATCAAAAGGTGGAGGAGGCCAAACAAGAGGTGAATCAAAAAATAGAAGAGAAGAAAGAGGAAATTAAAGAGGAAGCAAAAGACAAAGCCAAAGATGCTCTAAAAAATCTTCTCAATAAAAATAAAGACAAGGATAAGTAAATAAATAAAAATCCCGTTCTGCTTTTAGAACGGGATTTTTTTAATTGAATTTAAAGCGAACACCTAAAGCAATATCAGGTCCAAAATCATCACCTCTCCAGCCATCTCCAAAATAAAGTTCAGGACGAAAATCTAATGATAATAAAAGAGGAATTTCACTGAAACCATATTCTACTCCAATTTGTCCAGCCACCAGCAAGAAAGTACCATTATCTCGCTCGTTATTATGTCTGTAATTCCAACTTCCTACACCTCCTCCTACACCAGCATACCAATTAAAACCATTATCTATAGCCCAAACCCATTGGTATACGCCTGTTAGTTTATAAGCATTAACGCGATTGCTATTTCGCCAGCCTAAACCAACTTCCAGACGATTGTTTTCTGAGAGTCCTCTTTGATAAGAAATTTCAGCTCCAAATCCGTCGTTGTCTCCAAATCGGAGGCCTAAAGCGTTTTTAGCAATTTCTTGTCCTTGAGCAAAAAATGCAAAACCAAGTAATGTTGTAGTTAATAAGATTAGCTTTTTCATAAATCAAATTTTAATGTTTCAATTTACATACCCAAAAAGCAAACCAAATATTTAATTTTTCGTTATAAGAGTCTTAAACTATTGAAAATTAAAGTAATTTATTTTAACCTAAAAGAAAGTATGAGGTGAGGCAATTGGGTAAAAGGTGTAGAAAAATACATACTCGAGTAACTGTTTAATTTTTTAACTCTCCGTTACTTTATCCTTTCTAATAAAATTTTAATTTTCAAAAAACAGAGTTTATTTTTAAATATTCTTTAATTTATAAGTTATTTGTACTATAATTTAGGAGGTTTTTTAATAAAAATAAGGCCTATAATAGTAAATTTATATATTTGTAAAAATAATAAACAATAATATTAAAAGACATTTTTATGAAACAAAGATTATTTTATTCAGTACTTTTTCTTACTACATTTATTGGGCTAAATGCTCAAGGATTTGATTTGATTCTTACAGCAACTCCCGAAACTTGTTACGGTAATGGAGCTATCAGCATAACGACTGAAAATACTGTTGCAGGTGCAACATTAGAGTATGTATTGTATAAATTACCTGATGATAACATTCCTTATTCTTTAGGAATAGGAGACTCTGGAGAGTTATATACTTTTTCAGGCCTTACTTTTGGAGATTACAAAGTCGAAGTTATACAATCAATAGGAGGTACTTCATTAGGTGTTGAGGAAGAAATTGTAACCATAAGTCTTTTAATAAATCCTGTAACTCCTCAAACTACAGAAATCATAAGTTCTATTATATGTGATAGTGGTACAATTACAGTAATGCTTTTTCAAGGAGTTGCGGAATATTATCAATTGTTTATAGAACAACCTATAGGAAGCGGTACATTTGTAGAAATTGGAGCACCGCAAGGAGCTGGCGAAAACACTACAGTGTTTGAGGATATTGTTCCTGGGCATTACAGAATCCTGATAAAAGATGAAAACTGTGGGAATGAAGTAATTATTACTCATTTTGTTATGGCGCCTATATTTGATGTAGGCTTATCAGAAGTTTTATTTTGTGAAGGAGAAGCTATGGTTTCTTTATATGCATTCAGTGTACCACCGTTTATTTATCAATTAGTTGAAACAGATGGAGATGGAAATATAGTTGTACTAACAGATAATGGTGAAAATAATACTTTTTTGAACATTGAACCAGAAGTAGTTCATATGTTTAGAGTAATTGATGGTTGCGAAAACGAAGCAATAATAGAAGTCACTTTGAGTGAACCAATCAATGGCGATATGTTTTTTATTTCACAAGATATGATAGATAATTTTTCTTATCTGAATTGTACAACAGTTACAGGTAATTTAACTATCAGTGGTCCAGATATTACTGATTTAAGTGGCCTGGATAGTATTACGCATATAAACGGAAATCTTATAATAATAAATTGCCCACTATTAACAAATTTAGATGATTTTGTCAATCTGGTGAGCATAGGAGGAACTTTTATAGATGGAAAACTCTTTGATATTCAAGATAATAATGGGGTGTTACATATAGAAAACAATCCATTATTAAACGATATAGCTGGTTTGGTTAATATTGACCCAAACTCCATAGGAGAGCTTATAATCGTAGAGAATCCTAATCTTTCTTTTTGTAGCTTGTCAAATTTGTGTACATTTTTATCTGAAGAAGGTAATTTAAGAACCATAGAAAGTAATTCAGGAAGTTGTATAGACGAACAATCGACTATGGTGATTTGCTCAACAATGGGTGTTATTGATGAGGAATTTTATACTATTCAATTTTATCCGAACCCAGTAAAAGATTTATTGAACTTTAATAAAGAAGTTCAAAAAGTGACTCTAACAGACTTAACAGGTAAAGTGCTTATGGTTGAAAATAACAATAAACAGATGGATATGACAAGTCTTCCAAAAGGGATGTATTTGATTATTTTAGAGCACGAAAGTCAGATAAAAGAAATTAATAAAATTATTAAACACTAAATGTAGATTTTATTATAATTATAAAAACTCACAGTATTTCAAAATTACTGTGAGTTTTTGGTTTATAATTGGAGCATGTTTTGAATTATACACCCATTTTAGCTTTGATAAAATCAGTTATCAAGTAGGCGATAAGTTTTCCTACCAAATTTGGATTCTTTTCGTCTGATAATTCGGGAGCCCCTTCGCAAATATGTAAATAAGAAGCGTTTGAATCTGAAGCAAAAACATGTAAAAATCTACGTAGTTTTTCTATAGAAAACCCGCTTAATGTCATCGCACTGCTCGGTAGATTTTCAACAGAATCCAAATCAATTTCAATTCCGAAATTAGTATCGCTAATAAACTCTAGGGCCATATCCAACTCCTCAGAAAAAGACTTTTCTTTGCGAACAGCTATTTGTTCATACGTATTGTATTTAATTCTGCTTTGATTCTCTTTAATGCGTTGAAGAATTCCTTTTGAAGTATAGTTTTCGTGGATTCCGAATATGAAATATTTATTCAAAAACCCTTCTTCGTAAGCATAAGAAAACCCATTTCCAGAATGTCTACCTTCTAAAGCTCGAAAATCAGTATGAGCATCAAAATTTATAGTGTTGATCGGGTATGCTTTGGCAAGTGCACTTCCTTTTATGATTCCATACGAGTTGTTGTGCCCGCCTCCGATAACTATCGGAATTTTGTCGTTTTTAACAATAATTGAAATCAGATGCGAAACCTCTTTGTCAATCTGACAAACTAAATTCCGCAATTCTTTAAGGTCTTCTTTGGTGTCTGGATTTAAGCCTTTTGATTTTTCTTGAAATAAAGAAGTGTCAATATTTCCTAAAACAATTAAGTCATAACCTTTGGCATAGCGGTTGTGCTGAATATTGACTAATGATTTTAGAGCATTATTGTAGGCAGAAGCGGTTCCTGCTCTTCCAAAGTTGGCTCTTACTCCTACGTCTTCTGGTACTCCAAAAAGAACAAATTTAGCATCGGAATTTCTTAAAAAATCATCAACAGAAACATCATCCGGAACAGTTAATATTCGCTCTCCAAATTTAGTTTCTCCCTTTCTAGAGGCTGTAATTTGATGAAGTTCTTCTTCAGATAAACGAATTAAGTGTTCCATTATTCAACACATTTATAATAATTCATAAAATACTTATCCGGATTTGAAGTGATTCCGAGGCTTTTAGAAATCAATTCTTTTTCCAATATATAACTAATCTTTTCTCCTGTTGCCAACTGAATATATAAGATAAAAACAGGATGTTTTTTGATGTCCTCGTAGTTGTCTTGCGTAAAGAAGAAAGAAGTATCCAAAAATCGGATATTACTTTTGTTTTCTAAATCTGGAATTCGAGTAGAACAAATGTCTTTATCGAGATGAATTAAAGTGTATGTTTTGCCGTTTGTAAGCTCTAGATACATTTTAGTGTCTTGATCAAAGCATTGGGTCTCGATAAAGCTATCACTTTTTTGTACTCTTTGAAAGTTAAGCATCACATATCCAGAGTCATTTACTAAAGAAATAAATACATATTCGCTTTTTTTTGCAAATTCTCTTTCGTAAATCAGATGTTTTGTAATTTCTCTATAATTAA
This sequence comes from Flavobacterium suncheonense, assembly GCA_040392465.1. Taxonomy (GTDB): domain Bacteria; phylum Bacteroidota; class Bacteroidia; order Flavobacteriales; family Flavobacteriaceae; genus Flavobacterium; species Flavobacterium suncheonense_A. Next base: position 15,820 of record JBEBWA010000001.1, read on the forward strand.
GGCTGTCATTTTTTATTTCTAGATCAAATTCACAAGGTTTTTGAGCTGATGCAAATAACGAAATAAAGAAGAAGGCTACAATAAATCTCACAAGTACTATTATTAAATTGGTTTTGAATTAAATTAGGTCAGAAAAATATGATTTAATTTGAGTTTGTAATTTTGTTGCAAATTACTACAATTTTCTCGTTTTTCAGATTAGTTGTAAAAAAACAATAAAAATTTCCTCCCTCTGATATTTTCCATTTTTGCCTAATTTGAGCTACTGTTTCAGGGAAATTTCGAGTGGTGATATTGGCTTTTTTTCCGTGGAGCCAAATTTTCATTTCTTGTTTTTTATACGGAATAACTTCCTTTATTTCGAATGCTCTTCCGACAAACTTAATTTTTTCAGTTGAAGTATAAAGATGTGAATGTTGGTGTAATTTGTTTAGCTTAAATTCTTTACTGATAGCACCAAAACCTTGAGACTTCATTACGGAAGCATTAGGTTCGTACAAGTATTTTTGAGGTTCAGAATAGGTTGCAAAAATCTCTTTATTTAAAGTAAAATCAAATACTTCGATTTCTCGGGGAGTAATGTTTGTCGTTTTTATGGTAATAGTAGAGAAAATACTGTTCTTTGTTGTCACAGGCTTCTGAATTTCGAACAAAAGTTCTTTAACTTCGTTATCTACCGAAACAATATGAATGTTTTTAATGAATTTCAGTTCCGAAATTCCCACAGAAATATCATAAATAGGAGAGGTCTTAATCAAAATTTTATCGGAATAATTCAAATATTCATCTAAAAGTGAAGTAACATCTGGTAAGCAATCTTTTAAGAGAAATACTTTTCCTTTACTATCATTTCGCCTTGATGGATCAATATAAATCCAATCAAATCTTTGATTTAATTCTTTTAGGACTTCCAATCCATCTTTTGCATAACAAGTAATGTTTGGAGTTTCTAAAACCTCAAAATTATGTTTTACAGTTTGAGATAATGCTGCTGAGATTTCACAATGAACTACCTGCTTGAACACTTTTGAAAAATAGTAGCAATCTATTCCGAAACCTCCTGTCAGGTCAATAATGCTTTTTCCCGAAATAAGTGTAGATTTATAAAGAGCAGTAGCTTCTGAGGAAGTCTGCTCTATAGAGATTTTATCAGGGAAAATAATATCTTCAGGTTTAAACCAGGTCGGAAGCTTTGTTTTGGCTTTTGTTTTAGCTTCGATTTGATTCAGAATGATTTTGTAATCTATTTCAGGGAACGGATTTTTGTATAGGCTTAACTTCTGAATATCTGTTCCGATATTAGAATTGATAAAGGCTTGTATTTCTGGTTTTAGTAGCTCCTTCATTACAGCAATGAAAACAGACAAAACTACAAAAAGAAAAGGGAACCGAATCCGATTCCCTTTGAATATTTATAAAGTTAACTTCAGAATTTGTTTTTTCTTTCCTTTATTCTCAATCAATTTATATTTTTATTGAATTATAAAAATTGGTTTAGTCTTTGTCTACATTCATATTTACACTAGGCTTAGGCGTAGTTATTACTTCTTCAACTGGTTCCTTTGGTTGGTTCTCTGAAGCTGACGAACTATGTCCTCCTAAAATTGGAGCAATTACAAGCCCAATAAGACAAGTAAGTTTAATTAAGATATTCATCGATGGTCCTGAAGTATCTTTGAATGGATCTCCTACAGTATCTCCGGTTACAGCTGCTTTGTGAGCATCAGAACCTTTATAAGTCATTTCTCCATTGATTTCAACTCCTGCTTCAAACGATTTTTTAGCATTATCCCAAGCACCTCCGGCATTGTTTTGAAAAATAGCCCAAAGTACTCCAGATACGGTTACTCCAGCCATATATCCTCCAAGCATTTCTGCTACGAGTTGGTTGTTGTCTGCATAAACTAATTTTCCGATAATCACAATCAGAATAGGGAAACCGATGGTCAAGATACCTGGAAGCATCATTTCTCTTAAGGCTGCTTTAGTCGAAATTTCAACACATTTTCCGTATTCAGGTTTTCCTGTTCCCTCCATAATTCCAGGGATTTGTTTGAACTGTCTTCTCACTTCATAAACCATATCCATAGCAGCTTTTCCTACAGAGTTCATCGCTAGGGCAGAGAACACCACAGGAATCATACCTCCTACAAAAAGCATAGCCAATACAGGAGCTTTAAAGATGTTGATTCCGTCAATTTCTGTAAAAGTTACATAGGCCGCAAATAGAGCCAATGAGGTAAGTGCAGCCGAAGCAATAGCAAATCCTTTTCCTGTTGCTGCTGTAGTGTTTCCTACTGAATCTAGAATGTCAGTTTTGGTTCTTACTTCTTTCGGCAATTCGCTCATTTCGGCAATTCCTCCTGCATTATCAGCAATTGGTCCAAAGGCATCAATAGCTAACTGCATAGCTGTTGTAGCCATCATAGCAGAAGCAGCGAGTGCTACACCATAAAATCCTGCCAAAGCATAAGAAGCCCAAATTGCTCCTGCAAAAAGAAGTACACTCGGGAAAGTAGAGATCATTCCGGTTGCAAGACCTGCAATTACGTTTGTTCCTGCTCCAGTAGATGATTTCTTTACGATAGCCAAAACAGGTTTTGTTCCTAATCCTGTATAATATTCTGTAACAGACGAAATAGTTCCTCCAACAACAAGTCCTACGATAGTAGCATAAAATACTCTGATGGATTCGATTTCTTTAACTCCTTCTCCAAAAAATGTCATTTGCATAGTTTGAGGAAGTAGATAATCTACCAAGAAAAAACAAGAAATTAGTGTTAGTATAATAGACACCCAGTTTCCTAAATTAAGAGCTCCTTGCACTTGTTTTTCTTTGGCATTATTGTCTTTTATTTTTACTAAGAATGTTCCGATAATTGAGAATAAAATTCCGAATCCTGCAATTGCCATCGGAAGTAGGATAGGACCTATTCCTCCGAAACCTTCCGAGGTAATATCTCCACCCATATCTTTAATTACATAATTACCCAATACCATTGCTGCCAAAACGGTTGCCACATAAGAACCAAACAAATCGGCTCCCATACCTGCTACGTCTCCAACATTGTCTCCAACGTTATCTGCAATTGTAGCTGGGTTACGAGGGTCATCTTCTGGGATTCCAGCCTCTACTTTACCAACTAAATCAGCTCCAACATCTGCTGCTTTGGTATAAATTCCTCCTCCTACACGAGCAAAAAGTGCGATAGATTCTGCTCCTAAAGAGAATCCTGCCAGAGTTTCTAAAACTATAGTCATTTGGTCGGTTGAGGTCCATTGTCCGTCCATGAAAATTTGAAAGAAAATGATGAAAAAAGCAGTAAGACCCAATACAGCCAATCCTGCTACTCCCAATCCCATTACGGTTCCTCCTCCAAAAGATACTTTTAGGGCTTGAGGTAAGCTAGTTCTAGCGGCTTGAGTAGTTCTTACGTTGGTTTTTGTAGCGATTTTCATTCCGATATTTCCTGCATAAGCAGAAAAAATAGCACCAAAAACAAAAGCGATTACAATCATCCAGTGGGTGGTCGGTACTATATAAGCAATTCCCGCTAAAGCTAAGCTAGCTCCTATAACGAAAAAAGTAAGTAATCGGTATTCTGCTTTAAGAAAGGCTAAGGCACCTTCGTAGATGTATTCAGAGATTTCTTTCATTTTTCCATCTCCTGCATCTTGCTTGAGAATCCAAGTTTTTTTGGCATACATAAACACCAAACCAATAACAGCCATTACAATAGGCAAATAAATAATGAATTGTTCCATATTAAATAATTAAGGTTGTTTTTAACAAATAATGAATGTCTGCGAATTTAGAACTTTTTTAACAAGTAGCCAAAAATTATTTTTTAATGCAATTGCAAGGTTGTTATTATTGTATATTATTGATTTTTTTAGATATATTTTAAAGGATTAAATTAGTATTATGAATAGTTAAAAGAATGTGTTTATTGGTTTCAATTTATAAAAAACATAAGGGTTATATAATGTAAAAAGGCTGTCCGTAGGACAGCCTTTTTTTATAAGAAAATAGGAATAAATTTAATGATGTAAATACTAATTATTTTTTGATTCCCTCTAAATCTAATAAGAAAGCATATTCTTTTGCTACTTCTTTTAGTGCTTCAAAACGTCCTGAAGCTCCTCCGTGACCTGCATCCATATTGGTGTCAAGGAATAGAAGATTTTTGTCAGTTTTTGTAGCTCTTAATTTAGCCACCCATTTTGCAGGCTCCCAATATTGTACTTGCGAATCGTGTAATCCAGTTGAAACATACATATTAGGATAATCCTGAGCCACTACGTTATCATAAGGAGAATAGGAAAGCATATAATCATAATACTCTTTCTCGTTCGGGTTACCCCATTCGTCATACTCACCTGTTGTAAGTGGAATAGTGTCATCAAGCATAGTAGTTACTACATCCACAAACGGAACAGCAGCAATAACTCCGTTATAAAGCTCAGGAGCCATATTGATAACTGCACCCATAAGCAATCCTCCTGCAGACCCCCCTGATGCATACAAATGTTCTTTTGAAGTATATTTTTCAGCAATTACGAATTTCGAACAATCTATAAAATCTGTAAAGGTGTTTTTCTTTTTAAGGAGCTTTCCATCTTCATACCATGGTCTTCCTAAATCTTCACCTCCTCTGATGTGAGCGATAGCATAGATGAAACCTCTGTCAACAAGGCTCAAACGAGCTGTTGAAAAATAAGGATCCATTGAAGCTCCATACGAACCGTAAGCATATAACAACAACGGATTTTTGCCATCTTTTTTTAATCCTTTTTTATACACCATAGAGATAGGTACTTTGGTTCCGTCTGCTGCTGTAGCCCAAACTCTTTCTTCAACATAGTTGTCTTTGTTGAATTTACCTCCTAATACTTCTTGCTCTTTCAATACTTTTTTGTCTTTGGTTTTCATATCAAACTCTATCACCGAAGAAGGAGTTTTCATCGATTGATAACCATAGCGAAGTTTGTCTGTATCAAAATCAATATTAGTAGTGGTATAAGCCGTATAAGTTTGGCTATCGAACGGCAGGAAATATTCTGCCCCATTCCAAGGTTTGATACGGATAAGATTTAAGCCTTTGTTGTTATCTCTTTCGCTAATCACTAAATAATCTTTAAAAATATCTATTCCTTCAAGAAGAACATCTTCTCGGTGAGGAATCAAATCTTTCCAGTTTTCTTGAGATGTAGCACTTTCGGGAGTAGTCATTAATTTGAAGTTAGTCGCTCCGTCTTTGTTGGTTACTACATAGAACTGCCCGTTGTAATAATCAATTCCGTACTCTAATCCTCTAACTCTTGGTTGGAATACTCTGAATTTTCCGTCAGGGTTGTCCGCTTCAAGGATTTGATATTCAGAGGTAAGCGTGCTTCCAGATCCAATAATCAAATATTTTCTGGATTTTTCTTTATAGACAAAGGTGTTGAAAGTATCATCTTTTTCGTGATAAATCATTACATCTTCACTTTGAGCGGTACCTAATTTGTGTTTATAGATTTTATCAGAACGAAGAGTTTGAGCATCTTTACCCGTATAAAACAAAGTTTTGTTGTCGTTTGCCCACGAAGAACCTCCTGTTACCCCTTCGATTTTATCTGTCAAAATTTCACCTGTTTCTAGGTTTTTGATTTGGATAGTATAAATTCTACGACTTACAGTATCTACTCCAAAGGCAGCATATTTATTGTCAAGACTCACATTGATTCCTGATAAATTAAAATAGCTGTGTCCTTTTGCCATTTCGTTACAATCAAACATAATTTCTTCTGGTGCATCCATACTTCCCTTTCTACGCGTATGAATAGGATAGTCTTTTCCTGTTTCATAACGAGTGATGTACCAATAACCATTATAGAAATAAGGGACAGATGAATCATCTTCTTTGATGCGTTCTTTCATTTCTTTGAAAAGGTCTTCTTGAAGCTCTTTGGTATGAGCAGTCATCTGCTGATAATATTCATTTTCGGCATTTAAGTAGTCGAGAACTTCTTGGTCTTCTCTTTGGTTTAACCAAAAATAATTATCAGTTCGCTTGTGTCCGTGTTTCTCTAAAACGGTTGGCTCAATTTTAGCCACAGGTGGTTGAATTTCGTTTGTCATTATATTTTCTTTTTCTTTTTTACAAGATGTTGCAAAAATAAGACAAACTGTGCTTAATAAAGTTGCTTTTTTCATCATAATTCTTGGTGTCAGTTATAAGATATTAGTTAACAAAAATATAATAATGTTACATATAAAAGTAAAAAAAAAGCGCGAACTATAAGTCCACGCTTTTTAGATATTATTTATTTTAAAGTAAGAATTACTTAACTACTAATTTTCTTGTAGCTGTTTTTCCTTCTTCTGTTACTTTTACGATATAAACACCAGACGTTAAGGAAGAGACATTTAATACATTATTAGTTACTTTCGTGTTTATAACTTCTTTACCTAGCGTATCAAAAATGTTTACTTTTAATTCGGTATTTAAAGAAGTGGTAATATTGATTAGTCCATCTGATGGATTAGGATATATTTTTAAACCTGAAATATCAAGATGTTTAACATTAGGGAGCTCATTACTTTCACTAAAAGATATTGGTTTAAAATTTTCAAAAGTTGTTACAGGATTTATCATTTTAGCATTTGATGTTCCATTACAATTTTCAATTCTTGCGAGAAATCGAGCTCCGGAATTTATTTGACTTTGGGGCTTCATAACAATATAATTACGTGCTTTTAAGGATACCTCTGAAGTTGAATTTACAATATAGTTACTATTTGTTTCAATATAATCTGCTGTATGGTAGGCAACAGAAGAAGAGCTTTCAGTCCCAGAAAAAATAAAATAATCTAGACAATTTATACAATAAGAATGATCCGGAGATAGGACTTCTACTTTTGAGAAGATTGAAACAAGACACCCTGTAGGATTTGTATAAGTATAAGTTATTGTATGACTGCCTACACCAGCTATAGAAGGGTTAAATACATTACCTGCAACTCCATTTCCTGAAAATGTACCATTTAAAGGGATATTATCTAAATAATCTGATAAATCTCCAATCAATTCATTTAAACAAATGTTTTCAGGAATAATAAAAGAGTCTTTGTTCAAAGGAATTAAAGAAACATTGTCTATATAATAATAAGAATATGGTGTAACAGGATAGTTAGAGGATTCTTCATAATTACAACCTCCTTCACCCAGACCTGCCCAATCATCACTAATAATCATATCTTGAAGAGTTAAACCGCCAATATATAAAACATTTTGCCCTGCAATATTATCTGTTGTAAAATTAAATATAATTTTATTCCACCCATCTGTTATAGTTGAGTGAGAAGTATCAGTAAATAACATATTCGGGTCTGTAATGGTTATTGTTCCTTCTCCACTAAAAGTCGTAAAGGTGTCTGATAAATAGGCTTGGAATTTGACTTTACTATGACTATGACTTTCTGCTAATGACACATCAAATGTTAACTGATAATCAGTATTTGGCAATAAAGGGGAATAGAGTTGTGTTTTAATAGGTTCAGAATATTTATTACCTAATAAAGGATTTAATAAAATATACATCCCTGCATACCCTTTATTTGAGGTAATGTTATCCTTCTCATAACCAAACCTATTACACGGAGTTTGGATAGACCATAAATCAGTATAGTCAGCATTAAAATAATCGGGAGACCCCTGATTAGCGTTTGACCAATTACATACTTTATTTATATTACTGCCACCGTATGACGTAACACAAGTCTCAAAGTCACCATTAATAACCAAATTACAATCTGTTCCAGGTATTGCACAGTTATTAGCTGATTCTACATACACAAAAATATAAGTTATATTTCCTCTTTGTGTTCCATTTGTAGGAACATATCTTAATAAATGTAAACCTTCCTCACTAGTATTAAAAATAACTGTTGTGCTAGAATTTCCTGAAGTAGCTGATAATGTAGATGTATGGTAAATATCTTCTAAACATTCGAATCCTGTAGCATTTGTATCATTAGTTAAAAAGTCACTTATTTCAATATCGATATTTACATTACCTGTATATGTAAGAACACCTAACGGACTTATCCCATCATTCATCCCAGCAACGTTAATACCTGATAATGTACCTGTATAAGTTGCTGTTCCCTGATAGGTAGAACTCACACCAAATGAATTATTTACATTATAACCTATTTCTCCTAACACATTTCTTTCTTGATGTTTCGGAAATCTTCGTATTACTTCTTTATCTACTTCACTTTCCATAACAAAGTTTGGATTTGGATCAATACAGTCTCCTTCAAAATGACTTAAACTACTCCCGTTAAAAAAAGTAGTAGGGGTATGTACTGGAACATTTGAAAGTCCTACGTATCTAACAGCTTGATTACAGTTTTCATTTGATTGCAATATTGAGGGGTTCAATGAAGTATTAAAAGCATAATTGTACATACTACCACAAGCGCTTTTTGGTTTTTGGATTAAGAACTGTGTATTTGTGTTGTTTTTTAGGCGTGTATCATAACGATTATAATAATTATAATAAGGACTAAATTTTGAATAACCGTCAATGGCAATTAAACTTTGGAATCCTAATGCATGTATCACTTCATGTAATATAACTGTATATAAATCATATTTATTAGGAAATGTGGTTAGAGTTAGGTTAGTATTCCATTCTATATAAGAGCTGGAAAAATTGAAAGCTATCATACCATGATAAAATTGAAGTACTCCATCATCATTTGATTGTAAGGGGTAAGAGATACCACTATAGGAGTCTTTACCTAAATGAATTGTTTTCCATATTTCATTATCTACAATCCCTCCAATGTCAGTACTTGGAATGATAGGAAAGGTGTAATACGAACTTGCAATACCCAATGCTTGATTTATAAGATAGGGAGGTATTATATCATTAATGTCTCTTACCCAAATATTAACTTTATTATTTAGTCCGTTAGTGGTTAATGGAGAATTAATAAAATCTGATAAATCTGTAAGAACTTGACATAAAACATCTCTTCTTGCTATATGATCCGGATTTGAAGTATTTTCCATACCACTACCTTCCTCAAAATATAAATTATAATAGCCACAACTCAAAGGGGTAGGATTCGTAGTTTTTAGATTACTTCCTCCTCTTGCCCCCTTACTAATCATAATGTCAGATAGATTATAACTATTACCGTAATGATCAAACACCTTTTCAAATAAACCATTTGGAGACAAACTATGCTTGACTCCATTTGGTAAAACAGGTTCTTTTTGTGCGTACAATTTTATACCCAAAAAAACTATAATAAGTAAAATTATTTTTTTCATAATTCAATTTATTTTGGGTTTTGATTTTCTAAAAGAAACTCAACCTGTTTTTTATGTTTTCGATATCTTGTTGTTGTTGTTTGATTAATTTGTTTTGTTCAATAAGATACAAGGTTAGCTCCTCTATTTTCTCTTGTTGAATGGTTACAATCTCACCAAACTCCAAGCCATTTGTTGCTACTTCTTTGGCAGACGGTACATTTGGCAGACGCTTATTTTCTTTGATAAACTGTTCAACCTGCTCAAGTTTTAGGAGATTATAATCTTCTTCAAAAACATAATCTGCCCATTGGTTTTTAAGCATCACACGAACTTCTTCTGTTAGGATACCTCCGTTGACAAAAAGATTATAGCCGTTTACATTTACCGTACCTGCTGTTGTTGGAAAACTTCCAAAGCCATAACCGACACCAACTTTACCGTTAAACTTTAACTTGTCTTCTGCAAAATCTCCCCAGATGAGAGGAGTAGGAGAAGAAGAATTTTCTATGTAAAGTAAATTGTCTCCAATTATTTCATTTGCAGAATCATGTCCAATAAAAATACAGTGATTTCCTTGTGATAATGAGCCTGTGCCATTTCCTATGAAAATATTTCTACTAGATGATGCTCTATCTGTTGCAACATTTGAACCGATAAAAATATTATTATTATTAGATGAACCTTCTAAATCATATCCAATAGAGTTTCCCAACATAATATTGTTTAACCCTTCACACGCTATTTGCTCTCCTATAGCTATACTGCTTGTTCTTACAAGCGAATTTCTACCTATTACTATTCCTCCCCCTGTTGTATCATTACCATATCCAATGGAGATTCCCCCTGTTCCAATATTTGAACTATTACCAATATTAACACTATTATTAACATTCGTATCGTTTAATAATGAATGACCAATAAAAGTATTATTGTTTCCTGTGGTGAATTGTCCTGCCTTATACCCAAAGAACGCATTTCCTGTTCCTCCTGTTCCTGATTGTAATCCAAATTTTGTCAAGGTAGAGGTTTGAGAAGATTGGGCTTGAACAGACAAAGCTCCCAATAAAAATAATCCTGTAAAAAATAATTGTGTTGTTTTCATAATAGTATATTTTAAGAGTTAATGAGATAAATATACTAAAATTATGTTAAAACAAAAAAAGCACCAACTTTCGTTGATGCTTTTTAAAGTATTATTTTGAAGTAAAAATTACTTAACTACTAATTTTCTTGTAGCTGTTTTTCCTTCTTCTGTTACTTTTACGATGTAAACACCTGCATTAAGGTTAGCAACGTTTACAGCTCCGTTTGCAGTTGTAGTGTTGATTACTTGTTTTCCAAGTACGTCAAAAATAGCTACTGATTTTTCAACAGAATTGTTAGAAGTTATATACAATGTATTTCCTGATACTGGGTTTGGATAAACTGATAAACCTGCGATATCGTTGTTTTTTATTGAAGCTGAACCTGTAACTCTGAAATCAACATTATCAACGTAAACAGTTCCACCACCTGCTCCATTATCTTGTTGGAATGCTCTGAAATCTAATCTCATGATATTTCCATTAGAAGGAGCAGTTCCTGTAACTGTAACTTGTTGCCAACCATTTGAATTTTCCAAATAATTCGGTTGAAATTCAGGAACTTGTGTTACTCCAGTTGTGGTAGAAGATTCTAAAGTTCCTGTTCTAAAAGAACCCCAATGTCTAAATCTAGCGTTATCATCCTCATCAAAATACCAATAAGTTAAGGTATAAGAAGTTTCTGGGACAACTTCAAAATCAAGATATCCAACTCTATTATTTCCAGTTCCGTTTGGTGCAACTAGTTTAACAGCATTATTACCATCTTGTACGATAGTTGTTTCAAGTTCAACACCACCTCCATTGTTTCCTAAAGTAATTAACCAATTATCAGGAGCGGTTTCAGTCCAGTTTTCAAAACTATGGTTTTCAAGCATGTTTTGTCCAAATGCAAAAGCTCCGAACAAAGCAATTGCTAAAGTGTAAAATTTTTTCATAATTTTTTTGTTTTATTTTTATGGGACAAAGGTATAAAAAAAGGTATAAAAAAAATCGATTAGCCCGTAAAATAACATTTTGTTAATACATATTTCTTTTTACGTGTACACTATATTCTCCTATTAGAAGTAATAAAAAGTCATTTATCAACTGTCTTTTGGTCAAAAGAAACAGAGATTACAGACTTACTCAAATCGTATAGCTTTGACAGGCGAAATCTTTGTAATAATATAAGACGGAATCAAAAGTACGGTTAGACAAACTAAGATAGTCCCGATATTTAACGCTAAAACATACTCCCAATTCAGATAAACAGGAGCTTGGTTTACATAGTAACTCTCCGGATTGAGCTTTACAATTCCAAAGTATTTTTGTAGTAGTAAAATTCCGATTCCAATCAGGTTACCCCATAGAAGTCCTCTTGTTATCAGGTAAAAAGCATTGTGTAAAAATATTTTTCGGAGGTTCCAATTATCCGTTCCCATTGCTTTTAAAATTCCAATCATTTGTGTTCGTTCCAAAATCATAACCAAAAGAGCTACGGCAATGTTGATAACACCTACCAGTAGCATAAGTCCAATAATCAGATATATGTTAGAATCCGTTATTTTGAGCCACTCAAAAATATGGTTGTATTTTTCAACTATGGTTTGAGTGTCTAAAGTAGGAGGGGTTTGCGAGTGAATCTCGTCTCCTTTTTGTTGGATTTTTTCGAAATCTTGTACAAAAACTTCAAAATTTCCGACTTGATTAGCGCTCCAACGATTCATTCTTTGCAAGTGTCTTATATCACCAAAAATAAAGTTGGCATCAAACTCTTGAAATCCTGAGTTATATATTCCTACAATTTCAAACTGTCGTAAATTTGGTCTTTCGTTTGGATCGTCTTTTAAGAAATGGGTGGTGAATTTATCTCCCAGTTCAAACTCCATTCGCTTGGCCAAATACTCTGAAATTAGGACCTCTGCATTTTCGCGTTCCTCAGTAACCTTTGGAATCCTTCCTTGAACGAGGTATTCTTCTAAATTTTTAAACCTATAATCGCTACCTACTCCTTTAAAAATAATTCCCTCAAAGGTAGTTTCGGTTCGGATAACTCCTGCTTTGGTGATAACAGCTTGTATATGGCTTATCTCGCTTACTGAATTGAAAGTTGGATAAAAATCTTGATTTTTATCAATAGGAGTGAGGCTTACTTCAGATTGGTTATTGTCGTAATTCGAAATGATGATATGACCGTTAAAAGCCGAAATCTTTTCACGGATTTTTTCTCGTAATCCGATTCCCGTAGCTACTGATACTAACATCATAATAATCCCTAAAGCAATAGCAATGACAGCAATATTCAATATCGGACTCGAAATACTTGCTTTTTCTTTTGTTCCGGAATTCAGCCGTTTTGCTATAAAGTAGGGTAGGTTCATCGTAACAAATATAGGAAATTACGAATTAGAAATTACGAATTACGAATTGTTGCAAAGTGTTTTTTGAATTGAGCCGATTATTTTTAATAATTTGGTTACATTATTTAATAAACTTTCGCTTTGGTCTTCTGATAAATAATCAGTGTTTTTTAATAATTTTATCCAATAATGTGTTTCTCTTGCCTCTTTATAAGCAATCGACAATTTAGCAAAAAAGTCTTTATCTGATTGTCCTCCGATAGCTTCTTCAACATTAGCTCCGATAGATGTTCCACAACGTAAAAGCTGTTTGCTCAATACGAATTCTTTTTTGTCATTAGATAAAAACTGATATGCTTTTACAATTCTAACTGCAAAAGCATAGCTTTTAATCTGAATTATATTATCGTCTTTCATTAATTACGAATTAAAAATTATGAATTACGAGCTAAAAATTAAAGATTACAGATTATAAATTCGTAATTTCTAATTCGTAATTCTTTTCACAATTTCTCTCCATTCTTCCAATTCAGGAATTCCCGGTTTGCGTTTTCCGAAGAACTGAACGATTAAATCTCCCATTTCGTTGAATACTTCAACCGAAGTTACAACATCTCCTTCAGCAGGTTTTCTGACGATATATGTTGAGGCAATTTTTGACATATCCAAATGTAGGTTAAAGTCAGGATCCATTACGTTGAACCATTCTCTATGCCACATAGTTTTACGGATTCTTCCGGTATGAATTTGGATATTTCCTCTATTTCCTACAAAAACCATAATCGGAGTTTTGGTTTCTGCGGCTAATTCCAATAATTTTACCGAAGCTTCATTGTCAATTTTTTGAGCATAATATTCCGAAGGAGCCAGTCGTAAAGCTTGCGTTCGGGTCACTCCGAATTTTTTCAACATTCCAAAAAAGTCGTGTGTATCTTTGAGTGCTAACCAAGCGTTGTGAAATCCTTCTAAATCAACATCAACATCAGGTTTTTCGTAAATATCTAGCGGAATAGCAACTGAATTTTCGTCAGTTGATTGGTCTTCTGATTTGTATTTTTCGACCAATGCTTTGTATGCTTCCTCGTTACTTTCTTTGGTCAGATAAATTTTATGAATAGCTTCTCCGTCTTTCCCGAAAAATTGCAAGCTCGTACGCGTTCCGTGTTCGGATTCTTCCGAAACAGCATACGCTTTTTCCCAAGCCGACAAAAAGATTCGCATATCAATATCTTCGTTTACAAAAAGTCCTGCATGCGAACTGCTGAAATCTCCGTTAGCATAAATTCCTTTGCGTTCGTGCACACACTCTTCGTTTCTGGTAAGTCCCATTAACTTTCCTAGAGGCTCTAGATCTAATAAGATATTTTCGAATTCTGGACGTAAGCGAATTACGTTTTCTCCTGTTTTAGTAGCTAAAAGTTCTACCTCACTAACTCCTAATTGTTGCGCTGCATTTCGTATTCTGATGTGCGGGTTTTCTGCTTTAAGAGCTTCCCATTGTTGTGTTAAATTCATTTTTAATATATAATATTTTTTAATATACTCTTTAATTACTCTATGTTCCAAAGAAAATCATTGGTTTTTTATCTACTGGATTTTCAAAGATTGTACACGGAAAATTATATACCTCAGTTATAATTTCTTTAGTAAAAATATTCAGTGGAACATCATTGGCTACTACTCTTCCGCCTTTCATCAGAAAAACCTCATCCGAGAAACGAGCAGTAAGATTCAAATCGTGCAAAACTAAAATAGCCGTATTTCCTTTTTGCGTAAATTTTCGGATATTTTCTAATATTTTGTATTGATGATAGATGTCTAGGTTGTTTAATGGCTCGTCCAAGAAGATTAGCTTGTTTTGAATGTCATTATCTAATTGAGCCAATACCCGAGCTAAATGAACTCTTTGTTTTTCTCCCCCTGAAAGCGTGTTGTAATCTCTGTCTTTTAGGTGAAAGACATCGGTTTGTTTCATTGCATTTTCAACGGCCTTTAAATCTTCTTCGGTTGGGTTATTATCAAAATAAGGATAACGCCCCATAAGGGTTACATCGCCAACCAAAAGTGGAATATCTGAGTTGTATTGTTGTGAGAATTTTGCCTTATGTAGCGATAATTCTCCCATATGCCATTCTTTAAAAGTCTTTTCTTTGAAAAGAATAGTATTAAACTTTTCGAACTCGTTTGACAAAACACTCAACAGGGTTGACTTACCTGCTCCATTGGGACCGACAATCGCAATCATTTTTCCGTTTTGGGCAGAAAAATCAATTTCACTTAAGATTTTAAAATCTTTATGAGCGTAGGAGATATTTTGTCCTTTTAGCATTGTTAGTTTACAGTTTATAGTTTACAGTTTACGGTTATTCTGTCGGCTGTCAGTAGTAAACCGTAGGCTCTTATAATGATTTCTTCTGTTTTAATAGAATGGCTATAAAAATTGGCGCTCCCATAAATGCGGTTAGAATTCCGATTGGGATTTCTGACGGAGCCACAATTGTTCTGCTAATAGTGTCTGCACCTAGAAGTAATATACTCCCTAAAACAGCCGACAAAGGCAGGATGATATAATAATTTGATTTAAAAATAAGTCTTAAAATGTACGGAATAATTAGTCCTATAAAGCCGATAGTTCCAGAAAAAGCAACAGATGTCCCTACTAAGAGAGCTGTAAAAAGCACAATTTGTTTTTTTGTTTTTTCGACCGGAATTCCCAAATGCATAGCATCTCTTTCTCCGAGCATCATTGCGTTGAGTGTTTTTCCTTTTCCAATCAAAAAATAATAGGCAATCAGGATAACAATCAATAAAATTCCGTTTTTGGTCCAACTGGCTCCTCCAAGGCTTCCTAAATTCCAAAAGGTTAAATCTCTTAATTGTTCCTCTTTAGAAATGTAGATCAGAAGTCCCATCACAGCAAATCCTAAAGCTGTAATAGCTACTCCTGAAAGTAACATCATTACTACATTGGTTTTTCCGTTGGAGGTCGAAATTCTATAAACTAAACTCATTGTTATGAATGAACCTACAAAAGCTGCAATACTCAAAAAGGAGAAATGCATCGCTTCAGGGATATAAGGTTTGATATAAACTCCAAGAACAATAGCAATAGCTGCAAAAAGTGAAGCTCCTGCTGTGATTCCGATAAGGTCAGGTGTAGCCAGTGGGTTTTTGAACATTCCTTGTAAGCAAGTTCCAGAAACGGCCAAGGCACTTCCAATCAGAATTGCCATTACAATTCTAGAAAGTCTAATATCAAAAAAGACATATCGATCCGTTTGTGAAACAGACGCATTCTCTGTAAATAAGCTTGAAATGATTTCTGAAAATGAACTGTTAAACTCGTAAACTCCCATATAAAGTGACATTATTGCCAATCCAGTTAACAATACGAAGCTTAAAATAAGGTATAATGAAAGTTTATTTTGCATTTTTAGAATTACAAATTACAATTACGAATTAGGAATTTTCAAATACTAAATCCCAATTACTGAATTCTAATTTTATTTTGAAATTAATTGATTTAATTCTTTAGCTGCTTGCCCTACCCTTGGTCCAAAACCAGAAAGCATGGCTCCATCCATTGTTATAATTTTTTTATTTTTCCCTGCATTAATTTGGTTTATCCCTTGAATCTGGAGTACTCCGTCAATACCTCCTAAGCTTTCTAATCCTTTTTCAAACAAAAGGATATAATCAGGATTTGATTGGATAAGTGCTTCTGGAGTCAAAGGTTTAAAATCTTCGAAATCGTTAACCGCATTTTCTCCTCCTGCAATAGAAATTATTTTTTCCATAGGTGTGTTTTTTCCAGCTACCATAAGTGTTCCAGCTCCTCGAGCATAGATAAAAAGTACTTTTGGTTTCGTTTCAAACGAAATAACCTCAGCAAAATCGGCATCAATTTTTTCTATAAGCGAAGTATATCCTGTATCTCCAATAGCCATTGCTATATCTTTAATAAATTGTTTAGTCCCTTCAATAGACTGCTCTTGATGAATAGTCTTTACTTGGATATTTGCTTCTTGAAGCTTACCTATTAACTCTGGATTTAAATCTTTGTCGGAGGCTAAAACTAAAGTAGGTTGTAAAGCGATTACGTTTTCTAATGATATGGAACGAACGTGTCCTAAATCTTGGGCTGTTTCTTTTATGTTTTTTGGATAAGTGCTTGTCACGTCAACACCTACAATTTTATCTTCTTGGCCTAAAGAAGCCAGGATTTCGGTTATTGCGCTACTTAAAGATACAATTCTGTGCTCAACGACCTGAGGTGTTTCATTTGATTTGTTTTCTCCTTTACAAGAAAGAACTAGAGTGCTTACTAAAGCCAATAAAAAGATGTTTTTTAGCGTTTGCATGTATTTATTTTTACTAAATCTAAATAAGTGCAAAAATATTATTTTTAAATGTATAGGCAAACTTTTTGTCGGTGAATATTTACGAATACTATAAAATTTAGCGAATATTTATGAATCCAGCAGATGGTACTCTTTGCTTTTGAGTTTTAATTCCAACCCCAAGGTTTTTCGGGTGTTTCGATAGCTTTGCTCAAGTCGAATGTAACAGTAAACAATCGGTCAGAACCTACTCGTCTTAGGTTATAAGTAAATTGACGGTGGTCTAACGTAAACCACCAAACATTGGTCGAGGCTTGTGGCAACATATCTACAGTCTGTTGATTGGCAGGAAACACCTGAATAGTTGCTTGTCCAGTATTGGTTGCTGTTCCTCCGTATAGGGTTATTTCGTCAGCAGTACCGTCTTCATGTGTGTGTTCATGGTGTAATTCCAAAACATTTCCGTTTCGAGTCAAAACCCATACTCTAGATTTGTCATTACCTACATAAAAAGGAATTTTAATTTGATTATTCGTACAAGAGGCCACATGCATCACCAATTTTTTTCCTCCAAAATCAGGATCGTCTTCCGGAAAAGTCAAAATTCCTTCGTATGATTTACCACAATGAGCTGATAGATTATTCCAAAACTCTTCAGCCCCCTTATTGGAGCGCTTACTGCATGAAAATAAGAGTACTACGCTTGCTAATAAAAATAAATTTCTCATATTATTTGGAGTTAGGATGATGTACAAAGTTAACTAATTTAAGCAGTTTAAAAAGTTCCTATAATTCCTATCTGATTCGCTCCAACTGACAGATTCCATTTGATTTTGTCTTTTTCTTTAAAATCAAACCCAAATTTATCTTTTGTTTTACTATAATTCTTATTTTTTTTCAGGTAATTATCCACACACTCTACTATAGCTACGCTCATTACCAAACTCAAAGTTACATCCGTAAGCCAATGGGCTCCTGCCCACAGTCTTGAAACAGGAGTGATAGCTCCGACCGTATAAAGTCCAGCTTTTATCCACGGATTAGAAAATTGTTTTAATAAGGCATAAATGGTAGTAGTGGACAACATGGTATGTCCCGAAGGGAAAGAACCATACGAATGACCTCCTTTAAATAAACGAAATTGATTGTGTCCTTTTTCTAAATCTGGTCTTCCTCTCCCGATTATGGTTTTCATAGTTTGTTGAGTTAAACCACCAACTGCAGCAGAGGTAATTAGTAAAACTCCTGTTTCTCTTACTTTTTCTGAATCTGTAAAAAGTCCAACCAGATACACACCAGCTGTTAGTCCGTAACTTGCTTCAGGTCTGCCGAATACCCAACCAAAATCTCTTATTCCTTGAGGGATATCTTCTTCTTGCTTTCTGAAAAATTCACTGGTTTCTTCGTCAGCTAGATACATCAACGAAATCCCTGCAGCAGTTGCTCCCACAACTGTCCAGTCGTCTTGATTCCACCGGATAGGATTGCTTAAAGTATAAAGAAATCCTCCTGAGATAACATTTATATCGCTCTTAAAGTTTTGCCATTTATTTGGTTTATCATTTAATAGGATAGAATCTTGAACAACGCCTAAACTGTCTTGCGCAAAAACAGTTGTGCTAGTAATAATTCCTACTAATAACCCCCAATATTTATTCATATAAATCAAATATTAAATCCTATACCAAAAGTAAAACGGTTAGCATCTTCTGAATGAAAGAAATTCACGTATAAAGAGGTAAGCTCAGCAGCATTAAGCCACAAACCTCCTCCGTACGAATGGTGCCACCTGTTAGAACGCTCTTCTGAAAGCCATACTCTTCCGTAATCATATCCAGTCGAAATTCCGTATTTTATAGGAATAAAACCTTTGGCAGAACCGATCTCCAATCTTATGTCCGAAGTGTGATAAAAAGAATTTCGTCCTAAAAAACGTTCATTTCTGAATCCTCGAAGACCATTATTTCCACCTATAAATGCACCTTGATAGAACTCAAAATGGTCATTAAAAATTACTTTCCCTTCAGCTAGGGTGGAGAGAACTAATTTTCCGCTTGGGGTAAGTTTATGTGTAAACCCTATATGTGATTCCAAAGAAGCAAAATTTTGATTGGTATTTTCTAAGTTCAGATGCCATGAAGTTTTTGCCAAAAAAGTAAAACCTAAAGTAGGAAACGCTTTATTGTCATAATTATTATAAGCATAACCCAAAGAGGCAGATCCAAAATATTTACTTTCAAAAACATCCGTAAGTAGGGAATTGGAGTCCCATACAAATCTTCCGAAAGTATTTTCGACTTTTATCCGTTCAAATTTTGTTCCGAATGTGATTTTTGAACCATATCTTCCTGCTTTAAAAATTTCTGGATTTACAGAAAAAATTTGCATTCGCACTCGATTGTAGTCCATTCCTGTTATATCGTCGGGGTTTATGGATTGATTTCCGAATCCAAAATAGTTAATACTAAAGTTTGGACTTGTAAAACTGACGTTTAGAGCAAAATCCCAATTTAATATAGCATTTTTGAACATGCCTTTATACCCCAATTCAAATCCGCTTGTCGCAAAATAGTACATTCCCGAAAAATTGTGTTTTTGAGAGAAGGGTTCCCTTTTGAAGCCGTTTACTTCGTAAGAGAAATTAGCTCCTAATTTGACGCCATCATCAGGATTGTAACCTATGTTTGGAGCCACAAAAAAAGCATTGTATTTTGGTTTAGTATAATCGTAGTTGTTGATATTATAGTTGTCTGTTAACCGTATTTTTGCTTTTCCGTCAGATTCAATAGTGTTATTTTTGGTTTTATAATCGTACACTATTAGGTTCCTTCCGTTTTCGATTTTATAAGTATCATTGTTTTGTCCTCCAATCAAAAGGATTTTAATATTTTTTGTACCATTCCCTTTTACTTCAAAAATATCGTCATCATCCAGTCCGTAAATCCAAATCTCTTTTGTTAAGTCTTTTGAATATTTTTTTTGATGGATTAGTTCTTCTTCTGTTTTTTTGATGCGATAAATTGAAATATCGGTTTTTCCGTTTTCGTTGCGGATAATTTCAAAGCGTTCTTTTTTGTCTGTTCCAGTCAAGACTACTACTCGTTGAAGGAATTCATAGCGTTCGACAGCCCATTTGTCAAGTTGGTTCCGTCTTTCTTTTACTTTTTTAATTATATCATCCGAAGTTTCATCTTGTAATTCTTTGGGAAGTTGAGCAAAGGCATTTTCGATAACTTCATCCGTAAGGCGTTGTTGAATATGTTGGGCTTGCTCTAACCACATTTGCTTATCGGCCTGATTCAAAAAAGTCAAATCTAACACATATCCCGAACGGTTTAACCATTTTAGATTAATATCTTTTTTATGAAAATTCTGAATGTGTTTGGTAGCGGGAATTTGTAATAAATAGCTCATTAAAACGCCATCAAATTTTGCAAATACTTGGTCTCTATCTCTAGGAATAGGTCTAAAAATACTGAAGTTATCATATTGATGCTCTGCCCATCTCCATTGATCTTGATGTCTATCCCAATCTCCTAAAATAACATCAAAAAGTCGCGCTCTAATATAGGCTTCTTCGTCAATTTTTGACTTTTCGTTTTTTTGTAAAGCCAGCATTAAATCGGAGGTACTGATAATATCATCTGCATTGCCAAAATTATCAGCTTGGCTGTGTTCAGACATCGGTCGTTCTTCGATCATATAAAGTTCATTTCCATACTTATCGTTGTATTTTCCTAAGGCAGTTTGTTTAGGGACATAGAACAATTGGGGTTGCGTATGATTAACCCCAATGGGTTTGGCTAAATGCTGGATAATAAAGGGATAAAACGGATTGGCAGAGGTAAAAAAATCATATAAAAAATCTGAAGCGCCTGTGTCTTCAAAATCATCCACTACATACTGGTCCGTGTACATAGACTGAAAAAACCGAGTGGTGTTCTTTTTGAGTGAACGCATAGTATACTCTTTTCCGTCTTTATCCGTTAAACGAAGCGAGTTAGATTGCATTCCTCCTCCTGCTCGTAAAGGTTTGAGTCCCCCGTAGAGTGTATCCAAAAGTACACTCGAAACTTCAAATTCTCGTCCGTAATAATCACGATACAATTCTCCAAACAAAAATTTATGAAGTTTTGATTTATCAGTCATTTTTTTGTCATAAATGGAGGATTTAATGGTAGGTGCAAAATTTTCTGCAAACTGATTTTCATCTGTTTGAATACTTTCGGGACGTAAAACTTCTTTCGAAAACAATAAGACTTCTTGGTTGTTTTCTATACCATAAAAATTAACTTTAGCGCTTAAATCTTTGTAGACGTCCAAAACAGCGTAACCATTTTTTCCGTACGAAAAATCATTTGGATTTACGGCTCTTGCCTTGTCGGTTTTTGAAGCTGAACCACTGATAATCTGTTTGATGTTCTCTTTTTCAATGTACTGAAGGGTATGTTCGTGGCCCGAAACTACAACGACGTTGTTGCGATGGGTAATTTCGATTTTGATGCGGTTGGCCAATTCCCGATAAGGAGCACTTTGCAAATCTTGCGGAATTCCGATAGTCTTTCTAAAGAAATTCAAAACGCTTCCCACAATCGGAAGTGGCACATTTCCGATAGGATATAAGTGTTGGTTGAGGGAAAACAATTGACCTCCATGCGAGCTGTTAGAGTATAGCGGATGGTGAAGCGCTAAAATTATCGTTTGATTCTGATGTTTATTCAGTAAACTCACAATTTCATCAAAAAAATCTTCTTTAGTTTTGATGTCACAATCATCATTCAGGGTAGGATACTTATCCCAGTCCTCTAAAAACCATTGTGAATCAATTACTATCAAGACAACTTCATTGTTGATTTTTAATCGCTCAATCCCACAAGATTTCCGAGGGAGAAAAGCTTTTTTGTCATTTAAGTAATCACTAGCGAATTTTGCTTGCTCTTCTAATCCTTCAATTCCGTTATACCAATCGTGATTTCCTGGAATAAACACCGTTTTTCCTTTGAACTTTTTGGCAATCTCGAGTTGAAAAGTAAGTTTTTGTTCGGCTATTTTTCTTTGATTAGACGCTTTATCCAAAGGCATTCCACTGGGGTAAATGTTATCTCCTAAAAACAGTAAAGTGGCATTTGAGTCAGATTCTGCTATTCGTTGTTCAAAGAAATCAAAGGTATTTTGAGCTTCGGGTTCGGTAGCATTCCCTGTATCTCCGATTAGGTAGAATCGATGCGATATGGTAGAATCTGTTTGGATTTCTGTCGTTGGATTTTGGATGTTTTTTCCGTATTGTGCTCGATAGGTAGTGCACGAATTAAGAAAAATTGATAAAAATAATCCGAGTATTAGTATTCCGCCCTTTTTGTTGTATTTTTGAAATGACAAAATCATATTTTTAGATTCTTAAAGTGAAATAAAAATGAATATCGTTCTAAAAACCGAACAGTTTGTCTTTGAACTGTTCAAAGATAAGGTTTCGGATGTATATATTTATCACAATTTTCAACACACTTCACGTGTTTTTCTTGCCGTAAAAGTTTTAGTTGAAAATTTACAGGTTTCAGAAAGTGAAGCTGAAGTTTTGTATTTAGCGACTTGGTTTCATGACACGGGGTATAGTATATCTGAACAAAATCACGAACAGCAGAGTGCTGAGATTGCTCAAAATTTTTTAGCTCAAGAAAATTATCCTGAACAAAAAATAAAGGAGGTACAGCGTTTAATAAAAGCTACCTCTGTTGGGCATAATCCTATTGATTTACTTGAAGAAATTATTAAAGACGCAGATACTTCTCATTTTGCAGATATAAACTATCTCGGAATTAGTGAACTTTTAAGAGCTGAATGGGAGTTTACTTTAGATAAGAAATATACAGATTTAGAATGGAGCACATTAAATAGGGATTTACTGCTCAACAAACATCGCTATTATACAAATTATGCTAAAGAGAATTGGCAAAAGCAAAAAGACGAAAATATTGTAGCCTTACAAAAGCGAATTTTTAAACTTTTATCGCCAGAAACAGTAGCTAAAGAAAAGAAAAAAGAAGCTAAAGAAGATAAAAGAGAATATAGCCGAGCTATTGATACGATGTTTCGGGTAACTCTAAATAATCATACCCGATTGAGTGATATTGCTGATAGTAAGGCCAATATTCTACTCTCAGTAAATGCTATTATTATTTCGATTGTATTGAGTTCACTAATTCCTAAATTAGATGCTCCACGAAATCATCATTTGATTATTCCGACCTTTATATTGTTGATGTCCAGTGTAGTTAGTATTATTTCGGCTATTCTTTCTACTCGTCCCCAAGTTACTAGCGGGTCATTTACTCGAGAACAAGTACAACAGAAAAAAGTGAACATACTGTTTTTCGGAAACTTCTACAAAATGCCGCTTCCAGAATACGAATGGGCAATGAATGAATTGATGAACGACCGAGATGGATTGTACAACACGCTTACCAAAGATTTGTATTTTCTCGGATTAGTACTCAACAGGAAATATCGCTTGCTTCGGATTACTTACGGAATATTTATGACAGGAATTCTTTTGTCTGTATTGGCTTTTGTATTGGCTTTTGCAAACTTTAGCCTGGGATATTCGATTTGGTAATTTATTTATTTTCAAGCGACGTATAATCGCTATACACTTCTTGTGTTTTATTTTGATAAATAAATCCAACTCTAAGAGCCTTTAATCCTATAATTCCTTGTAGATCTTCTACATCGAATTGCTCTATATTAGTGTCTAAAAGACCTTTGTATTGAAGTAAGTTAATATAGCTTAAATATTCTTTTCGCTCTTGTGGTTGCGAATAGACAATGGTCAATTTACCCTTTTGAGTAATGCGTTCGTCAGAATCTTTAATCTTGGCTTTGTCGATGCGTTTTTTAGCAATTTCATATCTGACATTATAAGAGCCGTCAATATCGAATTGTTTTTCGTCCATTTTAAAGCGGACCGAAATTGGCGTTCCAAAAACTAAAATTAAAGAACTCACTTCTAGTTCGTGGGGTAGAGAAGGTTGTAGCTCTTTAAAGTAATTTTCCATTTCACACATTACCTGCATTTGCCATAATCGAAGGTTTTTCAGATAATACATGTCAAAGTTTTTGTCAGGGGCAATCGAAGCACCAATATACATATTGTGTTCTATTCCGTCTGTTTTAAAACGCTCATAATAGTGAGGAAAATATTCTTGAGCTTCTATTTGCTTTTCGTCAATAATTTTAGCTAGTTTTTTGTTTATAAGAGCAATTGAGTTATCAAACCTTTTTCGAGCTTCATAAAACGCACCCCCTTCTATCGGACTTACTTTATCAAAATAGCTGTCAATATCTTTTGCTATTTGATTGTTGTTATTGCTATTTCTAAAATTTTCAAGAATAGGGTGAATATCTGTATTAAAATAGGTCTGAATCATTTGCTCCGTATTGGTGGATACAAATAATTTGAGACTTTCTAGATTGCTTTTAAGGTCAAATATTTTTTGCTCAAAAAGAGGAAGTTTATGGATCTTACTTATTTTTTCAAAGAGGCTTATCAAATCCTGAGTTTGATGAATCAAATCTTGCTGAATCGCTTTATTTCTAGATTCGGCCGAGCCCTGAACGTCAATTTGACCGTAAAGAGGGTAGATGTCATTAAAAACAATTTCTTGAAGTACATAATCTCTCCCCATAGCCTTGTGATTTAAAAAGCGCAGAGCCTCTTCTTGAAACCTCCATTTTACACTAGGATGAATAGAAGTATATTCTTTCTGAATAACCGCTTCTATTTGGTTTTCCGTTTCTGAGAATGCTTTTGAAACCTTATCTTTTATAAAAGGTAAAACAAAGTTTAGCTTATTAGCATTCACTGAATTTAATTCACGAACTCTAGAAGAAGACATCTCTAAAAGCCCAAAAAAGTGATCTCCGTCTATTAAGGGAACAAAAATAAAACTCTTTACATTCTGTTCTTTTAGCTTTGTAATAAAGCGCTCTTTTTCTGGATTAGAAATTAAGTATTTGTCGATGTCCGAGACTACTAAAAATTCCTTCTTTTTTACTATGCTTTCTAATATGTCATTACACAATAATCCTTCGCATTCTTCAAGGGTCGAATTATATAATAAATGACTATAAAGTTTCTTTTCTACAATTCTTAAATCAAAATCTTTGCGGTTATTCCCGAAAATAGTAATTCCAATTTTTAAATCATCAATTTTATAAATGGATCTAAAAATAGTTTCGATTTCTTGAAATTGAGTAAGGCTATCCTCTTTAAGTAAATTGCTTTTGAAGCTCGAAACAGCATTTTCGATAGTCGCATCAAAAAGTGTCATGATTGAAAATCCTTTCAAAATCCAACTTTGTTCAGGAAATTTAGACTTCCATAAATCTATATCAGAAAAATTGTCAATCAGCTCAATAATGTCTTCTTCCGAGAGTTCTATAGCTTTTTCGGTTGGAATTAAATCTACAAAATCCGCATTAAACAAAACTCGGTAATGACGGATTATATTGCTTTTGTCTGGAATGTCTAAAAATAAAGGCGAATCTATCGCTTCAATTTTGTAACCATAATATTCTTTAATAATTACACAGCAATTAAGGATGTAAAAATGATCTTCTGAGAAATCTCTTAAGTTAAAATGATAGTTATCACCAGCTTCAGCTAATATTTTTTTAAATCGTTCGGTATGATTAAACGTATGTAGGTGAAACGGAATTGTTATTGCTTTAATTTCGTTATGAGTGAGTGATTTAGGAAATAAATCAGCTAAAAGAATTTTGATGATAGGTTCATAACTATGAAGCTCTTGAGTGTTTTTAAGTCCTTCTATAAGTTCGGGATATTTTTTGATTTCTTCTAGTAAAGATTTAGCATATACTGACTGAAAATCTACTCCCGACTGAGCAATCTCTTCAAAAGATTTAATAATCTTATGAAAAGAAATCAAGGTCTGAAAAGGGCTAGAAGCAAACGAAAAGTTAATCCGCATATTACTTTTAAATTGGGTAAGCTAAGGTTTAATATTTTTTTTAAAACGATAATGGATTAAAAAACTTTGTAAAGATACAAAATCATAACTGAAATTAAAATCGCTATCTTTGCCTCAGTCATGAAAATTACTATGTCAAAGAGAGTCATTACCATAATCTTTTTAGCTATTCTGTTTATAGGTTGTGCAAAAAGAGGAAATATAACAGGGGGAGACCAAGATATTTATCCTCCGAAAGTATTGCATACTTCTCCTGAAAATTTTAGCACTCATTTTAATAAAAAAGAGTTGATTATTCAATTTGATGAATTTGTCAAATTAAAAGATGTAAACAAGCAACTCATTGTTTCTCCCCCTCTCAAACACAGACTAGATATTAGTCCTTATAATGCAACCAAGCAAATCGTGATAAGGTTCAGAGATACACTTCTGCCCAATACAACCTATAGTTTAAACTTTGGACAAAGCATCGAAGATAATAATGAAGGTAACAAATTACAGGGTTATAGATATGTTTTTTCTACGGGTAGTTATATAGATTCTCTTTCGGTAAAAGGCTATCTTAAAGATGCTTTAGACAAAGAAACTGAAAGTTTTGTTTCGGTTATGTTGTATGAAGTAAACCAAGAGTTTAATGATTCTATTGTTTATAAAGACAACCCTCGATATGTTACTAATACCCTTGATAGTCTTACTACATTTACACTAGAAAATCTCAAGGAAGGAGACTATCTCTTGGTGGCTCTTAAAGATAAGAACAACAATTATAGGTTTGACCCAAAGCAAGATAAAATTGCTTTTCATAGTCAATTGATAACTCTTCCAACCAAAGAAATATTTAAACTTGAACTATTTAGAGAAATACCTAATTTTAAACCCGTTAGAGCATTTGAATCTTCTCAAAATAAGATAATCTTGGGCTACGAAGGTGAGCCAGAGGAAGCTAAAATAACACTCCAAAATCAAGAAGAACAACTACCCACCATTATTACAAAGGTTCAAGGCAAAGATTCACTTGCTATTTGGTACAAACCTATCGAAGTAGATTCACTTAATTTAAAAGTGTTTAATGATACTATTACCAAAGATTTTGTTATAAAATTAAAAGAAAAAAAGCTAGATACATTATCACTTTCGATGAAAAATTCGAAGCGATTAAACTTTAGAGAAAATCTAATTTATACTTCAACAACTCCACTAGTAGCGGTTGATAAAACCAAATTCGAACTTATAACCAAGGATTCTTTAGACGTTAGCCTAGAGTATAAATACGACATCTGGAACCAGAATTTAGAATTGATTTTTGATAAAGAAGAAAATCAAAAATATTTTCTGAAGCTCTATCCGGGTGCTGTTACTGATTTTTTCGGAAAAACAAATGACACTTTAAAAACGGACTTATCCACTGCTGATTACTCTAACTACGGAAACTTAAAAATAACACTGCAGAATGTAAAAGAATTTCCGATAATAGTTCAACTAACAGATGATAAAGGAAAAGTAATAGCTGAACATTATTCAGATCAAGACCCCATTGTTGAATTTTTATATATTGATCCAGCAATGTACACTATGAGAGTTATCTATGACTCTAACAAAAATAAGATTTGGGATACAGGGAATTATCTTCAAAAAATACAGCCCGAAAAAGTCATATATTTTCCCGAAAAAATTGATGTTCGAGCTAATTGGGATGTAGAACAAGTATTTATTCTGAAAGACTAAATAATCGCAGATTTTATAAAAATCTGCGATCTAATCTGCTGAAATATATTTTCCTTTTTTACTTCCTTCGTAGATTTCGTATTTTACGAGTCTTGCTTCTAGTTTTCCGTTAAAAAGTTTAATTTTCCGGGATGGTTTTAATCCTACAAACTTCAAAGCTTCAAGATTGGCAGTAATAAACCAAGCTTCTGTATTGGGGTAGTTCTGTTTAAAAGTGTCTCCGATTTCTCTATAAAACCTTTCTAAATCGATATCTAAGCGCTCTCCATAAGGAGGGTTGAAAACCATAAATAATTTTCCTTTAGTTTCTTTTTTTGTCAAAAAGAAATTTTGGTGAGAAATACCTATATATTCGTCTAAATTAGCATTTTTGACATTATCTTTTGCCTTGGCAATAGCAGAAGGAGCTTTGTCATATCCCTTAATAGTATAATGAAAATCACGAGTCTTTTTAAGCAAAGAATCTGTTACTTTATCAAATAAATCATTATCCCAATCGTCCCACTTTTCAAAAGCAAATTCTTTTCGGTTGATATTGGCAGGAATATTACATGCAATCATAGCTGCTTCTGCCAGAATAGTTCCGCTTCCGCACATAGGATCTAAGAAATCGCATTGCCCGTCCCAGCCTGACAGCAGTAACATTCCAGCTGCTAAAACTTCATTTATAGGAGCAATATTAGTAGCTGTTCTATATCCTCTGTGATGAAGTGAACTTCCAGAAGTATCAAGCGAAACCGAGCAGGTTTCTTTTTGGATGTGGATATTTATTCGCAAATCCGGATAATCTTTATCAATACTGGGTCTTTGGCCTGTTAAATCTCTGAATTGATCTACAATAGCATCTTTGGTTTTGAGGGCTACAAATTGCGAATGATTAAAAATTTCAGAGTTTACGGTAGTGTCAATTACGAATGTTTTGTTGTTTGAAATATAATCGGTCCAATCAATACTTTGAATTCCTTTATAAAGCGATTGTTCGTTATATACTTTAAACTCTTTAATTGGCTTTAAGATTTTAAGCGCAGTACGAAGGGCTATATTGGCTTTATACATAAAGCCTTTGTCACCATAAAAACTTACCATACGGACTCCAGTTTCAACTTTTTGGGCTCCTATATTTCGAAGTTCGGCAGCTAAAATTTCTTCAAAACCAAATAAGGTTTTGGCTATCATTTTAAAATTTTCGTTCATGAATTTTGTTTATTTTTTGGTGTATCTATTTAGGGTTTTACCCAAACCCTCCTTAGATTTTTGGTTGCCCCCCTATAAGAGTACTCTTATTCAAGATGTACTCTTCAAGATTAGAAATCCTTTCGGAAGGTCATCCTGCGTTTATGTATTTCAGGATTAAAATTTTTCCAAAGTGCTAATACCTTTTTATTTTCTTCTAATTGTGGGTTGGTCTCAATCCACTTGATTTGGTATTTTTTATAGACTTTATCCAATTCTCTAAAAATAAGCGAAGTCACCCCTTTGTTCTGATATTCGGGATGAATTCCGATAAGGTAAAACTCCACATTCCTGCTGTTTTTCAGAGCTTTAATCAGATGGAGAAACCCAAACGGAAATAATCGCCCTTTTGCTTTCTGAAATGCTTTTGATAAAGATGGGATGGTTACAGCAAAAGCCACTAATTTTTTGGTTTTATTATCGACCACACACGAAATAAATTCAGGGTTTAAGAGCGGAAGATATTTTTTCTTGTAATGCTCTACCTGAAAGGGTTCAATAGGAACAAAACTCTGTAATGTTTTGTAGCTATCGTTTAAGAGCTCAAACATTTGATCAGCATACGGAATAATATCTTTGGTTGTTTTAAAATTCAAAGAAGAAACATCGTATCTCTCTTCAATAATGGATGCGAGTTTAATAGCGTTATCAATATTGACTCCTTGAGTATCAAATTTATATTCTAACCACTCAGCCTCTTTTCTAAAGCCATAAGCTTCTAAATGTTTCGGATAGTACTCATAATTATATATGCCAATCATAGTGGCAATCTGGTCGAATCCTTCGGTTAGCATTCCTGCTTTATCCATGTTTGTAAAACCAACTGGACCTTCAATATATTGTAAGTTGTGTTCTATACCAAACTCAATTACTTTGTCTAGTAATGCTTTTGAAACTTGTAAATCATCAGTAAATTCAATCCAACCAAAGCGAACTTTATGCTTTTGTTGTTCCTTGATTTCTATTTTATTTATGATAGCAGCTACACGGCCTACAATTTCTCCGTTTTTGTAAGCTAAAAAGTACTTTACTATAACCTTTTTAAAAATCGGATTGTTTTTTGAAAAACTGCGCAATTCATCTTTTATAATAGGAGGAACCCAATACGGATTATCCTTATATAATTTAAAAGGAAATTTTATAAAGCGAAGTAAATCGCTACGTCTTGTAACTTCTTTAATCGTAATCATTGGCTGATAGTACTGAATGAGATGTTTTTATTTCTTAACTCCATCTTCCTTAAACAACTTTATATTCTCGTAGTTTACGGTTGATCTCCACGAAAGACCTATACCACCATAAATAACATCTGTAGAATTTCTGAAGCTTTTTCCGATAGAAATATCTAGTTGCATGTTTTCACCCAAAAGGTAAGCTGCCCCTCCTCTTACGATGATGTCGTTGTAGTGATCACTTTTATATCCTTGAAACTCTATAAAGCCACTCCAGTCTGCATTAAAACTCTTGGTAGTTGTAAATATTCCTCCAAAAGTCATAAAATCAGTTCCTATTTTATCTACTAAAATATTGGTGACAAATACCCACCCGTCTGAAAAGTGATTCTGTAATATTACCATACCTCTAGGGCTAATGTAAGCCTCGTCATCGCTTATATAAGGATTGTCCAACAGAAAAAAATTAACCCCTCCATAAACAGCTACAGCAGGGACAAATTGTCTCCATTTAAATTTTTGGTTAGCCTTCCAGCTATACAGATTTACTTTTTCTTCATAATTTTTGAACGGATCGTAAACCAAATATTTAAAACCTAAGGCTGATGTTCTTAAACCATTTCGGTTAGAAGATTCTTGACCTGGAATTTTGTAGGAGTCAATTCTGTATTGTAAATCCGCTATAAATTCTAGTTCTTCTTTCCAAAAACCAAATCGAAGGTCAATATCAGCAAAAAAACCACTTATTTCGGCATCGTTGGCATCGTGTTTTTCGCTAATGTACGAAACCCCTCCTTCTGCCTGAACCACCGTTTTACCTACCGCAAAGGCAGCTTGCGATTCTCCTGGTCTGTTCGAATTAATGATATCTGTATATTGGGAATAACTTGTTTGAATCCCCAAAAGAATTATGATTAAACAAATGTAGCGATTAAAAAGCATCTGTATAAATAAATTAGAGTTCACTACCTCCAAAAGTAAGGCTTTTAGTAATATTATCATACAGAAAGTAAAAAAAATAATTTTAAAGAGATTCGGGGATTTTTATCCTCTATATATTAGAGATTGTTTTAGAATATGTTGATAAAACCTAAATTAAAAATTTCTTACATTTGCCACTCAATTATAAAGAATGCGAAAAGTTTTACTGCTTTTGATTTGTATTATTCCTATCCTAGTTTTTTCTCAAACAGGGTCAGGAAGGGCAAATATTATGAAAGGAGGTGCTGCAACAGGGCTTAATGACAGCCTTAATAAATCTCAATTTGGAGAGGAATCTACACTAAGCCTAACTCCGAAAGCTCCCATTGACTGGTATAAAATTATTTCGATAAATAGAGATACCATAGCAATGGATACTACTCTTACAATCAAAAGGGAATACCGTTTTA
Organism: Flavobacterium suncheonense; assembly: GCA_040392465.1. GTDB lineage: Bacteria > Bacteroidota > Bacteroidia > Flavobacteriales > Flavobacteriaceae > Flavobacterium > Flavobacterium suncheonense_A. The sequence continues at coordinate 47,406 of JBEBWA010000001.1, forward strand.
ACTATTTGCGAAAAGATTTATTTGGATTTTTACCATTCCCTAACGAAGGGCATCCGTATAATATGTTGGACTTTGGCTTAGCTGATTTTAATCCATATCCCGAAATGGGGTTTAAGGGCAAACACTTTGCTTATATGGAGATTGAAGATATAAAATATTATCACGTTCCAACACCCATGACAGATTTACACTATAAATCAGTTATGGAACAAGGGCAGATGTTAGATGCTTTTATCACAATAAATACTTCTGAGAAGTTAAATTTTTCTATAGCCTACAAAGGGATTCGTTCGGTCGGAAAATATATTAATTCGCTGTCGAGTAACGGAAACTTTCGCTTTACAACCAGCTATACTTCTGAAGGTAAAAGATATATAGGAAATTATCACATAACGGCACAAGATTTTGAGAGTGGAGAGAACGGAGGGATTACTAATATAGAGGATTTTGAAAGTGGAGAAGAACCATTTACTGATCGTCCGCGGTTAGATGTTTTTTATAAAGATGCTACTTCGTTACTCAAAGGAAGTAGGGGCTTTGTAAATCATTCTTTTAGAGTAAACAAAGAAAAATCCGAAAATAACCTAATTATTGATCACCGTTTTTATTACGAAAGCAAAGAGTTTAAATTTATGCAAAAAACACCTAGCCAAAGGCTGGGAGATCCGTATATTCTTGGCGATATCTATGACAAAACAGATTATAACCGAATTTACAATAGAATAGGGGCAGTGTATCAGAACGAAACACTAGGAGATTTTATGTTTTTTGTGGATGATTTCAGGTATAATTATTATTATAATAAAGTAATACTTTCTGAAGGAAATATAACGATTCCGAACAAAATTTCGGAAACAGTAAATTCGGCAGGAGGACAATATACCTACTATAAAAACAAGTGGAAAGGAGTATTTACGTATTCTCGTTCGCTGGCAAAAGAGAATCTTTCTAGCCTTGATTTATCTGCCCGATATAAAATAAATGACCAAAACATATTGAGTTTTAGTTATCAGAATATCAATAAATTACCTGATTTAAATTACAATCTTTATCAAAGTAACTATGTTGAATATAATTGGTATAACAATTTTAAAAATCAAAAGATAAACAACCTCGAAGCTCAAGCTACCTTAAAATGGTTTGATGTTTCTGCACAGCTATCAACAATCAATGATTACTTATACTTTTCGAATGATGCTATAGACGACAAAGTCATTACTACCCCAAAACAGTATGACAAATCAATTAATTATTTGAGAGTGAAGTTATCTAAAGAGTTTCGTGTCGGAAAGTTTGCTCTAGACAATACTGTACTGTATCAGGAGGTTGCTCAAGATGATGCTATTTTAAATGTCCCTCAAATTGTTACTAGGAATACACTTTATTATTCTGATTATGTTTTCAAAAAAGCTATGTACATTCAGACGGGTTTTTCTGTAAATTATTTTACTAAGTATTACGCAAATGATTACAATGGAGCCATAGGAGAATTTTATGTTCAGACCCAAAGAGAAATAGGCAACTTCCCAGTTATTGATTTCTTTATTAATGCCAAAGTTTCGACGGCTCAAATCTATCTCAAAGCCGAGCATTTTAATTCCAGTTTTACAGGTTATAATTTTTATACTACCCCTAATCAGCCCTATAGGGATTTTATAATTCGCTTTGGAATTTCGTGGAATTTCTTTTCGTAATAGAAAGACATAATAATGTCGAATTTTTGTTTTGAAGGAAGTGTGGTCGCTAACCGAACACAAATTTTCTTTTTTCTTTATCGAACCAAACAGATTCACTAGAGAATAGTTTGTCAAAAGTTCCGTTTTGAATGAGATTCTCGGGAGTGTCTTTTTGAGTTTTTTGGGGAGTCATCACGATAATTTCATCACAAAACTCAATTGCTAAATCGATATCATGAGTCGAAAAAAGTACACATTTTTGTGTTTGTTGAACTAGCTTTTTAAGTAGCTTAAAGACAGAAATTTTATGTAATAAATCCAAATGAGTAGTAGGTTCATCCAGAATCATTACTTCGGTGTTTTGAGCCAAAGCGCGAGCAATCATTACTTTTTGAAATTGGCCGTCACTGAGTTCAAAGTGTTTTTTGTGGATAAGCTCCTGAATTTGGGTGAGTGCAATAGCATTGTCTGTTTGGTCTTTATCAGAGTCCGATAAATTTCCCATCCAATTCGTATAAGGCTGTCTCCCTAATGCGATAAGCTCATAAACAGATAAATTACTGGGAGGAAGCTTTTCTGTCAAAACAACACTGATATGTTGAGCCAGTTCTTTAGGAGAAATCTCGGAAGTGTTTTTATCGTTCAAAAAAACGCCTCCTTTAAATGCTTTTTCAAACCCCAGTATGGTTTTTAATAGAGTAGATTTTCCAATTCCGTTAGCACCTACCAAGGCGGTTAGCTTTCCTTTTTTTAATTCAAAATCAATGTTTTGGGCCACAATTGTTTCTGATTTCGAGGCTTTGTAACCAATAGTTAAGTCGGATATTTTTAGGATGGAATTCATTTTTCAAAAATACTAAAAAAACTGAATACAGCCTACTGAATACTGAAAGCTAAAAAACGTATATTTGCCTATTAAAACTCCAAAAATTGAGCCTTTACAAAAGTCTTTTTAAACAAACTACCATTTACGGATTAGCTACGGTTCTTCCGAGAATGCTGTCTTTTTTATTGGTTAGACTATATACCGACAAGCTCGAAAACGCAAGCGATTATGGGGTAGTAACTATAGTTTTTGCTTGGTTGGTTTTTATGAATGTCGTTCTTTCGTACGGAATGGAAACTTCTTTTTTTAGGTTTTATAACTCAGAAAACAGCAAGCAAAAGGTGATACAGACTTCGACTATTTCTATCTTTTGGTCTTCCGTTTTATTTTTGGTTATTGCTTTACTTTTTAAGAATAATATAGCGTCCAATTCTTTGATAAATGTCGATGCTCAATATATTGGGTATGCGGCCTGGATTTTGTTCTTAGATGCGCTTACGGTTATTCCGTTTTCTAGATTGCGTATAAATCAAAGACCAATCGTTTTTGCGTTGATAAAGATAGGAAATACGGTTGTTAACTTGTTGCTGAATGTCTTTTTTATCATTTATCTCCCAAAAATTGTTCAATCACACCCTGACGGAATTTTTAGTGGGATTTATATCGAAAATTTCCAAGTCGGATATATTTTTGTGTCGAATTTAATTGCAAGTTTACTGACATTGCTTTATTTCCTACCTCATTACATCAAGATTAAGTGGGAGTTTGATGTGGTATTATGGAAGAAAATGATGAAGTATAGCCTTCCGATTTTGGTGGCTGGAATTGCTTTTGCCATAAACGAACATTTTGACAAAATCCTCTTAGAGAAAATCCTTCCCGAAGATATTGCCAAGCACGAAGTTGGGGTTTATGGAGCCTGCTATAAGCTCGGACTTTTTATGGTTTTGTTTGCTACAGCTTTTCGTTTGGGAATAGAACCCTTTTTCTTTAGTTATGCACAAAGCGAAAATGCCCCAAAAACCTATGCTGCTATTACCAAATATTTTGTGATTTTTGGCTCGCTAATATTACTTGGAGTAGTTGTTTTGGCAGATGTTCTGAAGATGATTATGATTCCTAATACAGCTTATTGGGAAGCTATGAAAGTTGTTCCGCTAATTATTCTGGCTAATTTCTTTTTAGGAATTTACCACAATCTTTCGGTTTGGTACAAACTCACAGACAAAACCAAAATGGGAGCGTATATCTCAATTGTCGGAGCAGTATTGACACTTGTTTTGAACTTTATATTGATTCCGAAATATTCTTATATGGGTTCTGCTATAGCTACGTTAGCTGCTTACGGAAGCATGATGTTTATTTCGTATATACTGGGCAAAAAATATTACTACATTCCGTATGATATGAAAAAAATAGCAATGTATTTACTAACTTCCATTTCGCTTTCTTATATTTATTTTTATCATTTTAGAGAGAATTATTTTGTAGGAGCAGGATTTATACTTCTGCTTTCTGGGATTATATATTTTTTAGAAAGACAGACACTCAAAGCCATTTTAAAAAGATAATTATGCAAATTAACATCATTAACAAATCAAATCACGAATTGCCAAAATACGAAACAGCAGCTTCTGCCGGAATGGATTTACGAGCTAATCTTTCAGAATCAATCACTCTAAAACCTATGGAAAGAACTTTGGTTAAAACAGGACTTTTTATAGAACTTCCCGTAGGATTTGAAGCCCAAGTTAGACCTAGAAGTGGTTTGGCACTTAAAAAAGGAATTACAGTTTTAAATTCGCCAGGAACCATAGATGCTGATTACAGAGGCGAAATAGGAGTGATATTAATTAACTTATCTATAGAAGATTTTGTTATCGAAAATGGAGAGAGAATAGCTCAACTGGTCATTGCAAAGTACGAGCAAGCAGAGTTTGTTGAGGTAAACGAACTTTCTGAAACTTCTAGAGGTGCAGGAGGCTTCGGAAGCACAGGTGTTTAACAGTAATTTTTGAATGAATTCAGACTTTAAGACATACTTAATCCAAAATGCCAATCTTTCGGAAGAACAATATTTCGAACTAATACACAATGTCCAGTCAAAGAGTATTAAAAAAGGCGATTTTTTACTTCGTTCAGGCGAAGTGTGTCTCTATAGTTTTTTTGTAAATAAAGGATTGCTTCGTTCTTATACGATTGATAAAAGTGGTAAAGAACACATTATTCAGTTTGCACCAGAAGGATGGATTATAACAGACCGAAGCAGTTCTTTTTTTTACGAATCATCGGATTTATATATTGATGCCATCGAAGATTCGGAAGTGTTTTTTTTAGAAGATAAATTCTTTGATAACTTATCGTGCATCAGTCCTGAATTTGCTAAAAGCAACACGCAAGCTCTTCACAATCATATTCGAAATCTACAAAACAGGATAAATATGTTGCTGGGGGCAACAGCCCAAGACAGATACTTACAGTTTGTTAAAATGTATCCTGCGATTTTATTGCGTATTCCTCAATGGATGGTAGCTTCCTATTTAGGAATTACCCCCGAATCATTGAGTAGAGTTAGAAAAGAGCTAACAAGGAAGAGTAAAACAGAATAATTAAGATTTCTTTTTTGGGTCTAAATTCCCCGTTTTTTTATTGAAACCATACGGGCAGTGCCTGCAACCACTCTTGCAACAGTAACCTCTTTTTAGGTGGTATTTTTCGGTAAAGCATTTATATCCTTCAGGAGTGTAGTAAAAATCTTCTCCCTCCTTTAAATTGTTCGGGTCCAAATTATTCATAAGTGCAAAAATAAACAAATCTCTTTTATTACATCTTTTGTTTGTTAGGTAATAAGGAGAATAATAATTTACAACAAAAGGTTAAATCCTTAAAAAATGGAATATTTTTTGTTAGTTTTACCTTGTGAAAAAAACAAATATGCGTTACACTATCTTGGTTTTATTTATGGTGATTTCGTTCGGGAGTTTTGCTCAGCCGTTTGAAACCACCAAAACGGTTGAACTTGGTATTCAACCCCAGCCAGATGTAAACGAAATAGAGTTAAGACCTATTCTTCCAGAAAAAAAACCTTCCATATCGGATTTTGAATCCAACGAATTACCAACACCCAATTTTAGTAAAACCGAAGGAAAGAGCATTTTCGAAAAACCAGAATTTAAGACCCCTAACGAAGGGATAGCTGATAAATTGAATAAAAGTTTTCAATCAGAAGATAGGCAGAACCTGGAAGAATTTAAGAGAAATCAATATTTTGGAGACTATATAACTACTTCTAATCATGTAAAATTAGTGTATCGAGATCATTTGGCCTTTGATGGAGATCGGGTACAGGTGCTTATGAACGGTAGAGTTATTGCTTCTAATATCTTACTGGAGTCATCCTATAAACACATTTTAATTGATTTGAAGATTGGATTTAATAAGATAGAAATTGTAGCTTTAAATCAAGGAACTTCAGGCCCAAATACGGCCGAATTTCAAGTGTATGATGACAAAGGTAACCTTATAAATAGCAATCAATGGGAATTAGCCACAGGCTACAAAGGCACAATTATTCTTACTAAAGAAGAGTAATTTTTCCATTTTTTTTATAGATTATAATAATGACAAACAATAAAAATCTCAAAACCTGGCTTGATAATTTGCATTTAAATCATCCTTTGGTTATTGCAGGTCCTTGTAGTGCTGAAACAGAAGAACAGGTTTTAAGTATTGCTCATCAGCTAAAGAACTCCAACGTATCTATATTTAGAGCTGGAATCTGGAAGCCTAGAACAAGACCAGGCGGTTTTGAAGGAGTAGGAGCTATTGGATTAAAATGGTTGCAAAAAGCAAAGGAACAGACGGGACTTCTGATGGCTGTAGAAGTGGCAACCAAGGCACATGTAGAATTAGCTCTGCAGCACGATATAGATGTATTGTGGATTGGAGCACGAACCACTGTTAACCCGTTTGCTGTTCAAGAAATTGCAGAAGCCCTTCAGGATACCGATAAGATTGTGTTGCTAAAAAATCCTGTAAATCCAGACTTATCCCTTTGGATTGGAGGATTAGAAAGATTGCACAATGCCAATATCCAAAAAATAGGAGTAATTCACAGAGGTTTTTCGACTTACGAAAAAACCAAGTACAGAAATAATCCAGAATGGCAGATTGCCATAGAGATGCAAAGTAAATTTCCAGATCTTCCAATGATTTGTGACCCTTCGCATATTAGCGGAAATAGAAATCTAATCGGTCAAATCTCTCAACAAGCCCTGGATTTGAATTATGACGGACTGATGATTGAAACTCATATTGATCCCGATAATGCTTGGAGTGATGCCGCTCAACAAGTGACTCCAGAGGTTTTGAAATCAATCATAAAAAACCTCAAAGTAAGAAGACAAACCGATGAAGATTTTGACTATACTTCTAAACTTTCAAAACTTCGAACCCGAATTGATGAAACTGACGAGAAAATATTAAAGGTTTTAGGTAAGCGCATGAAAATTATAGAAGAAGTTGGTGCGTTGAAAAAAGACAAAAACGTTGCGATTCTTCAGAGTCAAAGATGGCAAGAAATTTTAGAAAGAATGCTTTTGATTGGTCAAGAAGAAGGATTGAGCGAAGATTTTATAATGCGGTTTTTTAAAGCTGTTCATCAAGAAAGCATTTATCATCAAGGAAAAGTAATTAATCAGTAAGATGAAATTCTTTTTTAAAATTATATTTACGGGTCTTCTGTTTATTATATTTTCTTGCACAGGAAACTCTCAAACTCTTGAAGATAAACCTTATACTTTAGAACAAGAAAAGATTATTGATGAATTTGTTGTAAAAGGAGCCAAACAATACGGTTGGAATTCTTACCAATATCAAGAATACCTCGATAAAGCAATCGAAAAAGATTCTACTATAGCTTATTTATGGCAACAAAAAGCAATGCCCCTGTTCAAGCAAAGAAAGTATGAACTTGGGATGCCCTATATCGACAAAGCCGTTTATTATAAAGAAAAAAGATATTTACCTTATAGAGCATTTATAAAGTGTATTTTTTCTAAACAGTATCGCGAAGCCATAATTGATTTTCAGAAATGTATTGACAAATACGGAAACAACTATGAAATGGACCATACGTATGCTTTTTATATCGGAATTTCGTATTTGCAATTGAACGAATTCCAAAAAGCAGAAGATGTCTTATCTAAAGATATTCAACAACAAATCACTCGTTTTGGAGAAGCGCATTATTTGGATTTATTTTATCTGGGAATTGCAAAATTAGAGCAGAAAAAATGGAAAGAAGCCATCGTTGAATTTGATAAAAGCATTTCGCAGTATCCTGAGTTTGCAGAACCAAAATATTACAAATCTCGAGCTTTATTAAACTTAGGTCAATCTGAACAAGCCAATAAGTTATTTCAAGAAGCCATTATAAACGGCAAAAACGGATATACTATAAACGAAGATAACGCTATCTACGAAACCTATCCCTATCAGATAAGATGGAAAAGTTATGATTAAAATCTTATTTCTTTATTTTCATCTCTTAAAAATTGTACTTTTGCACTTTAATTTTTCATAAAAATAACACAACCTTATACTTATGAGTATTATTATCAAAATTCACGCAAGACAAATTTTAGATTCAAGAGGAAATCCAACTATTGAAGTTGATGTAGTTACAGAAAACGGAGTTTTAGGAAGAGCGGCAGTACCTTCTGGAGCTTCAACTGGAGCTTATGAAGCAGTGGAACTCCGAGATGGAGGAAAAAAATGGATGGGAAAAGGAGTCTTGAAGGCTGTTGAAAACGTAAATAGAAATATTGCAGAAGCACTTTTGGGAGTTTCTGTTTTTGAACAAAATCTTATTGACCAAATCATGATTGATTTGGATGGAACTCCAAACAAAGCAAATTTAGGAGCGAATGCAATTTTGGGAGTTTCGCTTGCTGCGGCTAAAGCTGCCGCTAACGAACTTGGATTGCCACTCTATAGATATGTAGGAGGAGTGAGTGCCAATACACTTCCTGTTCCGATGATGAATATCATTAACGGAGGTTCGCATTCAGATGCTCCAATTGCTTTTCAGGAATTTATGATTATGCCTGTAAAAGCAAAAAACTTTACTGAGGCTATGCAAATGGGAACGGAGGTTTTTCATAATCTGAAAAAAGTTTTGCACGACAGAAACTTGAGTACAGCTGTAGGTGATGAAGGAGGATTTGCTCCAACTCTAAACGGAACAGAAGATGCTCTTGATTCGATTAAATTGGCTATCGAAAATGCAGGATATACTTTTGGAGATGATATTATGATTGCTTTAGACTGTGCTGCTTCTGAATTTTATAAAGACGGAAAATACGACTATACAAAATTTGAAGGCACTCAAGGTAAAGTGCGTACCTCTCAAGAACAAGCCGACTATCTGGCAGAGTTATCAGCAAAATATCCAATTATTTCTATCGAAGACGGTATGGACGAAAATGATTGGGAAGGATGGAAATACTTGACTGAAAAAATTGGAAATAGAGTACAGCTAGTTGGAGATGATTTGTTTGTGACCAATGTAGAACGCCTGAAAAAAGGAATTGATAGCAATACAGCCAACTCCATCTTGATTAAAGTAAACCAAATAGGAACTTTAACAGAAACTATTGCAGCGGTAAATATGGCTCATAATGCAGGATATACTTCAGTTATGTCGCATCGTTCAGGAGAGACAGAAGATAATACAATTGCTGATTTGGCAGTAGCATTGAATTGTGGGCAAATCAAAACAGGTTCTGCTTCTCGTTCTGATAGAATGGCCAAATACAATCAACTTCTTCGAATTGAAGAAGAATTGTCAGAAGTAGCTTATTATCCACAAGCTAGAGCTCTTAAGGTACAACAATAACATTTTTCCGTTATGGACAAAATGCAACTTATAGATAGAGCGACCCAAGACAATTCTTGGGTTGCTTTTGTATTTATAGGATGCCTTCTTTTGGTTGTAGTGCTTAAGTCTGTTTTTGAAAAGCAATTCCATGATTTTGCAGGTTTGATCTATACCGACAAGTACATTAAATTATATAGCGAAGGAAATTTGAGTTGGTTTTCGATGGTATTGCTATTTATTCAGTTGATTTCCTATTCTTTATTTGTTCAGATAGTACTCGGGAATTTAGGTTATTTGGATAAGAGTAACTTTATTTCGTTTATTCAAATTTTCATTTTTTTGGCTTTTTTTATTTCCATAAAATATCTTTTCGAAAGAAGCATTGCAAGTCTGTTTGGGATTCAGGAATTTTACAATCGGTTTTTGTTTCAACAGGCAGTATATAAAATGTATTTAGGGTTAGGATTGCTATTGCTCAACTTCATTATGTTTTACGGAAAAACACCAATAGATGCCTTGACGTATTTAGCTATAGGTTTTTTTGTCTTATTTAACCTTGTTATTTACTTGATTTCGTATCGAATTTTTCAAAAAGAAATTATCAGTAATTTATTTTATTTTATTTTGTATCTTTGCGCTCTTGAAATAGCACCGTACTATTTTACATATTATTGGCTTACAAAATATTGATTTATAATATGACACTTGACAAAGTAAAATCAATTTTGGTATCGCAACCCGAACCGAAAGCAGAGAATTCTCCTTATTTCGATTTACAGAACAAACACAAAATAAAAGTAGATTTTAGACCTTTTATTCATGTGGAAGGGGCGAGCGCTAAAGATGTAAGAAGTCAGAAGATTGACTTGAATAACTTTACTGCTATTATACTTACCAGCAGAAATTCTATAGACCATTTTTTTAGAGTGGCAGAAGAAATGCGTTATAAAGTTCCTGAGGATTTAAAATATTTTTGCCAGTCAGAGGCTATTGCATTTTATTTACAGAAATATGTGGTGTATAGAAAACGTAAGATATACGTAGGACAAAAAGAATTTTCGGATTTAGCACCCCTTATCAAAAAATATAAGACTGAAAAGTTTTTATTACCAGCTTCTGATCAACTCAATTTTGATGTCCCTCAAACACTCGATAAGTTAGAAGTTTCTTGGACACAAGGTGTTTTTTATAAAACAGTAATGAGCGATTTGTCGGATTTAAAAGATGTTTATTATGATATTTTAGCATTTTTTAGTCCTACAGGAATTAAATCCTTATTCAAAAATTTCCCTGATTTTCAGCAAAATAAAACAAGGATTGCTGTTTTCGGGCCTACCACTCAAAAGGAAGCGGAAGAACATGGTTTGAGAATTGATATTTATGCACCAAGCCCTGAAACTCCATCCATGACAATGGCGTTGGAAAAGTACGTTGCATTAGCCAATAAGGGAAAATAATTACTGGTTAAATCAATTCTATTTATTGTAGTTCAACCACCTTGTCAAATTTGTTTTTGAGTCGTTGGTCGTGTGTTACAATAAGGAGCGAAGCATTATATTGTTTTGAAAGGTTTGATAATAAATCAGCTACAATTTCTGCATTATAATCATCTAGGCTGGAGGTGGGCTCATCAGCCAAAAGTACTTTAGGTTCGTTAATTAGAGCTCGTGCAATAGAAACCCGTTGTTGCTGCCCAATACTTAATTCAGACGTTTTTTTGTATAATTGATTGCCTAAGCCCAGTTGCTCTAAAAGCACTTTAGCTTTCTCGGTTTTTTGGACTTTATTGGATAACCAAGAAGTCAGAACTATGTTTTCTAAAACAGAAAGTGAGTCGATAAAGTGAGACTGTTGCAAAACTAGCCCAATATTTTGACCTCTAAACCAATCTAAATCTTTGTTCGAAAGATTTTGAAGGTTCGTTTCGCCTATTATAACTTCTCCTGATTTAGGTCTTAAAATACCAGAAAGAATATGAAGCAGTGTTGTTTTTCCAGTTCCTGATTTTCCGGTTATCAGCAGAGTCTCACCGGCTTGGCATTCTAGATTAGGGAAAGAAAAATCTAAATTAGGATACGAAAAATGAATATCTTTTGTAGCAATCATATTAGGGTGTTTTGACAAAGCAAGTTAGTTAAAATAAAGACATTCCAAAAATATAAGATAAAAGCTATTTTTTATTTAAAGAAAAGTTATATTTTTGCATCTTTTAAATACAGAAATGAATTATGGCAACGTATAACAAAAGAGGATACAAGGCTCCTAAACCAAAAGAAGAAAAAAGCGAGTTTGACGAATTAGACAAAGTTTCTGAACAAGACAGTACTACTGCAGAAGTTTTTAACACGTTAGATACAGGAGCTAACAAAATTGAAAATTGGATTCAGGGAAATCAAAAACTACTTATGGGAATAATCGGAGGACTTATTCTTGTAGTGGGAGCTGTATTCGCATATAATAAATTTGTTACCGAACCAAATCAAGATAAAGCTGTTAATGAAATGTATCAGGCACAGCAATACTTTACTCAAGCAACAAATGGAGTAGCAAGTGATTCTCTTTATAATCTTGCTTTAAATGGGGGAGAAGGAAAATTAGGATTTTTGAAAATCATCGAGCACTACAACGGAACAGATGCCGCAAATTTATCTCATTATTACGCTGGTATTTCATATTTAAATTTACATAAATACAAAGAGGCTATCGCTCATCTTGAAAAATTTAAGTCAGATGACGAATTTGTAGGACCTCTTGCGATAGGAGCTATCGGAGATGCTTTTGCTCAAAACAATCAGTTAGAAGAAGCATTGGGTTATTACGAAAAAGCATTTGCTGCTAAAAACAACGATTTAACAACTCCAAGATTTTTGCTTAAAGCAGGGCAGGTAGCTTTAGCTCTAGGTAAAAAAGATAAAGCGTCACAGTATTTTTCAAGAATTCAGAACGAATTCGGAGGTACTACTGAAGCTCAAAATATTGAAGGTTATATCGGACTTGCTCAATAAAACATTAAATCAAAAAGGATAGAGCTATTTTCTAATTCATTTTGATTTTTAGATTTTAAAATTTAGTATGGCAACGGAAAATAAAAACTTATCTAATTATGATAAATCAACAATCCCAAACACGAACGGACTTCGGTTTGGGATTGTTGTTTCAGAATGGAACGAACAAGTGACAAACGGATTGTTTAAAGGGGCTTTGGAGGTCTTAATAGATAACGGAGTATCACAAGCCGACATTGTTAAATGGAGCGTTCCAGGAAGTTTTGAACTGATTTATGGATGTAAAAAAATGGTCGAAACTCAACAAGTAGATGCGGTAATCGCAATCGGTTGTGTGATTCAAGGAGAAACCAAACATTTCGATTTTGTATGTGAAGGAGTGACCCAAGGAATTAAAGACCTCAATATTCAGTATGACATTCCAGTTATCTTTTGCGTGCTGACCGATAATACACTTCAGCAATCCATAGATAGAAGCGGGGGTAAGCACGGTAATAAAGGTACAGAAGCAGGAATTACCGCTATCAAAATGGCTGATTTAAAAAGAAATGCTTAAGTAGAATAATATATTATAAAACAAAAAAAGACTGTCATTTGACAGTCTTTTTTTGTTTAGTCTAATTTTTATCTTCGTATTATAAAGAGAGATTGAGATATGATTCTATTGTATTACAGCTCATAGCAATGTTTTTTGAAAAAGTTCGAGTTCAGATTACAAAAAAACCGCTTCTTGAATTCAAAAAGCGGTTTTAATTTATTTAAAAGCTTATTACTCTAATTAGCTTACATCAACGGTTTTTTCAGAAGCTAATTTTAAATAGGTACCGTTAGTTAATTTTTCTCGGATGGCTTCAAATGCTACTAGAGTTTCTTCAATATCCTGAAGGGTATGTGAAGCAGTAGGAATCATTCTTAAAAGGATAATTCCTTTAGGGATTACAGGATAAACTACGATAGAAAGGAATATTCCGTAATTTTCGCGTAAATCGTTTACCATCATCATTGCCTCTGGGATACTGCCGTTAAGGTAAACAGGAGTAACACAAGTGTTAGTGTCACCAATATTAAATCCTCTTGATTTTAATCCGTTTTGAAGCGCATTTACATTCTCCCACAACTTATCTTTTAACTCTGGCATTAAACGCAACATATCTAAGCGTTTCAAAGCTCCTACAGTCTGAATCATCGGAAGTGATTTAGCAAACATCTGTGAACGCAAGTTGTATTTTAGGTAGTCAATAATGGTTTGGTCAGCTGCTACAAAGGCTCCAATACTTGCCATTGATTTAGCAAAAGTTGAAAAGTATACGTCTATTTGGTCTTGTACTCCTTGCTCTTCTCCAGCTCCAGCTCCCGTTTTTCCGAGAGTTCCAAATCCGTGCGCGTCATCAACTAATAATCGGAAATTATATTTTGATTTTAAAGCACAGATTTCTTTTAACTTTCCTTGTTGGCCTCTCATTCCAAAAACCCCTTCGGTTATCAGTAAGATTCCTCCTCCCGTTTCTTCGGCCATTTTTACAGCACGTTGAAGGTTTTTTTCAATACTTTCCATATCGTTGTGCTTGTATGTAAAGCGCTTACCGTGGTGTAGACGAACTCCATCAATAATACAGGCATGAGAATCTACATCATATACAATTACGTCATTCTTACTCACTAATGCATCAATGATAGAAACCATTCCTTGATAGCCGAAATTGAGCAAATAAGCTGCTTCTTTCTGAACGAATGCGGCCAATTCGTTTTCTAGTTGTTCATGAATGTCAGTATGTCCACTCATCATACGAGCTCCCATAGGATAAGCTGCTCCGTATTGTTGTGCTGCTTCTGCATCAACCTTTCTGATTTCTGGGTGGTTTGCTAATCCTAAATAATCATTTATACTCCAATTTAGGATATCTTTTCCGTGAAATTTCATTCTTGGACCAAGTTCCCCTTCTAGTTTTGGAAATACATAATATCCTTCTGCTTGTGATGCCCATTTTCCTAAAGGACCTTTATTTTCGTGGATTCTCTCGAATAAATCTTTTACCATAATTCAAGTTTGTTAATTTTCTTTTATTCAAAAATACTGAAATTCGGTGCAAATGTAACAAAAACATGCTAATAGAACCCTTTTAAAGAGGATAATTTTGACATCCTTTAATACAATGAATAATTTTATAAAATAAAGAAATGACGATAAAATAAAAATTAAATTTTTTGTTCTCTTTAATAAATCCTATTTTTGCATTTGGTAAAATCAAAACCAATCTAAATCTAAACTGAATTTATTCGATATGATGAAAGAAATCACGAAAGAAGTTTACCTTAAGTGGTATGAGGATATGTTGTTTTGGAGAAAGTTCGAAGACAAATTAGCGGCTTTGTACATTCAGCAAAAAGTAAGAGGATTCTTACATCTTTATAATGGGCAAGAAGCTGTTTTGGCAGGTGCTTTACACGCAATGGATTTGTCCAAAGACAAAATGATTACAGCTTACAGAAACCACGTTCAGCCTATCGGAATGGGAGTAGATCCTCGCAAAGTAATGGCAGAATTATTAGGAAAAGCAACGGGAACATCTCAAGGATTGGGAGGTTCAATGCATATTTTTTCTAAAGAGCATGGTTTTTATGGAGGTCACGGAATTGTAGGAGGTCAGATTCCTGTGGGAGCTGGACTTGCTTTTGCTGATAAGTATTTCGAAACAGGAGGAGTAACATTGACTTATTTTGGTGATGGTGCTGCTCGTCAAGGATCACTTCATGAGGCTTTTAACATGGCTATGCTATGGAAGCTTCCAGTAGTATTTATCTGTGAGAATAATGGTTATGCAATGGGAACTTCAGTAGAAAGAACAGCTAATCATACAGATGTTTGGAAGTTAGGAAAAGGATATGAAATGCCTTCAGGACCTGTAGATGGAATGAACCCTGAAAAAGTAGCTAAAGCTATGTACGAAGCAATCGAAAGAGCTCGTAAAGGAGAAGGGCCAACTTTCTTGGAGATGAAAACTTACCGCTACAGAGGACACTCTATGTCTGATGCTCAACACTACAGAACCAAAGACGAGGTTGAAGAATACAGAAAAATTGACCCAATTACTCAAGTTCTTGATATTATAAAAGAAAAGGGATATGCAACGGATCAAGAAATTGAAACAATAGATAATCGAGTAAGAGATTTAGTAGAAGAATGCGAAAAATTTGCAGAAGATTCTCCATATCCTGAAATGAACGTGATGTACGATACTGTATATGCGCAAGAAGATTATCCGTTTTTACCACATAAATTGAAATAAAAATGGCACAAGTTATTACAATGCCTCGCCTAAGCGATACAATGACAGACGGAACTGTCGCTACCTGGATTAAAAAAGTAGGAGATAAAGTAAAAGAAGGTGATATTCTAGCTGAAATCGAAACAGATAAAGCTACAATGGAATTTGAATCATTTAATGCAGGTACACTTTTATATATAGGAGTTCAAGAAGGAGAAACGGCTCCTGTTGATAGCGTTTTGGCTATTATCGGTAACGAAGGAGAAGATATTTCTGCTTTATTAAAAGGCGGAAATTCAGCCTCGAAACAAGCGGTAGAAGCTGAACCGTCAATGCAAGAAAAGAAAGAAGAAACAAAACCAACATCTGATTTTGTAATGCCTGACGGAGTAAAAGTAATTACTATGCCTCGTTTGAGCGATACAATGACAGATGGGACAGTAGCTACCTGGATTAAAAAAGTGGGAGATAAAATAAACGAAGGAGATATTCTAGCTGAAATCGAGACAGATAAAGCAACAATGGAATTCGAATCGTTTAATGCAGGTACACTTTTATACATAGGAGTTCAAGAAGGAGAGTCAGCTCCAGTTGATAGTATTTTGGCTATTATTGGAAATGCAGGAACAGATGTTTCGGAAGTGGTAGCTAATTTTGGGAAAAAAGGAGCTAAATCAGAAACTAAATCTGCGCCTGTGCAAGAGCCAAAAAAAGAAGAGGCTTTAACCTCTACTTCAAGTGCTTCTTCTAATGAAGGTGAAAGAGTTTTTGCTTCTCCATTGGCTAAAAAAATAGCGGAAGACAAAGGAATTAATCTTTCTCAAGTAAAAGGAACAGGAGAGAACGGACGTATTACTAAAGCAGATGTCGAAAACTTTACTCCGTCTGCTCCATCAGCAATTTCAGCTTCATCAGAATCTATAAAAACAGTAGTCCAACCAGTTGTGGCAATAGGGCAAGAAGCTTCAGAAGAAATGAAGAACTCTCAGATGAGAAAAGTAATTGCAAAACGTTTGTCAGAATCTAAATTTACAGCACCTCATTATTACTTGAATATTGAAGTGAATATGGATAATGCGATTGTTTCAAGAGCTACTATCAATAGCGTTCCGGATACAAAAGTATCGTTTAATGATATGGTAATTAAGGCGGTTGCTATGGCCTTGAAAAAACATCCGAAAGTAAATTCACAATGGAAAGATGAGGCAACAATAATCAACCATCATGTACATATTGGAGTGGCTGTAGCTGTCGAAGATGGTTTGGTTGTTCCGGTTGTAAAATTTGCCGACAGTCTTACCCTTTCTCAAATAGGAGCCTCTGTTAAGGATTTAGCTTCGCGCTCAAGAAGTAAAAAGATTCAACCAAGCGAAATGGAAGGTAGTACATTTACTATTTCAAATTTAGGAATGTTCGGGATAGAATCATTTACTTCAATTATTAATCAGCCTAACTCAGCTATTTTGTCAGTTGGAGCAATTGTTGAAAAACCAGTTGTAAAGAACGGACAAATTGTAGTCGGTAATACAATGATGCTTACTTTAGCTTGTGACCACAGAACGGTTGATGGGGCTACAGGAGCAGAGTTTTTACAAACATTGCGACAATACATCGAAAACCCAGTGACGATGTTAGCATAAAAATTGAAAGCTGTCTGAAAAGGCAGCTTTTTTTATATCTTAAAGTTACATATATTTTAAAAAACTCCAAAAGTTTCTTTTTTGAAGGTAGTTTAAATCTGCTTCGTTTTGGTAGGCCTCTCTCTCAAATGAAATATTGCGATAGGCGATTCGTTTGTTTTTGTACTGTACTCTACGAATTAGATATTCAATTCCGTACCATATATAAAACGGAAGAATAAGTAGTTCGGTTTGCTGTTTTAAATGAATCTTCTCGTGATTTATAAAAGTCAAATTCTCCAAATCGTTTTTGTTTTTTATAAATATAAAAGGGTAGAGAGTAATTCCTCTAAACCCCTTAGGGATAAATATTTTGACAAGATAAATCATAGAGCAAATTTAGAGAATTAACTTCATATGTCCTGAAACCCATTTGAAGTGATAGTGATAGTTGAAAAATAATTATCTTTGAGCAAATAATTTTACTATGAAGATTGTCATTATCAATGGTCCTAATCTAAACTTACTCGGAAAGAGAGAACCTGAAATATACGGAAATCATACGTTTGAAGAAGTTTTAAATTCGCTTAAAATTCAATTCCCAGATATTGAATTAGATTATTTTCAAAGTAATATTGAAGGAGAAATTATAACTAAACTACAGGAAACTGGTTTTTCGTATGACGGAATTATCCTAAATGCTGGTGCTTATACTCATACTTCTATAGGAATTGCAGACGCTATAAAATCAATCACTACTCCTGTGGTAGAGGTTCATATCTCCAATACTTTTTCTAGAGAAACTTTTAGACACACCTCTTATATCTCTCCAGTTGCAAAAGGAGTAATTATTGGTTTTGGACTTGAGAGTTATAAATTGGCTATTTTAAGCTTTCGCTAACCATTGTTTAAAGCAAATTCAAATAAATAAACTAATATGATTCTAATCATAGTGTTTGCATAAACAGCTTTTGTAGCTTCGTGGCGTAAATTTTGGATTGATGAACAAACATCATATACTTTTGATAATTTATTTAATTTGTGCAACTATCTGGGTAGGAGGACATCTGTTTTTAGTGCTTCGCATTGTTCCTAAAGCGCTGCGAGAAAATGATATTTCTATCCTTAAGAATTTTAAACAGAGATTTGAGCCTTTAGGCATGCCTTCGTTGATACTTTTGTTGATTACTGGAATTCTTATAGGGTATCAGTATGATGTGAAAATTTTGAGTTGGTTTTCATTTTCTAATGCCATCGAAAAAGTGGTTTCTATAAAATTGATATTATTTGGTTGTACTTTTTTATTAGCGATGCTTGCCGAATTTTTATTTTTTCCGAAATTATCCCCTGCTAATATTAAAAAAGTTGCTGTTCTAATAATTTTAGTCACTCTTATTGCTCTTACAATGTTGGTTTTAGGAACTTTTGTACGCTATGGAGGGCTGTATTAGAGGATTGTTTTAGGACTATTATTTTTAAAGTTTTATTTTTTCACATTAAGAGCAAAGAACTACCTTTGTGCTGACAAAATTTTTGAATTTCAATGGAAAAAATATTTGATAATACGCAAATTGCTTTTGCTCTAAAGAGTGATAAAGAACTTAAAAGAGCTAAGTTCTTATTTGAGATGATTGCTTCTCCGACAATGGTAAGTATCGGAACAAAACTAACTCATTTAGCTTTGAATCTTCGCCTGCCTGTTAAGAGACTTATTAGGAGTACCGTTTTTGATCATTTTTGTGGAGGTGAAACCGAAAAAGAATGTTTAAAAGTAGCAAATCGAATGTATTCGAAAGGGGTTTCTTCAGTTTTAGATTATTCTGTAGAAGGGAAGGAAGAAGAAGCTCATTTTGATCATGCGGTTGAAATAGTTTTAAAAACCATTGAATATGCCAAAACCAATGCTTCAATACCAATTGTGGTATTTAAGCCCACAGGATTTGGAAAATTTGAGTTGTTTCAGAAAATAGGTGAGGGAAGTTCATTAGATAGCCAACAACAAAAAGAATGGGAAAAAGTTATTGAGCGATTCGATTTGGCTTGTAAAGCAGCTTATGAAAATGATATTATAATTCTAATTGATGCTGAACACAGTTGGATGCAGGATGCGGCTGATGATCTTACTGAAGAAATGATGTGTAGGTATAATAAAGATAAGGCTATTGTGTTTGGTACGTTACAAATGTACCGTTGGGATAGATTGGATTATCTAAAAGATTTACATGAAAGAGCCAAAAACCAAGGGTTTCATATTGGGATGAAAATAGTAAGGGGAGCTTATATGGAAGTGGAAGCGCAGCGAGCAAAAGAAAAGGGATATCCAAATCCAATTTGTGCAAACAAAGAGGCAACTGATATAAATTATGATAGTGCTATTTCATATATGATGGACCATATTGATAAAATGGCAATTTTTGCGGGAACCCATAACGAACAAAGCTCATATAAATTAATAGATATAATCAATAGTAAAGGGCTTGCACACAACGATAGTCGAATCTGGTTTGGGCAACTTTACGGAATGAGTGATAATATAAGTTTTAATTTGGCTAATAATGGTTATAACGTTGCTAAATATTTACCGTTTGGACCTGTCCGCGATGTGATGCCCTATCTTATTCGTAGAGCTGAAGAAAACACTTCGGTAGCGGGGCAAACAGGAAGAGAACTGAATCTTATTAATATTGAACTTGAAAGAAGAAATAAAAAATAATTAAGCTCAATCTTATATCTTCTCGTGAAGAGCATCTATAACAATATTAATCTCTATCCAACACAAATTTGATAGAGATTTTTTGTTTATAATATATCTTAAAAGCTTTGGAAGCCCTTCATACAGTGAGATACAAAAGTGAAATGATTTAAATTAATGTAAAAATGTCGAGTAATTATAGAGAAGCATAACACTTTTAACAAAAAATAGCTTAGTTTACTGAAACTATCGTTTTTTTTTATACTTTTGCCTCGAATTGGTAACATCTGACATGCTGAAAGCAAGAAAGTTACATTTTTAATTAAATAAAAAATTAATCCTTACTTATAATTATGACAAAAAAAAATTACTCAGTAAGTAGTTTGAATCAATCAAACTTTACATTAGTATTATTTTTGGTAGTTGCTTTTTTATTTACAACCAGAAGCTTAGCACAAAATCCTAACGCTGTTCAACAATTTGATGGAAGCTGGCAGGAGATTCTTACAACTGCAGGAGCAGGAACATGGAGTGTACCAGACAATGTTTATGAAATTACTATCGAAGCCGTTGGTGGAGGTGGTGGAGGTGCAATGTCTGTTACTAGTTCCGAGGCTGGAGGAGGAGGTGGTGGAGCTTATGCTAGAAGCATAATATGTGTGACTCCAGATCAATCCATAAGCTATAATATAGGTTCTGGAGGATTAGGAGCAAATACTTCCAAGAATGGAGGAAATACTTGGTTTGTTAATAGCTCTACTGTTTTTGCCAAAGGAGGAGACGGAACGTCTAATGGAACAGGTGGTGCAGGAGGTGCAGCAGAAGACTCTATTGGAGATGTAACAGAAAGTGGCGAAAACGGTACTAACGGTAATTTATCTATAAGTGGAGCGGGAGGAAATGCCGGTTATGCAACTTTAATAGGAAATATAGGAGGAAATACAGGTATAGGTGGAGCTGGAGTTACAAGTGGATTAGGAAATAGCGGAGCCCTTTATGGAAGTGGAGGAAGTGGAGGAAAAGGTTCTTTCACTAATGGTGGTTCTGGAGCTAGAGGAGTTATTCGAATTACATATTATGTTCATGCAGATATTACTTCTATCATAGCAAACCCAACTTATTGTGCAAGCGAGAATAATATAATGCTTACAGCAACAAAGAGTACAGGATTAGGAAGTTTTTCTACACTTTGGTTTGAAGGTGTAAATCCATCTATTCATTTTACGGACCAATTTATTACTCAACCCACAGGAGCTAATCTATTTGATACAAATATTATTAGTAATTCAAATGGAGTTTTAAGAGTAGGGTCTACTTCAGAAGACCCTTATATTGTTTTTGATAATATTCCTGCATTTGATGCAAGTACGTATTCTCAAATTAGTTTGCGTTATAAATATGTGTCAGGAACAGCAACTAACCTTCCTTCTATAAAGAACGGAGAGTCAGAGGTTTCTGGTAATCTTTTGGTTGAGCAGGATGAATGGCATATTGTGAGTTTTGATATATCTGAATTTGGTAATAATATGACCAATTTTGAGTTGCATTGGGCATCTGATTCAGGGGTGACTTTAGATTTGGATTATATCGTATTAGCATCCGCTCCAGTTATGGAAACACAGGGAGATTTTACGAATGTAAAAACAGCTGATAATTCAATTACTGTAAATACCGGAGAACCTAATGCCTATTATGCTTTGCGATTGATAGAAGAAGAGAGTTGTTTTACTGATATTACTTACGCTTCTATTAGTATAGGAGAAGCACCTGAGGCTACTTTTGAATATGGAGAAGGAGTTTGGAATATATATGTGTGGAACGCAGCTGATGATGACGCTCTTGCAGAACCATGGGAGGATAATTATTCAGGATTTTTAGTAACCAATTCTAATGATGAATATTTTTCTTCAGATAGTTATTGGCTTGGTAATCAATCACCTAGTTATTACGGAAATTATACAGGTTGTTATGTAAACCCTAATAGACACTCTTTGTCAGCAAGACAAACAGGATTTGCTTGTGGTGTATACAATCTTATTGTTCTATATCCGGAATTAAATACTTTAGAATTATATATCAATAATGAATTGGTTGAATTTGAATATAATCCAGAAGAAGGACTTTATACCTGGACAGGGTCTTTAGTTCCAGAAGACGAAGTAGAGTTTAAATATAATAAAGAAGAAGGAGAATCATCATTAGCATTTGTATTTTCAGGTGTAGAGTTTGACGGTGGTACTATTAATTATCCAGATTTTTCACAGGCTTGTTTTGGAGGTCCAGTTTCTTTTGAGGATGTAACACCTGCTACGGATGGAGTTAATATTCCTGAACTGGAAAGTTTATTTGAATATCAATGGCAAGTGAATTTTAATGACACTGGTTTTACAGATATTGAAGGGGCCAATGAGGAACTTTACACAGAAGAAGAGTCAGAATTTGACTTAGGAACTTATATCTACAGAAGAAAAGCTACAGATAATTGTAATAGTGAAGTTTATACTAACGAAATAACTATAATTCGTTCTACATTAGGACCTTTAACAGGAGGTAATATTAACTATTCTCCTACAATGGTTTGTTTTGAGGAGGCTGTTGTCTTTGATGATATAGATCCAGTTACGGGAGGACTTACTGATCCTGAATTAGGAGGTGCTGTTATGTATCAGTGGGAAGTAAATTATAATGATGGAGGATTTGTTGATATTGTTGGAGCTACCGAAGAGTTTTATACTACTACTGAAACAACTCCAGGAACTTATGTATATAAAAGAAAAGTTACTGATAATTGCGAAGCAGTAGCGTATACCAATGAGGTAACTGTAATCCGCTTAATGGGAGAACCTTTGGATGCAGGTCTTATAGATTATCCAGAAACTTCAATTGTTTGTGCACCAGAAGAAGCAATAGACTTTGATGAGGTTATCCCTGCAACAGGTGGTGTTGATGATCCAGAAGTTACAAGCACTTTAGAATACCAATGGGAAGTAAACTACAATAATGGAGGCTTTGAAGATATTGTTGGAGCAACTAGTGAGTTTTATATTACTACCCAAACCGCTTTAGGAACTTACGTGTATAGAAGAAAAGTTACAGATACTTATTGTGGTACTGAGGCATGGACAAATGAGATAACTATAATCCGTCCGGATGTAGAAACTTTAGAAGGAGGTACTATTAATTACTTGGATTCTTCAATAGTCTGTTCTGATAGTGAAGTTGTTTTTGATGATGTAACTCCAGCTACGGGTGGAGCAAATGACCCAGAAGAGACAAGTTCGTTAGAATATCAATGGCAAGTAAACTATAATGATGGAGGTTTTGAAGATATTATTGGAGCTACAGATGAGTTTTATACTACTACTCAAACAGAGCTTGGAGAATATATATATAGAAGAAAAGCTACTGACTATTGTAGTTCTGAAACTTATACAAATGAGATAACTATAACTCGTGCGGTTTTAGATCCTCTAACAGGAGGTGAAATTAATCATCCTTCATCGGTAACAATTTGTTCTGAACAAGCAGTTATTTTTGATGATATAGACTCAATTACAGGAGGACATACAGATGTTGAATTAGGAGGTGCTGTTATGTATCAGTGGGAAGTAAACTATAATGAGGGAGGTTTTGAAGATATTGTTGGAGCAACTAGTGAGTTTTATACTACTACCGAAACAGCTTCAGGAGAGTATATTTATAGAAGAAGAGTTACAGATAATTGTGAAGCAGTAGCCTATACTAATGTGATAACTGTAAATCGTTTAGAGGGCGAACCTTTGGAAGCAGGTCTGATAGATTATTCAGAAACTTCAATTGTTTGTACACCAGAAGAAGCAATAGACTTTGATGTGGTTACCCCTGCAACAGGTGGTGTTGATGACCCGGAAGCTCCAAGTACCTTAGAATACCAGTGGGAAGTGAACTATAATGATGGAGACTTTGAAGATATTGTTGGGGCAACTGGTGAGTTTTATACTACTACTCAAACCGCTTCAGGAACTTACGTGTATAGAAGAAAAGTTACAGATACTTATTGTAGTACTGAAGCATGGACAAATGAGATAACTATAATCCGTCCAGATATAGAAACTTTAGAAGGAGGGACTATTAATTATCTAGATTCTTCACAGGCTTGTTTTGAAGGTGAAGTTGTCTTTGACGATGTAACTCCCGCTACAGGTGGAGCTAGCAGCCCTGATATCGAAGATTCATTAGAATATCAATGGCAATTGAATTTTAATGACACTGGTTTTATAGATATTGATAATGCTACCGATCAGTTTTATACTACTATAGAAACAGCTTTAGGAACCTATGTATATAGAAGAAGAGTTACTGATTTTTGTGAAAATAAAGCTTATACTAATGAAATAATTATCATACGTTCTGTTGCAGAAGCTCTGACAGGGGGCGAAATTAATCATCTTTCACCAGCAACCGTTTGTCCTGAACAGGCAGTTACTTTTGATGATATAACTCCAGTTACAGGAGGACTTATAAACCCACAAGAAGGAGGTTCTATTGCGTATCAGTGGGAAGTAAATTATAATGGTGGAGGATTTGTTGATATTGTTGGAGCTACAGAAGAGTTTTATACTACTACAGCAATCGCTCTAGGAGAATATATCTACAGAAGAAGAGTTTCAGAACATTGTGGAGCTATAGCCTATACTAACGACATAACTATATTACGCGAAACACTAGACGTGTTAGATGCAGGTATTATAACTTATAGCGGGGCTTCTACAGTTTGTCCTGTACAATCGATACTATTTAATAATGTAACTCCTGCTACAGGAGGTCTTACAAACCCTGGAATGGGGGGGGCAGTAACTTATCAATGGGAAGTAAACCATAATGGTGGAGGATTTGTTGATATTGTCGGAGCCACAGGGCCATTTTATACTACAACTCAAACCGCTGCAGGAGAATATATCTACAGAAGAAAAGCTACAGATAGTTGTGGAACTATAGCTTATACTAACGAAATAACTATTGAACGATTAATAGGAGGACCTTTAGTTGGAGGTGTAATTACTTATACTGCTCCGGCTCTTCTTTGTACATCTGGCCAAACTATTATATTTAATGATGTAACTCCTGCCTTAGGAGGTGTTAGTGATCCAGAAGTAGTTACAACTTTTGAATATCAATGGGAAGTAAATTATAATAGTACTGGTTTTGTGGATATTGTTGGAGCAACAGATGAATTTTATACTACTACAGATACAGCATTAGGAAATTATATTTACAGACGAAGAGTTACTGATACTTACTGCGGGAACTCGGCTTGGTCAAATGCAGTTATGATAATTCGTTCAAATTTAGCTCCTTTAAATGGAGGAAATATCAATTATCTTACTTCTTCGATAGTTTGTCCTACTGAGCCAATAGCTTTTGATAATATTACTCCAGCGACGGGTGGTCTTACACTTCCAGCAAATGGAGGTACTGTAACTTATCAGTGGGAAGTAAATTATAATGGTGGAGGATTTGTTGATATTGTTGGAGCTACCGAAGAGTTTTATACTACTACTCAAACAGCACTTGGAGAATATATATATAGGAGAAAAGCTACTGATTATTGTGGTTCTGAAGCTTATTCAAATACAATTACCATAACACGTGAAGAATTAGATTCTTTAGATGCTGGTGAGATTACTTATGCAGATTCGACAACAGTTTGTTATGGAGACATTGTTGTTTTTGATACTATTACCCCAGCCACAGGAGGTCTTACAGACCCCCAAGAAGGAGGTTCTGTAAGCTATCAGTGGGAATTAAGTACTGATGAGGGAGATAGTTTTGCGCCTATTACAGGGGCTACAACAGAGTTCTATACTACTACCGAAACAGGTTTAGGTACTTTTACTTACCGAAGAAAAGTAACTGATCACTGTGGTACTGAAGCTTGGACTAATCACATAACTATAAACCGTGGAGGGAAAGTCTTTACAGGTGATGATTCAGCTTGGAATAACTCTGGTAACTGGACTCCATCAGGAGTACCAACAGCAACAGACTGTGTTGTAATACCAACTGGCAAAACGGTAGTTATTAGTACAACAGGTACTGTTGCAAAAGATATTCTTATAGAATCAGGAGGAACATTTACTATTAATACAATTGGTGGTTTAGCACTAACAGTTACTAATGACATTGTGAACCAGTCAGGTGGAGAATTAATCATTAATGCCTCGTCAAGAATAGTAGTGAATGGTCAACTTATTAATCAGTCTGGAGGAGTTGTAACCGTAAATCCTACAGGGCATTTAATTGTTCATAATGAGATTATCAATCAATCGGTAGCTTCGGATTTCACTGTAAAGAGTAGTGGAAACCTTATTCAAATAAACAATGTGACTAATACAGGTGCTATAAATGTACAGCGTATTAGTAACCCGATGGGTACCTATAACTTTACCTATTGGGGAGCTCCTGTAAGCACAACTTTAAATAGTATTGCTTGGCATTCAGAATCGACTCCAGACAATTTTACGGTAAGCGAATCATTAAGCACAAGTTTTGCATGGAATGCTAGTACCAACAGTTGGGATTTCTCGCAAATACCATATCTAGGTAATATGAATCCAGGTTATGGCTATATTATTAAAGCACCAAATAGTTTCTTGAGCACTAATCCTAAAAAGGCAGTACAAGCTACCTTTAGTGGAGTTCCGAATACTGGAGATTATCAAGTAAATATAGTACCAGGAAATCATAACTTATTGAGTAACCCATATCCAAGTGCTATTGATATCAATCTATTCCTTAGTGATTATTCTTCTGTAGGATCACAAATTCAGGGAGCTGTTTATCTATGGAAAAATGGAGACCCTAATTTTACACTTGACGAGGAAGAAGAGCCAACAGGAGGCTTTGAATATGTTTCTGACTTTGTAGTATACAATTATTTAGGAAGCTTACCTGCAGAGATGATAAACAGCCATATTGGATCAGGACAGGCTTTCTTTGTGATAGGAGATGAAGGAGGAACAGTAACCTTTAAAAACTCATATCGTTCTTCAGGAACGTCAGCTTATTTTAATAACCAGTTCTTTAAAGTGATGGATAATGAAGCTCCAAACAGCGGAATTGAACTCGATAGACATCGTTTTTGGTTAAATCTTACAGGAGAGAATATAGAATTTAAACAAACGCTTATCGGATATTCCAATTTAGCAACTGATCAAGCAGATTTTTTAGATGCTGTTCAACTTGATGCAGGGAATCCAACTAATCTATATACTAAAATAGACGATACGCCTTATAGTATTCAATCTTTTGCTTTACCGTTTGAAAATACAGACGAAACCCCATTGGGTTATACTGTGGCTACTGCAGGAACGTTTACCATTACGCTACATGCTTTTGACGGACTGTTCGATAATCAGGATATCTACATCAAAGATAGCGCGCTTAATGTAGTACATAACTTAAAAGATAGTGCTTATGAGTTCCTAACAGATGCAGGTACTTTCGAAGATAGATTATCAGTAGTTTATGTTCCTCAAGGAGGTTTGGATACCAACATTCCAGAAATGGCTCAAAATTGGATTGCTTATCTTAAAGATGGACAGATACAGTTAGAGTCACTAGGGTTTGATATGAAAGAAGTGTATGTATATGATATGCTGGGTAGAGAAATCTATGCTAAACAAAACATAAACTCAAATCAACATACTCTTAATAGAGTAAACGGAAATCAGGTATTGATTGTAAAAGTTATTTCAACCGATAATGTTTCGTCGGTTAAAAAAGTACAGAATTAAAACCATCTGATTTTGCATAATAAAAACAGCCATTTTTAGAAAACTAAAAATGGCTGTTTTCTTTAATGCTATTTTCAAAGATAGCTACTTTATTTTTTTAGCTAAGTTCGAATTATAATATTGTGTTTGTCCCGTTACTTCCTCGCCTAACCAATTAGGTCGTTTAAAAGTTTCGAGGGTGTGTTCAAGTTCTATTTCTGCAATGGTCAATCCTCTGTGATTGCCAAAAAACTCATCTACCTCAAAGGTTTTGCCATCGACAATTACTTCGTAACGGATTTTGTCTATGAGTCCTTCTTCACATATTTTGAGTAAACTCTCGGCATCAGCTAACGGAATTTCTGTCTCCCATTCAAATCGTGTCAAACCCGAAACATCACTTTTTCCTTTTACGGTCAAAAAGCCTTTGTCTTCTTTGATGCGAACGCGAACCACCCTTTCTGGGTCGGAGTTCAAAAAACCCTGTACAATGCGATATTTTTTAGAGGCTAATTCTTTATAAGCCTCTGATTTTACTAAAAACTTTCTTTCGATTTCTACCATAATTTTAAACTTTTATGAGTCCTCTAAAACCTCTTGCCCCATAATAAGATTCCGCTCCGTTATGATAAGTAAAAACGGCTCCGTAGCGAGAATCACAAAATAAAGCTCCACCTAATTTTCGAATAGCATTAGGTGTTTTTATCCAACTCGAAGACTTGGTATCGAAATTTCCAACTTCTTGCAAAGCCTTATATTGTGATTCGTCAAGAATTTCGATTCCTATTTCTCTAGCCACGTCCAAAGCGTTGTTTTTGGGTTTGTGTTCTTTGCGAGCATCTAATGCAGCTCTGTCATAACACAAACTTCGCCTCCCTTTAGGGCTTTCTGGAGAGCAATCACAAAAAATATACTCACCGGTTTTTGGTTCATAGCCAATCACGTCTGGTTCTCCTTCGGTTTCTTCCATTTTAAAGAGAACTGATAATTTACTGGGATTTGACTCTAATTTTGATTGAATTTTACTCCATTCTAAATTAGGGTGTCGATTGATGTTTTTCTCAAAACGAGACTTTAGAACTTTTAAAAGCTCTGTTTGTTGTTCGTGGGATAGTTTCATAGTCAATTATGGCTGAAAAATTTTCCTTAAAAATACTAAAAATATTTTTCGCCAACCAGATAATCTTTTCCTACTAACTCTTGTAAAACGGTTTTATCCGCATTTGTATAAAAAACTGCTTCTCCTTTTGTGGTAGAATGGGAGCGGAGATTGTTTTGTTCCAGAATATTCTTTACTTGTTTAGCTACTGCTTTTCCCGAATCTATAATTTGAATATGTGGAGGAAGAATTTTTTGGATTTGCGGAATAAGATAAGGGTAATGCGTACAGCCCAAAACCAAGTAATCAATATTTTGGTCAATCATAGGTTCGAGGTATTGATGTAATAATTCATTCATCTCGCCTGAATTCATTTGTCCAGACTCTATGAGCTGAACCAAATTATGTCCGATTTGTTCTACGAACTCCACATCCGAAAAGTTAGCCATATTAATGTGAAATAGTTCGCTATTTATTGTTCCTTGGGTGGCCAGAACCCCCACTTTATGTGTTTTAGAATTCAACGCTGCAGGTTTAATTGCGGGTTCAATCCCTACAATAGGAACGTTATATTTTGCTCTTAGCTCTTTGATGGCATTGGTTGTTGCTGTATTACAAGCAACAACAATAATCTTAGCATTTTGATTTAATAAATACTCGGTGTTTTTTTCGGAAAGCGCAATGATTTCGTCTTTAGATTTATATCCGTAAGGAGCATTTTTGCTGTCGGCCAAATAGATTGTATCTTCGTCAGGCAACAAATCGTGAATCTGTTTCCAAATAGAAGTTCCTCCAACTCCAGAATCAAATATGCCGATCGGATTACTCATTATATAAATCTAAAATTTAGGTAGATTTGTTTTTTTGCAACATGCGAAGATACGTAAAATAAACAAAAAAAATACTCGATATACAAAGCTGGAACCTATATTTAAACTCAATTTATGTCTCTATTATTGGCGTCTTATTTCGCTGTAAAAAATAGCTATTAAGCGTGTATTAAGATTTTTAACCTCAAATAGAGTAGACCTATTAATATGGCTATTCCAAAACTAATTAGAGTACCTATCAAAATATATTCGGTTAGTTTAATTTCTTTGTTTTCTTTTAGGTCACCAAATCTAAAAATGGATTTAGCGGCTAATAAAAACCCTATTCCTTCCCAAAACGAGCTTACCACAAAAAAGAATATAAATAATCGTTCGAGCATTCCGATGTATTTACCCGCATCTTTTATTCCATCTTTAGGCAATGTGTAGTTAAATCGCTCTATTATTTTTTTAATAATTATTGCAGAAACATAGGTTACGCTTATTATGGCTATTAGCAACAAATAGTTGTGGGAATTAAAAATCAAATCCAAATCTATTTTATAGCTGTAAAAATACTTGATGAATAAAGCTATACTAATAGCATGGAGGATTTGGTCTATCAGTAAATTATAAATGTCTTTTACGCTGTTTTTCAGGATAATCTTTGTGAGGATGTCTATCAGTAAATGGGCAATGGACAAGAGTAGAGCGGGTAAGATAAACTGCTTGTGGAATTGTGTAAATGCTAAAATCAGCGATAAGTGAATGATAAAATGGATATACAAATACTTAGAACGCAATTTTTTGCTTTCAATCCCTCGCACCATTTTATTACTCTGAAAGACGAAGTCTCCTAAAAGGTGAGCTAGTGTGATTTTTGTTATCAGTTCAAACATTGCTGTATTTTTTTAGAGTATAAAATTACGATTTCTATAATCTCATCATAGCCACCTCTTTTTAAGGCTTTGTTTACAGTGGTTGTATCTTTAGATAATTTTTCTGCAATCTCTTTTTGCAATAAATTTTGGTGCGTTAAAGCATAAAATATGGTCTCAGAAGTTACAGGCTTCCAGTTATTGCTAATAAAACTCAATAACTTAATTATAGGGTTGAAATAATCATCAAATTCGCTAAACGGACTTTTTAAGATGAGAGTATTGTTTTTAATTCTCTCAAAACTCTCACCCGAATTTATATAGGCAGTTCCGTAAGATTCTGTAATTTTTTTGCCCTTAAAATCTTTTTCTCCTATACCGATAGACATTCTTACATCGATTTTATTATTCGATTTTATCAATGCTTTTATACACAAAGCTATTTCTAAAGCCTCTTCTACGCCCACTTCAAGCTGAAAGCTATCACCTCGGTATATTTCCCATTTGTCCGAATCCGCAATACTACTTCTAAAATAGTCTTTAAGCTTCGGAAGCCAACTATCGGAGCTTACCGTTCTTGAATTTATAATGTCGCCTGTAATTACCGCTATCATAACTAGAATAATATTTATACAAATATAATAAAAATTGGTCTAAAAAGACCATTTTTGATAAATTGCCTCTTTTAGACCAATTTTAAGGTTATAGTTTTGCTGAAAAAGACTAAGGTACGATTGGCTTTTTTAAGCCTATTATAAAATATTGGTTTAAAATGACCAATTTAAAAAGAGGGGAGAGATAAAGATTTAAGGAAATGTTTTTCGGCAGTTTATGCTATAAATTTTATATATCCGTCAAAGGTTCTGGCCATAAAACAGGATAATTTTTGCATAGGTTATTTATAATACTAGTAAATTAATCATTCAACGAATTTATACCTTGTTTTTTTAGTTTCTCAAGGTGTTCCTTTATTGTTTTAACTTGATCAGCCGGATGTCCTTGCCACATCATAACTTCTCCAACCACTCTAAATGGTTCGGTTGATCGATATGATTTTGTTGGATTACCTGGAAATTTTTGGTTTGTCAAATCTGGATCATCTTCAATTCGCCCAGTGGGTTCAACCAAATAAATTCTTTCCCGTCCTTCTCCAAAGGCAAGTTCTGCACCCCAAATTGCAGCATCTAATGTTGCCGATAAAAAAATGTACTTTGCGTTTTTTCGTTGTCCATAGTTGGAGTTAAAACCTACTTCAATTAAGTCGCCTATTTTTAAATCTGCTTTTGTTCCGTGAAAATAAGTCTGAATAAAAGGAGTCGCTTCTAATTTCTTTTTTCCAATTTCTATTTGGTTGTCTTCTTTCATTTTTAGGATTAAGTTTTTCCTTTTAGGGGTTGATATTCTTTTCCAATAATCACTAATAAGTTTGTGTTAAAGAGGGAGCTATTGTTATTTTTATTCTAATGATTGAAAACTCCTATGTAGTTCCCTTCAGTATCTTTTATTAAGATAATGTTGTTCCTTCTGCTTTTTATTCGGTTTTATTTAGCGTCCATATAATTGCTTTTTCTTTAGTAGCTCTAAAAATTGTCGAGTGCTTTTCGCTCGGTTCGTCCGAAAATTTCCATTTTAAACCTGAAGGTTTTTCTCTTTTCAAAATTTCGGCTAGTTCCTTTGTAAAAACAGAGATATCTTCTGTATCTGAACAGGCAAACCAAATTCGTTTATCTAAAGATGGATATTTTTGTAAATTTTCTTGGGCTGTTCGTACTAAATAATGATTATTCCACCATAACGAAGGATCAAAAGCAATATAATTATCAAACATTTCAGGTGTCAACAAAAATGTTTCCATTACAAAAAGTCCTGCTGCGGATTCTCCAATTATACTCTTTTCATTGGTAGTTCTATAGCGTTTATCAATTTCCGGAAAAAGCTCATATTTTATAAAAGCTCTAAAATTGTCTGAACCTCCGACAATAGGCGCAATTTCTTTGTCTGTGGCCACCTCGGTAAATCCGGTTAAATCTCTTCTTCGTTGTGTGTTCTCTATTCCTACAAGAATTACAGGACTTATTTTGTTCTCTTTTATTAGCTTTTCTAGAGTATTTGCAACATGAGGAAAGTCTTCTTTTATTCCTCCGTCTGCCATATATATTACGGGCAATGAGTCCTGGGTTATTTTATAGTCTGTGGGTGTCCATACATTAATAACTCTTTCTTCTCCAATTTGTTTGGATTGAATGGTAAGTGTTTCGTACTCCGGAATTGGGTCATTCGGATGAGAAGAATTAGAGCAACTAGCTAAGGTTACAAGTATAAAAAGTACAGGGTAGTAAATAAATTTCATATGCTATTATTATTATTATTATTAGTTATTGACAGGCAAGATTGTAATAAAGTGAGATATGTTTTGGATAATTTTTTGTTAGGGGTGAGGCTTGGTTTTTCCTAAGTGGATTTTTTCAATTCAAATCCTTTTCCCTAGTTTTTTTCTTAAACCTATAGCTGAGTTCGTAAAAATTGTTCAGCAATAGGAGAGAGAAAATTTATACTTTCAATTTTGGACTAACCTAAACAACAGTTTTTTTATTTACTAAATTATAAAAAAAGAAAGAAATCAAAGCTAATGAGGAGTACTTTTTTTAATAGAGAACTCATTTATAAATTATAAAAGGTTGTTACAACACAAAAGCAAAACTGCGAAGCTACACTAGGGGTAAATGCTATATTCCTCCCTTACTATATGATTTAGCTAGGCTGCTTTCGTTTAATTGAACCGATTTGGGGTAGTCTTATTTTAAGAATTTAGTATGTTTTTTATCTGATGAATATGCCTTATATTATGATTAATTACAAAGCGGAAGGTATCACCTAATCGAATTTTTATCCACTTACTGATCGAAATTGAAATTTTAATTTTTGTAAGGTTTTTACTCTTTGAAAGTTCTAATAATTCCAACAAACTATACTGTTGTTTTATAAAGATATCAATGACATTTCTATCCAATTCAGAATAAATGGGATCCATGGATTTAAAAGTTTTAATTCGGTTCATTTTTTCTTTGGGAAGCATACTTTGAGCAAAGTAATTACCTAAAATTCCACTATTGAAATAGGTTGAACTGTGAATTGTACTTG
Source organism: Flavobacterium suncheonense (assembly GCA_040392465.1). Taxonomy (GTDB): domain Bacteria; phylum Bacteroidota; class Bacteroidia; order Flavobacteriales; family Flavobacteriaceae; genus Flavobacterium; species Flavobacterium suncheonense_A. Next base: position 81,051 of record JBEBWA010000001.1, read on the forward strand.
TATTGATTTTCTCTGAAATCTCTTTTAAATAATAGTCACCATATAGATTCAAATGAACTATACATTCTAAAGTACTCCAAGAATTTTCTTGGATTCGTTTATTTAAAATTTTATCCGATAAAGACTTTAAAAATTCTCCAAAAACGATGTTTTCTAAAGTTTGCTTTTCTAATTCGTCAATTAGTTTTAAAGATTCTATTTTCATTTTTTATTTGCAAAATTTCTAAAAATTATTGACAAAATTATTGATTGAAATCAACGTTTTTTTAATCTTGAAAGTGTTTCGGGAGACATTCTCAAATAGTTGGCAATATGCTTATTGGGGATTATTTGAAAAAGTTTAGGGTTGCGTTCAAAAACTCTTTCAAATCTTATTTTTGGAGATTCTACTAACAGATCTTTTTCCCTTTCGATTTGTTGAAGAACCAAATCTTCTAAAATTTTGATATATAAATCGATGTTTTCGGCACTTGAATAAATCCAATTTATAAAATCCTGTTTTTTACCAATCCATATTTCACTTTTTTTAATGACTTGAATAAAAAACTCGGAGTTTTGCTCCGTAATAAACGAATCTAAAGCAACAATTAAATCTCCGTTATAACCAAAACGAATTATCTGCTCTTCATCATTATTATAAATTGAGATTTTAACACTGCCCGATTTTATATAATAAATTTTTGAATCAACAGTATGGGGGAGCTTAACGTATTCGTTCCTTTTAAAAATGAATCGTTCCGAAAAAATATTGGATTGATAAAGAGGCTCTAGTAAAGACATATTATAGAGGGATAGGTTAGAAGATAAGGTGAGAAGCTCGCCCAGTGATAGAAAACAAAACCTAAATTTTCAATCTTGCACTTACTTTCAACCCAAACCATTTCTATTTGCTAAATTATAAAAAAATATAAAAGGCTGTTGCGACAAAAAAAGGAGAAACTTTCAATTTCTCCCTTAAACCGCCATTTTGCCAAGCCGATGTTGTACGACGTTTTTTTATTTTTCAAACTTACTTCGCATATATTCAGTAAGTTCATCTTTATTCTTCACTTTATTGTAATGTTTTCGGGCAAGTTTTAGCATTTTTTCATCGTTGTTTTTAGTACCGATTTCGAATAAACTTAATGCGTAATTTCCATTAAAATGGTCTAATTTATTAAACTTATTTTTTATTTTTTCATAGTAAAGTAACGATTCTTCGTGTTTTTCATTTAACGTTAAGAGTATGGCTTTTAATAATTGTGTATCTGCGTTTGGCTGACCATATTTTTTTTCTGCTATATTCACATTTTCTAATCCATATTCAACGTCGCCAATTATTGTTGATGTTAATGCAATACCATAATATCCCTCCGGACTATTGGGAAAGTATTGTTTTATTTCTTCAAATTTTCTTCGAGCTAACTCATCAGCACCAACAATCATACTTGTCGTAGCTAAATTCTGTTTATACTCTAATGATTTATTTTGCGATAAACTATCTGCCATATAGTACATTACAACAGCTTCCTTATTCATGTTACTTTTTCTATATGCATATCCTGCCCAATAATATGCATCACAAAACGTAGAATCTATTTTAATCATCTCTGTCATTATTTCAACAACGGAACCTAGATAAATATCTCTTTGAATACATTCAATACCTAATGGGAATATTTGTTTTGCTTTTTCACTAACGGGAAATTTGCATGTGGTACTATTAAAATCAAAATTCTTTGTAAAATTTGATTGAGCGTTTAATTGTGATATTAAACAGATTATGAAGAAAAATAAAACTCTTGTTTTCATTAGAATTATTTGTAAAATGTCGTACAACGTTTCGAAGCTTGGCGAAGGAGCGGATTAGAAAGACAGAACTTTCAATTTTGCACCAACATAAGCAAAAGCCAATTTCTATTTGCTAATTTAAACAAAAAGCCAATAAAATTGGCTTTTGGCGATTGAATAAGCACAAACGTTCAACTTAGCACTTAACCCCGCATTTCGCCAAGCCTTTGTTAGCCGTTCGGTTTTTTACCATATATTTTCATTCAATTTCGTTGCTTTTATTGGTTCAGTTGCACTTTTCAATAGTTTTTTCTCAACTAATTTTGAAAAAAATCTCATTAAAAAACTAAATTTCATAGAACTGATTGAACTTTTAATTTTAGAATTATTTTTTTGATAGTAGTCGTCAATTTCTTTTTTGGATATTATTTTAAAAATATTTTCGTCTGCATTGATTTTAATAAGTGGAAAAGTTACTTCATTTTCTCCTGTTAAAGTTATTTGTTTTTTCAGCTTTGTACTTAATGTTGCCATAAATGATAAAAGACTATCAAATTCCGATTTAGACTTGATTTCACTCGGTTCAACGTCAAACTCAATTTGTTCAATTAAAAAAAAGTGACAATTTATTTTTACATTTTTAATGCTTATTGAAACAGTTTTACATTCTATTTCTCCAGTTTTGTCTTGTAAATATTTAAAAACTTCTTTTTTATCAATTTTATTTTCAGAAAAATATTTTAAATCATATTCAGAGTTTAATATATCAATTAGTTTATCCCAATCACTTAACGATGTTTCTTGGATGTAAATATCTCTTAATGAACCATCAGGTTTGAAAATCCAATTAATATTGTCCCAATTATAATTCATATTTCGATTTGTAACTCGTTTTTTAAACTGACGGCTAACGGTTCGGGGCTTTGCGAAGGAGCGGAAAAGGAAGCACAAAAGCTCAATTTAGCACTACCGTAAGCAAAACCATTTTTTTATTTGTTAATTTACATTTTTCAGCAAATAAAAAATGGTATTTGCGGATAGAAAACACAAAAGTTGAATTTTGCACTTAACCCGCTCTTTTGCAAAACCCATGTTATAGGCAGTTCTTTTTATTGTAAGTTGTCAATACTTTGGTCTAAGTCTGAGATATTCTTTTTATGTTTGATTAGATTAACTCTAATTGTTTTACAAAGTTCTGCGTCAAAAGTTATATCACCAGCTTTTGTTTGAAAATACTCAACACCTTTTTCGTTATCTTTTACATATTTAGCGTGAGCAAACTCATTTCTCATTTTAATAATTTCATTTTTAAAATCATTAATAAAATTTGCTTTACTTTCATCATCTAAAATTTGACTTATTGCAACGGCTCTCTGAGAAGAAGATATAAGTAACGGGTCTTTAAGGATTTTATCTATTCTATTTTTTTCTTTGTACTCATTTGATTTACTAGCTTTTTCTCCATAAAAAGAAATTAAACTATCAAAAATAGCATTCTTAACACTATCAGAATTTTTCTTGTCAAGATACTTTATGATAATTTCTAACATTTCATTTTCAAGATTACTTGCTTCCTGAATAAGTAAACCTCGCATCGGAACAATTTGTTGGAACTTTTTGATTGTTAAAGAAATCAAATCTTTAGCTTTCTCGATAATTTTTTCATAGTGTACAGTGCCTGAAATTTTTCTAGTATCAACAAATGTTATTCTGTCTTTCTTAATAGTATCTGCTACATCGCCCTGAGCTGAATAAAACATTATTTCCGTATTAACATTCTGTTCTCTAACTTGTTCGATGATTTTATCTCCATCTCTAGAATTTCCATCAGTTTCATTCAAGTGATAATCTGTTAAGATTAAATCATAAGAATCATTTAAATGTTTGAAAAACTCTTCCTCGTTGCTTACTAAATTAATATTAGGTTCAAAACCTTCATTTGTAATAAAGTTTTGAAGTTCTTCCGCATAATTATCCTCAATTATATCAGACTTTTTATCATCAAGCCACAAAATGCTATATTCTATTTTCATAAGGCAATGTTATTTGGAAAGTAGTACCTTCATTTTTTATTGATTGAACAGTAATGTTACCCTTTAGTTTTTTAACAATTTCATTTGCTTGAAATAAACCAATTCCTGAGCCATCCGTAGTAGAATATCCTAATTTAAAGATCTTATCATAATCTTTTTCTGGTATATAATTTTTCCCATTATCAAATAAAGAAATTATTATATTTTCATCAGATATTTTAAAGGAAATTTCAAATTTAGTTGCTTTTGATTTTTCCGAATTGTTTATAAAATTATCAAATAAGGTTGTTATTTCTAAAGGTATAAATCTAGTTTTATAATGAATATCTTCTTGATTTTTGGTATAGATATCCATGGATAAATCAATCACTTTATCATCACTAAGGTATATTTCATTAATGTAACCTATAATGAACTCAACTAAATCTTCATTAATTTCAGTAGCTTTTAAGTTGAAATTTGCTTTAGTAATATAATTGGCAATAGAATTTATTTTCGCAGATTCCAAGGAGATTACAGAAATGAATTTGTTGTACTTCTCAAAACCTTCTATATCCTTTAATTGTTTAAGTAATAGTCCAATATTTCGGTTTATTCGTCCAGAAGAATGAAAAATCTGATGCTGTAAAGCAATGATTTTTTCTTTGTCAGTTCCAATAATTGAGTTAGTCCAAAGATTCTTCTTTTTTTCAGCCTCTATTTGTGAATTTAGTCGTTCATTCTCAATAAGAGTTTTAATTGTTTCTTCTTCAGCTTCTTCTTTGGTTATTTGTAAGTCAGATATTTTCTTTTCTATTTTTTTGACAGAAGAAATGATTTCATCTTTGTTGAAATCTTTGTTGTTGACTTTTTCTTTAATTTCTTCGAGAATTTTTTTAGTAGAATTTTCTTCCTTTTCTTCTAAGATTTCAAACAAGTCGTCTGCATATTCTATAGAAATTAAATTTTGGGAACGTGCTAATTTTTGTACAATATTTTGAAGTGCCAATACTTTTTGAGATTCATCTAAATTGATATAATCATCTTCTGACAAATCTTTTCCCCAATCGGAAACTTCTACAACATATCTTTCTAATCTACGTAATGTCGTATAAAACCATTCATATAATTCATTATAAGCATGAGTTTTTATTAAACCATCTCCACGACTTGAGGTTTCAACTAAATTTGAGTTTTCTCCATTTATTTCAATATAACCGATAGATTCTCTTGTGCCAATATATCTAGCTGTACCTTGAGCTTTTCTATTATCCATTTTTAAAGGGTCTTCACCTCTTTCACCATATGGATAAATTCTTAAACCATTTTTATAAACGAAGATATGCCCATATTCAACTGGCTGTAAACCCATTCTTCTTGAAAAGGTAGCTTTTGCAGATTGATTCAAATAGTAAATAGTAAAATCAACATCAATTAAATGTAAATTCGTGTTGTGTTCTACAATTTTGTAAACCAATTTTCCTCCTTCAAATAATTCTGTAGAAATAGTGCTTGATGAAATTCGAGAAACAATTTTAGTTGTTTTGAAATCTAATGTTTCAAATATCAAATTCTTAACTTCACCATTTACAATTTCATTGTATATAGCTTCTTCTGATTTTTTCTTTTTTAACCCAGCTTCTCTTAACTCTTTATCTTTTGCTTTTTCAGATTCTACATTCAAATTGATTCTAAATCTGTCTTCTTCATTTTGAGTATTTGGGTTTATAAGCTTTGCTAAAGCACTTTTTAACTTGAGTAGTTTATCTCTATTCCAATCACTTCTTAAATTAGTTATTTCTAATACTGTTCCTTTATCTTTTTTGTACGAGCTATTATTTAATGTTTCGTGTAATACACTTATATTAATAAACTCATCATTTAAGTCATTATCAAATTTTTCCCAATCAGTAATGAGTGCTTCAACTTTTGCGTTTTCTTCATCTTTGATTGATTCTAGATACAAGTTAGAACCTAATCTATCACATGAAAATCGACCGATTCCCTTAGCACCTGCATAAGCCCTTTTTACTTTTATTTTATCCCTATACTCATAATTATCTTCTTCGGTACCTTCTTTTTTTGCAGAATAAGCTACAAATAACCACTTGTTAATCAGGTCAGAATAATTCATTCCTTTCCCATTATCGGAAATAATTATTTTTTTGAAAGAGTTATCATCTCTTTCAAAAATAATATCGACTTCACTTGCATGAGCATCGTAAGCATTTTTGACAAGTTCAAAAACAGCAATAAAGTCATCATTGATTAAATCACGACCAATAATATTTTTTAATGCTGAACTTATTTTAAAATTTAATTCGTTCTGCATTACAATAAGAGATTTTTTAAAACAATTCCAGCTTGTTCTGCAAACAATGGAGGAATAGCATTTCCTATTTGAGAATATCTAGGAACTTCTTTAGTTCTAAGTTTTCCACCCGTTGTATATTTTCCTTGAAATTGATACCAATCGGGGAAGGACTGTAATCTTGCATATTCTCTAACTGTCAATATTCGTGGTTCTTTGTAATGAATATAGTCATCAGGAAGTGTTGTAATTGTTGGACTACAATTGTTTCCACACAAGGGTATAATGGTATGTTTTTTAATGTTATATCTTTCTCTTATTTCGTTAGAAATATCTAAATTTCTTCTATTTTCAGTTAATTCTAGAATATTCTTAAATTTTGCAACCGTAGAATCTTGATGTTTTGCGAATCTATGGCTATCGGGAATATCGGATTTAATATTTTTACGAGAATATTTTTGATATTTTGATTTGCTTAAACCATATTTTGATGATTTAAAACTAGGAGAGTCAATCGAATCAACTAATCCATTAGATTGTAGTAAATCTGATATTGCTTCTTCTACAGTATTTACAAAATTCAAATTTTTATTTTTTAAAAATTCAAATTTATTATTTTCTAATTCTTCAAAAAAATCATTTACTGCTTCTTGCGATGCTTTAGGAAGATTCTCCTTCATTCCTACCAATATAAATCTTGTTCTTTTTTGGGGAACTCCAAACTCAGAAAAATTCACTAACTTACCTTGTACAATGTAACCAAGACTTCTAAGATTTTTCAGAACTAATTCAGAATAAGCGATACCTTTTTCTTTATTTTTTTTGAATTCCATCGTAAAACCTTTTACATTTTCAAAAAAAATCAAATCAGGTTGCACAAGTTCAACAAATTTTATATAAGAATTAATCAAATCATTTCTTTCATCAGATTCATTTCTTCTACCTGCCATCGAAAAACCTTGACAAGGAGGGCCTCCTGCAACTAAATTTATTTGACCTCGAAGTTTTTTTAGTTCTGATTCATAGTTGTTTAAGACTTCATTAATGTCATGAGCATTTTGAGGTAGCCATTCTGGCCAATCAAAATGCTTTTTCTTTTTTATAAGATTATATTCTAGAGTTTTAAACGCATCATCATTTTTTTCAATAGCAAAAACACCTCTCCAATTGGAATTGTGTAATCCCAACGACAACCCTCCACAACCAGAGAATAAATCTATGTATTTAAAAGTGCTCATCTATACAAAAAATTTTTCAAATTTAATTATTTTTTGTTAGAATATACGGGTTTTAATTAGATATTTTGATGCTTTTTTTGAGCTAGTTTGGATTTTGGGTCAACCTTTTTAGGGACGGTGCGTTGTTTTAGAATTGCCTATAACGTTTTGGGTATTGCCGAAGGCGGGGAAATCGAAGCGATAAGTTTCGATTTTGCACCGAGGCGAGCCAAAACGAATTTTTATGAGATAAATTTAAGAAAAAAAACGAATAAAATTCGTTTTTGGCGGAATAGTAGGGCAGAACCTTGAATTTAGCTCTTTAGCCCCGCTTTTGGCAATACCTTGTTAGCGGTAGTTTTTTCTTATTTCGTGTAGGATTTCGTTCAGTTTTGTTTCAATATTTAGTTCGTCAAATAGTTTCTCCGATAAATTTAATGAGTTTTCAAAAGCTAAAATTATGTTTTTAGGATTTAAATCCGATGTTATTGTTTTATACGCAGAATACCAAGTCATATCAATATCCTTTTCAAGACTTTTAGTCGGACTTTCCCAATGTTGGGTTTTGTTTATTCTTGCTCTAATAAGCCAGAGCAAATATTTCTGAACGTTTGATAAACTATGATGAGCGTGAGCAAATTCCTCTCTCTTAATTAAGTTACTTGTTGTCAGTACAACATTCAGTAATGATTGACTTAACCACAAGATGTTTTCATTTGTTATTCTTTCGGGCGATTTCGTTTTGATTTGATTAAGCGTTTTCGTTAAATGTCCGTCTTTGTCGATTAGGTTCATTTGGTCAAAATCGCTAAATGTAACTATTCCGTCCCAAGATTTGATAATTTCAATTTCCTCTGTTTTTAAAAAATGAAATTCTCCTCTGACCAAATTCTCAAAAATAGCAACTTCGGTTCCATATTCATTTATAAAATATAAAGCCACAGGATGAATTTGATTTACCCATTTTTCTGCTGAGAAATTTTCTTTATTTTTTACAAAGATGTAAAATTCGATGTCAGAATATTTGTCTCCTTCGTTTTTGGTAAATGAACCATACATAAAAACAGCGGAAACATTTTCGTCTTGTTGAGCTATAGATTTTGTTTTGTTAATCATTTGTAACTGTGTCATTTTTTCTAATTTTTAAAAGTTAATAATAGAAGTTCTCACTACTTTTTGTAAGCAATGAAAAAGTTTCACTTTTTTTATTTTGGACAGTTACTTATAGCTTCATCGGATTATATTTTTTTATGTTCAACATTCTGTTTGGTAAAATTACCGCTAACTTGTAAATATACGCAATAATCAAACGTTTACAAATAATTATAAACACTTAATCATTGTCTATCACAAAAATAGAATTATTTTTCAACATTTATTTACGGAAATCCTCCCCCATAAAATATTTGATAAATTGCCGAAGAGGAGAAGCAAAAAGGTTGTTGGGCGAGGTATATAAAACAGATTGGAATTAAAGAGACTGTTTTTGAACAATTAGAAATTGTTTAATTTTACATCTTTAATTAATTTTCAAACAATAGTTTAGGGGAAAATAAGGGGGATTTTATATAAAAATAATCCGCAATCACCAGTAAAATGGAGCGTTGCGGATTTTTTGTTGTGACCACGATGGGATTCGAACCCATACGCCTTGCAGCACCACCCCCTCAAGATGGCGAGTCTACCAATTTCTCCACGTGGCCTTTAAAACTTGAATAGAAACTCAAATTTTTAGAGGTGCAAATATATACTATTTTTAAAAAGCTACCAATACCAACAGTAATAATTCCGTTTAATATTTTCCATTTAACAAGCTTCCTCCAATGGTTGATTGTGCTTTGAGTCCGATTTTTTTCATCATTTCGTAAGTCGTACAAACCGCAGCTGAGGTTACCGGAATTCCGATTTCTTGTTCAATTTTATCAATCGCTTCCAATGATGGCATTTGCACACAAGCCGAAGCGACTAGTACATCAACTCCTGTTAAATCCAATTGTTTGTAAATATCCAAAAGGTTCAACGGGTTTTGAGCGGCTACTTCGAGGTTGTCCGGAATCTCTAAAGCGATACTTTCTTTTACCTTAAAGCCTTGATGTTCGATATAATCAACTACCATATCTGTAAGCGGACGCATATAAGGAGTGATAATCGAAATTGTTTTTGCTTCCAATACTTTCAATCCGTTTATCAGAGCTCCTGCAGAAGTCACAATAGGGGTAGGGAATCCGTTGGCAATAGTTTCTTGATGCAGATTAACTTCTGAAACACAGTGATAACCACGCCCCATACTCATAATAGCCACCAAACAGGCATAACCCATTACATCTACGTGAGCATCCGAAAGTTCCAAAGCACATTTTAGACTCATCGCATCCATGGCTTCGAGTTCTTCTTTGGTTACTTTTTTCATACGCATTCTACTAGAATGAAACGTAAAACGTTCGGGTAAAATGGTTTCTCTAGCTCTAAAAATTGCGGGAATCTCGGTTTCCATCGTAACATTTGATGACGGAACAATCTGACCAATTCTATATTTTTTCATCGTTTTAACTTCTATAATTAGGAATTGAAATTCTTTTTTCTTTACTCTTTGCTCTTTCTTTTAAAAACGAATTTCTTTCACTGTATTTTTTAACTGTCCAATTTTCTCCACATAGCATTCTACTACATCTCCGTCTTTCATCCATTCTTGTGGATTTCGACCTGCTCCAACTCCTGCAGGTGTTCCTGTAGCGATAATATCTCCTGGTTCAATGGTGAAAATAGTGCTCAAATCCTCAATCAAATCGTTGATGTTGAAAAGCATAAATTGAGTGTTGGAGTTTTGTTTTTCTACTCCGTTGAGCTTGAGGGATAAATTCAGATTATGCGGATTTTCGATTTCGTCTTTGGTTACCAAATAAGGTCCCATCGGAGCAAAGGTGTCTTGCCCTTTTGATACAATCCACTGCCCTTCACGACGACAATCACGAGCCGAAATATCATTGATAATGGTATATCCAAATACATAATCCAATGCATTTTCTTTAGCTACATATTTTCCTTTTTTGCCAATCACTACAGCTAATTCTACTTCCCAATCCAATTGTTGGGTTAAGTTTGGATTGAGCAAAATATTAGTGTTAGGTCCTGTAACCGTAGTAGGTGGTTTCGAGAAAATTATTGGTTTTTGAGGTAATTTTCCCGTAGTATCTAATGTTCTGGCACTTTCAGCTACGTGCTCGGTATAGTTCAATCCGATTCCGATAATATTTTTTCGAGGCTTCGGAATAGGAGCTAAGATTTGAATTTCGCTCAGATTGTAGCTTATTTCTGCTAATTCAGCTTCGGAAATATCTTCTAAAAGCGAATTGATTTCGGCAATTACCTCAAAGCCCATATCAATGAGTTCCAATATCGTAGAAGGCAACGGAAAGTTTACCACTTCTCCGAAATCTTCTAAATCTACGGCTTTGTTGTTATGTATAAAGGCAGCACGCTGCTCGTTCTCTGAAGTTAAATAGGTTAAGAGTTTCATTTGTTATGTTATTTTAATTTTTTGATTGTTTTGCTTTCTATTAGAGATTTCATTTGAGTAATGGCAACTTTGTTAAGTTGAATCAATCTATTGCTTTGGGATAATCCTTGTTGAATCAATAAGGCATTGATGCTTTCTAAATTACTCAACACTACCAGTTGTTCTAAAGTAGCGAAATCTCTAATATTTCCATTTTCGTTGGGGTTGTTTTCTCTCCAATCTTTAGCTGTAATTCCGAACAAAGCTACATTTAGCAAATCGGCTTCATTGGCATATACAAAGGAGATTTGTTGTTTACTAATTTCTTTCGGGATAAGGTTTTCCTTAATAGCATCGGTATGAATGTGGTAATTGACTTTTGAAATGGTTCGCTGTAAGTTCCACTCTAAATTTAAACGGTTATTTTCGTCTTCTTTTAGACGTTGGAATTCTTTGATTAAATATAGTTTAAAACTTGCTGAAACCCACGAAGCAAATTCAAAAGCAATGTCTTTGTGTGCAAAAGTGCCACCGTTTTTACCTAATTTTGATATAATACCTTTAGCATTGACTGTTTCAATCCATTTGGTTGGAGAAAGTGTAAACGAATTACTTCCTGCTTGATATAATAAGGGGTCGAATTCGACCCCTTTAAAATTAGGGTTATTCAACTGCTCCCACAAGCCAAGAAATTCAATAGTGGCACGGGAACGCATCCAATTTTTAACCACGTCTTTAGGTTCAGCAGGATTTTTATATCTTGCAATATCTGTTAAAGAGATATAATCTTCTTGATTATCTTGATACAAAACAATCTCAATACCTTGAACTGCGATTTTCTTGCTTTTTGCCATTTTTTAAGGGTTATTCAATTTTCTGATGCCCATCATTCTCCATATATACTCTATCTTGATACAAACCTAATTTTTCCATTACAGGTAGATCGTTGAAAGAGAATAGGCAAGCATCTTCGGTATCTGACAGGTTGTGGTGTTCGTGCCAAGCCCAAGAAGGCACACAAAAGATGTCTCGCTCTTTCCAGTCGAATCGTTTTCCGTTGATGATGGAATAGCCTTTACCTTTAGCACATTGATATACAAAAGAGCCTGTATGCTTGTGCGCTTTTCCTTTGAATCCTTTTGGCAACAACTGAATCGAAGCTCCCATAGTTTGCATTACGTGACCACCCCTAAGCGGATTGCTGTATTGCATGATGATTCCGTCAAAAGGGTTTGGAGTATTCACTTTTTCAGCTTCCAAAAGAGCAGGATAAACAGTTTTCCAAGAATATTTAAAGAGAGGCGAATATGGTTTGTTCCATTCTTTATCAGGCGGAATAAGTCCTGTTCCTCCATAAGTCATCGGAGAGTGATTTATTGGAGTAATTAACTCTTGAGTACCATCCAAAACCGCATAATCATTAGCTTCCAAAGCATTTACAAGCGGAATATCCAAACCGTCTTGCCAAATACAAGTTTTTCCTCCCGCTTCAACTCCGTGTTCGTGCCAAGTAGAATTTGGAGTAATTACAAAATCGTTCACTTCAAGCATAATTTTGTTTCCGTCCACAACAGTATAACCACCTTCGCCTTCCATAATAAAACGCAAGGCAGAAGCTTTATGACGGTGAGCTGAAGTAAATTCTCCAGGGCGAGTTACCTGAATTCCAGTATAAAGCCAACCCACAGCAGCACTTACATCACGACGTTTGTCGTTTACCAAATAAACCACTCTACGTCCTGCTTGCTCAGGAGTTACCAATTCTGATGATTTTAAAACTAAATGTCTTAAATCTTCATATTTCCACAACATCGGAACTGAAGTACTACGAGGCTCCCAAGGTTCAATATCGTTGGCAACTGTCCAAAGAGCTCCCGCTCCTAAACCTTCTAATTCTTTGTAATAAGCTTCGAGCTCGGGAGTATCCTGAACTCTTGCTCTTCCGTAAATGTCATCTGAATATTTTGCGTCCATAGTTTTGGTTGGTATTTAATAATTCTTAATTCCGACAGAGTTCTAAACTCTGTCGGAGTTGGATTTATTTATTATTTTCTACAAAAGTTATTTTCTTAGTCGGAGCTACATTCACCCTTAAATCAAAAATATCAAATCGGTTGTAATGCCCCAGAATATCGTGCATTTGTTTGGGTTGGATGCATTTTGCTAAATCAATCTCAGCATAAATGATACCCTCGTCATCAATCAGTGGTTCTCCGATAACGGCTCCGTTTGGTCCGATAAAACCTGAAAAGGCACTGCTTTTTCTCGATAATAATTCTTCTACATTTGGAACTTCAGGTTTCAATCTATCCATAATTTCTTGAGAAATGGTAGAACAGGAAACAATCGTAAATAATTTTCCTTCGAACGAATGAGCTGCTGCTCTGATTTTAATCGCTTCTGCCATATCGTAATCAGGTGGAGCAACCGGAAGTGAAATATAGTTGGCAATATGAATCAATTCGCCTTGAGAAAGTAATGTGAATCTTGCCAAAGTATTGGTATTTTCTCCACAAGCCAAGGTTCCGATAGGACCGACTTCGGTATCATAAACCTTTAAAGAAGAACCATCGCCCGATGTCCATGTTAGTTTTTCTGCCCATGTTGGAACTAGCTTTCGGTGTTTTCCGATAAGATTTCCTGTGTTATCAATAATGAGATTCGTGTTGTAAATCTCTCCGTAGCTCTTACCTCTTTCGTTGATTCCGATAACGATGTGCATATCAAAATCTCTGGCAGCTTTATAGAGTTTTTGCATCACTGCATCATCTGTGGCGACTGAATTTTTATACAATTCCTCATACCACTTACTGCCCTGCACAGGAGTCATAATCCAGTTCCAATACGGATAACCTGCGATGAATACTTCTGGAAAAGCAATGAGTTTTGCTCCGTTTTGAGCCGCTTCGCTAATAAAGGAAATAGCCTTGTCCATCGTTTTTTCAACATTTAGAAAAACGGGAGAAGTTTGAACTGTAGCGGCTTTAAATTTTTTAAAAGCTATCATTTTTTTGATTTTTTTTAACTCCGACAGAGGTCAAAACTCTGTCAGAGTTGTTAATTGCTAAACTATAAATTTACTTATTTTTTCTTTCATTTCTTCGTTAAATCCCTCGGCTTTAATGTTGTTTCTGTCTTCGGATATTTTTACGTTGACCAAAGTAACTTCACCTTCTAAACAAGTATTTCCACTTTCGTCTTCAAATCGGAAACCACAAATCATAGACGAAGATTTTAGTTCTTTTACCCAGAGTTTTTTGGTTAATGTTTCACCCAAACGGGCTGCTTTTTTGAACTGTACTTTTAAATCTACGGTTGGGATTCCGTTGGTTTCGTGCATTTTCGAAAAAGGTCGGTCTAAAGCTTCTTCAAACCAGTCTTCGACCAAACAGTTCAACATCTCTAAAAATCTCGGGTAAAACACAATCCCAGCATAATCAATATGTTGGAAACGTATTTTTTCTTGTTTTATAAAATAACTCATCGTCTAAAATCTAATATCTCAATACTCAAATCTAACTATTTCAACTTAAACCGCTGAATCTTCCCTGTTTCGGTTTTTGGTAATTTATCCAAAAAGTTAATAACTCTCGGATATTTATAAGGTGCCGCATTTTCTTTAAACCAATTTTGAATTGATTTTGCCAGTTCGTCACAAGCATTTTCTTGGTTTTTCAGTACGATATTGGCACAAACTAGCATTCCTCGTTCTTCATCCGGAAGACCCACAACGGCACATTCCAGAATTTCTTCGTGGGTTAAAAGTACGCTTTCTACTTCAATAGCAGCAATATTATAGCCAGACGAAATAATCATATCATCGCCACGAGCTACAAACCAGAAATAACCGTCTTCGTCTTTTCGGAAAATATCACCTGTCAGATTCCAACCGTCTTGAACGTATTCTTCTTGTTTTTCGGTTCGGTTGAGGTATTTGCAACCTGTAATTCCACGAACAGCCAATCTTCCGTGCTGGTTAGCTGGTAATTCGTTTCCGTTTTCGTCAATAATTTTGGCTTCGTAGCCCGTTATGGCAATTCCCGTTGCTCCTGGGCGCATATTCTCCTGGTTCGAAGAAATAAAAATATGCAACATTTCGGTCGCTCCGATTCCGTCAATGATTTTCAGTCCAGTTGTTTTGTACCAGTCTTCCCAAATTTTTAGCGGAAGCGTTTCGCCTGCCGAAATACATCTCCTCAAACTTGAAATATCATACTCTTTGGCTTTTTCGGTAAGAATTCTCCAAGCAGTCGGAGCTGTAAAACAAATGGTTATTTTGTGTTTTTCGATGGCTTCTAAAAGCAAATCAGGCGAAGGTTTTTCGATCAAAAAAGTACTAGCACCGACATACATCGGGAACAAAACCAATCCGCCAAGCCCAAACGTAAATCCAATAGGCGGACTTCCTGTAAAAATATCTTTTTCGGTTGGCTGCAGAGAATATTTCGGGAAAGCTTCGCAAATATTCAGAATGTCTTTGTGATAATGAGCTGTCATTTTTGGGTTTCCGGTAGTTCCTGATGTAAATCCTACTATGGCTACATCTTCAGCTTTGGTAGGATAGTTCTCAAAAGTCGTAGGTTTCGATTCCATCAGTTTCTCAAGCTCTCCGTCACCATAAAAACAGCTCTTTTTCAAGAAATTAGATTGTACCAGATTGATTTCTTCGGCCAAATCAGCATCACACAAAACGTGAGAAATTTCGGCACAATCGATTAAGACTTTTAATTCTTTCGAACGCAGTAAAGGCATCGTAGCTACGACAATTCCGCCTGCTTTCAGTACAGCATACCAACAGGCTACCATCATCGGGTTATTGCACGAGCGAATCAGAACGCGATTGCCAGATTCTAGTCCTAAATCTTCGACTAAAACGTGAGCAATCTGATTGGCTTTTTCGTATAAATCTCGATAGGTCCAAATCTCCTCAAAAGTTCGGATACAAACGCTATCGCCTTTGCCATTACGGATATGATCATCCAAAAGCCTTTGAACACAATTCAGATTTTCGGGCCGACTAAACTCTGGTAAGTCCAAAAAAGTATAGTTGGGTTGTAAATCCATACTAGGTAAGCTGTTTTGTGCAAAATTGTCTTTCATATTTTTAATTGCGAATTTTAATTTTTAACGGCTATTTTGAAAAGGCTAATTATACTTCACTTTTCTTAACCGCATTTATGGAATATACCATTGGTATTTTGTTGTCTAAATGTTCTATTCTATATTTTTTAGGCTCAAATTCGATTGTTTTATTGAAACAGTTATAAGGCGAATAATCAAATTCTTGTAGAGATTTAATCTGGATTCCGTTGAGGATTAAACTGTTTATAACTTCGCCTAAACCGTGATTCCACATCACATAGGTTTGGGTTATTGCGGCTGTTTTATCAGCATAGGTTCCGTTTTCGGTTTCGACAATAGCTCCAGAATTAAAATATCTGTAACCTATTTTTTCGAAATTATCATCAAACATCCAGACAACCGGATGGAATTCCACGAATACAAATTGACCGTTAGGCTTTAGATAGTTAGAAATTATTTCAGCCCATTTTCCTAAGTCGGGCAGCCAACCGATAACTCCATAACTAGTGAAAACAATATCAAATTTTTCATCTAAATGGTTGGGTAAATCATAAATATCACAACAGATAAACCTTGTGTTTGATTGTGTTTCTTTGGCTATTTGCTTGGCACTTTCAATCGCTTTATCTGATAAATCAACTCCTACAACATGAGCGCCAAGCCTGCTTAACGAAATGGTGTCTTGCCCAAAATGACATTGCAGATGTAAAATGCTTTTTCCTTGAATATCTCCGAGTAATTCCAATTCAATTTCGTTCAAAGAACTTTTCCCTTTTTTCATAAAGCCTTCCAAATCATAAAATTCCGACTTTAGGTGGGTCTCGGTTTTGTTATTCCAAGAATTACGGTTGATTTCTATGTAGTTATTTTCTTTGTTCATTTTTGTAATTACTAGTGGAATTACTTTTTATTACTCTTCGGTTTTAAAGCCCGTTTCATATTTTCGGTTTGTTTTCGTTCCGAAATGATTGAGCTATAAAAACTCGGTATGGCTTTTTGATATTGAGTAGCTATATCACTAGCTTCAAACTGCTCATAAGCCTGTGCTTTTCGCACAAAATAAGGGTCCAACAAAAGCGGTTTTCCAAGTGATACAATATCTGCTTTTCCACTCAAAATAATAGTGTTGATTTGGTCGATATCGGTGATATTTCCTGCTGTAATGGTTGGGATATAAACCGTATTACGAACCATATCCGAAAACGGAGTTTGCCACATTCTTCCCATCTGAGGTTGTTGATGTTCGACTGTATTTCCAGTAGAAACATTGATGATGTCCGCTCCTGCATTTTTGAAAGCGGAAGCTATAGCAATAACATCTTCGGAGGAAATTCCGTTTTCAGCCCAATCACAAGCAGAAATTCGTACAGCAATCGGTTTATGATGAGAAAAAACTTTTCGGATTTCAGTCAATACACGAAGCGGAAAACGCAATCTGTTTTCGATGCTTCCACCGAATTCATCAGTTCTAATATTGGTTAAAGGCGATAGGAAAGAAGCCAACAAAAATCCGTGATGAGCTTGTAACTCAATTATATCAAAACCTGCTTTTTCAGCATTTTGAGCGGCTGCTACGAATTGGCTTATCACCTGATTCATATCATCAGTTGTCATCTCTTTAGGGACAGCCATTTTTTCGTTAAACGAAATAGGAGAGGCCGAAATTAGTTCCCAAGCCTCATCGATAGGTTCGTTGGTGCCTTCCCAAGGTTTTTTAATTGCCCCTTTTCGTCCAGAATGGCCTAGCTGTATTCCGATTTTCGTAGCAGTATTTTTATGGATGAAATCAGTGATTTTTTTCCACTGTTGTATTTGTTCGTCGTTGTAAATTCCTGCACAACCTGGTGTAATTCTTCCGTTTGACGAAACAGCAGTCATTTCGGTCATAATAAGTCCAACACCACCAATGGCTCTTGAGGTATAATGTTGAAAATGCCAATCGTTTACCAAACCATTTTCAGCTGAATATTGCCCCATTGAGGACATCATAATTCGGTTCGTGAGTTGTAATTCTCGCAACTGAAAAGGTGTAAAAGCAGGGCTGTCTGAAGTGAAATGATTTTCGTTTTTAAACGCTTCTAAAACCTTGTCGGTATAAGATCTATCTCTTAAACGGAGGTTTTCATAAGTTACTTTTTTGGAACGTGTCATACAACCAAAAGCAAATCTGTGAAACGGATGCCTGTTGTTTCTGTCCATATTTTCAAACCAATCTAGAGATACTGAAGCTGCATACTGAATCATCTCTACAGGATTTCTTCGGTTTTTTTCGTATTGAGCGAATGTCTTTTGAACATCGGCAGGGTTTGCCATCAGAGCATCAAAAAGCCCAATAGCACAATCCATTGCCAGTTTCGTTCCTGAACCAATCGAAAAATGGGCAGTTGCCTTGGCATCTCCCAACAAAACGATATTGTTGTGATACCAGTTTTTGTTGGTTACGTGAGGAAACTGCCTCCAATGTGATTTATTGGTAATAAGTGGATGTCCGTCTAATTCTTCTTTAAAAATTTCAGCTAATTTAGCCGTTGTGTCCTCTTCGTTAGTTACTTCAAAACCTAGATTCTCCCAAGTTTCGTTACTACATTCAAAAATCCAGGTACTCATTCCTTGTTCGTATTGATAGGTGTGAGCAACTATGGTTCCGTGAGGGGTGGTTCTAAAAAAATAGGTAAAAGCATCGAGCGGTTTGGTAGAGCCTAACCATACAAATCGGTTGGATTTCAGTTCGATATTAGTTCCAAATTCCTCTTGGTATTGGGTTCTAATGTTACTTCCAATTCCGTCTGCAGCCAAGATAATATCAGAATCTTTGAACTGTGAGAGATTTTCGACATTGTACTCAAAATGTAAGTTGACTCCTTCTTCTCGACAACGTTGATGGAGTAGTTGCAACAAGGTTTTTCTGGAGCAACCACAAAATCCGTTTCCGGCAATACTTACTTGCTCTCCGTCTCTAGCTACGATAATATCGTCCCAATAAGCAAATTTACTGCGAATCAGTTCATACGATTGCATATCGCGCTTTAGAAATTCTCCTAACGTTTCGTCCGAGAAAACTACTCCAAACCCAAAACTGTCGTCGGGTTTATTGCGTTCATAGACATTTATTTCCCAATCGGGTTTGGCTTTTTTTGTTAATATCGAAAAGTAGAGTCCACCGGGACCACCACCTATAACGGTTATTTTCATTACTTATACTTTGCGTTTTATAGAGAAAACTTCTCCCATTTTACTATAATTCGACCCTGCCAAACGAGCAACAGGTTTGTATTTATCTAAATTGATTCGATAATTTTCCATCAGGATTTCATCAGAAATATGCATCATCAACACTTTTCCGATAACCACACAAGCTCCTCCATTTTTATGATTTTCCAGAAAATAGTGATGTACCATTTCGCATTCGAAATGAGCTTTGGCTTCTTTGACTCTTTTGGGTTTAATGAGCTCACAATCCATAGGAGTGAGACCAGCTAATTCGAATTCGTCAACTGAGGATTCAACCATTTCTGAAGTGGTATTGACTTGTTCTACGAGGTCTTCGGTAACTAAATTTACAGCAAATTGCTTGTTAAAAAGCACATTGTTGAGGGTGTCTTTATTTCTATCTCCTGTTCGGACAGTAGAAAACATTACGTGAGGCGGATCTTCGCCTACTACGTTAAAAAAAGAGAAAGGAGCAAGGTTGTTTACACCGTTTGCATCAACGGTAGAAATCCACCCGATAGGCCTAGGAATGACAAGCCCCGTAAGTAATTTGTATAAAATACTGGATTCAGTATTTTCAACAGAAATTTGCATAAAAATTATAGTTTACGCAAATTAAGCAAAAAATAATTTAAAAGTCTATATTTTTAAGGGAATTAAATTATAGTTCTTATGAATGATTGGAATTAATTTTGAATCCAGTCAATAATTTCGTTATCCATTGGATTTATTCTTGGTCCTACTACTTTTTCTAACTGTCCGTTTTGGTTGATTAGGTATTTTTGAAAATTCCATTCTACTTTTGAATCTGAAAATCCATTTTTAGATTCTTGGGTTAGAAATTCATAAATAGGAGCCATTTCGTCGCCTTTAACCGATATTTTACTCATCATCGGGAAGGTTACGCCATAATTCACTTCGCAAAACTCTGCTATCTCCTCATTGGTTCCTGGTTCTTGACTCATAAAATCATTAGCAGGGAAGCCTATTATGATAAAGTTTTGGTTTTTATATTTTTCGTATAAAAGTTGAAGGTCTTTGTATTGTGGAGTAAGCCCGCATTTTGAAGCCGTATTTACAATCATTATTTTCTTTCCTTTTAGGGTAGAAAAATCAAATTTTGAACCATTTAAATCTTCTACGGTAAACGAATAAATAGTAGGTCTATCTTCCATATGTTCTGATGTTGGTTTAGTAATAATTTTGTTTTGACATCCAAAAAGGAGTCCGATGACTAATCCTAAAGCTGTGATTATTTTTTTCATGGTAAGTGAGCAATTAATTTAAGTCTCCCAAAATTACCAAAAAACACCTAGCTTTTAAACTCTTTTCATATATTTGTTCTAATAAATAATCACATATAAATATGTCTGTTGCAAAAAAGGATTATAAAAGAATTACAACCCGCTCTTTGTTTGAAATGAAACAAAATGGAGAAAAGATTTCGATGCTAACTGCTTATGATTTTACGATGGCAAAAATCGTCGATGAGTCTGGGGTTGACGTCATATTAGTAGGAGACTCTGCCAGTAATGTAATGGCAGGTCACGAAACGACCTTACCTATAACATTAGATCAAATGATATACCACGCATCGAGTGTGGTAAGAGCTATAAATCGCGCATTAGTTGTAGTTGATTTACCTTTCGGAAGTTATCAATCAGATTCTAAAGAAGCACTTCGTTCTGCTATTAGAATTATGAAAGAGAGTGGAGGACATGCCGTTAAGCTTGAAGGAGGAAGCGAAATCAAAGACAGTATCAAGAAAATTCTCAATGCAGGAATTCCTGTTATGGGACACCTCGGACTCACTCCACAGTCTATTTACAAATTCGGAACCTATACTGTTAGAGCAAAAGAAGAAGAAGAGGCAACCCGACTTATTGAAGACGCCAAAATGCTCGAAAAAATAGGATGTTTTGCTTTGGTTTTAGAAAAAATACCTGCCACATTAGCCCGTCAAGTAGCAGAAAGTATTTCTATTCCCGTTATTGGAATTGGAGCTGGAAATGGAGTAGATGGTCAGGTTCTTGTAATTCACGATATGTTGGGTATGAACAATGAATTTAATCCAAGGTTTTTAAGACGATATTTAAACCTTTATGAGCAAATGACTACAGCCATTGGACAATACGTGACAGACGTAAAATCATCTGACTTCCCTAACGAAAACGAGCAATACTAAATCTAAACTACCAAACACCATCTAAATTATATGAATTTAAAAATTCGTTTGACTATAATGAGCTTCCTGCAATTTTTTGTTTGGGGAGCTTGGTTGATTACTATTGCAAACTTTTGGTTTGGAACTAAAGGCTGGGACGGAACACAATTTGGACTTGTTTTTGCAACCATGGGTTTTGCTTCTATTTTTATGCCAACTTTGACAGGGATTATAGCTGACAGGTGGGTAAATGCCGAAAAACTTTATGGAATTTTGCATATTCTTTACGGAATTACCCTATTTAGTCTAACAACAGTAGAAACTCCGACCACCTTTATATACGTAATGTTTGTAGCTATGTGTTTTTATATGCCTACAATTTCTCTTTCAAATTCAGTTTCCTATTCTTCTTTAAAAAGTAATAATTATGATGTAATAAAGGTTTTTCCTCCGATTAGAGTTTGGGGTACCATTGGGTTTATTGCCGCTATGTGGATAACCAATCTCACAGGAAATAAAGCGTCTGAAAATCAGTTTTATATTGCTGGAATTGCTGCTATTTGTTTAGGAGCTTATGCTTTTACACTTCCGAAAACCCCTCCTCAAAAGCTAATTAAAGAAAATGCTTCTGTTTCAGAAATGTTAGGGCTTGGAGCTTTTAAGTTATTTGCAAATTACAAAATGGCTTTGTTTTTTGTATTCTCTATGTTTTTGGGAGGAGCCTTACAATTGACAAATGCTTATGGAGATGTATTTCTTGACGAATTCAAACACTTTCCGAAATATGCAGATTCTTTTGTAGTTGAATACTCAACTATTATTATGTCAATTTCTCAAATTTCGGAAACCTTATTTATTTTGGCTATTCCGTTTTTTCTAAAAAAATTCGGAATTAAAAAGGTAATGCTTTTTAGTATGATTGCATGGGTTTTGCGATTTGGCCTATTTGCTTATGGAGACCCAACAACAGGACTTTGGATGATTCTTCTTTCTTGTATTGTTTACGGAATGGCTTTTGACTTCTTTAATATTTCAGGGTCTTTATTTGTAGAGACTAATACCACGGCTAAAATTCGCTCTTCTGCTCAAGGATTGTTTATGATGATGACTAACGGATTCGGAGCTGTTTTAGGAAGTGTTGTTTCAGGTTGGGCTATTGATAAGTATTTTACCAAATCTTTTGGTAGTGCTACCGAATTAGCTAGTTTTTTACAAACAGAGCCCAATAACCAAATAATGCTTGATTTTTTAAAAAACAACAATGTTTCTATTGCTACAGACGGAATATTCAATACTGCAATAATGATGAAAGACTGGCATAACATCTGGATTTCGTTTGCAATTTATTCTCTTATAATAGCTATTTTATTTGCGGTTCTTTTCAGACATAAACACAATCCAGAAGAAGTTAGCAACATAAGTCACTAAAATTAGAATGAAGGATATCAATATGGAAAATTTTAAATTTTCAGCTCCCATTCATATAAGATGGAGTGATTTAGACCCAATTGGTCATGTGAATAACGTAATTTATTTTGATTACTTTCAGGATAGCAGAGGATTATATATGCTTCAGGCCAGTAAGAATTGGAATTGGCACAAAAACATGTTTTTGATAGCACACATTGAAGCAGATTATTTATCTGAATTGAGATTTGATCACAAAAATCCTAAAGTTTGGATTCGCACTACTAAATTCGGAACAAAAAGTTTTGATTTAGAATACCTAATAACAAGCGAATATAAAGGAGAAACAAAAATCCATGCCAAAGGCAAAAGCGTTCAGGTGCTTATCGATTTAGCACAAAAGAAGACTATTGAAGTACCTGATTGGTTAAAGCAAGACATCCAAGAATTCGAGGGCTTATAAGTAACTAAACAAGATTAAGTTACTTCTTCACATAAGGATTTCAAAGTCTTTAAGCATTAATAATAATCGTACGATTAAACGTAAAACGCTCTTTCTGCTGATTGTTTATTATACTCAGGTTAAGTAAATAAAGCAAAAGCCATCCCCCTAGTAGATGGTTTTTTGATATGTTAAAATTCGGATCTGGTTCAAAAAACATTAAATCCGATTTCTAATTCCCAAATAACCCTTACCTTTGCATTTTGCCGAAAAATTATGTCTGATATACAAGAAAATATAGAAGTTTTTGGAGCAAGAGCTCACAATCTTAAAAATATAGATGTTACTATTCCGAGAGAAAAATTAGTGGTTATTACTGGGCTTTCTGGTTCAGGTAAATCATCACTTGCTTTTGATACGATTTATGCAGAAGGGCAACGCAGGTATATAGAAACTTTTTCTGCTTATGCAAGACAGTTTTTAGGAGGATTGGAACGTCCGGATGTGGATAAAATTGATGGACTTTCGCCTGTTATTGCTATAGAACAAAAAACCACAAGTAAGAATCCACGTTCGACTGTAGGGACCGTAACCGAAACGTACGATTTTTTACGATTACTTTTTGCCAGAGGAGCGGATGCTTATAGTTATAATACAGGTAAAAAAATGGTGAGTTATACGGATGAGCAAATCAAAGAATTGATTGTTAGCCAGTATGTAGGAAAACGCATTTCTATTTTATCTCCCATAATTCGTTCAAGAAAAGGACACTACAGAGAGTTATTTGAACAGATAACTAAACAAGGATTTATAAAGGTTAGAGTAAACGGAGAGGTGCGCGACCTTGAAAAAGGAATGAAACTCGACCGATATAAAACCCACGATATTGAAATTGTCATCGACAGATTATTAGTCGAAGACTCCAAAGATTTTGATAACCGTCTTTCTGAAAGTATCAAAACAGCTATGTATCATGGAGATGATACACTTATGGTTTTGGAGCAAGACAATCAAGAAATTCGATATTTCAGCAGA
Source organism: Flavobacterium suncheonense (assembly GCA_040392465.1). Classification (GTDB taxonomy): domain Bacteria; phylum Bacteroidota; class Bacteroidia; order Flavobacteriales; family Flavobacteriaceae; genus Flavobacterium; species Flavobacterium suncheonense_A. The sequence continues at coordinate 105,197 of JBEBWA010000001.1, forward strand.
ACTTTGATGTGTTTGGATTCCGGAATTTCGTATGCTAATCCTGAACCCAATACTTTTTCGTTCAATTCGCCCAAAGGAGCGTGTCAGGATTGTAACGGACTCGGAACTATCAACGAAATTAACCTGAATAAAGTCATCCCAAATCCAAAATTATCCATTAGAAACGGAGGATTAACCCCACTGGGAGAATATAAAAACTCATGGATTTTTAAGCAATTAGAAATTATTGGAGCTAAATTTGATTTTAAATTGTCTGATCCCATAGACTCTATCTCTGAAGAAGCTATGGATATGATCTTGAACGGAGGAAACGAAAAATTTTCTGTTAAATCCGATGTAATGGGGATTACCCGAGACTATAAGATCGATTTTGAAGGGATTGCTAATTTTATAAAAAGTCAATATAACGAAACCGACTCTTCGTCTATCAAACGTTGGGCAAAAGAGTTTATGGACGAAGTTTTGTGTCCGACTTGTGGAGGGAGCCGATTAAAAAAAGAAGCTCTTTTCTTTAAAGTAAATGACAAAAATATCTACGAATTAGCTTCGATGGATATTGAAGAACTTTATAACTGGTTTTTGGACGTTGAGAACCATTTATCAGAAAAGCAAAAGTCTATTGCGCACGAGATAGTCAAAGAAATAGCTACACGATTAAAATTTCTTTTGGATGTAGGACTAAATTATTTGAATCTAAACCGAAGTTCAGCCTCGCTTTCGGGTGGAGAAGCACAGCGAATAAGATTAGCTACGCAAATTGGTTCACAGCTGGTTGGAGTACTTTATATTTTGGACGAACCTAGTATTGGGCTTCATCAAAGGGATAATGAAAAACTAATTACCTCGCTCAAACAATTGAGAGATATAGGAAATTCGGTCTTAGTAGTAGAGCACGATAAAGACATGATTTTGGAATCAGATTATGTGATTGATATTGGTCCGTTTGCGGGTAAATTCGGAGGTAGAATAGTTAGTAAGGGAACTCCAGATGAGCTTTTAAAAGAAAAAACACTAACTGCTTCGTATCTCAACGGAATCAAAGAAATAGAAATTCCTAAAGAAAGGAGAAAAGGGAATGGTAAATTATTAAAACTTTCGGGAGCTACGGGTAATAACCTCAAAAATGTTTCAGTTGAATTTCCTTTAGGAACGCTTATCGGGATTACGGGAGTGTCGGGCAGCGGAAAATCAACTTTGATTAACCAAACGCTTTATCCAATTCTAAACGCACACTTTTTTAATGCAGTTAAAAAACCAATGCCTTACAAAAAGATTGAAGGTTTAGAACATATTGACAAGGTAATTGCTATTGACCAAAGTCCGATTGGACGAACACCACGTTCTAATCCAGCTACTTATACTGAAGTGTTTACTGAAATTCGCACACTCTTTACTCAAACTCCCGAAGCGATGATTCGAGGTTATAAACCTGGACGTTTTAGTTTCAACGTAAAAGGAGGAAGATGCGAGACTTGTCAAGGGTCAGGATTAAAAACCATCGAAATGGGGTTTTTACCTGATGTTTATGTAGAGTGTGATTCGTGTTACGGGAAGCGATTTAATCGCGAAACATTAGAAATCCGCTACAAAGGAAAATCAATTGCAGATATACTGGATATGACTATTGACGAAGCAGTTCCGTTTTTTGAGAATATCCCTAAAATCAACCGAAAAATCAAAACTATCCAAGATGTAGGATTAGGATATATCACACTTGGTCAGCAGAGTACAACGCTTTCGGGAGGAGAAGCTCAACGAGTAAAATTAGCTTCTGAACTCTCTAAAAAAGATACTGGAAACACATTTTATATTTTAGACGAACCTACCACAGGATTACACTTTGAAGATGTAAAAGTGCTGATGGATGTTATCAATAAGCTTGTAAATAAAGGAAATACAGTACTGATTATTGAGCATAATCTAGACGTAATCAAACTTTCGGACTATATTATTGACATAGGTTACGAAGGAGGAAAAGAAGGAGGGCAAGTAGTGGCAGTAGGGACTCCAGAAGAAATTGCACAAAACAAAAAAAGCTATACAGCTAGATTTTTGAAAAAAGAGCTATATTAGCAAGTTTTGTTTGCCAAAATAAATTTTAAACAAAAATAGGAAGTTGAAAAAAGCTATTGCGTTATCGAGTTTTGTATTACTGTTATATTCTTGTACTATACAAGGGTTTACAAATGACTATAAGAAACTAACCGACGAGCAACAAAATTCAATTGTAGCTTTGGATTCTTTTGAGGGTGAAAAAGACTTAGACAAAATCTATAAAATTAATGGTTCTCAACTGCGAGAAGAATTGAAAAAGCATTCTAGAGCATTCGTGTATGTTTTTAAAAATGGTTGTACTTCTGAATATTGTAAACCTTTATATGTTTATGAAAATTTTGCTAAAGAAAATAACTATAAACTATTTTTGGTTATGAACGGATATGCTAATTTACAGCTCAGCAAACAAGAGGTGTCAAATACTCCTTTATATTCTATTGATAACGAATACTATAATAAAAAAATAAGAACTACTTATATTCGTTATTTTGAAAATGATATGTTGGGTAGAGATTTGAAGTACAGAGATAAGGAATATTATGGGAATCTTTTTTTCTTTGAAGACGGAGAATTGACTTCAATTCACCGAGATTTACCTCAAAAACAACAAGGTTTTATAAAGTAACAACACAACTTGTAACTTTTAAACATTAAAATACAAAAAATATGGCAGACGAAAAAATAAGAGAAGTATTTACACAGAAAACATGGAATGAAATAAAAGCGAATGATTCTTGGGCTATTTTCAAGATTATGTCTGAATTTGTAAATGGATATGAATCCATGTCTAAAATTGGTCCTTCTGTTTCTATCTTTGGTTCAGCTCGTACTAAACCAGATAATAAATATTATCAATTAGCCGAAAAAATTGCCTACAAGATTACTCAAGCTGGATATGGAGTTATCACAGGTGGTGGACCAGGAATTATGGAAGCAGGAAATAAGGGAGCACATCTCGGAGGTGGTATTTCGGCAGGATTGAATATTGAACTTCCTTTTGAACAGCACTTCAATCCTTATATTGATAGTGATAAGAATTTACAATTTGATTATTTCTTTGTTCGCAAAGTGATGTTCGTAAAATATTCACAAGGCTTTGTAGTAATGCCAGGCGGGTTTGGAACTTTAGATGAGCTCTTCGAAGCAATCACACTTATTCAAACACATAAAATAGGGAAGTTTCCGATTATTTTAGTTGGAAGCGACTTTTGGTCAGGGCTTATTGATTGGTTCAAAAAAGTACTTTTAGAAGAACACCAAAATATAAACCCAGATGATTTGAATTTATTCAAAGTAGTAGATACCGAAGACGAAGTTATAGAGGTACTAAACAACTTCTATAAAAAGTATAATCTAGCACCTAATTTTTAATTTTTGTTACTCGTTAATTTGCTTAATTGCTCAATAGGCTGAAGAAATTAACGAGTAAATAGATTTTCAGAGATGAAACTAAAAAGCAAAAATATCTATTTGCGTTCACTCGAGCCCGAAGATTTGGACTTTCTGTGTGAATCCGAAAATAATTCAGATTTATGGGAATTGAGTAACGTACAGACTCCCTTTAGTAAGTTTGCTTTAAAGCACTATTTAGAGAGAAGTTTGTCAGAGGATATTTTTGCTTTGAAAGAACTTCGTTTGGTAATTTGTAAAACCGAAGACGAATCACCAATAGGGCTAATAGATTTGTTTGATTTTGATCCAAAAAACAAAAGGGCAGGCGTTGGGATTCTGATTTCGGACCCACAAAATAGAGACTCGGGCTATGGTTCAGAAGCACTAAAAACATTAATTGATTATGCTTTTGAACTATTGCAATTACATCAGCTGTACTGCAATATACTCTCTGACAATCAAAATAGTGTAAGTTTATTTCTAAAGCATAACTTCAAACAAATAGGAGTCAAAAAAGACTGGGTTTTTAACGGAATAGATTACAAAGACGAACTACTTTTCCAGCTTATAAACGAAAAATAAATGAAATTAAAGAACATCATTGCGCTCCTTTCGGTAGTAATTGTTTTAGGGGCATCTGCTTACGGATATTCCATCTATAAAAAGATTTTTGCAGATAATATCTCCTTTTCTGAAAGAGAGATTTTTATACATATTCCTACCGAAGCTACTTACGAGGAAGTAGAAGAAATTTTAGCTCCCTATATTTCGGATATGTATAAATTTCGCATGACAGCCGAAAAGAAAAATTATCCTCAAAATATTCGCTCCGGAAGATTTCTCCTCAAAAAAGGGATGAATAGCAATGATATTGTCAATACCTTACGACAAAATGTTCCCGTAAAACTGACTTTCAATAATCAAGAAACTATTGAACAGTTTGCAGGTCGAATTGCACAGCAGATAGAACCAGATAGTCTATCAGTTCTACAAGCTATTACTGATAATGAATTTCTTACCAGCAACGGATTTACCCAAAAAACAGCTATTTCAATGTTTGTCCCCAATACATACGAATTTTTTTGGAATACCTCTGCTTCGCAATTTAGAGCGCGCATGGCTAAAGAATACCGAAAATTTTGGAACGCAGAAAGAATAGCAAAAGCTGAAGCGTTAAACATGACTCCACAGCAGGTCATTAATTTAGCTTCTATTGTTCATAAAGAAACTGTAAAGATTGACGAACGACCAAAAGTGGCAGGGGTTTATATAAACCGTTTAAATAAAGGGATGTTACTCCAGGCAGATCCTACTGTTATTTTTGCCGTTAAAAAACATACTGGAGATTTTGACCAAGTCATAAAACGTGTGTTGTACAAACATTTAGAGATAGATTCGCCTTATAATACCTATAAAGTTTTAGGACTTCCCCCAGGACCAATTGCTATGCCTGACATATCGGCTATTGATGCTGTATTGAATTATGAAAAACACGATTATCTCTATTTTTGTGCAAGTGTAGAACGGTATGGTTATCATGAATTTGCAAAAACTCTAACGCAGCACAATATAAATGCAGCTAAATACCAACGCTGGGTAAGTCAACAAGGATACTAATAACTTTTAGAAACTGGCTTTAAAACTTAAGTGAATAATGGAGTTAGAAAATTTGATCTCTTGCCCGTCTGCACTTCCGTTAGCATAGACAATATTAAAAAGACCGTTGTTAGTAAACAGCCCAAAACCAAAACCAAGACCTAACAAATTCTGGTTGATATCGGATGCCTTGTCCTGAAAATAGCCAAAATCAGTAATAGAATGTACATACATGGTTGGTGCTAAAGTATATCTGTATTCGATCATCATCCCCGAAAAAAAATTGGCCTGAAGTGAGTTTTCGTTAAACCCTCGAATTGAGTTTATACCTCCAAAGCGGTACAATTCATTGATTACGTACGAATCACTATTCAGATAGTAGCCCCTAATTTTTAGATGTATGATATTATTTTCATTCATATAAAAATTATTAAACCCACTGAGTTGAACAAAAAACTGACGATTATCTCCAAACGAAGATTCTCGATTTCCTATTCCGCCTTTTACTATAAAATTTCGTTTTTCTGGAAAAAGAAAATCCTCTCGGTTTAACTCAAAATATTCAAAGGTGGTCGTAAAAAATTTACTTTCTATATCGTTTAGAGTAGCCGAATTTACGCTCTGAATATCATTAGAACTCATCGAGTTATACCCTAAATAAGCTCTTGTGTTGTATTTGAAGTAATAACCCAAATCTAAAGTGGTTGTGGTTGTCTGGAAGGTACTATCTTGTTTAAAAATATTGAGATTTCCCCTTAGTGCTACAGGGGAATTAAAGATATACGGAAGTTCTCCCGAAAAATCAAAAGTCTGTTGGTCATTACCATCACTTTTCCAATAGAGCTTAAATTGTTCTCCAGTATTAAGAGCATTTCGCAAGAGCAAATCCAAATATCCCGTAAAGATAACTTTGTCATTCTCGTCAGTGGTAAAGCCCACATAACCGTCAAAATTATTAGCTTTGGATTTTTCTAAATACACGAATACCCTTGTAGAATCTTGCGTAAACAGAATTTCGGGAGATTTAACCTGATTGACAAATGCCATCTTTTGAATATCCTGATGCAACTCCTTTAAGGTTTCTTGATTGAAAATCCGATTTTTGTACATTCGTTTGAGTTGCCGTTTATGCCCTTCCGGGAATTTATCGTAGCCCATAACTACAATATCATCCAATTGTCTTTTAATCGAAATCTGCTCAATTAAATCTGCATTCAGACTGTTTTTATCAAACCAAAAATTATCCAAATTCACTTTAGACATCGAATAACCCCTGACTTCGAGTTTTTGCAGGATAGCATTCATAAAACTCTCAATTTCCGAAAACGGAATTATAATAGAATCACTTTCTATAATTGCCATTTCTCTAAGGAGTTGCACCTTGGAAGTAGAAATACGAACTTTATCAATCTTAGGCCCAAGCGAAAAGAGAACCGTAAAAGTCGAATCATTAATTTTTTCGGGGCTAGAGGAACGGTTTTGTAAATATCCTATTTTGGTAAGTCTTTCCGAAAAACTACTGACTTGGTCTGTTATGGATTTTGGGTTGAGATGAGATTTTTGGTACGAAAGCGAATCAATGGTTTGCGTTTCTTTTTCTGAAAGCGAAGAGAGCTTCAAATAGAAGTTTTGAGCAAAAATAAAATTGCCTAAAAACAGAAACAAAAAACAACTGAAAATTCTCACCTCAGCAATTGGTTTTACCTTTGGTAAAAGTAACGTAAAAAAGTTTCTTTTAGTCTGGAATATCAATTACAATTGCTGTTTTTTCAAATAATCCACAGCATATCTACCCTCGTTAAACAATAAATCCAGCACGGAGAGGTCGGTTAAGAAGCCCTGTTTTTGGTCAAATACTTGGGTGTATGGCTCAAATTTATTTATCACTCGTTTTCCGTCAACCAAATATCTGAAATCCTTCACGCCTTCGGGTTCTTTAATAAATTCGGATGTTTTGTCAAATAATAGGTTAGTTCCTAAACACGATTGAAGAATTTCAAACACTTCAAAGTTATAATCAATAAGGAATTTAGTTTTATTTTCGAATAAAGGCATCAAATCATCTTCAAAATATTCGAAAAAAGGGGAGCTTCTATAAGCCATTTCCAAAGACTTATAATGTTGTTTTTGCCAGTTTTGAGAATAATCAATCTGGATTTCTTTGAGCTTTTGATGTGGAGTATTCCCGGAATGTTGTATCGGAATATTCAAAAGTTGTTTTCCGTTTGGGCTATAAATATAGGTTCGGTTTCTATTGGTTTGTTTTTGGAAGTTGCCTTCCACTTCAAAAGTAATTTTATCAGCTTGTAGCATGGCTACAAAATGTGCTACTGAAGGAAAATAGGTGGGGTGCAGTAAAATATTCATCTTAATTTCTCTGAAAAAACGGATGGCTATTTCTTTTTTCCGTAAAAATAATTATTGAGCCACCACATAAAAGTTCCGAAAACTAACATTCCGAAAAGGGTAAAAATCAACCATTCAAACAGAATAGAAGGGCTTAAAAAACTTTGAGAAAAAGACAAGCCTTTGGTCATCTTAATTATATTCATAAAAATAGTAAGGAAGATTCCGTACTTTATACCTTGAGTTAAGGCATAGCGGAATCTTCCTTTTTGTTTTATGGCCTCCCAACGTTTGAAAAACTGATGGTCATTCATATATTAACTTGTTTTTAAGCTTCGTTTTGAGTGTTGTTCTCTTCTTCAGAAGAGGCTTGCTCATCTTGGTTTTGACTTTTTCTGATGGCTACATTGAGTTGCATAAATTTGTCTTTCCAAGTCTGAAGCTCTTGTTTATGTCTTTCGATATTTTTGTTTACTTCGATAACAAACGGATTGTTGTCTTTTGCTCCAGTAATAAACATAATGTTATTTTCTAATTGACGAATTTCAGCCTGAATTTCATCAATTTTTCTGGAAAGGAAAATACGTTCAGAATTTAATTTTCTAGTATCATCAGCCTCTAGCAAATTAGTAATTCTGCTGTTGTATCGCATGGAGTCCGACTCCTTTTTGCTCATGCTTAATTTGTCAAACAGCGTATCGAGAATTTTGTTGTATTTAGCCTCAATATGACGTTTGTTATGAGGTACTCTTCCAAAGCTTTTCCAGGTTTCAATATGTGATTTGATTAAGTCCAAATCTGCACGATGTTCCCCAGAAAGTTCAAGGTCTTTGAGAGTGTCTAAATAGTCTTTTTTCTTGTTGTAAGCTTCTATTTCAACAGTGTTTTCTTCGTTTCTCTTTGCGTGAAGACGATTAAAATAGTGGTTACAAGCCTCTTTGAATTGCTTCCATATTTCGTCAGAAACTTTTCTTGGAACATGACCAATACTTCTCCATTCGTCCTGAATTTGTTTCATAATCGGAGTAACTTTTCCGAAATCTTCGCTGTCTTTCAGTTCGATAGCCTTATCTAAAAGGGCTTGTTTTTTATTTAGATTTTCTTGCTGTTCCGCTTTTATGTTTCTGTAAAAAGAATTCTTTTTAACATTAAACTCTTTGGTAGTATTTTTGAACTCCTCCCAAATCTCATCGCGTTTTTCGATTGGAACTTTTCCGATTCCAAAGAATTCTTCGCGAAGAGCATCAATTTTTTGAATTTGTTTTTGCCATTGAGAATGCGAAGTAACTTCTTCGTTTGAAACTTCAGCAATTTTAGCAATCACTTCTTTTTTACGGCTATAGTTTTCTTCTTCTTTACCTCGTAATTCCTGATAGTAACTCTCTCTTCTATCGTGGATTTGCTTGGTTACAGCGCTGAATTCATTCCAAATTTCTTCGCGGTGTTCTCTGGCTACAGGACCTAATTCTTCTTTCCAAAGTTTGTGAAGTAATTGTAATTCTCTAAAAACTTTATTGAGATCCGTCTCATTCAACAATTCTTTGGCACGTGCAACAACCTTTTGTTTCTGTTCGAGATTATGCTTGAAATCCATATCACGAGCCTCTCTATCCAAATGGATATAATCATAGAAGTTTTCTACGTGAAAGTGGTAGTTGTTCCAAACGTGATTGTATTTATCTTTCGGAATGGGTCCAGCCGTTCTCCAACGATCTCTAATTTCGTTGAATTGTTTAAATAAATCTGGAATATTAGTTTCTGGATTTACAAGATTTTTTAACTCCTCAATAATCTCTAAACGCTTATTTAGATTCGCCTTTAGATTGTTTTCTAAGTTGGTATAGTGTTTATTTCTTCGCTCTTTATAAACTTCAAAAAGCGCATCAAATTTTTGTTTTAAAGGAAAGTAGAATTCAAAACCTAGGCTTTCTCCATCGTTTTCAGAAGCAAATTTTTCTTTAGCTTCTTCAAATAATTCAGAGTATTTAACGAAAAATTCTTTGCGAATTTCTTCTATATGTTCACGAATAGAGGCTACTTTTCCAGATTCTAAAAGTTTTTCTAATTCCGAAACCAAAGTCTCTACAGACATAGTATCATATTCAAGCATCGGAATTTCATGACGCTCCGAAAGAGTTTCATCTTCCGACTCTTCGGCATTAGAATTCTCAATTTCTTCTAATACTTTTTGATTGTCGTCAGAAGAGATTGTTTCTTTTATTTCTGTATTTTCAGGCAATACTTTCTCGTTTTCTGTTTCCGTATTGGCTTCAGATATAGTAGGAGTGGCCTCAATATTTTCAGTGTTTTCTGAAGAAGATTGAAGTTCGTGGTTCGTTACATTTTCCTGGTTTCCATCTGCATTTTGCAGGTTATCATTCTTTTCTTCTAACATTGTTTAATGTTTTATAGGTTCTAAAATAGTTTGCTAAAATAATAAAGCCTTGGTAAATAGGCAAATTATAATTTAAAAAGGCTCTGATTCAGAGCCTTTTTGAGTGTTTATTGATTTCCTTTTTGATAATCTGCAATAAATTGCGCTAATCCATTATCTGTAAGTGGGTGCTTTAAAAGGCCTAAAATAGCCGAAAGAGGCCCAGTCATTACATCTGCTCCAATTTTAGCACAATTTACAATATGCATAGTATGACGAACAGAAGCTGCTAAAATTTCAGTCTCATAGTCATAATTATCATAAATTTCTCTTATTTCAGCAATTAGATTTAATCCGTCTGTCGAAATATCATCTAATCTTCCGATAAAAGGAGATACATAAGTTGCTCCTGCTTTAGCTGCTAAAAGTGCTTGTCCAGCAGAGAAAACTAACGTTACATTTGTTTTGATTCCTCTATCCGAAAAATATTTACACGCCTTGATTCCTTCTTTGGTCATCGGGAGTTTTACTACAATTTGCTCGTGTAAATCGGCCAGTTCTTCACCTTCTCTAATCATTCCTTCAAGATCAGTTGCATTTACCTCAGCGCTTACATCTCCTTCAACAATATTACAGATGTCAACATAGTGTTTCAGAATGTTGTTCTTTCCTGTAATTCCTTCTTTAGCCATTAGAGAAGGATTGGTCGTAACTCCGTCAAGAATTCCTAATTCTTGTGCTTCTTTGATTTGATCAAGATTTGCAGTATCAATAAAAAATTTCATTAAATAAAGGTTTAATTGTGTTGAAAGCTGCAAAGATATAAAATAGTGTTCATTTATTCCGTTTTTAGTACACTGATTATTTGTGAAAAATAAAGAGGTTTACAGAAGATTGCCCTTTAAACACTGAAAAAAATACTATCTTTGTATGTTTTTGAAAAATAGAAACCTATGATGCGGATTACCGAAACAGTTAAGCAGTTAATTATAATTAATATAATATTTTTTATCGGGAGTTATCTTGTGCCTCAGGCTCAGGCTTATCTTCCGATGTATTTTTTTGAGAATCCTTTATTTCAATTCTGGCAACCAGTAACGAGTATGTTTATGCATGGAGGACTTATGCATCTACTCTTTAATATGTTTGCATTGTTTATGTTTGGTTCTACTTTAGAACAGTTTTGGGGAGCTAAAAAGTTTTTGTTTTTCTATATTTCGTGTGGATTGGGAGCAGCCTTGATACATCAAGGAGTGAATTATTTGGAGTTTCATTCGGCTTATAATATTTTGTTAGAAAATGGATTGACGCCTTCTGAAATTGGTGTTTTATTAGAAGAAGGTTCTGTAAGAGCACAAAATGCAAGTAGTAATAGTCTCGAAATTCAGAATGCTGTAAATACTATTTCTGGAGCATATCGAATCCCTGTTGTTGGAGCTTCGGGTGCAATTTACGGAGTATTAGTAGCTTTTGCTTTTATGTTTCCGAATGTAGAATTGATGATGATGTTTATTCCTATTCCGATTAAAGCAAAGTATTTTGTGCCAGGAATTTTACTGATTGATTTGATTTCAGGGTTGAACGGTGGATCGATTTTTGGAGCAAGTACCGGGATTGCTCATTTTGCTCATATTGGTGGAGCTTTGACGGGTTTTTTAATAATGTGGTACTGGAAGAAAAATAGTTTTAATCAGAATCGTTGGGATTAACCAAAAGCATCCAACACAATACTAGAATACGAAATACTATACGATGAATATTTTAGACGATATTAAGCAACAATACCGATTTGGAGGAATGAACCAAAAACTGATATTTTGGAATATTGGTCTTTTTTTGCTTTCGCTTGTATTTTTCTATCAGTTTTCATTAGGGAGATTTCATTATCCCGCTTGGTTGGCTTTGTCGAGCAATATAAAGACTTCGTTTGTTTTTCCTTGGACTTTCGTAAGCTATTCGTTCTTGCATGGAGGGGCTTTACATCTGATTTTTAATCTTATAATATTAAATTTTGCAGGAAGATTATTTCAAACCTTTTTTTCTGCTAAACAACTCTTAGGAGTTTATATTTTAGGAGCTATTTTTTCGGGATTAGTATATGTATTAGCTTATACACTTTTCTCTTTGGGTGATGCTATATTGGTAGGGGCGTCGGCTTCGATTATGGCTGTTTTATTTGCTACTGTTACATATGCTCCACTCATGACAGTTCGTTTATTGCTTATTGGTTACGTAAAACTATGGCATATAGCTCTGGCTATTTTAGTAATTGATATATTGCAAATTGGATTGAATAATACAGGCGGACATATTTCGCATTTGGCAGGAGCATTATTCGGATTTTTGTTTGTTTTACTTTTGAAACAAGGGACGGATTTAACCAAAATAATTTCAAGGATAAGCGACTTTTTTCAAGGAATTTTTTCCAATAAAAAACAAAAGAGATACACTCCATTTAAAGAAGTTCACATAAATAAAAAAGCTTCGGTTGTTACAAACCCAAAATTTCAAAAAGATAAAAACCAACAACAAATAGACGAAATATTAGACAAAATCAGTCGTTCGGGTTATGATAGTCTCACTAAAGAAGAAAAAGACTTTTTATTTAGCCAGAAATAACCAGAAATCCTACTTATCAATTACAGATGAAAAAGCTATCTTGGTTTAACAAATTTGTATATTTTTTAAATATACTCCTTGCAATTCTAACTGTTGTGGGCTATTTGTTGCCTTTTTTGGCTCCGAGAATGTTTCCGATTCTGGCAGTTTTAACCTTAGGACTTCCGTTTTTGTTATTTCTGAATACGCTTTTCTTTTTTTATTGGTTGTTGCAGGTCAAAAAACAATTGCTCCTTTCGACGTTGGTGTTGCTAATCGGAATCGGATTTGTTTCGAAATGGTATAAGTTTTCTCCCGAAAACTTACCCGAATCGGAGGCTGACTTTACTTTGATGAGTTATAACGTGAGGCTTTTTAATAAATATAAATGGCTTGATAATGATTCGGTTTTGTCGCATACCACAAAATTTATTGAACAAGAGAATCCAGATATTCTGTGTATTCAGGAATTTTCTGATTTAGGTGAAAATCAGTTTAAGAGTTATAAATATAAGGCTATTCATTATATAAATAAACGGAAGACTTTTGGGCATGCTATTTTTTCGAGGTTCCCGATTATTAATCAAGGTGTTATTGAATTTGAAGATTCTAACAACAACGTGATTTTTGCGGATATAATAAAACAGAAAGATACACTTCGCGTTTATAGTATGCACCTGCAATCGGTTCAGATTACAAGGGATATTGCTCAAATAGAGAATGATTTGAATCAGGAGAAATCAGAAATTATTTTTAAGAAAATATCAAAGGCTTTTGCTGAACAACAGGAGCAGGCTACGATTCTCCAAGAGCATAAAAATACATGTCAATATAAGGTGATTATCTGTGGAGATTTAAATAACAGTGCCTTTTCGTATGTATACCGAAATGTCAAAGGAGATTTAAATGATGCCTTTGAGCAAGCAGGAAAAGGTTTTGGAAAGAGTTATCACTTTAAATATTATCCTGCCCGAATTGATTATATTTTTGCTGACAAAAAAATAGAGGTTAAAGAGTTTAAGGTATTTAATAAAGTGGAACTTTCAGACCATTATCCAATTAAGGCAAGATTAGAGGTGAATTAAAGAGATACTAAAAAATAAAAAGTAATTTGTAGAAATATAAAAACCTCTTGATATCAAGAGGTTTTTATATTGTTTATATTTTTTTAGAGATTATTTCTTTTTTAAGAAATCGTCTACTAATTCTGGAGTCATAACGCTTTCTACAAAAGTGTATGCGCCAGTTTTTGGAGATTTAACCATTTTAATAGCTTTGGTTAATCTTTTTGATCCAGTTCTTAACGTTGCTACAGTTTTCTTTGCCATGACTCAATTATTTAATTTCTTTATGAACAGTTACTCTCTTAAGGATAGGATTGAATTTTTTAATTTCTAATCTATCTGGAGTGTTTTTTTTGTTTTTCGTAGTGATGTAACGAGAAGTTCCTGGAAGTCCACTTTCTTTATGCTCGGTACACTCTAAAATTACCTGAATTCTATTGCCTTTCTTTGCCATTTTGATATAATTTTAATGCTGTTATAAATAAGATTAGATAGCAAAACCTTTTGCTTTTGCCTCTTTAATTACAGCAGAAATTCCTTTTTTGTTGATTGTTTTAATAGCAGATGCAGATACTTTTAAAGTAATCCATCTGTCTTCTTCAGGAAGGTAAAAACGCTTCTTTAACAAGTTTACAGAAAATTTTCTTTTCGTTTTGTTCATAGCGTGAGAAACATTATTTCCTACCATCGCTCTCTTGCCTGTAAGTTCACAAACTCTTGACATTATCTTAAGTATTTATTCGTTAATTCTAAAATCAGGGTGCAAAGAAACAAAAAATATTTATAGAATACAAATATAATCTGTTTCTTTTTATAAGTTTTTTTAAGGTGGAGAGATTCTATACCAAAACAATAGCTTGTGTAAGTTTATATTTTTGATATACAAGCGTTTGTCTCGCCTGAAACTACATTATCAACTGAATCAATCCGTACCACAGGCTGATTGTTATAAACGAAATCGGAATTCCAAAGCCCACCATCATATTAGAGAGTTGAGGTTTTAGACCGTACGAGCTTGCCAAAATTGCACCAGTAATCATCGGAGCCATAGCAGCTTCAATGATACAGACTTGAGTGGCTAAATCTGTTTTTCCGAAAACTCCGTAAAACAATCCGAAAATAACAGCAGGAACAATTAGCAATTGAAAAGCCAACCCTAAAGCTAAATAGCGGTAATGCTTGCTGTTTCGGTGTAATTTAAGTTGAAAACCAACCGAAATAAGAGCTATAGGCGAAACGGTAGCTCCTAAAGTTTTAAAGGTTTCGGATAGTTCGAAAGGGAAATTAACTTTAGTAAGAGCCATTAAAAGCCCAATAATAAACGCAATAAAAGGAGGGAAGAGTACAATTTTTCTCAAGAATGAAGTAGACTGCGCTTGTTTAGAATAAGCACTTGCAACTAAAATTCCCAAGGTCGAAAGAACGATAAAAGTACCAGGTAAATCAACAATAATTAGTGTTTTTAAACCTTCTTTCCCGAAGAGAGCCTCAATAACAGGAATTCCTACAAAGGAGGTGTTTCCTAATCCTCCCGTGAGGATCAAACATCCGATAAGCTTTTTGCTCCAGCCAAATTGTTTCCCTAAAAAGTTGAAAAATAAGTAAGCTAATCCAAACGAAATCCAAGCCACCGAAGCGGGGAAAAGTAAATCCAATCCCAATTCTATTTTAGGTAAATAATACAAAGCCATTGCAGGAAGAGCTACCCACAAAATATATTGATTGAGAACAGTATGTGTGTTTTTAGGAAAAGCACGAACTTTTTGTAAGGCTATCCCAATAATCAAACACAGAAATAATAAAATGATACTTTGCATTTTGAGTTTGTCTATTACAGTTTATCAATCATTGCAACAGTAGTATAATTAGCAATTAATAACTCACTATATTAAACAGGAATTCCGTACAAATCAAATTCTGTAGCCTCTGTGATTTTGATGTTGAAAAAATCTCCCGTTTTCAGGTAGGTTTGTGTGGCATCAATAAGCACTTCATTGTCTACATCTGGACTGTCAAATTCGGTTCTTCCTACAAAATACTGTCCTTCTTTGCGGTCAATTACACAACGATAGATTTGTCCTATTTTTTCCTGATTTAGTTCCCACGAAATTTGAGCTTGAATTTCCATAATTTCGTTAGCTCTTTGTTGTTTTATGTCTTGTGGCACATCGTCTTCTAATAGGTAGGCATGTGTGTTTTCTTCGTGTGAATATGTAAAACAACCCAATCGTTCAAATCGCATTTCTTCTACCCAATTTTTAAGGATTTGAAAATCCTCTTCGGTTTCGCCTGGGTAACCCACAATCAAAGTAGTACGTATTGCCATTTCTGGAACAGCCTGACGGAATTCTTTTAGGAGTTTGGTTGTTTTTTCGTAGGTAGTTCCTCTTCTCATTGATTTGAGAATGTTGTCCGAGATATGTTGTAGCGGAATATCCAAATAGTTGCATATTTTAGGTTCGCGCTTCATCAGGTCTAAAACATCCATTGGAAATCCGGTAGGGAAGGCATAATGCAAGCGAATCCATTCGATTCCTTCAACTTTTACAAGGTTTTCCAAAAGTTCGGCCAGATTTCGTTTCTTGTATAAATCCAATCCGTAATAAGTTAAATCTTGAGCGATTAAAATAAGTTCTTTAACTCCATTTTTGACTAATGTTTCAGCCTCTTTAACTAATTTTTCGATAGGTTGAGATATGTGTTTTCCTCGCATAAGCGGGATGGCACAAAAGCTACAAGGTCTGTCACAACCTTCAGATATTTTAAGGTAAGCATAGTTTTTTGGGGTTGTGGTTATGCGCTCTCCCAAAAGCTCATGTTTGTAATCTGCTCCGAGTGCTTTAAGCAAAAGTGGTAATTCTGTAGTTCCAAAATATTGGTCAACATCCGGAATTTCTTTAATCAAATCGGGTTTGTATCTTTCGGATAAGCAGCCTGTTACAAAAACTTTATCAACTAACCCTTGTTCTTTTTTATCCACATAATTCAAAATCGTATTTACGGATTCTTCTTTTGCGTTGTCAATAAAACCACAAGTGTTTATTACAATGATATTTCCTTCATCTTTTCCTTGAGCTTCGTGAGTCACTTCTTTTCCGTTGGCACGAAGTTGTCCCATCAGTACTTCACTGTCATATACGTTTTTTGAGCACCCCAAGGTGATTACGTTGATTTTATTTTTTTTTATTGATTTTGTTCTCATAACTTGATTGAAAAAAGAATGCAAAGGTAGTTCTTTTTGGATTAAATCTTTTGAGTTTATTGAAAAAGCCAGATTATAAGTCTTGAAATTCATCTTATTTTAGCCACCGATGTACAGATTTTATATTAAAATATATTTTTTAATTACACAAATGATTTTGACAGTCAAAATTTCACAATAAGAGGTGTTTTGGAATACGAAGTATTCAAAATCTGTAAAATGAAAAACCAAGAACAAATTAGTTGAAAATCTGTGCGTCAGTGGTTAGTTTAATGCGTTTAGTCGGTAAAAAATCTTGTAAAACAAAAAAACCTTGCCACTAAGTAAGGTAGTAACAAGGTTTTATAAAATATTTTGATTTGAATTAAGCTGATTTTAGCTTAAATAGATTTTTGTTTAACGCTTGTTCTGCATAATCCTTGTCCACTACAAGTTCCTTTATGTCTGAACTAGGAAGCTCATACATAGCATCTGTGAGAATAGCTTCACAAAGAGAGCGTAATCCTCTAGCACCTAATTTATACTCCAAGGCTTTTTCTACAATAAAGTCCAGAGCTTCGTCAGTAATAGAGAATTTGATTCCGTCCATCAAGAATAATTTTCTGTATTGTTTAACTAAAGCATTTTTAGGCTCGGTCAAAATAGCTCGAAGTGTTTCTTTGTCCAAAGGATTCATATAAGTAAGCACAGGAAGACGTCCGATAATTTCAGGAATTAGTCCAAAATCTTTTAAGTCTTTTGGGATAATGTATTGTAATAAATTGGATGAATCAATTTCTTGTTGCTTTCCATTTTTGTATCCCATTGACTGATGATTCAGGCGTTTACCGATAACTCGTTCGATTCCGTCAAAAGCCCCCCCAGCAATAAATAGAATATTTTCGGTATTTACTTCTATAAATTTTTGATCTGGGTGTTTTCTTCCTCCTTTAGGCGGTACATTTACTACTGTTCCTTCCAGAAGTTTTAAAAGCGCTTGTTGAACTCCTTCGCCCGAAACATCTCTTGTTATAGAAGGATTGTCGCTTTTTCGTGCGATTTTGTCAATTTCATCAATAAATACAATTCCTCTTTCGGCTTTTTCAACGTCATAATCAGCTGCTTGTAATAGACGGGTTAGGATGCTTTCGACATCTTCTCCGACATATCCAGCTTCGGTTAAAACTGTAGCATCAACAATAGCAATCGGAACATCAAGCATTTTTGCAATTGTTTTTGCAACAAGGGTTTTTCCTGTTCCAGTAGGTCCTGTCATGACAATATTGCTTTTCTCTATTTCTATTCCATCTTCGCTATTGTCTTGTGTTAAGCGTTTATAATGATTATAGACAGCTACCGAAAGTACTTTTTTTGTTTGCTCTTGACCAATTACATATTGGTCAAGAAATTCTCTTATCTCAAGAGGTCTTTTAAGGATTAGGTCTGTATTTCGCTTTTGTGTATGACCTTCTCGGTTGAGTTCTTCCATCACAATTCCGTAAGCTTGCTCGATACAACTATCACAAATGTGAGCGTCTCTTCCTGCTATTAGAATATCAGTGTTGGATTTTTTATTTCCGCAAAATGAACACTGTAAATCGCTTTTTGCCATTTTTTTATTTTTTTATTTTACGAATGGAGATGATTTTTACGAATCTGACGAAAGCTATTCGTTTACATTCACTAAAATTAGTATCATTCGTTTCTTTTATCTGGTTAAAACCTCATCAATCATTCCGTATGCTTTTGCCTCATCAGCTTTCATCCAATAATCTCTATCACTGTCGTGATGAACTTTTTCTATTGTTTGTCCTGAGTGTTTAGCGATAATTGCATATAATTCATCTTTTAGTTTTAGAATCTCACGCGCTGTAATTTCGATATCCGAAGCTTGCCCTTGAGCTCCTCCAAGAGGTTGATGAATCATTACTCTAGAATGTGGAAGAGCGGCCCGTTTTCCAGCAGCTCCAGCACATAACAAAACAGCTCCCATAGATGCAGCCATTCCGGTACAAATGGTCGCTACATCAGGTTTGATATATTGCATAGTGTCATAAATTCCTAAACCTGCATAAACGCCTCCACCAGGAGAGTTTACATAAATTTGAATGTCTTTTGAAGCATCGGTGCTTTCTAAAAACAATAATTGAGCCTGAACGATATTTGCAATCTGATCGTCAATTCCTGTTCCTAAAAAGATAACTCTGTCCATCATCAGACGTGAAAAAACGTCCATTTGCGAAACATTTAATTGACGTTCTTCTAGGATGTAGGGAGTCATTCCTACAGGAGGAGTTACTCTGCTTACGATTTTATCGTAATACATACTATTTATTTTGTGGTGCTTTGTAGCGAATTTTTGAAATTGCTTTGCCAGTTCGAGCGTAGCTCTCGGGTCTTTTCCGTAATTCATAAGTGTAAATAGGTCTAATTAAACAAAAAGAGTATCAAATTTACGAAAATCTGATACTCAAATGTATTAAAAATATGTGAATTATTCCCCGTAAGAAATTTTGATGAATTCCGGGTAAGTTACTTCTTTGATTTTCACACCTGATTTTTCAGCAAAAAGATTCAACATTTTTTGGCTGATTAGCTGATCAGACATACGTTTAACCTCTTCTTGGTTTGATAAAACACGAGCTACAATATTCTCAACATCTGCATCAGTAGGATTCATTTGTCCGAATTGAGCCATTTGTTTTTTGATAATATCTGAAGCGTATGCTTTTAAATCATCAAAAGTTACCTGAAGGTTGTTTTCTGTAATTACTTTCCCTTCGATTAATTGATAACGCAATCCTTTTTCGGATTTATTGTATTCTTCTTCTGCTTGTTCTAGGCTCATTGGAGTTTCTCCAGCTTGTTGTAACCATCTTTTTAAGAAGTCAGCAGGCAGGTCGAATTTTGTGTTTTCGATTAAGCTTTCGGTAACATCGTTAAGGAACATTTGGTCAGCTTGAGAAGCGAATTGTGCTTCTGCATCTTCTTTGATTTTTTGTTTTAACTCGTCAACCGATTTTACGTTTCCTTCTCCAAATAATTTATCTAAAAGTTCTTGATTGATTTCAGCTAACTCATAACCGTTTACTTCAGCAACTGTAAAGTTAACTTCGACATCCAATCCGTGGACGTTGTCGTGTGGAACTCCTAAATATTTCATCAAATCGTGATCGTCTGAAAATAATCCTTTAGTAGAAACAGAGATTACATCACCAACTTTTTTACCGATAAATTTTTTGGCTGTTGTTTTGCTTTTGAAAGCAGATGTATTTATAGTAGTTTCTTGATTGATTCCTTCTGCTTCGTTAGAAAAAGTTCCTCTTAATTCATCTCCTTCTTCTGAAACGTCTTTAGAGAAAAGTTTTCCGTATTGCTTTTGGATTCTCTCTACTTGTTCGTTAAGTAATTCTTCGTCTGCAACAATTTTATAACGATTTACTTTTTTAGCATTCAAGTCAACCGAAAATTCTGGAGCTAAACCAAGTTCGAAATCAAAAGAAAATTCTTCTGCATCCCAATCAAATTCGTCTTTAACTACAGGAAGAGGATTTCCTAAAATGTCTAATTTCTCTTCAACTAAATAGTTGTTTAATGACTCCTGAAGGATTTTGTTTACTTCATCAAGAAGTACAACTTTTCCGTATTGTTTTTTAACAAGACTCATTGGGATTTGTCCTTTTCTGAATCCTGGAATATTAGTATTTTTACGATAATCATTAAGTGCTTTTTCTACTTTTTCAGAATAATCTTCTTTGGTAACATTAATAGTTACTATAGCATTTAAAGCGTCTGTTTGCTGTTTAGTGATGTTCATTTGTTTAATTAAACATTAAAATTGGGTTGCAAAAGTAATTCTTTTTTGTGGTTTTTTCAAGTTTTTATTTATCAACCTTTTAAAATATAAAAACTCATGACTTAGCATGAGTTTGTAGTCAAAAAACATACTTTTTATTTTACGATTATCTTTTCTGTCTGAATTCCTTTGTCTGATAATATTTTTAGAATATAATTTCCTTTTTGTAGGTCTGAAACTGAAATAGTATTTACTTGGTTCTGCTCCATAATCTTCCTGCCCGACAGGTCAAATACGATTATTTTTTCGATTGTTGTATCTCTTGTATCAAAATACAATATATCAGAAACAGGATTCGGGTAAATTTTTATTTTGTTTTCTTTGAAAGAAGTTACGTTTAAGGCACAGGCTTCGATATCATCGGTATAGCTGTAAGTCATATATGTGTGATAAATTGTCCATTCTGAATAAGGGGACTGATTATTTTGGGCAGCTTCTACATTATCAACTTCTATACAAGTGTGTCCGTAAATTTCGTCAGGGTCAGTCTCTTGATATGTGGCAATAATATTAATAAACATATTAGGATTATTATTTCCATTATTCAAGTTTATTTTAGTTGTTCCACCTACTGCTTTTAGAGTATGAATATTGGGGTTGTTGCTTAAATCTATTTCTGTAATATGATTCATCGGATAAACATCTCCTCCACTTGAAATATCAAGATATTCCAATAAAATGTTATTAGAAACATCAATAAAAGTAAGCATATTATCTACACAATCTAAATATTTCAAATTTACTAAAGTGCTGACATTGAGTTCTTCTATCATAGTAACATTAACAATAAGATGTTCTAAATTTATAAAATCCTCAATTCCTGTTAAATCATTAATATATTGACCTGTACCAACACCCACAGCATAAAGTGTCAATGAATTTACAGTCAAGGCATCACTTGTTAGTATTTGTCCGTTTACAATTTCATCACTATCTATATTTTGAGTAATAAGTTCCTGTTCAAAGATAGGGTCAGGGATATAGGTTATCTGTGCTGTTGCCTTATAGCTAACCACTATCAAAGACAGAATGTATAATATATTTTTCATAATCGTACTGTTTTATTGTTTGATAAGTGTTGTTGTGTCCTGAATCTATCCGTAAAGAACAATTATAGATTAAATCATATTTTGTTTTAGAATGTATAATTTAAAAGGACGGAGTAAATTTAACAATTTTTTATAAAAAAAGAACATCCTTTAAAATGTATAAATAAATGATGTTTTTTAGGATTGAGGTTGTTTTTTATAAAAAAAACATAGGGTCTTATAATTTCAACTTTCAACTGTTTTTTTTATCTTATATATAATCTTAAGTTTGTTGCTGCTGATTGAAAATCAAAACAATACCTTTTTTAATCTAAATACAAAGGAAATTATAACTATTTAAACTAATTATAAATAACATTTAGTAGGGTTTTTAATTGTCTTTTCACTTGTTAATTTTTTAATAAGTCTTACTTTTGCTTATCATTTCCAAAAAAAATATTTAGTGTTATGGCAAAATCTGCACTTTTAAAGTCGTCCTTGGCAAAGAAGTATTGGATGGCTCTTACGGGTTTGTTTCTGTGTTTGTTCTTAATAGGACACCTTATAGGAAACTTACAACTCATTTACGGAACTTCGTTACAATTTAATCAGTATGCACTTTTTATGACAACTAATCCATTCATAAAAGTGATGTCTTATGTAACTTACATTTCTATTTTATTTCATGCAATTGACGGAATTGTTCTGACTGTTCAAAACAAAAAAGCTAGGCCTATTGGTTATGCTAAAGAGAACGCATCTGCTAATACAAAGTGGGCTTCAAGAAACATGGCAGTATTAGGAACTCTAATCTTGATATTTATTGCTACTCACATGGTTAATTTTTGGGCAAAAATGCATTTTTCTGAAATGCCATTACAAAAGGTATCTATTGATTCGGATTATGGCGCACAAGAATTATACAACACCACAACAGGTAGTTATATTGGAGCATCACAGGTAGTTTCAGGTCAAGTTGTAATAAAGAATAGAACTGAATTTTTTGATGCTGGAGCAGATATAAAAATTGCAGAAGGTTACAAAGATTTATACAAAATAACAGTAGAGTTCTTTAAAGACGAAAAAGCAGGATTGTGGTTTACACTATTCTATGTGTTTTCTATGGCAGTATTAGGGTTTCACTTATATCACGGATTTGCAAGTGCATTCCAATCATTAGGATTAAATCATAAAAAATATAACGGAATCATCAAAAAAACGGGAGTAGCTTTCTCTATAATTGTTCCACTTCTATTTGCGATTATTCCTATATATATACGTTTCTTTTTAAAATAATTTTCAGTTATGGCATTAGATAATAAAATACCAAAAGGAGATATTTCTACCAAATGGACAGATTATAAAGCTCATATTAATCTTGTAAATCCAGCTAACAAACGAAATATAGATGTAATCGTTGTAGGAACTGGATTGGCAGGAGGTTCTGCAGCTGCTACATTAGCTGAATTAGGATATAACGTAAAAGCATTTTGTTTTCAAGATTCTCCTAGACGCGCTCACTCTATTGCAGCTCAAGGAGGTATTAATGCAGCTAAAAACTATCAAGGAGATGGAGATTCTACCTTTAGATTGTTTTACGATACTATTAAAGGAGGGGATTATCGTGCTAGAGAAGCCAACGTACATCGTTTAGCTGAAGTTTCTGCAAATATAATTGACCAGTGTGTAGCTCAAGGGGTGCCATTAGCTCGTGAATATGGAGGTTTATTAGATAACCGTTCGTTTGGAGGAACACTCGTTTCTCGTACTTTTTATGCAAAAGGACAAACAGGACAACAGTTGCTTTTAGGAGCTTATTCTGCTATGAACCGTCAAATAGGTCGTGGTAAAATTAAAATGTATAACCGTCACGAGATGTTGGATTTGGTTATCGTAAACGGAAAAGCTCGTGGGATTATTGCTAGAAATTTAGTTACAGGAGAAATCGAAAGACATTCGGCTCACGCTGTGGTTTTGGGAACAGGAGGATACGGGAACGTATTTTTCTTATCAACTAATGCAATGGGATCAAACGTAACAGCTGCATGGAAAGCTCACAAAAAAGGAGCTTACTTCGCAAACCCTTGTTATACGCAAATTCACCCAACTTGTATTCCTGTTTCAGGAGATCATCAGTCAAAATTGACCTTAATGTCAGAATCATTGAGAAATGATGGTCGTATTTGGGTACCTAAAAAATTAGAAGACGCACAAGCTATTCGTGAAGGAAGATTAAAACCTACTCAATTAGTAGAAGAAGATAGAGATTATTACCTAGAAAGACGTTACCCTTCATTTGGTAACTTGGTTCCTCGTGATGTTGCTTCTCGCGCTGCAAAAGAAAGATGTGATGCAGGATTTGGTGTAAACAAAACAGGAGAGGCTGTTTATTTAGATTTTGCTTCTGCAATTCAGAGATACGGAAAAGAGCAAGCTCGTATCAAGCATTTAGACGAGAATGATGCTGATTTAGTTTATAAATTAGGAAAAGAAGTTGTAGAGAATAAATACGGAAATCTTTTCCAGATGTATGAGAAAATTGTTGACGAGAATCCATACGAAACTCCGATGATGATTTATCCTGCAGTTCACTATACAATGGGAGGTCTTTGGGTTGATTATAACTTGATGACAACCATTGAAGGATGTTATTGTATTGGAGAAGCGAATTTCTCTGATCACGGAGCTAACCGTTTAGGAGCTTCGGCATTGATGCAGGGATTAGCTGACGGATATTTTGTACTTCCATATACTATTGGAGATTATTTATCAAAAGAAATTCGTACTGGAAAAATCCCTACTAATACTCCAGAGTTTGACGAGGCAGAAAATAAAGTAAAAGAGCAAATCAATTTCTTTATGAATAATAACGGAAAATATTCTGTTGATCATTTTCATAAAAAACTCGGAAAAGTGATGTGGAATAAAGTAGGTATGGCTCGTAATGCTCAAGGTCTTTCTGAAGCAATGGAAGAAATCAAGGCTATTAGAGAAGAATTCTGGAAAGAAGTAAAAGTTCCGGGAACTGCAAACGGATTCAATCAAGAATTAGAAAAAGCATTCCGTGTAGCTGATTATTTAGAGCTAGGAGAATTGTTTGCTAAAGATGCTCTTCATAGAAATGAAAGCTGTGGTGGACATTTTAGAGAAGAATATCAAACCGAAGAAGGAGAAGCTCAACGCGATGACGAAAACTTCGCTTATGTAGCTGCATGGGAATATACTGGAAACCCAAGAGAAGCAGTTCTTCATAAAGAAGATCTGGTATTTGAAAACATTAAATTAGTTCAGAGAAGTTACAAATAAATTTAGTCGAATGTGCAATGTCAAAAGTCCTAATATCCGACTTTAGACTTGAGATTTTATGACTTTAAAACAATATTAAGATGAAACTTACATTAAAAATCTGGAGACAGCAAAATGCTCAAGATAAAGGAAAAATCGTTGAGTACAAAATAGATAATGTTTCGCCTGATATGTCTTTCCTTGAAATGCTTGACGTATTGAACGAAGATTTAGTAACAAAAGGAGACGACCCAGTTGCTTTTGATCACGATTGTCGTGAAGGAATTTGCGGTATGTGTTCATTATTCATTAATGGTCAAGCTCATGGACCCGACAGAGGAATTACCACTTGTCAGTTACATATGCGTACGTTTAAAGACGGTGATACTATCTTTATTGAGCCGTTCAGAGCTAAGGCATTTCCGGTTATCAAGGACTTGGTCGTTGACAGAAGTTCTTTTGATAGAATTCAGCACGCTGGAGGTTTTATTTCTGTAAATACTTCAGGAAATACGCAGGATGCAAATACTATTCCGATTCGTAAAGAAGATGCAGATAAGGCTTTTGACGCTGCAACATGTATTGGTTGTGGAGCTTGTGTAGCGACTTGTAAAAACTCTTCGGCTATGCTTTATGTTTCTGCAAAAGTATCTCAATTTGCTTTATTGCCACAAGGTAAGGTAGAGGCAACAGAGAGAGTGCTTAATATGGTAAATCAAATGGACGAAGAAGGATTCGGAAATTGTACCAATACAGGAGCATGTGAAGTAGAATGTCCAAAAGGAATTTCTTTAGAAAATATTGCTCGTATGAATAGAGAATATTTAAGAGCAAGTTTAGTAAAATAATAACTAAACCATAAAAATAAAAAAAGCCGATTATTTAATATAATCGGCTTTTTTTATATTGAAATTTTTAATTCTGTTCTATAAATATACCTTCTTCGGTTTTAGTTACAACTAGAATTCCTTTTGAAGTAAGAGCTTTAATGGTAGTATCCCATTTTTTGCCACTCAATCCCGTTTTATCTTTTACGTCAGAAAGTAGTTGAATCCCTCCTTTTTCGACAATATCAAAAATTATTTTCTCATCTTCATTCATTTCTGGAGCTTTTTTCTCGGGTTTCATCTGAGGGAAGAACAACACCTCTTGAATAGAAGGATTATTAGTCAAAAACATAATCAGTCTATCCATCCCAATTCCGAGTCCTGAAGTGGGTGGCATTCCGTATTCTAAAGCACGTAAGAAGTCATTGTCTATAAACATGGCTTCGTCATCACCTTTCTCAGAAAGTTTGAGTTGCTCTTCAAAACGCTCTCTTTGATCAATCGGGTCGTTAAGCTCAGAATAAGCATTGGCAATTTCTTTACCACAAACCATGAGCTCAAAACGTTCTGTAAGTTCTGGATTATCTCTGTGTTCTTTTGTTAGCGGACTCATTGATTTTGGGTAATCTGTAATGAAAGTAGGCTGAATGAAATTACCTTCACATTTTTCTCCAAAAATCTCATCAATTAGTTTTCCTTTACCCATAGTCTCATCTACTGGAATTCCCATCGACAAAGCAGCTGTTCTTAATTCTTCTTCGGTTTTACCCGAAATATCAAATCCAGTAAAATGTTTGATGGCATCTGTCATAGTGATGCGTTTGTAGGGAGCTTTGAAATCTACTTCGTGCTCTCCGAAAGTAGTTTTTGTAGTTCCGTTTACTTGAAGAGCACAATATTCCAGCAATTGCTCTGTAAACTCCATCATCCAATTGTAATCTTTGTACGAAACATAGATTTCCATGGCTGTAAATTCAGGGTTATGAGTTCTGTCCATTCCTTCGTTGCGGAAGTTTTTCGAAAATTCATAAACTCCATCAAACCCTCCAACAATAAGTCTTTTTAGATATAATTCGTTAGCAATTCTTAAATAGAGTGGAATATCTAAGGCGTTGTGATGCGTGATAAATGGTCTGGCTGCGGCTCCTCCAGGAATCGATTGCAAAATAGGAGTTTCAACCTCCATATAACCTCTTTCGTTAAAGAAGTTTCGCATCGCATTAAATAATTTGGTTCTCTTTACAAAAACCTCTTTCACTTGTGGGTTTACTACTAAGTCCACATATCGCATACGATAGCGCAATTCAGGGTCTACAAAAGCATCGTGAATGTTTCCGTCTGCATCGGTTTTAGGAAGTGGAAGCGGACGTAATACTTTGCTCAAAAGTGTAAAATTATGTACACGAACAGATTTTTCGCCTACTTGAGTTAAGAAAAGCTCACCTTCAATTCCGATAAAATCTCCTAAATCGATTAGTTTTTTGAAAACTTCGTTGTAAAGCGTTTTGTCTTCACCTGGGCAAATTTCGTCCCGATTAATATAAATCTGAACTCTTCCTTCGCTATCTTGTAATTCAGCAAAAGAAGCTTTTCCTTGGATTCGGAAACTCATAATACGCCCTGCCAAAATAACCTTTCGTCCTTCAGAGAAATTTTCTTTCACCTGCTTCGATGTCTCGTTTACAGGATAAAGATTCGCAGGATAAGGATTGATTCCCAACTCCCTTAATT
Organism: Flavobacterium suncheonense; assembly: GCA_040392465.1. Taxonomy (GTDB): domain Bacteria; phylum Bacteroidota; class Bacteroidia; order Flavobacteriales; family Flavobacteriaceae; genus Flavobacterium; species Flavobacterium suncheonense_A. The sequence goes on from JBEBWA010000001.1 coordinate 132,530, forward strand.
TCGTCAATTTTTCTCTACGGATGATTTCTTGTTCTGACAGTTGCATAATAGGTTAAATTTATAAAGGTGCAAAGATACTATATTTTGTTTAAGGTTTAAATTTTAAGAATTGTTTTTAAAAGACAATATTGGTGTAATATCTTTGATTTTTAAAGGAGTTCACTATATTTGTTCTGTAAAAATACTCATCTAATGAATTATATTCTTTTTGACGGAAACAGACGAAATGCACTTCTTCCGTTCACATATACTAAACCAGTAGCGGACTTAAGAATCGGGATTTTGACCATTAGAGAAAAATGGGAACATTATTTAGAAAGTACCACAACGACCGTTACCGAAGATTATCTTTCCGAAAAGTTTCCGATGGTGGAAGCCGAACAAAACATACTGATTAATTCAAGTTTTTTGCCTAATCCGCGATTAGTAGAGCTTGTAAGAGGATTGAAAGAAAATCAGGCAATTCTAAAGGATGAAGAAATTATCGCTTTTCATACTACAGAACTTCAAGAAGAAGTGAATTTTGAGCAATATGAAATTATAGATTTTGACGAGGAATGTTTAACCCTCGAAAATACTTGGGACATCTTTGCAAAAAATGATAAAGCCATTCAAGCAGATTTTGAATTACTTACAAAAGACAGAGAATCACAGCGAATCCCTTCATCAGTAAATGTGATTGCCCCTGAAAATATATTTATCGAAGAAGGAGCTAAATTAGAATTTGTCACATTAAACGCTTCAACAGGAGTTATTTATATTGGTAGAAATTCTGAAATAATGGAAGGTTCAGTAATTAGAGGACCATTCGCTTTATGCGACGAAGCCCAAGTAAAACTGGCTTCTAAAATATATGGAGCAACTACTGTAGGACCTCATTGTAGAATAGGGGGAGAGGTTAATAACTCGGTTCTGATGGGTTATTCTAATAAAGGACATGATGGGTTTCTAGGAAATTCAGTATTGGGAGAATGGTGTAATATTGGAGCGGATAGTAACAATTCAAACCTGAAAAACAATTATGAAGAAGTGAAGTTATGGAGCTATGAAACAGGTCGATTTGAAAAAACAGGACTTCAGTTTTGTGGTCTTATGATGGGAGATCATTCAAAATGCGGAATTAACACCATGTTCAATACCGGAACCGTTGTTGGAGTTTCGACAAATATATTTGGTAGCGGTTTTCCTAGAAATTTTGTTCCAAGCTTTGCCTGGGGAGGAGCTTCTGGATTCACGAACTACTTGACCACTAAGGCCCTCCACACTGCAAAAATTGTGATGAGTAGACGAAATGTAGAACTTACCGACCAAGATGTAAAAATCATGGAACATATCTTTGAAGAAACTAAGAAATATAGAAATTTTTAAAATTTCTCTACTCTCAAATTTTAGTACTACTTTTGTACTTGTAATAAATACATACTAACCGATTCTTTTTAAGAAAGATATACTCTTCTTGAAAATATTAAATAAGAAATAGCATAGTCTTTGATAGACTTTTTAGAACCCAATTAGAAGTTACTAATTTAAACAGCAAGTAATTTTGATGGTGTTTGTTGATGGGGCTTGTTTTACTTTTAATGAAATGAAAAAAAATCTCTTTTTTACAATATTATTATTTTTTCCATTATATATTTTTTCTCAATGGTCGGTACCTAATCCTATGGAACAATTTTGTGCTGGAGGCTCAACGTTGACATTTCCAAACGTAGGTAATGGTACGGGCGCAGGAAATATGGGGAGCGTAAATTGTTTGGATTCTACGCCTAATCCCAGTTGGTATTTTTTACAAGTGGCCAATTCTGGAGACTTAACCTTTAATATTTCGCAAGTAACTAATAACGGAATTCCTATAGATGTAGATTTTGCATTATGGGGACCGTTTCCTTCTATTTCTCAAGCAATTGCTACAATTCAGGCAAATCCTAACAATGCCTTTCTTATCGATTGTAGTTATTCTCCGGATCCTCAAGAAATAGCGACTATTGATGGAGCGCAAGAAGGAGATGTGTATGTCTTTTTGATAACCAATTATGATGGACGACCAGGCCAAATTTCTTTGACACAAACAAGCGGTGTGGGTACTACTTCATGTGAATTTGCTTGTGGAGTAAGCCTTGGTGTAGATATTGTTTCTTGTCTTAATACTCATACATTGTATGCGGATTTTAATGCAGATAATGTTGATTTAACAGGAGTGACCTATCAATGGACTTATAACGGGAATATTTTGCCCGACACATCAGCTACCATTGTTGTTAATCAAGAAGGAGAATATTCAGTAACGGCTCAATTAGACAACTGTATAGAGCCAGCAACAGCTACTGTACAAGTAACTCTTAACCATAATATGCCTGTAGTTACAGTTGATGATATGGAAGGATGTTTAGGAAATAATTATAATTTTTCTGAAATCACTAATGAGTTAAAAGCTCAATATCCAGATGAAGACTTTATTGTTACCTATTTTGATAGTTTATCAAATGCAAATATAAATCACAACCCACTTCCCTTAAATTATCAGCCTGACCAGAGCAAAACTATATATGTAAGAGTTACAAATGCTCAGGTTTCAGAGTGTTTTTCGATATCTTCATTTGCTGTTGCCGTTTATCAATATCCAGAAGTAACGGGGATAGACGAGGTTTATGGACTTTGTCCAGGCGAATTTATTAATATTTCGATTTCCCCCAATTTTGATTCGTATCAATGGTCAGACGGAAGTACAAGTAACGTAATAAATATTTCGGAAGGAGGAAATTATTTTGTAACAGTTACTAAAAACAACTGTTCAACTACCAAAACATTTGTTGTTACAGAATCCGAAAAAGCAACAATTTTAGACGTACTCATTACTGATTTTACGATGAGCCAGAATATAATTGAAGTAATTGCACAAGGAATAGGAGTATATGAATATTCTATAAACGGGATAAATTATCAGGATTCTCCAGTTTTTACAAATGTGGATAGCGGTTCATATATGATTCATGTAAGAGATAAAAACGGCTGTGGAGTAACAACACTTATAAAACATGTTTTGATGTATCCGAAATTTTTTACCCCAAATAAGGATAATATTAATGACTATTGGAATATAACAAACGGAATTACGGAGCCTGAAATGATAGTTTATATTTTTGATAGATACGGAAAGTTAATAACATCCTTTACAGGAGGGGACATAGGTTGGGACGGTACATTAAATGGTAAAGTATTGCCGTCTACCGATTATTGGTTTCTGATTAAGAGAAAAAACGGAAAAGAAAATAGAGGTCATTTTTCTTTGGTTAGATAGTTTAATAATTATATATTACTTTTGTATAATAACAATATTACATTTTAATGAATTTCTTTAAAAAAATATTTTCTTCCGAAAAAAAAGAAACACTAGATAAAGGATTAGAGAAATCTTCTACAAGTTTTTTTTCAAAGTTAACTAAAGCAGTAGCTGGGAAATCAAAGGTTGATGACGAGGTTTTGGATAATCTCGAAGAGGTTTTAGTTTCGTCTGATGTTGGAGTAGATACTACACTAAAGGTTATCGAGAGGATTGAAGAGCGTGTGGCACGTGACAAATATTTGGGAACAGAAGAATTGAACTCAATATTGAAAGAAGAGATTGCCTCTTTACTTTCAGAAACCAATACAGGAAACGAAACAGATTTTGATGTCCCGAATGATAAAAAACCGTACGTTTTGATGGTGGTAGGAGTAAATGGAGTAGGAAAAACAACTACTATCGGAAAATTAGCTTATCAGTTCAAAAAAAGAGGATATAAGGTTGTTCTCGGAGCAGCTGATACTTTTAGAGCAGCAGCTATTGACCAATTGCAAATTTGGGCAGATAGGGTTGGGGTTCCCATTGTTAAACAACAAATGGGTAGTGATCCTGCTTCAGTAGCTTTTGATACCTTACAATCAGCAGTCTCTCAAAATGCAGATATAGTGATTATTGATACCGCAGGCCGTTTACACAACAAAGTAAATTTAATGAATGAGCTTACTAAAGTAAAACGCGTAATGCAAAAAGTTGTTATAGACGCTCCTCACGATGTACTCTTGGTTTTGGACGGGTCAACAGGACAAAATGCGTTTGAGCAGGCAAAGCAATTTACTGCCGCAACCGAAGTTTCTTGTCTGGCGGTTACTAAACTCGACGGAACAGCAAAAGGTGGAGTGGTAATCGGAATTTCGGATCAATTTCAAATCCCTGTAAAATATATTGGAGTAGGAGAAGGAATTGAAGACTTACAAGTATTCAATAAAATTGAATTTGTCGATTCGTTTTTTAAAGTGTAGAAAAATCAGATTCCTTAAAATACTCATAATTTTATATAAACATAAAAGTCTTATAAATATTTATAAGACTTTTAATTATTAATTCGGTAACAGATTATTTGGTTTGATAATTTAAAAAAAGATTTACTCTCTTTCTATTTTAGCGCCTAAAGCACGGAGCCTTTCGTCCATGCGCTCATAACCTCTATCAATTTGTTCAATATTCTGAATTTTACTAATTCCCTTTGCAGAAAGAGCAGCTATTAGAAGCGAAATTCCAGCACGAATATCAGGAGATGACATATTGGTGGCTTTGAGTGGTGACTTAAAGTCATGACCAATTACAACAGCCCTATGTGGGTCGCTTAATATGATTTTAGCTCCCATATCAATCAATTTATCTACAAAGAACAAGCGACTTTCAAACATTTTTTGATGAATAAGAACACTTCCTCTGGCTTGAGTAGCGACAACCAAAACAATACTCAATAAATCAGGAGTAAACCCAGGCCATGGAGCATCAGAAATAGTTAGTATAGAACCATCTATATAGCTTTGGATTTCATACCCATTTTCGTGTTTTGGAATATAGATATCATCGCCTTTTCTTTCGATTGTAATTCCCAATTTTCTAAAAGTACTTGGAATAATTCCCAAATCGTCCCAGCTGACATTTTTGATTGTAATCTCACTCTTAGTCATTGCAGCCAATCCAATCCATGAACCAATCTCAATCATATCCGGAAGCATGGTGTGCTCGGTACCAGAAAGATATTCTATCCCTTCGATAGTTAATAAGTTGGAGCCAATTCCCGAAATTTTTGCTCCCATTCGGTTGAGCATTTTGCAAAGCTGTTGCAAATAAGGCTCGCAAGCCGCATTATAGATAGTAGTTGTTCCTTTTGCAAAAACGGCAGCCATTACAATATTAGCTGTTCCCGTTACTGAAGCTTCATCTAAAAGCATATAAGTTCCTGAAAGCGAATCTGCTTCTACTCCATAAAAAGCTTCTTCTTCGTTATAGCGGAATTTAGCACCAAGATTTATAAATCCTTCAAAATGGGTGTCTAATCTTCTACGTCCGATTTTATCTCCTCCTGGTTTAGGGATATATCCTTTTCCAAATCGACCTAATAATGGACCTACAATCATAATAGATCCACGAAGTGAGCTTCCGTCCTTCTTGAAAGCATCAGATTCGAGGTAGTTTACATCAATATTATCTGCCTGAAAACTATAACTGTTCGGAGTTAATTTTTCGACTTTGACACCTAGATTTTTTAGTAAAGCAATAAGAATGTTGACGTCTAAAATATCAGGAATATTGTGAATAGTAACTTTTTCTGGTGTGAGTAAAACTGCACAAAGTATCTGTAAAGCCTCATTTTTTGCTCCTTGTGGAGTAACCTCTCCCTTAAGCGAAAATCCGCCTTCTATTTTAAAAACAGCCATAGTTAATTTTGAGTTTTGGGTTTGTATTTACCGTTTTTCTGTTTTTGTGTCTTTTGATTTTTTTGAGTATTGTTCTGATTAGATTTATTAGAGACTTTTTTGTTTGTCTTCATCAAATCAGTAGAATTAGAAAGTTCTTCGCTTGTTTCAAGTAAATTTATTTTTCCTTTCGACAATTCATATAAATGCTCAAAAATAACTTCGTCCTTAACCGAATCTTTATTCCAACTCAAATAAGACTTTTTCATATGATTGGCAATAACCCGAATTAGTGCTGTTTTCATTTCGCCTTCTTCCCATTTGTTAGCCACATCAATCATATAGGTAATATTATTCCCGTAAAAGCGATATTTAGGGAAATTTTGAGGATATGAGAGTCGTTCGGGTTTTAGGTTCAATAACTCACGAGACGGAATTGGATAAGGAGAGTCTACCTCTAACCTGAAATCGGACATGATAAAAAGCTGATCCCAAAGTTTATGCTGAAAATCAGGCACATCCCGAAGATGGGGTTGAAGTGTTCCCATTACAGCAATAATATATCGTGCCAGCTTGTTTCGTTCGTCTCGGTCTGTAACCTCAACAGCCTCATCAATCAGTTTTTGAAGATGTCTTCCGTATTCTGGGATGATAAGTTTAGGTCTTTGTGAATTATATTCCAGATGGTTTATAGCTTCGTTTGGATTGAATTGCATATATTAATTAAAGATTAAAGAGATATTATTCCTTCAATGTCAGATACTTCTATATATTTTTCGATGACATTCTCTGGGCTTTTCATTTTAACACTTACAGAAATGCTAGTGTATTTTCCGGTTTTAGATTGAGAAGTGTTTATTACAGCTCCGGTATTGTCAAAAGCAGTTTCTATTTTTTTGATTTTTTCAATATCAGTAGGTACTACAAACTTATATAGATAATCAGAAGGCCATAGCGAATTATTCGTTAGTTCTTCTTTTAGCCTTCTGTAGAATTCCTGTGCTTTTTCTTCCATTTTTTAAATAATAGGTAAAAACAAATATACATTAATTGTAAGATAAAAACCAGATTCCAATGTTAGAGGTTGTGCTTTTTTCTGTGTAATGAAAAAATAAAACCCTGATTTAAAACATCAATAGAGTCTGCTTCTATTTTAGTAGATTAAAGTATCAGATGTTATTGGTTTATACAAGCGTATTTTCTGTTTCATAATCAAAAAGATTATGTTCTTTAATGAGTTCTGCAATTCCTTCTGGAAGCATTTTTTCCCAACCATTTTGTTTGTTTCCAATCATCTTTAGAACTTCTCTAGAGAAGATGGTAAGATTTTCTTTTTCCACATCCGGAATGTCAATAACCTTCCCGTTGAATTTAAAGAATTTGTAGAGTTCTTTCATTCGGGGGTGTACTTTTAGATTTTCAGAATCAATTAGATTTCCTTCTTCGTCCAGCATTGGATATAAAAATACTTTTAAATCTCTAAAGAATAATTTTCCGAAGGCCTCCAAGATGCCCCCTGAAAGATGTCGGTAGTACTTTTCGTCAAAAATATCAATGAGGTTAGGAACTCCCATTGCAATTCCCATACGGGCTTTTGTATATTCTGAGAAGTATTCAACTACTCTGTAATATTCCTGGAAATTCGAAATCATTACGGTTTGACCAAGAGAACACAAGAGTTCTGCTCTATCCATAAAGTCTTTCTCGTCAATTTCTCCTTCGCTGCGAAGGTTAGAAAGGGTGATTTCAAAAACTACCAATGTATTTTCTTTATCAACTTTTTTCTCATTGAGAAACATTTCGTAGGATTTCTTGTACATATCCATATTTACCTTGGTAACAGGTCGAAAGCTTCCTCTAAGAGCTAATATGTTTTTTCTGTAAAGAATGTTTGCAGGTAGGATATTGATGGCTTCAGGACTGAACATAACAGCTTCTGTCATTCCGTTTTTAACGAGTTGTAGACTCATAAGACGGTTGTCTACCTCTTTAAATAAAGGACCTGAAAAGTTTATGGTATCTATTTCCAGACGATCTTTTGAAAGGTGGTCGTACAGATATTTAAGTAACTTTTTAGGATTGTTATATTTGTAAAAAGCTCCGTATATAAGGTTTACGCCTAAAATCCCAAGAGTTTCTTGCTGGAGGTGTACATCATTTTCTTTAAAGCGAATATGTAAAGTGATTTCATTGTATTCTTGATCAGGTTCAATTTGATATCGGATACCAATCCAACCATGACCTTTAAATTGTTTAGCAAAATCAATAGTTGCCACTGTATTAGCAAAGCTAAAAAACAGTTTATTAGGATGCTTGGCTCTGTCAAGACGCTTTTCGATAAGCTCTATTTCATGAGAGAGCATTTTTTTTAGACGAGACTCCGTAACATAACGTCCATCTTTTTCAACTCCGTAGATGGCATCACTAAAATCTTTGTCATAAGCAGACATCGCTTTAGCAATAGTTTTAGAAGAACCACCAGCTCTAAAGAAATGCCTTACAGTTTCTTGTCCAGCTCCGATCTCTGCAAAAGTTCCGTAAATATCATTGTTTAAATTAATGCGAAGTGCTTTGTCTTCAATAGAAGGGATACTCTCTATTTTTCTGTCCCCTTTAAGAGTGATTTCTTCTCCTATCATAATCCTATCTAAAAAAATATTTGACAAAGTTATGAAATTAGCCTGTTTTTATAAAGGAATAGTTATAAATTTGTGTCACTTTACAGAATTTTATTTTGAAAATACATTTTTTGGGTACGGGTACTTCACAAGGGATTCCTATTATCGGGAGCAAACACCCTGTTTGTTTTAGTAATGACCCTAAAGATAAAAGGCTACGGGTTTCTGCTTTAGTCACTTGGGATGATTATTCGTATGTGATAGATTGTGGTCCTGATTTTAGACAGCAAATGTTAACTAGTGGTTGCACTAAACTAGATGGAATCCTATTTACTCATGAGCATGCTGACCATACTGCAGGGTTAGATGATATCCGTCCGTTTTGCCACAGACAAGGAAAACTTCCTATATATTTACACAAGAGAGTTTTAGATTCTTTACAAAGGCGTTTTGATTATATTTTTGAGACTGAAGACCGCTATCCAGGAGCTCCTGAAGTAGAAGCTGTGGTTATTAAAGAAAATCAAAATTTTATTATTGGAAATACCGAAGTAGTTCCTGTCAATGTAATGCACGGAAGACTTTCTATATTGGGCTTCAGAATTAAAGATTTAGTTTATATAACAGACGCTAAGTCCATTGAAAAACAAGAGGAAGAAAAATTAAAAGATGTAAAGGTTTTGGTTATTAATGCCCTTCGGGAAGAACCTCATGATTTGCATTTTTCTCTTCAAGAAGCACTCGATTTTATCGAAAGAATAAAACCCGAAAGAGCTTATCTGATACATATCAGTCCTATGCTCGGATTTCACGAAGAAGTTCAACAAAAACTACCCCGCAATGTATTTGTGGCTTATGATAATTTGATTGTAGAAATTTAACAACTAAATTTTATGAAAAAGATTTATTTATATCTCTTTATTTTTTCAGCTTTATTGAATGTCTTTACTTATATGTATTTCACTAAAAAAGAGAAATCACAATCAGACAGAGACCATAAAAAAGAGCTTAAACTTTCGGACAAGCAAACTATTATTGATTCGCTTGAGGTCAAAATCTTCGAAATGTCACATTATACTTTAAAAGGGAATTATGCTGCACAAGATTATGTTGAGCGCTATTTTGAAGGGCAGAATATAGAAAAAATAAGAGATTCTATTTTGAATATGAATCACATAAAAGGAGGAAATCAATTAGCAGAATATGATTTTCCAGACGATCCTATAGTTATCAGTAGATTAGAATTTATGAATCACAGATGGATTTTGGCAGATTTTGATAATTCTAAATTAGGAGGACAGTTGCTAATCCGTTATTATCTTAACGATGACGGAACTTTCGAACTTAAAACACTCGATAAGGCTGTTTATTTACCAAAACCTCAAATAGGAGAGTAATGGCTAACACTTTCGGAAAAATATTCAAATTAACCACTTTTGGAGAATCTCACGGGAAAGCCTTGGGTGGTATAATTGATGGTTGTCCGAGTGGGTTAAAACTTGATTTTGATGCTATTCAAAGTGAACTTGACAGGCGTAAACCAGGGCAATCAAAACTGGTTACCCAACGAAAAGAAAGTGATAAAGTCGAATTTTTAAGCGGAATTTTTGAAGGGAAAACAACAGGAGCTCCCATAGGTTTCACCATTTTGAATGAAGATCAAAAATCCCAAGATTATTCGCATATCAAAGATGTATATCGCCCTTCGCATGCAGACTTTACGTATGACAAAAAATACGGAATTCGAGATTATAGAGGTGGAGGCAGGAGCTCAGCTCGAGAAACCGCAAGTAGAGTAGTAGCAGGAGCTATTGCAAAACAGCTTATTCCGACTATTAAAATCAATGCTTTTGTTTCGAGCGTAGGAGAGATATTTATCGATAAGCCTTATCAGGATCTAGACTTTTCGCTTACTGAAACCAATGATATTCGTTGTCCAGATTTAGAAAGTGCTCAAAAAATGGAAGAATATCTAAAACAGATTAAAAAGCAAGGGGATACTGTAGGTGGAACCATTACTTGCGTGGTTCAAAACGTTCCGATTGGATTAGGAGAGCCTGTTTTTGATAAATTACATGCTGTTTTAGGAAGTGCGATGCTTTCGATAAATGCCGTTAAAGGTTTTGAATACGGAAGTGGTTTTTGTGGAGCAAAGATGAAAGGTTCAGAGCACAACGATTTGTTTAATCCAGATGGAAGCACCAAAACCAACTTATCAGGCGGAATTCAAGGAGGAATATCAAACGGAATGGATATTTATTTTAGAGTAGCTTTTAAACCTGTGGCTACCTTGTTGCAAAGCCAAACCACCATCGATAAGGACGGAAATATTGTAGAAATGTTCGGGAAAGGAAGACACGACGCTTGCGTGGTTCCGAGAGCTGTCCCGATTGTGGAAGCTATGACCGCAATGGTTATGGCTGATTTTGTTTTGTTGGATAGAACGGTCAGATAATTTTTTATACTCATCCCAAGAAGTATTTGTTAAAAAGAAAAAATCTACTGTTATAGTAATTCTAAAAACAGTAGATTTCAATAAGTTTAAATTAGTGTATCACTTAGATTTATCATCTTCACGAAGTTCTTTTTTGGCTTCTTGAGTTTCTTTTTTAATTTCTCTTTTAGCTTCTTTTACATCGCTTTTAAGTTCTTTTTGCGCCTCTTTTAATTCTTTTTTCTCTTTTCTGATTTCAGCTTTTTCTTCTCTGTTGGCTTTGATGTCTTCTCTTTTTGCCTGAATGTCTTCTTTAGTGTTTTCGACAGCTTTGTTGATGTCCTCTTTTACAGATTTGGCTGTTTCGTTGATTTGCTCTTTAGTACTCTCTACTTTTTTTTCTGCTTTCTTTTCTTCTTGTGCAAAAGCTGTCGTTCCAACTGCAATTGCAATTATCAATAATAACTTTTTCATTTTACTTAAGTTTTAAAGGTTAATTACTGATATACTAACAACATATATGCCTTTTTAATTTATAAAAATTAAAATCTTTGGAATCAATTGTAAATAAAGAATTATAAGGTTTTCTAATTTCTTATAGTTCATTTATAGAGTGCTGATTTTTCTACATATTTTCCACAAAACATCCATAATCAGTGATTTGTCAGTAAGAAGCAGTTAATGTTTTTTAATCTTTATAATATGTTGATTTATTTTCAACAAATAAGTACCCGTTGTCAATTCCGATAAATCAAGACTTTCAATATCGTTTATTGCGCCAAAATCCATTATTTTCTGACCTAACAGGTTGTATATTTTAACGGTAGTTTGTGGATTTGGACTAGACATCTCTATATTCAAAATATTTTTTACAGGATTGGGATATAGCTTGTATTGTCCGGACTGATTTTGCTGTATGACAAGATTTCCGTCCATTGCAATTTTTGCCAAGAATATATTATTAGTTCCAGTAGCTGTAAGCGTGGTACTTCCAAAATCCACCATCCCCGAAAAAAGCCCTGAAATATAGATGTTTTCTCCCAAACCTAAAGCAATATGATAACCCGATTGACTTGTTGCTGAACCAAATTGGTCTGCCCATTGTACCACCCCCGAATTATCCATCTTTAATACAAAAATATCGGATAATCCGTTCGAAGTTAGAGTTATATCATCAAAATCAACTGTACCGTAAAAATATCCCGTAGTATATACATTACCCAAATCATCAGTAGAAACATCTTTACCTATTATGTCATCGCCAAATCCTTTTGCCCATAATCCTTCTCCGAAGCTGTCTGTTTTCAGAAGAAACATATTATTATAATTACCAATAGGGGTTATGGTATCAGCCCCAACAGTCATTTCACCTCTAAAATTTCCTGTAACATATACATTACCTATTGTATCTATTGTAATGCCAAACCCCATAGAAGAAAAATTTGTTCCTTCTTCTCCGAAAAGCTCTGCCCATAACACCTCACCAGAGGTGTTCATCTTTAAGATAAAAACACTACCCGTTCCGGATAAGTAAGTAAGTGCCGTGGTCTCAAATTCAACTGTCCCTAAAAAATTTCCTGTTATATATATATTATCAGAGATATCAGTAGTAATGTGACGCGCAATAACACCTGCATTAGCACTATTATTAGCTCCAAAATTTTTTGCCCACAACACCTGACCTGAAGCATTTTGCTTAACCACAAAAATATCAGTACCGGAACCAGCAGTAGCTTCGGAAATAAAGTTAAGTGTAATATCCCCGAACGTAGCCGTACCACCACCATAACCATCACTAAAATAGCCTGTGGTATATAAGTTGCTCTCCGAATCCACAGTAATACCTGTAGATTGAAATTGAGGAGTACCTCCAATAAACGACCCAAAAAATTTCTCTGCCCACAACACTTGCCCTATAGAATTTTGCTTGACCACAAAAATATTTTGAGAGCCAGATTCACCAATAAGGGTGAGAGAGCCAAAGGTAGCTGTACCGCTAAAAAGCCCCGTAGTATAAACATTTCCCGCATCATCAACAGTAATAGCTTTCCCAAAGTCCTGTAATCCTCCTCCAAATTTTTCTGCCCAAAGTACCGTACCTGACGCATTAATTTTGACCACAAACACATCAGAACTTCCCGTAGAAGTAGAAGTAAGCGTAATGTTGCCGAACTCAACCGTACCTGTAAATTCTCCTGTCATATATATGTTACCAAAAGTATCTGCGGTCATACTTCCGCTGTCTCCACCATAAAATTTTGCTGTAAACTTTTTTGCCCAAGCTACCGCAGGGTCTTGAGCCTATATTTGTATGGGTAAGGCAAAAGCAAAAACAAGTAGGATAAGTAATAAGACCTGTTTTTTGAAAGTATTTAGATTGTGAAATAGAGTATTTTTCATGATTTATTTGTTTTAAAGAAGAGGCTGATAACAAATATAATGTAAATAGGTTAATATTTTATTTATTTCAAAAATAGCTTAAGGTAGCTAATTATATCAAAATAAAAACTATAAGCTGATAACTGTAAACTGTAAAACTATATTTAAAAATCATATCTTTGTTACTTTGTTAAAAATTAAGAATAATGGAGTTTATTTATGGAACGTGGCCTTGGTATGTATCAGGGGCATTAATGGCGGCAGTGATGTTGCTGCTTGTGTATTTCGGAAAATCTTTCGGGATGTCATCAAACTTACGAACGCTTTGTTCTATAGGAGGAGCAGGTAAGTTTTCTGATTTTTTTCGACCAAATTGGAGAGAACAAAAGTGGAATTTGATAGTGGTTTTAGGAGCAATGATAGGAGGATTTTTTGCTTATAATTATCTTTCGGACGGAAGCGGAGTAAACTTAAACCCACAAACCATAACAGAGTTACAAGCTATGAATATTGAAGCTCCCAACGGAAAATTATTACCAGAAATGTTTGCGGGAGAAGATGCACTGAAAGATCCAAAAACGATTGCTATTCTTTTGATTGGTGGTATTTTGGTTGGTTTTGGAACCCGATATGCAGGAGGTTGTACGAGCGGTCATGCCATTTCAGGATTGAGCAATTTGCAATTGCCTTCGCTTATTGCAGTTATCGGATTTTTTATTGGAGGGCTTGTGATGTCATGGTTTCTTTTACCTTTAATTTTCTAATACTATGAATTATCTTAAATTTTTGTTAGTAGGAATTGTTTTCGGGATTGTAATGGTAAAATCAGAAGCAGTTTCGTGGTATAGAATATATGAGATGTTTCATTTCCAGTCGTTTCATATGTACGGAATTATCGGTACAGCAGTTGTGTTGGGAACCATAGGAATACAATTCATAAAGAAAAATAATATAAAGGATTTTACAGGAAATCCTATTCATATTGAACCTAAAGAGAAAGGATTTGTACGTTATTTGATTGGAGGAGGTTTGTTCGGCTTAGGCTGGGGACTGGTAGGAACTTGTCCAGGACCAATATTTGTACTTATTGGAGCAGGTTTTTATCCTGTAATAATAATTCTAATCGGAGCCTTGTTAGGAACTTTTTTGTATGGACTACTAAAAGATAAATTACCTCACTAATTATCCAATCACCCGTGAAAGACTACTCAATTCGGACATATACTCCAGATGATTTCGATTTATGGAACGAATTTATAGCGAAGGCTAAAAATGCGACTTTTCTGTTTCATCGGAATTTTATGGACTATCACAAAGATCGTTTTGAGGATTTTTCGCTATTGGTTTTTGACGAAAATAAATTAGTAGCTGTTGTTCCTGCCAATAAAAAAGATGATGAATTTCATTCTCATCAAGGACTTACGTATGGAGGAATTGTGATTAATGAAACAATTAAATTACAAGAGTTTATCTCTATTTTTGATGGTGTTTGTGCCTATTTAAAACCGAATTTTAAAAAGGTTTATTTAAAAACTCTTCCTGCTATTTATACCCAAAACTTTGCTGACGAACTCTTGTATGTGATGTTTTTGAAAGAGGCAAAACTATACCGTAGAGACACGCTTTCGGTCATTGATTACCAACAAGAGATTACTATTTCTCCCAAGCGTAAATACGAAATCCGAAAAGGAGAGAAGCATAATTTACAAATAAAACAAACTAGTGATTTTTCAGAGTTTTGGAATGAGATTCTCATCCCGAATTTACAGAACAAACACAATACAAATCCAGTTCATTCGTTAAAAGAAATATCGCTTTTGCAAAATCATTTCCCTGAATATATCAAACAGTATAATGTTTATTTTGAAGGAAAAATCATAGGTGGAACTACCGTTTTTGAAACGGAGAATGTGGCTCATATTCAGTATATTTCAAGTAATGAATTGCGAAGTAAAACTGGAAGTTTAGATTATCTGTTTGATTTTTTGATTGAGAAATACGCTTCTGAAAAAAGATTTTTCGACTTCGGAATTTCTAACGAGAATAACGGAAAAACCTTAAACGAAGGATTGTTGTATTGGAAAGAAAGCTTTGGAGCAAAAACCGTAGTACAAGACTTTTACGAATTAGACTTGACTTAAAAATGATAAAATTCCTCGATTTACATAAGATAAACCAACCTTACGAAGCTGAATTTAGGCTGAACTTTCAACAGTTTTTGGATAAAGGCTGGTATATTTTGGGTGAAAACGTAAAGCAATTCGAAAAAGAGTTCGCTACCTATTGCGGAACCAAACATTGCATCGGAGTTGCCAACGGTTTAGATGCTTTGATATTGATTTTTAGAGCTTATAAACAGCTCGGAAAACTGCAAAGTGGAGACCAAGTCATCGTTCCTGCCAATACGTATATCGCCTCTATTATTGCCGTTTTAGAGAATAATTTAGTTCCGGTTTTGGTAGAACCTGACCTCGAAACTTACAATATCAATCCGAGTGAAATAGAGAAGCAGATCACATCTAAAACCAAAGCTATTTTATCAGTTCACCTGTACGGACAGCTTTGTGATATGAAAATCATAAACGAAATTGCCCAAAAACACAATCTGTTAGTGATTGAGGATGCGGCACAGACTCATGGAGCGATGGAAGAAAAGAGAGCAGGGAACTTGTCAAATGCTTCTGGATTTAGTTTTTATCCGGGAAAAAATTTAGGTGCTTTGGCAGATGCTGGAGCCATTACTACCAACGATGACGAGTTAGCTCAAACCTTATTTTCGTTACGAAATTACGGTTCGCAAAAAAAATACGAAAATGAGTTTATCGGTCTGAACTCTCGTTTGGACGAAATTCAAGCGGCTTTTTTAAGAGTGAAGCTTAAAGATTTAGACCAGCAGAATCAAAAAAGGAGGGAAGTAGCAAAGCGTTATTTATCGGAAATTAAAAACCCGAAAATTGTGCTTCCGTATTATAACGGTTCAGAAAATCATGTTTTTCATTTGTTTGTTATTCGTACCGAGAATCGAAAAGAACTACAATCTTATCTGCTAAAGAATAATATAGAAACGCTTATCCATTACCCGATTGCACCTTATAAACAACAGGCAATGAAAGCTTTTTCGCATCTATCCCTCCCGATAACCGAACAAATTCACAATCAAGTGTTGAGTATCCCTATAAGCCCTGTTCTAACAGATGATGAAATCTCGAAAGTTATCAATGTTTTGAATAATTACGAATAAATGGTTCAACAAATAAACGGTTAAACATTTTGAAACTAATAAGGTCCATTTTTCAAAATCCAGTTTTCAAAATCACTTCGATAAACAGCGTAAGTGTAATGCTGCGTATGGTTACAGGATTGATTTCGACCTCTGTGGTCGCTAAAATTCTGGGGCCAAGCGGAGTAGCTTTATTAGGGAATTTGCGAAATTTTATCACTTCATTAGAGACGATTTCGGTTTTAGGTTTTAATCAGGGAATCGTAAAATACGTAGCGCAACACAACAAAAATGAAGAAGAATTAAAGAAAATTATTTCTACGGTTTTTTGGACACTTTTGGGTGTTTCGTTTTTGGTAGCAGTGCCACTTTTTGCTTTTGCAAACTATTGGAATATGCTCATTTTCGGAAGTGAATTTGACTTTTCAATCGTGTTTAGAGTGACTGCATTAACCATTCCGCTTTTTGCTTTAAATATTTTTTTGATTGCCATAATCAACGGTTTATCTGAGTTCAAAAAAGTAATTTATATCAATATTGTTGGCAATCTCATCGGTTTTGGATTTACAATCTTTATGGTTTTGCAATATGGTATTAACGGAGCTTTACTGGCTATGGCTTTTGTTCCCGCTATTTTGTTTGTAGTAAGCTGGTTTTGGATTTCAAAATCACTTGATTTAAAACGATACATCAAAAAAGGAGTGTATGATTTTTCGGTAATCCGTAATCTTTCCGAATATTCACTAATGGCTTTTGTCTCTGCTTTTTGTCTTCCGATTATTTACTTAAAAATCAGAACTAATGCTATAGATGTAGTGGGGCTAGAAAATGCAGGAAACTGGGAAGCGATGAATAGGCTGGCTAATTTCTATTTGATATTTATCTCTACGTTATTGTCGGTGTATTTCTTTCCGAAATTAGCACAATCGGAATCGGACAGACAAACTCAATCGGTATTTTTTGATTATTACAAAAGTGTGATTCCGATGTTTGTGGCAGGAGGGTTAGTTTTATATCTTTTAAGAGATATTTTTATTTCGCTTATCTATTCGGAACGCTTTTTAGTGCTTTCAGATTTGTTTTTATGGCAATTAGTAGGAGATTTTTTTAAAGTTTGCTCACTGATTTTAGGCTATCAGTTTTTTGCCAAAAAGATGACCAAAGCGTTTCTTATGACCGAAATATTCTCAATTGCTGTACTTTACTTCTCAAGTGATTATTTGATGAAAACCTTCGGAACCCATGGGCTTGTTATGGCTCATACGTTAACGTACGGAATCTATTTTGTTGTACTGTTAGTGATGTTTAGGAGAGTTGTGTTTTTAAGAAAAGAGACTTGTATCTAAAAAATAGCATTAAAAATAGAATCCAAACTCAACTTTTACACCCCATTTATTAGCATCGGGAGTATCTCTGTAGCTTCCTCTCCAGGCAAAATCGATTCGCATTACTTTAAAAATATTTCCGACTCCTACGTTGTATTCCCAATAAGGTTTAGTAGGAGCAAGGTAGTTTATTCCCGAAGCATTGATGGCTCGGTTTTCGTCTGATACATTTCCTACACCAGCTTTTACTCCCACAATCTCACGCAAGTTCAAATCTCTAAAATAAGGCACTCTCGAAAATAATTTTCCGTTAAAATGGTGTTCTAATTGCAGTGTTGCGTATTCATCAGTTATGAATTCATAATAATTCAACAAATTAAAGTTGCTCGGAATCAGAAAATAAGACTGGTTACCAGGAACAACAGACATCAGTCCAAGCGGAATTTCGCCAAAGGTTTTTCCTACTTCTGTGGTTACAAATAGTCTTCCGAACAATCCGATTACTATGGGTTGTTTGTAATATAACTGTACTTTTTCGTAGTTGAAATCGCTGTCAAAAACACCTTTTAAACCTTGTGAATAGCTCAAATAAATTCGCGCATAATTGTTATCGACAATACTTCTTTCGACTCCATAGCCGATGGTTTTGATTCCGGGGGTATAATCAACCATTAGATTGATTTCAGATTGTGTTACTTCGCTCTGTATATTTCCTTCGTCGTCATAATAATCAAGGCTAAAGGTAGATGGAGAAGCTGATTCTAAGGTTCGGTAGCTAAAAGCAGTTTTAAAAGTCAGATGTTTAATGGGTTCAATCTCTAACATAATGTTAGAGAGATTTACGTTAGTTAGTTTAGAGTTGTCCCCGCTTGCAAATACAGCCGAAGAGGCGAAACTACGTCCTAAAACATCATTTGTAGTAGTTAGACTCGCTCCGATTTGTTCGATATCTCTTCGATTTCCTCCACTTATAATCAATCGGTTTTTCTTGTCAATAAGCCACTTTCCTGAAATTCCGTATTTGAACTTATTGTCTTTAAATCCATAAGCAGTATAACCCTCGAGCCTCCAGACATCATTTTGTCCAAAATAAGTTCTTCCGCCTGCTCGAAGTCGAACTCCTTCTACATCATTATAGCCAAAGGAAGAAAAGATAGGTCCATAATCAAAATTGCCCATTTGATAATAACCACTTCCGAGTGTTGCAACCAAATCGTACATTCGTTTGAATTGTTTAACTGTCTGAAGAGTATCTAACATTTTATAAACCCCTCTTTCATCGCGACTCAAGGATTCAAAACGATTATTATTCCAGAACTCTTCATCTCTATGATAAATAGCATCATCATAATAATTTACTTCTTCTTTGTAAAAATCTTTTGGTTTTTCTTGATTAAAAACGTGGTTTTGATAAATCGAAGTTCGCCTTCCGTAAACCCCTTTGGATTCATCTTTTTTCCGGAAAGCAAAATCCGACATAAAATGATCTCTCGAAAGCAAGAAAACAGAATCATTTATTACTTCAAAGTCTTGTTCGATATAAATCTCTTTAACCCAGTTAATATTAGCGCTTTGGGTTACAGCCATATTGATTTTTTTGATAGCAAAAGTCGAGTCATTTACCCAAAAATCTCCTTTAAAAGTAAGCTCTCCCTTTCGTCTTGGGTAATAGATAATATTGTAACACCATTTGTTGTCAATATAAGTACTATCAGCCAAAACGTAGTTATAAATATCAATTCCATATCTCGAAATCGGACTGTGAAAACTCTTGTCAAAAATGGTAATAAAATTATTGTAAACATCATATTCATTGTACAAATCCTTAATAAAAGCAAGGATGTGTTGATTTCCACTAAAACCAGATGTTTTGTTAGCTGTCAGGATTTCTTTTTGTTTATTTATCTTATTGTCTCCGTATACTTCGCTCAACGCTTCGTTTATAAATATAGGGAGATAAGTTTTGCCAGTAATAGAGGAAGTATCCATTTGCTCAAAAATAAATTCCATCCCCTTAAAAATCCTTTTTTGAGTAAAAGTACTATCGATATTGTTTAAGTCAAACTGAATTTTTTCGTATTT
Source organism: Flavobacterium suncheonense (assembly GCA_040392465.1). Lineage (GTDB taxonomy): Bacteria > Bacteroidota > Bacteroidia > Flavobacteriales > Flavobacteriaceae > Flavobacterium > Flavobacterium suncheonense_A. The sequence continues at coordinate 152,300 of JBEBWA010000001.1, forward strand.
GTCAATTTTGTACTGGTCGTACATATACAATCCATTTTTGCGTTTGCGTTCCCATATTTTTCGCAAAATATCAATAGCAGGATTATTCTTTTTAGGTTGTTTACCTCCGACTATCGTAATTGTTTCGATAATATTTTCGGATTCTAAGACAAATTTTAAGTCATAATTTCCTCCGACAGTAAGTAGGCGTTCTTGAGATTTATATCCTATAAATGAAACAATTAAAGTGAGGTTGTTGTCTTTGGATTCGAGATAGAACTTTCCATTTTCGTTAGTTACCATTCCAATGGTCGTTCCTTTAAAAGCTACATTTGCGTAGGGAAGAGGTTGATTAAATTCGTCATAAACAACTCCACTTACTTTGGTTTGGGCAAAAACAGCAGTACTTATATATAGAAATATATAAAGGATATATTTTTTCATAAAGACAGATATACAGGATGCAAATATATCAATTATCAACTTCATATTTGTTAAAAAGATAATAGGGTTAATTTCATTGTTATTATACTTAGTTTATGCTAATATATTAAATTTAATTCGATGGGGTAGTATAGAGCATCCGTGTCATTTTACGATTGAATTTTATACCTTTCGGCTTTGAAAGTCAAAAAATGAAATTTTTTTATAAAATAGTAATATTACTAATTCCGTTTTGTAGTTTTTCTCAATTGCAGCTCAATAATTTCTTAAAGCCTGCAGATTCGTTGAATACTCAAAGAAGAAACGGAGTTGTGATAGGACAAAGTACGCTAATGGGAGGTACCCTTTTGGTCTTAAGTCAAGCCTGGTACAGCGAGCATGAGAAATCAGGTTTTCATTTATATAATGATAATATAGAATGGCTACAGATGGATAAAGTCGGGCATGTTTTTTCGGGATATCAATTGTCAAAAACATCTTCCGAATTGCTTCAATGGAGTGGAATAAATAAAAGACAAAGTGTATGGTACGGTTCGCTTTCTGGATTTACTTTTTTGACAGCTGTAGAAGTTTTGGATGGACTTTCTTCGGAATGGGGTTTTTCGTACGGAGATATGATCGCTAATTTTTCGGGTTCTGTGTTATATTCTGGACAAGAATTACTGTGGGACGAGCAACGGATTTTATTAAAATTCTCTTTTCATACTACTCCTTACGCAAGCCGAAGACCTAATGTATTAGGAAGTAATTTGCCAGAACAAATCCTGAAGGATTATAACGGACAGACTTATTGGTTGTCTATGAATTTACATTCCTTTTTTAAAGGTTCTAAAATTCCGAATTGGTTGAATGTCGCTGTGGGTTATGGAGCTGAAGGGATGATTACTGGGCAGGACGATTTGGTCAATATGATTTTTTTGCCCGAAAAAGCACGATTTCGCCAATTCTATCTGAGTTTTGATATGGATCTGACTAAGATAAAAACCAATTCACACTTCTTGAAAACCCTTTTCTCGGTAGTGAACACTATTAAAATTCCTGCTCCTACAATTGAATTCACAACTAAAGGAACGAAATTCCACACTTTTTACTTCTAATAGTGTGGAATTTATACCCTATTTTTCCTTCTTTTTCTGGATAAATAGCAAGGTATTTTTATTTAAGAAAAGCTTAACTTGCTGATTTTCAGGTTAAATAAAAAATATGTATATTTGCAGGCTCAAATTTTGTACAGTCTGAACTGTATAAAAAAACAAAAAAGTTATGATAAAGAAATGGTATTATGTGTTGATATTCATAATTGGTTTGGCAATAGCTGTTTCAGGATTTAAAGGAAATGAAGATTTAGATTACGTTTGGGCTTATGCAGAATTAACCTCTGGAACATCATCAGTTAAAGCAATCGCTCCAAAAGAAGAACAAATAGAGTTTACTCATTTTGAAATTCCTTTTTCTGGAAAATCGTTTATGGCATTCAAACAAGCATTAGCATTTAAAGAGTCGCAAGGGCGATATGATATTGTTAATGATTTTGGATATATGGGAAAATATCAATTTGGAGGTTCAGCTCTTCGAGCTGTGGGAATTACTAACCGAATAGAATTTTTGAATAATCCAGTTTTACAAGAGCAAGCTTTTAAAGCATTACTCGCTATAAACAAATATGAACTTCGACACGAAATTGAAAAATATTCGGGTAAAGTAATTAACGGAACAGAAATTACAGAATCAGGAATTTTAGCTTCAGCTCATTTGTTAGGGGCGGGATCTGTAAAGCGATACTTACGCAATAACGGTCAACTTCGTATAACTGATGGTTACGGAACTACGGTACGTAGTTATATGAAAAAATTTGGTGGTTATGATACTTCTATCATCCAGCCCAATCCAAATGCTAAAGCGACAGATAATTTAACTAAAAAAACGGTATCGTAATAATTAAATGCGATACCAATTTTTCTGTCTTTAAGAAGGCAGAGACTTCTTATTATTTAATATATTTGTATGCTATAAATAGTAAATAAACTGAAGTTATAAATGAAGTCTTCTGAGCTTATTCTTAATCCTGACGGAAGCGTCTATCATATCAACCTGAAACCCGAAAATATTGCTAATGATATTATATTAGTAGGTGACCAAAACAGAGTTGAAAACATTTCGAAACATTTTGAGTCGATTGAGTTCCAAACACAAAAAAGAGAGTTTAAAACTCACACCGGAACATATAAAGGGAAACGTCTTTCTGTAATTTCGACCGGGATAGGTCCTGATAATATTGATATTGTTATCAATGAATTAGATGCATTGGTCAATATTGATTTACAAACCAGAAAGGTAAAACCTGTACTTACATCTCTTAATTTAGTCCGGGTAGGAACTTCAGGTTCGCTACAGGCAGATATTCCTGTTAATAGTTTTGTCGCAAGTGAGTATGGGATAGGATTAGACAATATGATGCGCTCTTATTTAGTCGATACTATTTCAGAAAAGGAGATAGAAGAAGCTTTTATTTCTTATACTAATTGGGATTCCAGAAAAGGAAGACCCTATGTTATTAAAGGAAGTGAGAGTTTGTTGAACAGATTTTATAGTGACAAACTAACAAAAGGTTTAACGGGCACAGTAGGTGGTTTTTATGGGCCACAAGGAAGAATTCTACGATTGGATATTCAAGATAGAGAACTCAATCATAAAATGGATACCTTTAGCTATAACAATATCAGAATGACAAATTTAGAAATGGAAACAGCTGCCATTTATGGATTGTCAAAGCTACTCGGTCATAAGGCATTGTCTTTAAACACCATAATTGCCAATAGAGCTAACGGAACCTTTAGCGATGATCCTTATAAGGCTGTAAACGAACTTATCGAATATACCCTGAATAAATTGGCGGAGTAAGTTAATTTAGTTTTTTTCTATTTTTTGGCTAATAACAGCTCTAACTACATCAATAGCTACCGTATTGTACTTGTCATTCGGAATGATGATATCTGCAAATGCTTTGGTAGGTTCTATAAACTGTTCGTGCATAGGTTTAAGTGTAGTCTGATAACGGTTCAGAACCTCTTCCATATCTCGTCCTCTTTCAGAAATATCGCGTTTTAAACGTCTGATGAGTCTTTCGTCTGAATCTGCATGCACAAAAATTTTCACGTCAAACATATCTCGAAGCTCGGGATTAGTAAGAATAAGAATTCCCTCTACAATCATTACTTTTCTTGGATGTGTGATAATAACATCACCCGTCCGGTTATGCGTTACAAAAGAATAAATAGGTTGTTCTATGATTTTTCCTTGTTTTAAATCTTTTAGATGATCTACCAATAATTCGAAATCAATAGCTCTAGGGTGATCAAAATTGATTTTGGTACGCTCCTCATAACTCAAATTAGAGGTTTCTTTATAGTAGGAGTCTTGTGAGATAATCCCTACTTCTGTGCTGGGTAACTCGTTCATTATCTGATGAACAACTGTCGTTTTTCCGCTTCCTGTACCTCCTGCAATTCCGATAATTAGCATTGTATATGTTTTTTAGTGCGGTGCAAAAGTAAAATGAAATTTCGAAATAACGAAATTCCGTTTGTTTGTAAGCCTTCGTTTTTGTTAATTTGTACGGATTCTTACTGTGGTCGGCTAATTAAGGACTATGGATATAAAAAATAAAATATGGAAACACAACAAGACAAAAAAATAGCAATTATCAGTTATTTTACTATTATCGGATGTATCGTCGCTATGGTTATGAACAGCGACAAAAAATATCCTTTTGCTTCGTTTCATACCCGACAAGCGCTAGGAATTTTTTTATTGTTTTTTGCTTTGGGCTATCCGATTGGTTATTTTGATAGTTGGACTATTACTATGGGGTTTTACTTGTTCTTTTTTATTCTTTGGATATATGGCTTTATCGGAGCTTTACAGTACGAACAAAGAGAAGTTCCACTATTAGGAAAATTGTTTCAGAAATTATTTAAAGGAATCTAATATTGCGAATAAGACGAACTTTGACGAATAATATTAGCAAATCAGAAAATTTGTATCATTCGTAGACATTCGCATAATTCGGAGTATTAATAAAAATTAGCAGCAATATGAACTATTTAATAAGAGAGCCAAAGGTTAAAAAAGATAAAAACCCGTTATTGTTGCTATTGCACGGTTATGGAAGTAACGAAGAAGATTTGTTTTCGTTTGCACAGGAATTACCCTCAGAATATTATGTTATCTCGGCTCAAGCTCCCTATTCATTACAACCCTACGGGTATGCTTGGTACGCTATCAATTTTGATGCAGATATGAATAAGTTTTCGGATAATGCACAAGCTATTCAGTCTAGAGAACGCATTGTTTACTTTTTGGATGAACTAATCGAAAAGTATCCGATTGACGAAAATGACATCACTCTAATTGGATTTAGTCAAGGTAGTATTTTAAGTTATGCTGTTGCACTTTCGTATCCTGAAAAGATAAATAGGGTAGTAGCTTTAAGTGGATATTTGAATGAGGAGATTCTAAAAGAAAATTATCAAAATAATGATTTTTCAAAATTGAAATTCTTTGTTTCTCACGGTTCATCCGATCAGGTTATCCCTGTGGAATGGGCTCGAAAAACACCTGAATTTTTAAATAAAATAGGAGTGAAGAATGTCTATTTTGAGTATCCTGTAGGGCATGGAGTAGCTCCAAAAAACTTCTTTGATTTAAAAGATTGGATAGTAAATAATTAGTTTATATAGTTTGTTTTAATTATTTGGAATTCAACACATAAACATTTTAGTATAGATTTTATTTATATGTTAATTTTAACAACTTTAACCTCATAAGACATGATAAAAAAAGGAATAATTTCAATTCTGCTGATTTCGTTTTTGGCAAGTTGTACAGTCGCCACTAAAGGGCATAGAGGGGCAGACGGAAAAGACGGATTGACTCCCGAAAATCCTCTTCAAAAGTACATGAGTACAATTACGGAAAGTGAACTTAAAATACATATTTTTACGATTGCTTCAGACGAAATGCAAGGACGCGATACAGGAAGTGAAGGACAAAAAAAAGCTGGGAGATATCTTATCGAGCACTATCAAAATTTAGGATTGAGTTATCCTTTAGGAGCAGATAGTTTTTATCAAGAGGTGCCATCCAAATTTATGAAGTCAGCTTGGAGTCCTACTTTGCCTGATTCTGAAAATATATGGGTTTATTTAGAAGGTGGAGAACTAAAAGAGGAGGTAATTGTGATTTCAGCTCATTATGATCATATCGGAATGAAGAATAACGAAATCTATAATGGAGCAGATGATAATGGTTCGGGAACTTCTGCACTTTTAGAAATTGCAGATGCTTTTGTACAAGCCAAAAAAGCTGGATTTACACCTAAGCGTTCAATATTATTTTTACATGTAACGGGAGAAGAATATGGTCTTCATGGGTCGCGTTACTACACAGACAATCCTATATTACCTATCGAAAATACCATTGCTAACATCAATATTGATATGATTGGAAGACGTGGGAACGGAAAAGAAACCAATGACAATTATGTCTATGTAATTGGTTCGGATAGATTGAGTACCGATTTGCATAAACTATCAGAAGAAGCCAATGATTATGTCGGATTAGAATTGGATTATAAATACAATGATTTAAAAGATCCAAATCGCTTTTATTATCGTTCTGATCATTATAATTTCGCTAAAAAAGGAATTCCAGCTATTTTCTATTTCGACGGAGTACACGAAGATTACCACAAAAAAACCGATACCCCTGACAAAATAGATTTTCCTTTATATGTAAAAAGAACTAAACTGGCCTTTGCTACGGCCTGGAAGTTAGCCAATGCAGAGAACAGACCTGTAATTGACAGAGATGGAAAATAATTTTAGCTTAAAAGAGTTTAAATAAATGAGGATATGGTCTCTCCATCCGTCTTTATTAGATACCAAGGGCTTAGTAGCTTTGTGGAGAGAAACGCTTTTAGCCAAACACGTTCTGGAAGGAAAAACTAAAGGATATACCAATCATCCTCAACTAAAACATTTTAGGGCTACCCAAAATCCTATTTTTGCAATTAATTATTATTTGTCTGAAGTTCAGAAAGAAGCAGAAAAAAGAGGATATAATTTTGATAAAAGCAAGATAGATTGGAATTTTAGTCCTATTCAGATAAATGTAAATGATAAACAGGTGGAACATGAATTTCAACATCTGCTCAAAAAATTAGAAATTCGGGACTATCAAAAGTTTGAAACTCTAAAGAATATAAAGAAAATAGAACTTCATTTGATGTTTAATGAAGTAAAAGGAGAAATTGAAGACTGGGAAGTTATTACTTAATAATTTTTATACTTTAGCGTTAAAATTAAAAATTCAATACAGAGATATCGCTTAAACAAAAAATATGACACTCATAAAATCTATTTCAGGAATCAGAGGAACAATCGGAGGCAAAGCAGGAGATAACCTAACTCCGGTTGATGCCGTAAAATTTGCTTCAGCTTACGGAACTTGGCTCAAAAACCATCATAACAAAGAAAATCTGACGGTTGTAATCGGTCGTGATGCCAGAATTTCGGGACCTATGATTCACAATTTGGTAGTGAATACGTTGGTTGGTTTAGGAATTAACGTAATTGATTTAGGGCTTTCGACTACTCCAACAGTAGAAGTAGCCGTACCGCTCGAAAAAGCAGACGGGGGAATTATTCTGACCGCATCACACAATCCTAAACAATGGAATGCACTTAAATTATTAAACGAAAAAGGTGAGTTTTTGAGTGGTGCAGATGGAGCTAAAATCTTAAATATTGCCAAAAATGAAGCTTTTGATTTTGCAGAAGTAGATAATTTAGGAGAGATTATAGAGAATACAAGTTATATGGATATCCATATAGACGAAGTGTTGAATCTTTCACTAGTAGATGTAGAAGCTGTTAAATCCAAAAAATTTAAAGTGGTGGTAGACGGAGTAAATTCGTCAGGTGGAATCATAATTCCTAAGTTATTAGAAGAAATGGGAGTGGAAGTAGTAAAGTTATATTGCGAACCCAACGGACATTTTCCACATAATCCAGAACCTCTAAAAGAACACTTAACGGATATTTCGGAGTTGGTAGTTCAAGAAAAAGCAGATTTTGGAATTGTAGTCGATCCTGATGTGGATAGATTGGCTTTTATTTCGAATGACGGAGAAATGTTTGGAGAAGAATACACATTAGTTGCAGTCGCAGATTATGTACTGAGTAAAACTCCTGGAAATACCGTATCCAATATGTCTTCCTCTAGAGCTCTTCGAGATATTACCGAAAAACATGGAGGGAAATATCAGGCTAGCGCAGTAGGAGAGGTTAATGTGGTAGAGTTGATGAAAGCATCTAATGCCATTATAGGTGGAGAAGGAAATGGAGGAATTATTTATCCAGAAATCCATTACGGACGCGATGCACTAGTGGGAGTAGCACTATTTCTAACTCATTTAGCTAATCAAGAAAAAACGGTAGCTGAACTTCGAGCTAGTTACCCACAGTATTTTATGAGTAAGAACAAAATTGAATTGACTCCTCAAATTGATGTGGATGCCATTTTGATTGCGATGACAAAAAAATATAAAAATGAGCAGATTTCAACAATTGATGGCGTAAAGATTGATTTTGCTGAAAATTGGGTTCACTTGCGCAAATCGAATACCGAACCCATCATTCGAATCTATACTGAAGCTAAATCTCAACAAGAAGCAGATAATTTAGCCGAGCGAATTATTAAGGAAATTAAGGAATTGATTTAAACTAAAAAAACCTTTGTCTTTCAAACAACCGTTTTTTTATAAATTATAATACATTAAGTACTTGTTCTTTAATTTTTTCGAGTTCATCTTTCATCTGAACTACTAATTTTTGCATTTCAGAATGGTTTGATTTGGAACCCATTGTGTTGATTTCTCTACCAATTTCTTGACAAATAAATCCTAATTTTCGACCTGCTGAAGGTTCAGACAGGGTTTGTAGGAAATAGTTTAAGTGATTTTCCAAGCGAATCTTTTCTTCTGTAATGTCGTATTTTTCAAGATAAAAAATCAACTCTTGCTCAAAGCGATTCTCATCAATATTTACTTGTAGATTATTTAGTGTATCTCTCAAACGCGTTTTAACAGTTTCTATTCGTTCTTTGTCGTATGATACTGTTTCGGTCATAAGCAAACGTATTTTTTCGATACGTCGCTCAAAATCAGCTTGAAGTACTCTTCCTTCTGATTTGCGAAAATTGTTGAAAGTAAGAATAGTCTCGTCTATTTTTTTCTGAATTTCATTCCATTCATCTTCATCAATCTCATCTCTTTCGGTTTTTAGAGAGTCAGGCATTCTGACTGCCATTTTCATCAGCTCGGTCGCATCGGCATCAGGCAAAATTTCTTGCATTTGTTTTATGTATTCTTTTACAATAGGAGCGTTTACTTTAGAAGAGGTTTCTTCTGCGGTAATTTCGGAGTATATGGACAAATCTACTTTTCCTCTTTCGATTTCTTGAGCAATGCGATTTCGTAATGAAAATTCTTTTTCTCTGTATGAAGATGGAATTCTAACGTTTAAATCAAGATTTTTACTGTTAAGGGATTTTATTTCTATAGTAATTTTTTTGTTAGGGAGTTGTAAAGTGGTTTTTCCAAAACCAGTCATTGATTGTACCATTATATTATATATTTGAAGTACAAAAGTAATTATTTTTTTATGTTATAGTAGCTTAATATTGACATTTAAGTAAAGAATGATTCTATAAATCTATCTTTTTTAAAAGATAATTATTTTTTTAAGATATTGAGTTGATAAATATTAATAAATAAAGGGTTGTCTGATATTCAGACAACCCTTTTATTAAAAATAATTTTATAAAATTATTTTACTTCTTCATAATCTACATCTTGAGCTCCATCTCCACCACTTTGAGGCTGAGCCTCATCTTGTTGAGCTTCTCCTTGCTGTTCAGCTTGAGCTTTATATAATTCTTCAGAAGCATTTTTCCAGGCTTCATTTAGCTTGTCTAAAGCGGGTTGGATGATAGCAATATCTTTGGTTTCGTATGCTTTTTTCAATTCTTCCAAAGTTGTTTCGATAGCAGATTTATTATCAGCCGAAAGTTTATCTCCGAATTCTTTTAGCTGTTTTTCTGTTTGGAAAATCATCCCGTCTGCTTCATTGATTTTATCTGCTGTTTCTTTAGCTTTTTTGTCTGCTTCGGCATTCATTTCAGCTTCTTTTCGCATTCTATCAATTTCTTCTTGGGTAAGACCAGAAGACGCTTCAATTCGGATATCGTGCGATTTTCCAGTTCCTTTATCAGTAGCGGATACTTTTATAATTCCGTTTGCATCTATATCAAAGGTTACTTCGATTTGAGGTACTCCTCGTGGTGCAGGTGGAATTCCGTCTAAATGGAAGCGACCAATTGTTTTGTTGTCGTTAGCCATTGGTCTTTCTCCTTGCAATACGTGGATTTCTACTGAAGGTTGATTGTCTGCAGCAGTTGAGAAAACCTGAGATTTTTTAGTAGGAATGGTAGTGTTTGCTTCAATCAGCTTAGTCATAACACTTCCCATAGTTTCAATTCCTAAAGAAAGTGGAGTAACATCCAAAAGCAATACATCTTTTACATCTCCTGACAATACTCCCCCTTGGATAGCAGCTCCGATAGCTACAACTTCATCTGGATTTACTCCTTTAGAAGGTTTTTTTCCAAAGAATTTTTCAACTTCTTCTTGAATTCTAGGGATACGTGTTGAACCTCCTACCAAAATTACTTCATCGATATCAGATTTAGAGATTCCAGCATCTTTCAAAGCTTTTTCGCAAGGTAACATTGAACGTTTTACCAAATCATCTGACAATTGCTCGAATTTAGCACGGGTTAAAGTTTTAACCAAGTGTTTAGGTCCAGAAGCTGTTGCAGTAATATAAGGCAAGTTAATTTCGGTTTGTGTCGAAGACGAAAGCTCAATTTTAGCCTTTTCAGCAGCTTCTTTCAATCTTTGAAGCGCCATTGGATCTTGTTTTAAATCCACACCTTCTTCAGATTGGAATTCATTTGCTAGCCAATTGATGATTACTTGATCAAAGTCATCACCTCCTAAATGCGTGTCTCCATTGGTTGATAATACTTCAAATACTCCATCTCCTAATTCTAAGATAGAGACATCAAAGGTTCCTCCTCCTAAATCGTATACTACGATTTTTTGGTCTTTACCGGCTTTGTCTAATCCGTAGGCAAGAGCAGCAGCAGTTGGTTCGTTGATAATTCTACGAACTTTAAGTCCTGCAATTTCTCCAGCTTCTTTAGTGGCTTGACGTTGAGCGTCATTAAAGTAAGCAGGAACTGTAATAACAGCCTCTGTTACCGATTGCCCTAAATAATCCTCTGCCGTTTTTTTCATTTTCTGAAGTGTCATTGCAGACAATTCTTGTGGAGTATAAAGCCTTCCTTCGATATCAACACGAGGAGTGTCATTATCTCCTTTGACTACTTTATAAGGTACAGTTTCAGCTTCTTTTGTACTTTCAGAGAATTTATTTCCCATAAAGCGCTTGATAGAAGCAATAGTTTTTGTAGGGTTGGTTACTGCCTGACGTTTAGCAGGATCACCTACCTTAATTTCTCCACCTTCAACAAATGCAATTACTGATGGTGTTGTTCTTTTTCCTTCTGCATTAGGAATTACAACCGGTTCGTTTCCTTCCATTACAGAAACACACGAGTTGGTTGTTCCTAAATCGATTCCGATTATTTTACTCATAATTTTATAGTTTATCTTTTTATTAGGTTTTCGTTTCGCTTTTTCTGCTTGTCCTCTAGTAGACAATCATTGTGCCATTAGAAAAAATACAATAAAATGTCAGTTTTTAGAGGTGTTGAAAATAAATTATTACAAAACATGACTGAATTTGAATAAAAACAGAATTAAAACCTGACAAAATGTCTTTTAAAAAAAAATGAAATTTTTAAAAAATCAACTGACATACTGTTGTCATTCTAGGGGTATAATTTTGCGGTATAATCATTTAAAACTATATAATATGAACCCAATTACATTTTTAACCGCAACAGAAGTATTAGCACATTGGCAAGGGCACAGAAGATTAACCCGAAGAGTTATTGAGGCTTTTCCCGAAAAAGAATTGTTTGAATATTCAGTAGGAGGCATGCGTCCTTTTGCGGAATTAGCCAAAGAACTGTTGGCTATTGCCGCACCAGGACTAAAAGAGATTATTAGTAACAATCCTGTTGCGTTTGACGAGAAAAGAAAGGATATCAAAACCAAAGCGGATATTCTAAAAGCTTGGGATGAATCCACTGTTTTGATAGACCAATATTTTAGTCAGATTTCAGAGGAGAGATTTAGAGAAAACCACAATCTATTCGGACAATATGAATTTCCAGTTTATCAGAATTTACTATATTTTATAGATAACGAAATTCACCACAGAGGACAAGGTTATGTCTATTTAAGAACACTGGGGATTGAACCTCCTTTTTTCTGGGAGAGATAATATTTTTCTTAACCGCAAATTCGAAAATTTGCGGTTAATTTTTTATTCGATTACTCGATTTGATTAAAAGTTCTCTTACTTCTTTTTTAAATCCTTCGGGCTCGATGATATCAGCCCAATCAGCAAACATCAAAAACCATCTGGCCATTCCTTTATTGATAAAATCTACTTCAAAGTGCATCTCGACATAATCGTTAGTTTTTATTTCTTTGGTAAAGCCGTAAAATTTTCGATTAAAATGAAGAAACTTAGCCATGTCTTTTTCTATTCGAAATCGAACTAAACTTTTGTTTTCGGTATAGGGTTTTTGACGATAATACTCTAATTCTCTATGTTGTTTGCTAAAAGGATTTTCGCTTCGCGAAATAGCAATGATGCGATCGGCACGAAATTGCCTGTAGTCTTTTCGCAAGTGACAATAACCCAAGACATACCAAAAATTATTTTCATGAAAAATTCCAACGGGTTCAATGTTTCTTTGAACGGGCTTATCGGCTTCTATACTTTCGTAAACTAAGGTGACTTGCTTTTTACCGGCTATACTTTCGATAAGGATTTCGAGTGCATCAGGTATATCTTTATTAAAGAAATTAGTAGAAGGAGTAACCATCATTTTGGATTCAACAGCTTCAATCCAATCTTTTTGTGAATCTTTTAGAACGGCTTTAATCTTAAATAAGGCTGATTGAAAGTGTTTGCGCAAATTAGTATCCGTAAAGTGTTCCATCAATTTTTCGGCTGTTATAAAACTTACGGCTTCTTCTTTCGAAAACATTACTGGAGGGAGTTTATATCCGTCAACCAATGAGTATCCGACACCTGCTTCACTATATATAGGAACTCCTGAAGATTCTAAAGTCCGAATATCTCTATAAATGGTGCGAAGGCTTACTCCAAATCTCTCGGCCAAATCTTGGGCTTTGATAATTTTCTTGGATTGTAATTGAATTAAAATAGCTATGATTCTGTCGAACTTTTTTGGAGTTTCGTCATACATACTAAATAATATTAAAGTTTAGGTTTAAACTTTTTAGGGAGCTATCTCATTAAAAAGACAAAGTCAGCATTGCTGACCTTGTTATTTTTAATTTTTGATAATTTCTAACTTTCCTAATTGAGTGTTGATTATTGTCAGTGATTTTGAATAATTCAATAAAAAAGAAATAGTCTCTTTTTTAGGGGTCATTTTAGGGAAAGTTTTTTTGGTTGGAGAGTAGAGTTTAGCCATATTTAATTGTGTTTGGGTTATTTGTTATAGCTATAACGCAAACTCTACTCTGAATATTGTATTAGTTGGTTAAAACTAAATTCTTTTTTTTAATAATTTTTCTCAGATTCATAAGGGCATAACGCATTCTCCCCAAAGCCGTATTTATGCTTACTCCTGTGAGATCCGAAATTTCTTTAAAAGATAAATCCTGATACATGCGCATCACCAAAACTTCTCTTTGATCGTCGGGTAATTCTTCTACTAATTTTCTTAAATCAGATTCAATTTGTAGCCCGATGATTTGATTCTCTATATTAGGGTTGTTATCATGAATAACCGAAAAGACAGAGAATTCTTCTGTATCGCGCTGCATAGGCATTTTTTTGTTGTTTCTGTAATAATCTACAATAAGATTATGAGCAATTCGCATTACCCATGGTAGAAATTTACCTTCTTCGTTGTATGATTTAGTTTTAAGTGTACGAATTACTTTCATGAATGTATCCTGAAAAATATCGTCTGAGATATCTCTATCAGATACTTTTGAGTATATAAATCCGTAAATTTTAGATTGATGTCTTTCGATAAGTAAAGACAAGGCAGATTCATCTCCTTTGATATATTTGCTTATGAGCAAAGCATCCGAAATAGCGACATTTGAAGCCATAGAAATACCTTTTAGAGGGTTAAAAACTTAAAAATTTTATTCTAAAAAGTACTTTTATTGCATAGGCAAAATGATAATTTCGTGTAAAGTCAATCCAAATATATGTAAATATTTTATTAAAAAACAAATAAAGTGCGAAACTTTAACACATAGATGTGTCAAGAATCACACTTTAATCGGCACTAAATTTATCTTTAGTTTAAAGACGAAAGGTATCTTTCTGCGTCTAAAGCTGCCATACAACCTGTTCCAGCAGCAGTGATAGCTTGTCTATAATGGCTGTCTTGTACATCCCCAGCTGCAAAAACACCATGTATATTGGTATGCGTAGATCCTGGTTTTGTAATTAAATAGCCCGTTTCGTCCATATCCAGTTGTCCTTTAAAGATATCTGTATTGGGTTTATGTCCAATAGCCACAAACAATCCAGTTACAGAAATTTCTTTTTTCTCTCCTGTTTGGTTATTAACCATACGAATTCCTTCTACTACATTTTCTCCTAATACTTCATCAACTTCAGTATTATAAACCACTTCGATATTAGAAGTGTTATTTACTCTATGTTGCATTGCTTTAGATGCTCTCATTTCATTACGTCTTACGAGCATAGTTACTTTTGAGCAGATTTTTGCCAAATAAGTAGCTTCTTCGGCTGCAGTATCTCCTGCGCCTACAATAGCTACTTCTTGTCCTCTATAAAAGAATCCGTCACAAACTGCACAAGCAGATACTCCACCGCCTTTTAATCTCTCTTCGCTTGGAAGACCTAAGTATTTAGCAGATGCTCCAGTAGATATAATAATTGTTTTAGCTTCTATAATTTTTGAGTCGTCAATAGTTACTCGGTGGTATCCTCCAATTTCTTTATTGAATTCTACAGCAGTTGCCATTCCGATACGTACTTCGGTTCCAAAGCGTTCTGCTTGTTGTTGTAATTGCAACATCATGGTAGGTCCATCAATTCCTTCTGGATATCCCGGAAAGTTGTCCACTTCAGTAGTTGTAGTAAGTTGTCCACCTGGTTCCATTCCAGTATACATAATAGGCTTCATATCCGCGCGTGCTGCATAAATAGCAGCTGTATATCCAGCAGGTCCTGATCCGATAATAAGACATTCTATTTTTTCTGTAGTCTCTGACATAAATAATTTGATTTTTAAAAAGAAGTACAAATTTACGAAAAATAAACAGAATTTATTTTGCCTTTTTTTGACAAATGTTTTGTGTATCTTTGTTTTTGTAACAATAATTTTATGGAATATATTTCAGTTTTTGATATGCTTAAAATAGGTGTGGGACCTTCGAGTTCTCATACATTAGGTCCTTGGAGAGCCGCCCAACAGTTTTTAAGAGAACTCCACCTTAAAGGGTTTTTCGATAAAACAAATCGAGTTTCAGTCGATTTATACGGTTCACTCTCTCTTACAGGAGTTGGGCACGCAACTGATTTGGCCGTTATACTAGGATTAAGCGGAACCGATCCAGAGTATATTCCTGTTGAAGATATTGATACTATTATTCAGAAAGTAAAATCTGATAAACAACTGAATTTAGATGCTAAAAAGACAATTGACTTTGTTTTTGAACAAGGGGTAGTCTTTCATAAGACTTTTTTACCTTTTCATGCAAATGGTCTTACTTTTCATGCTTATCTAGAAGATGGGACACATTATTCATCTACTTTTTATTCTATTGGGGGTGGATTTGTAGTCAAAGAAGAGCAGGATCCAATTATCGGAACAGAGATAGATGTCAAAAAGGTTCCTTATCCGATTGAAACAGCAGATGAATTATTACACTATACAGTTTCAGAAAATAAGAGTGTTTCGGAGATTGTTAGCGAAAACGAAAATATATTTCGCTCAGAGGCAGAAATTTCAAAAGAATTATTGAGAATTTGGAATACTATGCTTGAGTGCATGTATATTGGATGCCACACCGAGGGAACACTACCAGGAGGTCTTAACGTAAGACGCAGAGCTTTTGATATGCATCAGGACTTGATGATGAACAGTTCGAAGGATTATTCAAGCCCGCAAGAGTGGTTGCAGACCATTCGTAAAACTGAAGTCAAATTCCGTCAGATATTAAAGTGGGTTAGCTGCTTTGCCTTGGCTGTAAATGAAGTAAATGCTTCGCTTGGTAGGGTAGTTACAGCTCCAACTAACGGAAGTGCAGGAGTGATTCCGTCTGTTTTGATGTATTATTTGGTAATTGACAACCATCAAGCAGGAGATAAAGAGATTGAACAATTTTTGAAAGTAGCAGGAGAGATAGGGAGCATATTCAAAAAAGGCGCGACTATTTCTGCAGCAATGGGAGGGTGTCAAGCAGAAATTGGAGTATCCTCAGCTATGGCTGCGGGAGCGTTATGCGAATTGTTAGGAGGAACTCCCGAACAAGTAACTGTAGCCGCCGAAATTGCAATGGAACATCATTTGGGGCTTACTTGCGACCCTATTGGAGGATTGGTTCAAATCCCGTGTATTGAAAGAAATACAATGGGAGCTATCAAAGCTATCAACGCAGCTGAACTGGCATTGGCTACCGATGCTAAAAACGTAAAAGTACCACTTGATAAGGTAGTAAAAACCATGTGGCAGACAGCCCAAGACATGAACCACAAATACAAAGAAACCTCTGAAGGAGGTTTAGCTGTTGCAGTTAATATAGCAGATTGTTAGATATTATAAATTTAAGATTTCCTGCATTTCTTGTTGAATAGCAAGAGCTTCTTGACGAGCTTTTTGAGCAAAATCTTTTTGGGTAGAAGCATAAATGATTCCCCTAGAAGAGTTTATCAATAAGCCTACATTTTTTTTGTTAAGACCAAATTTACACACTTCTTTAAGACTTCCTCCTTGAGCTCCCACTCCAGGAACCAGCAGAAAACTATCAGGAACAATATTTCGGATCTTATCAAAATATTCTGCTTTAGTAGCCCCCACAACATACATTAAGTTTTCGGAGTTTTGCCAGTTTTTGGATATTTCTAATACGTTTTCGAATAGTGCTTTTTGGTTATAAGAAAGCGTTTGAAAATCTTTGGAACCTGAATTAGAAGTAAGAGCTAATAATATGGTGTGTTTATTTTTGAATGCCAGAAAAGGTTCAACAGAATCTTGCCCCATATAGGGAGCAACCGTAACAGAATCAAAACCTAAATCTTCAAAAAATGCTTTAGCATACATAGTAGAAGTATTTCCGATATCTCCTCTTTTAGCATCTGCAATTGTAAATATTTCAGGATGTTTTTCGTTGATATAACAGATTGTTTTTTCTAGAGAAATCCAACCTTTAACTCCATAAGCTTCATAAAAAGCGGTATTGGGTTTATAGGCCACGCACAAATCATGAGTAGCATCTATAATGGCTTTATTGAATTCAAAAATAGGATCTTCGGTTTGCATTAAATGGGAGGGAATTTTGTTTAAATCCACATCAAGTCCAATGCATAAAAAAGATTTTTTTAAAAAAATTTGTTCTGATAGTTGTTGTGTTGTCATTGTTTTAATCCAAATCAGTTAAGATTTCAAAATTATCTGTTCCATTAATTCTTTCGAAGTCTGTATTAAAAGGAGCATCTAGATAGGGGATAATAGCTTTGTCGAAATTAGCGATAACATTCACCTCAAAAGCTTCTATATTATTGTCATCATCAAGATAATCTTCTTCTTCTGTTCCTGAAAAAAACCTCCAACCACTATCTTCTTTTTCTGAAGGAGTTTCTCGGTACATATAGCCGACTGGTAGTCCTTCGACCGTTATTTTGTCCGAAGCAAAACAATATCCTATGGGTTGTATAAGTTCTTGAATATCTTCTTGACTGAGTTTAAAAGTTTTTTCTGACATATAAATTATTTTTCTGAAAAGGTTCCTGAACCACTAAATTTTCTTGCCTCTACAAGACTGAGGTCACTTTTGGCATCAAAACCTTTAACGTAATAGGTGCCGTTGGCATTGGTGAACTTACAATCTCTTTCTGTAAAAATCCATTCTCTACTTTTGTCGTAATACAATTGAGAAGTTTCGAGAATATCTCCAGAATGAGATATGACTTTTACGTTTTTTTGCAATTCTATAATATCTGATTTAGCAAAGGTAATGGCATAATCTGCCCTAATGTAGCTTTCTTTAGCGTTTGTATCAAACATAGTAATATCGACTCCGTTCGGAAATTCTGTAAACGGATATTCAACCGCACTATAGTCGTACACCAATGGGCTTTTAAGGATGGATTTTATTTGTGCAGAATCGGTATGTTTTAATATAAAATTCTCTGCTTCTGAAGTAGCAGTAAGACTAATTCTTGATGCTTTTTGAATTTCTTTAAAGTCTTTATCACATGAAATCAGAAAAGTCAGCAAGACTAAAAACAGAATTTTATTTATATACTTATACTTCATTAGCCTTATGGAACTAAAATACTTTGGTTTATCCAACAACCAATCTGTAAGGTTTTACCTTGCATTTTTGCTTTTTTCACTTCGTCTTTTGAAGGAGCTTTACTAAGATAACCATCACTTAAGGGTTGAGTTGTCCCTTTGTATTTAGGATTGATTTTCGTCACTTGATTTACCGTTTGAGCAGCCAGAAAATATCTTGCTTGATATTCAAAATCATTTTTAAAACAATCTTTTTCAGCCTCTGCATAAAGTTTAGCTAATAGAATATAAGCCTCAACCATTTCGGGGTTGTTTTTGATGGCTTTTTCTAAAAATGATTTTGTTTGAGCTTTGTCATTTCCTCTATATAAATCTGCTAATCTGTAATAAACCTTAGCTTTTTTTGTTTGGTCTACTTCTAATTCTGCGCTTTCATTAAAATAGGTTTGCGCTTTTTTATAATCCTTTTGTTGTTGAGCGATATTTCCTAAATAATAAGCTGCAGCAGAATTTTTCTCTAAATCATAATAATACTGTGCTATTTTATTAAAAACCTCATTATTAGTAGAACACTTATATGCTTCTAATCTTGAAAGAGCATTCTCTAACCATAAACTATTTGATTTATTGTTGTTGAATTCTTCGGTATAAATTTTATTCCACGTTTCGCAGTTGATATTAGCTATTTTAAGCCCAGACGAAATATTTCGTGAAGCTATCTTTAACGAAGTTAAATCCGTATTGATAGTTTGAAGTTGTTTATCTCCTTTTAAGTTTTCTTTCTTTTTTTCTAATTCACTTATTTTTGTAGCTATACTGATGTCTAAATCATCAATTTTAGAGATATCTGTAGGTGATAAATTTTGACGGGTAAGACTTTTGGACGCCACAAAATCAGTATAGATAAGAAGTGCTTCTGCCGAAAAAGCAGACTTGTCTGTAGTGTAAAGTTGATCTAATGCTTTAAAAGTATCTTCAGAAGAGTAAACCTTATTGTTGTATAGAGCGATTACTTTTTTTAACGAATTCTCTTTTTTTGTTTCTGGAAAATACTGTCCATATATATCATATAAGTCCGTAAGATGTTGTGTCCATTCTTCTCGTGCTTCGCCAATATTCATTGGTTTGATGGTTTGTAGAAGCATTTCTTCTGCTAAGATATAGGTGCTTTTACTTTGTGATGGACATTCTTTGGTTATACGCTGGATGAGATGTAAAGTTTTTTCTCTTCCTTCTTCTGTCAAGATGGATTTTTCGTTAAACTCCTCTTTGTAATAGACCTCAAAGTCCGAAAACATTTTTTCACAATCGGGTTTGTTCTGAGCAAAACTGTTGATAGCTAACAGTGACGATAATAAGATAAATGACTTTTTCATAGACTTTTAGGTTTTAATGAACAGAACGAATATACAAAAAAAGTTTATTCGTACAGGAATTTACGGAACCATCTGTCTGTTATAGATAACCCGATAGTAATATTAAAGTAATCTTCACGAACCAAATTATTGGTTGTTGTTCCACGTCTTCCGTATTCAAATGCAAAGGTCAAATCCGAAAAGCCATTACCGATAGGAAGCCCTGCCCCTACAGAAATACCCATATCATTTATAGATTGATCGTTTACGATAAGTCCTGTTTTTTCGTATCTCAATCCCGCTCTATAGGTAACTCTATGGAAATAATTGGTGAACGAATTGTATTTAGGGGTATAATATCCTCCTAAGCTCACACGCATTCCGTTTTCGCTATCATAATCAACAGTAGTACCTGAAAGAGGAACAAAATTGCTTTTTCCGAAAGCTGTAAATTCTGCACCGATCAACCATTTTCTTAATTGTCCCACTCCTGCACCTGCCGAAAATTTGCTTGGCATGGTATATTTTCCTTTTTCTGGGTCAAGTTGAACAAACTCGTCGTAATATTCTATTCCACTTTGATTATAACTCACCGTTCCTATCGATGATTCTCTGTCATAATTTAACTTGTACTCTGGGCTATAAGTAGCACTTGTGTACAATTGATATTTTTGGAATATTTTAGTTTTATACATCAATCCTAAATTAAACCCAAGACCACTTACTTGAATATCGTTGTTATACCTGCTTATGAATTGGGTTCCAGAGGTAGAAACTCTCCCAATAGTACTTATTTCTCCAAAATAATAGTTTGCCTCAAGACCAAAATTAAGCTGAGGTGTAATTTGGTAAGCACCTCCTGCAAAAACACGATTACTTCCTCCTTCTCCTGTAAATCTATTAGCAGTACTCGTATCTTCGTTAGTGGTTTGAACTTTATACCCTACTGCTGTTTGAGGATTGAGTCCGAATCCAACTCCAAATTTTCCCATCGGAATACCTATGGCTAGATAATCCAGAGAAGTTCTCTGAACTGTTCCGCTTTCTTGGGTAGTAGTTTGTTTGTTAAAATTGGTTCCTCCGCTTATGCTTATGTTAGTAAGCAATAAAGTGCTGTATGAGGCAGGGTTTGATAAATTGATATGAGTACTGTCTGGCAAAATTCCTAGTCCTCCCATAGCTTTCTGTTCGGGAGTTCCTTTAAACTTTGTCTCTCCAATCCCGAAATACGAATAAGGTGATGAGGTGCTTTGTTGAGCAAACGAAAACATCGAACAAAAAATTACGATGCTGATGGTTATTCTTTTAATCATTTGTTTTTTGATATTGGTATAAATCGTTCAAACTTTCGATTAAGAAATTTTGATTGGCAAATATGGTGCTTTTTAATCTTTTAGCCAAAAAATCTGAGTCTCCTCCCGTTAAAATTATGATAAAGTTGTCATATTTGGTTTTTAGCTCTTCTATAAAGCCTTCTATTTCAAAGACAACTCCGTTTATAACCCCAGAATGAATCGATTCAGAGGTCGTTTGCCCAATCAGTAAATTATCTTGGGACTTTTCTAATAACGGAAGTTTGGCGGTATAAGTATGGAGAGCTTTGTACCTTAAATTTATTCCCGCTGAAATGGCACCTCCAAAATAGTGGTTGTTTTGATCAATAAAATCATAGGTGATAGCTGTTCCAGCATCTATTACAAGTCTATTTTGATTGGGGAATTTCATTACAGCACCACTAGCCAGAATCATTCTGTCGATTCCTAAGGTATGAGGTGTTTTGTATTTGTTAGTAAAAGGGAATTTGGAAGTAGAAGTTACAAAATGAATTTTAATACTTTTTTTGACCCACAAAAAATCATTTTCAGACAATTCTCCCACCGATGAAACGATGAAATCCGAAATATTTGGGTAGTCAGATAAAATTTTTTTTATTTTATTTTGAATAGTAGCAGGTTCTGTTATATTCAATTCCAAAAGTGTATCTTCTTTAAATACAGCGCTTTTAATTCTTGTATTTCCGATATCAATGGCTAGTAACATTTTCTCTTGTTTGGAAAAGCAAAGGTAAGAATAGATTTTTTTAAAATTTTATTTTGGATAAATTAAAAATCGTTCTATATTTGCACTCGCTAAACGCAAGCAAGGTACCTTAGCTCAGTTGGTAGAGCAATGGACTGAAAATCCATGTGTCCCTGGTTCGATTCCTGGAGGTACCACTTAAAAACCCTAAAATCTTTATAGACTTTAGGGTTTTTTGTTTTTGGGTAGTTTTATACTATAATTTCTTATTTAAGAATAGAAAAAACGAAGATTTGAACAAGTAAGCTATATGCCTTGCTATTAAGAAGTACTTTCGAAAATATAAATGGTAGTTATAGAAATGACCAGAAGAGAATTACTCTATTCTTCTTAATTCCTTTTCGTTTATAATACTTATTTTTTTTCCTATAAGGTCGATAAGCTCGTCTTTTTTGAATTCAGACAATAGTCTTATACAACTTTCGGTGGCTGTTCCTATAAGTCCTGAGAGTTCTTCTCTGGATAATTGGATTTTAAGTGTACCATCGCTGTCTGTCCCAAATTTATCCTGGAGATAGAGTAGGGTATGAGCCAAGCGTTCTCGTACAGTTTTTTGGGCCATATTCACCAAATCATTGTCGGCTTCTTTGAGATCTTCGCAGATATTGCGAAGTACTTCCATCGAAAAATTACTATTAGAGTGGAAGAATCCCATGATTTCTGTTTTTGGGATAAAGCATACTTGCATGTCTTCTAGAGCTGTAGCAGTGAGGTTTAAAGACTCTTCGTTAATAAGTGAGCGTTGTCCTAACAATTCACCTTTGGTTATAAGCTTTACAATATGGCTCTTACCGTTGTCGCTGAGTTTAGAGATTTTACAAACACCTGATTTTATACAGAATACTCCATTGACATTTTGTCCTTCTTCAAAGATGTTTTTACCTTTCTTAACCGTAAAGGAGGTCTTGCAGTTAGCAATCTTTAATAAGTCTCCTTTCTCTAATACTTTTAAAGCACTGAACTCTCTTACAATGCATTGCTCACAGTTGCTCATGTCTTTGAAAATTTGCTCAAACCTTATACAAAGGTAATGAATTTTATGATAAATATCATAGTTTGAGTTTTATTTAAAACAGACCTTTGTACAAGGTAAAAATTGAGCAAATTATTATGGAATCAAACTATTGTTTCCATTGTGGGGATGAGTTTTCTGAAAAAAGCCGAATTGTTTTTGACCAAAAATCTTTTTGTTGTATAGGATGCAAAACGGTATATGAGATTTTTAGCGAAAACGATTTAACTTCTTATTACGAGTTAGAAAAAACTCCGGGAGCTAGCCCGCAAGAAACACACGGAAAATACGACTTTTTATCCAACGATAAGATTGTCGATAAATTATTAGAATTCAACGAAGAGGGTATTCAGATTCTTTCCTTTTATATTCCGCATATTCATTGTAGTTCGTGTATATGGATATTAGAGAACCTCAATAAGCTACAGGAAGGGATTGTGACGTCTCAAGTAAATTTTCCTCAAAAAAAGGTTCGTATTACTATAAATTCCGATAGAACAAATGTCAAAAACGCAGTATTGTTATTGACTAAAATAGGATATGAACCTTATATCAGCTTGGATAATTATCAAAGTAAGAAATCAACTATCGATAGAAGTCTTATTTATAAAGCTGGTGTTGCCTTCTTTTGTTATGGCAATATTATGCTGCTTTCGTTTCCTGAATATTTTGGATATTTAGGAATGAGTGATTTGTGGTTAGATCAATACACTCCCTTTTTTAGATGGTTGATTTTTGCACTGGCTATACCTTCATTTTTTTATTCAGGTAGCGTATATCATAAGGCTGCCTTACAGAGTGTTAAATTGAAATCTTTTGATATAAATGTACCGATGTCTTTAGGGCTTATCGTGATGTTTATCAGAAGTGCAGTAGATATTATTTTTGATTATGGACCAGGTTTTTTTGACAGCTTGAGTTCCCTTATTTTTCTGATGTTAGTCGGAAAGTTATTCCAACAAAAAACTTACGACTTTTTATCGTTCGAGAGAGATTTTAAATCTTATTTTCCAATTGCCGTAACCAAGATTAACCCGGATAAGAGTGAGAGTTCAGCTTCGATATATGACATTCAGAAAGGAGATAGACTACTTATACGCAATCAAGAGCTTCTTCCAGTAGATGGAATATTGATTAGCGAAAGAGCCTCTATAGATTATAGCTTTGTAACGGGTGAAGCGGAGGCAATATCTAAACGCTCGGGAGATAAAGTATTTGCAGGAGGAAAACAAGTAGGGGACCGAATCGAAATGGAAGTGTTGAACACGGTTTCTCAAAGTTATCTCACCCAACTTTGGGACAACGAGGTGTTCCGTAAAAAGAACCAACAAAGCTATACAACACTTATTACTAAAGTAAGTAGATATTTTACGCCTATTTTGCTAACTATAGCTTTTGCAGGCTTTATCTATTGGATTTTTAAAGATACCAATACTGCTTTTAATGTATTTACGGCTGTACTGATTATTGCCTGCCCTTGTGCTTTAGCACTTACAACTCCTTTTACGTTAGGTAATGTGATTCGCATTTTTGGGAAAAAGAAATTTTACCTTAAAAACACTACTGTTATTGAACAAATGTCTAAAATAGATACCATTGTATTTGACAAAACAGGAACTATTACTTCTAACAACCAGCAAAATCAGATTACCTTTGAAGGAATTGCCTTATCTAAAGAGGAACAACAGCTTATAGGTAGTCTGGTACACGGTTCAAACCATCCGTTAAGCAGAAAGTTATATGAGTTTTTACCTTCAGGCGAATCGATAGAAATTACGGATTTCAAAGAAATTCCAGGAAAAGGGATAGAAGGGATACTGTCAGGAAAACGCATCAAAGTAGGTTCTGCTTTATATGTAGGGGCAGAGGAGGAGCAAACCCTGCAAACCAGCGTACATATTACTATAGACCATCAGTATATCGGAAAGTTTGTTTTTGCTACAGTCTATCGCAAAGGTTTAAAAGAACTCTTTGCAAAGCTCCACCCACACTATAAACTCAAAATTTTGTCAGGAGACAACCAAGGTGAGCGAGAAACCCTACAAGATATATTACCAGAGGGAATCGAAATGATATTTGATCAAAAACCAGAACAAAAGCTACGTTTTATCGAAAACTTGCAGCAACAAGGGCATAATGTTATGATGATAGGAGATGGGCTTAATGATGCGGGAGCTTTAGCACAAAGTAACGTAGGAATCTCTATTTCGGAAGATGTCAATATCTTTTCTCCTGCCTGTGACGGAATCTTAGATGCTTCGCAATTTGACAAAATTGAGCGCTTTATGAAGATGAGCAAGAAGTCGATTTGGGTAATTAAGACCAGCTTCGGACTTTCGTTAACCTATAATATAATAGGGATTTCCATTGCGCTAATGGGGTTACTTTCGCCTTTGGCTGCTGCTATACTAATGCCAATAAGCACAGTAACCATAGTAGGGTTTGTAACAATAGTCTCTAATCTGTGGGCAAGAAAAATACTAAAAGAGAAGTAGAGAATCTACAGGAATAGTTGTTATCTCTTAAAACTGCTTACCCTTTTTTTGTTGTCCCGCTAGTTCAGCAATTTCGTCTATGCGTTTTTGACGAGTATCTGCTCGTTTGGCTAGAACGAGTGAGGTGAGCATCATTTTTTTAATAGATTTGCTTAGACTCAAAAAATAGTCTTTAGCCCCTATGTATTTGCTAAAAGCCTTTTCTAGATCCTCTGGAATTAGTAACTCTTCGACCTCGTCCAAAATCGTCCAAGAACCGTTTTGTTTAGCAATTTTAATTATGTCCAGTCCTGCTTGGGTCATCAGTCCGTCACTAATGAGTTTTTGAACTTTTTCTTTATTGATTTTACTCCACGTACTTTTTGCTTTTCGCTTGCTAAAAAACTGATGTGATGTTTCGGAGTCAATTTTTATTTTCTTGCTGTCTATCCAACCAAAGCATAGCGCAACATCTACTGCTTCACTCCACGTAATGGAAGGTTTTTGTGAGGTTTTCTTATAAAAAACTACCCAAACAGCCTGTTTTGAAAGATGATTTTTTGCTAACCATTTTCGCCATTCGGCTAGGCTTTCAGGAGAAAATACTTCGATTTGGTCCATTGTTGCTTTACTGTAAATTTAATTGCCATGACACTCCAAAACGATCGATTATCCAGCCAAACTTTTGGCTGAAACCATAGTTGTCTAAAGGCATTGCTACAGTTCCGTTTTCTGATAGTTTAGAAAAAATTCTTTCTAGTTCCTTTTCATTGTTACACTCTACAAAATTAGATACGGCAGGAGTAAAATCCCAATTGTGAACAGGAGGTGTATCACTACACATAAATCGTTGACCATTAAGCTCAAATACAGCTTTCATGATTGTTCCTTCTTTACCATGTTCCCCTTTTCCCCAACGTTTAACTTCTATAATTTTAGAATTATCAAATAGGCTAACATAGAGATTCATTGCTTGTTCAGCATCTTCTTTCTGGAATGTCAATGAGGTTATAATCTGTTGTTTTACCTCTTGAGTATCTAGAGCAACTGATTCTTGATTTTTTTTAGGATTTGAGCAACTGATTGCAATTAAACTCAAAAGGAGCGCTAGGATTAGTTTTTTCATGTTCTTATCGTTTAAATTATTTAGGGTCTAAAGCAGTTCTACTATCTGAATATGATTGCCACAAGTATCATTAAAAACAGCTATTTTTACTACCCCCATTTCTGTGGGTGAGATACTAAATTCAACATCGAGGTTTAGGAGTCTTTCATATTCTTTCTGGACATTTTCGGAGGTAAATTGCGTATACGGAATACCTGCCTCAAAAAGAGCTTGTTGATAAACTTTGGCTGGCTTAAAATGAATAGGCGAGGGTTCGAGCAAAAGTTCGCCTCCGTCTTGGTCTTCTTTACTTACTACTGTCAGCCATCTATTTCCTTCACTTAGTGGAATATCAGTTTTTTTTATAAAACCTAATTTCTCGGTATAAAAACGTAAGGCTCTCTCTTGTTCTTGAACGGGGATGCTTGTTATGGTTACTTTCATGTTCTTTTTTTTAGAATGGATTACAAAATTCTAGAAAAAAAAATAGTCCGACTTTGCGAAAATTGCTCTTTTTTGAAATTCAGTAGGAGATAGCCCATTTCGAGATTTAAACAAAGTACTAAAAGAACTCGGACTATCAAAGCCTACCTCAAAACAAGTTTCGCTTATATTTGTTCCTTGTCTTAATATCTTTTTGGCTTGTTTAATCCGTTTGGAAGTAAGGTATTGTTTAGGAGTTTGCCCATAATATCTCTTAAAAAGTCGAAGTAAATGAAACCTTGATACAAAACATACCTCCGAAAGCACATTCAGGTTCAACTCGTCCTGAAAGTTTGCTTCTATAAATCCTCGTGTGGCAATTACTGAGTTTAGTTGCCCTTGATTAGAGTAACAGCTTTCTTTTATTCGTGTTATTTCTTTAAGATAATCAGTCATGTGGTGTTTAAAATTCTCTTATTTAAAATCATAACAATTATAAAATTCTTTTTGTAGTATTATAGTTTTTGTGATAATAATAGTGAAATTTGAGCTCATTCAAAATATAAAAAGGTGGAGATAAAATCAGAAATATAAATTTATCCTTTAAACAATTTTATATTCTTATAATGTTAGCTAGCATTTTTCTTGGCTATAATAACTGTATGAACTTCTTCCCTGTTTGAAAGGTTATAATTCACCCTAAAAAGTTTTAATTCGGTTAAATTATTATTTTTCATTTGTTTTCGGATTTCTTCCAGATTATGATAGTAGAAATATACTTTGTCACCTGTAGAGCTTATTTGAAATCCTGATTTTTCATAATCTCCTTCCACAAAACTTATATAAACAATTCCGTTGTCCTCTAAAACGCTTTCTATATTGTTTATTAACTCTTCCAGTTCTGATTTGGAAAAGTACGGAATTAAAAAACCTGAAATTATACCCTCAAATTTAGCTTCAATTTTGTATAATTCTTTGGCATCTAAAACTTGAAAATCAGCCGTTGGATTATTTAATTGGGCAAGATGAATCATATTTGGCGAATAATCAACACCTAAAATATCCAAATTGTCGTTTTGTTGAAGTAAGTATCTTGTAATGTTTCCAGGCCCACAACCCAGTTCTAATACTCTACTGTTGGGTCGTGGCAGTTGACTGCAGAAAAAATGATAGGTGTCATTATAAATGGATAAATCCATGAATTTTTCTTCATACAAAAGATGAATTTTATTCCAGGTTTTAAAAGTTTCTTGATTTTTATCCATTGTTTTGGGTATAAAATTTTGTTTATCGTTTTCAGGCTTTGCGCTGGGGAGAACAAAAAGAGCCTAAGGTTTGAATCACAGACTAATCTAATATACAGTCCTTTATTTAATTACTAAAGTATAAAAAAAGAAATTAAAAGAAGTAATTCATCAGTACTTTTTTAAAATGATAATATGTTATTAGTTAAATTCTATTATTTCTCCATCTAAGGGAATAAAAACTTTATCGATTAGGTTGTGATTGGCTAGTATGTTTTTTAGTTCGTATCGGGTTAGCGGACAGTGGTTGATGGATTCCATATGGTTTGCAATTACTTTGCCCTGAGTATTTTTTACAAATTGCATAATATCATCTATATGCATTATTAGCGGCTTGAGAATATCAAATTGAGCGGCTCCACAGGCTAAAACACTAATTTCTGGTTTGTAAGTATAGAGTACTTTATGAACCGCATCTGTGTATATGGTGTCCGAACTCAGGTAAATAGACTGTTGATTGGGTAATTTGATAAAAAAGCCGTGTACATTTCCCATCAGTTTAGAAACAAAACCGTATCCGTGTTTGGCGGGTATTCCTTCAATAGTACCTCCCAAAAAAGGTTGTTCTTCCCAATATTTTAATGTTTGAACAACATTCAATCCTCTTTTTTTTAATGCTTTTTCATCTTTTATTCCACAAGTAACAGGAATATTGTTTTTTACTAAAAACTGTACGGCTTTACTGTCTATGTGATCAGGATGCTGATGTGTTATCAAGCAATGAGTCACTTTTTCGAGTATTAAGTTAGTGTTTTTAGGGAGTGGAACGGTAGGATTTCTTCTAGCTTTATGTCTAAACAACGTAAAACTAGGCATAAAACCTTGTTTGCCTAACATAGGATCAACCAAGATAACTTCTTTTTGGGTCTCCAGAATTATGGTGGCATTTCTGATCTGATGGATTTTTAGCATAGCATAAATATTTTTATGCAAATTTTTATTTTGTAGCTTTACTATCCATTGATTCAAATCAAGAAATACGGTTTCTTATTCTGCTTAATGTTTCAGGGGTTACATTTAAATAAGAGGCAATATGATATTGAGGGATTGACTGAAGCCACTCGGGTTGGTATATAAACAGTTCTTTATAGAGCTCTTCGGGAGTTTTAGTGGTACGATTAAACTCTAATAATTCTTTCTGTTTTAATAACTTTTTAAAAGATGTATCTACAATAGATTTCCCACATTCGTATCTTTCTAACAAATCAAAGAAGGAATTTCGTTCTATCGAAAAAACTTGTATTTCAGTTAGAGCTTCCTGATTTTTTTTGGTAGTAGTAGTTTGGTTAAATGATAGTAAATCAGATATAAATTGGGGTTTTACATAAAAATTGACATTTATTTCTTTTTCTTGGTTGGTATAATATTCCCTTACTATGCCTTTATTAAGAAATTTAAGTTTTTTCTCTGTAGTATCCGCCCGGAGTATAATACTTCCTTTATTATAGAGCTCTACTTTAAACAAAGAGAATAGCTCCTCTAATCCGTGTTTGTTTAACGGGTATTGAGTTTCAAAAAAATTAGAGATTTTAGAGAACATAGCTTTGGATTGTGGTCAATAGGGCAGACAAATTTATATAAAGTAAATTTAATAAAAAACGGATACAAATACGAAGTATTCACTAATCGCTTCTTAGCGTTTGGTGTTTTTTTTTTCCTACTTGACCAAATTTTATCCATTTATACACCTCAAACCATAACACAGAAATCCCTGCCATCAAAATAGTAAAACCTAATTTCTGAACACTTAAACTATTTAATTTAAAGAACTCAGCGAATGTAGGGACATACAAGATTGCAAAAAGCAAAGTTAAGGTCATACCAATTATAATCGGAAAAAGTTTGTTTTTATTCTTAATGCTTTCAAATAGGCTATAAACGAAAGAGCGATTGACCAAGCATAAAAATACATTGGCAAATATCATAGTGGTAAAGACCATTGCTCGGGTTGATTTTTCGTCTAGTCCGTCTTGAACGGCATAGTGATATACAAACAACACTCCAGCAGTTATTACTAAACCTTGAATAATACTAATGCTAAGCTCTTTTAAATTTAGGAAAGTCTCCGTCATTTTTCTTGGTTTTTGTAGCATTGTATTTTTCTCCATAGGTTCGTTTTCATATACAATTGAGCAGGTTGGTCCCATGATGAGTTCTAAAAATATCACATGTACGGGCGTAAGAATATGTGGGTAAATCCACCCTAAAACTACAGGTAAGGAAACCGTAAGGATAATCGGAATATGGATAGAAATAATATACTGAATGGCTTTTTTGATGTTGGCATAAATTCTTCTTCCAGCAGCAATAGCAGTGATTAACTTGCCTAAATCATCGTTGGTAATTACCATTAGGGCAGCTGCTTTGGCAATTTCGGTTCCTTTGTTTCCCATGGCCACGCCTATATGAGCCGATTTGAGTGCAGGCGCATCATTAACACCGTCGCCTAACATGGCTACTATTTCGCCATCTTGTTTTAAAGCCTTGACAGTTGCCAGTTTTGCTTGCGGAAACATACGCGTAAACAACGTTGTTTTACGAGATAATGCTATGATTTCGCCTGCCGAAAGTGGGACTATATCTAAACCGTTAACAGATGGAGTTTTATTGATGATTCCAGCTTGTTGAGCGATGGCATTGGTGGTGTCTGCATTATCACCTGTAATTACTTTTACTTTGATTCCCGCATCGTAAATCTGTTGGAATACTTCGTTGATGTCCTTTTTTGGTGGATCGTAAAATACTGTAAAGCCTAAAAAATCAAATGGGTAGTCTTGTTGTTTTTCAGGAAAATTATTGCCTTCAAGATTAGCTTTTCCAACTCCTAAAACACGATAGCCCTGCTTTCCAAAATCTTGAATTTGCTTGCGCATTTTTTCTTTTTCAGCTTCTGAAAGATGGGAGACTTCCAAAATTGCCTCTGGAGCACCTTTGGCAGCAATGATGCGATTCTTTGAGTCGTCCTCAAAAAGATGCGTCATCATCGGTGGCTTCCCCTCCAACGGATATTCATGAATCATATAGAAATCATTCCGTTGATCATCCTTTTGAGTTTGTTCGTACACCTGATGAATGGTTTTTTCCATCGGATCGAATGGGACAGGCTCGCTACTCCACATAGCATACTGAATTAATTCGGCCAGTTCGGGTGAATTAAATTCAGAAGATTCAAAAGCACGATTACTCTTATAATTGTACAAGGCTTTGAGTTGCATCGAATTTTCGGTGATTGTTCCCGTTTTATCCGTACAAATGACTGTTGTGCTTCCGAGGGTTTCAACGACACTACTTCGTTTGATGATGATGCCTTCCTGCATCAGTTTCCAGGCGCCTAATGCCATGAAGGTGGTGAAAGCTACTGGGATTTCTTCGGGTAGAATTGACATCGCGAGGGTTAAGCCTACTAACAGACTCTCGATGAGATTGCCCGACTGCCAAAAGCTATATCCCCAGACAATCAAAAAGACTGCAATTCCAATAGCTGCCATCCATTTGACAAATTTTGTAATTTGAGTGTGTAGGGGAGAAGATTCTTCTTTTATTTCGTGAATGGATTGTCCGATTTTACCGAGTTTGGTTTCACCTCCGATTTGCTCGACTTTAAAAACTGCCAAACCCGAAACTACTAATGTGCCGCTATATACTTTTCGATCCTCTGATTCCACGCTCTTAAACACCGAATAACTTTCGCCCGTAAGCGAAGCTTCATTCACCGAAAAATCATTACTGTGAACTATCTGACCATCCGCATTAATCATT
The DNA here is from genome assembly GCA_040392465.1 of Flavobacterium suncheonense. Lineage (GTDB taxonomy): Bacteria > Bacteroidota > Bacteroidia > Flavobacteriales > Flavobacteriaceae > Flavobacterium > Flavobacterium suncheonense_A. Next base: position 184,030 of record JBEBWA010000001.1, read on the forward strand.
TTTCCCTCTTCTATAATACACAAATCACCTACTGCAATTTCGCGGGTAGGAACTTGAATAATTTTTCCGTTTCGAATAACTGTGCTGAGCGGTTCATTGAGTTTTTCGAGGGCTTCCAATGCTTTTTTACTTCGATTGTCCTGGTAAAACGAAATCCCAGATACAGCAATGATGGCTCCTAACATAAAAACCGCTTCAGAATAATTTCCTACTATTACGTAGATTATCGAAACCGCAATAAGCAAAAGCAACATAGGTTCTTTTAAAATATCCAGTAACGTGTTGTACCAAGCTCTTTTTTTGATATTAGCCGTTTGATTGTAACCGAATGTATTGCGGGATTGGTGGAGCGCTTCGTCTGAAAGTCCTACTAAGTCGGGAGGTATATTATAAGACATACGTAACAGTATTATTATTTCCTAAATTTATAAAAAAAAGAAATATTAAAGGCTGTTGCAACTATAAAAGGAGAAACTTTCGATTTCTCCCTTAACCCGCCATTACGCCAATACGATGTTAGGTGCAGTATGACTTATTCTTCCAATATTCTTGGTAATAATTTATTTCGTTATTTAGGTTAAACTCAATGTTTTTATTTTTTTTAAAGTAGTATTTTAAAATTATTGTAGATATGTCATCGGGGTGAATTACTCCTTTGTCTTTGAACCATAAATATAAACGTGAAAATTTCCATAATCCCCATTCATTTCTTATGTATTTTCCCAATACAAAATGTTGTGATGACAAAAACTCACTTTCATCATTTTTGAGAAAGCTATTTTTGTCCTTTACTTTAATAACTTTATTTAATTCATTGAATGTTTCTTCTAAATTTTTTGGAATATACACTCCTTCTATATACTCATAATTTTTGAAAGTTACATCTGATTTTATTTCACTTTCACTTATAACTAATGAAGTTATTTTTGAGTTTAAAAAGTTTTGGTCTGTAGTTAAATCCTTTGAATTCGTATCTTCTAAAACATAACTAGTTTCAAATGATATCCCATTTTCGTAATCTAGAAATACAGGTTTTTTCCCGTAATAACCCCATTCTTCTCCAAAAAAATTAATGATGTCTTTAACTTTAGTGTCGTTGCTTATTACTATGTTGTTTAACTTAATATTTGAGTCTATTTTGATTGATATTTCTTCTATAACATCATATTCATCTAAACTTATTTCAAGATTTTTATAATAAATATATTTATTGCCGTCAATCTTTTTCTGTGAAAAATTATTCCTGATTTTTTTCAAAAGTGTTTTTTTACTTTCTCCAAGAAATATTTCTCCATAACCATTTATTAGTTCTATTTTTTGTGAAAAAGAAAAGGTAAAAATAAAACAAAATAGAATGGTTATAACGGTTTTCATAATATTGCACCTAACGGGCCGCGTATTGGCGGTAGTGGCGGGTTAGAAAGCCAAAACTTTCAATTTTGCACTAAGCCTAGCAACAGCCTTTTATTATTTTCTAAATTTATGAAAAAAGGAATTAAGCGAAGCGAATCAATAACACAAAAATTAAAAATAAAGAAATTCGTTGCTAAATATAAAAGGCTGTTGCGATAAAAAAAGGAGAAACTTTCAATTTCTCCCTTATCCCGCCATTTTGCCAATACAATGTTAGCCGTAGTTTTGTTTTAGTCAACATATGTTTCTTGAATCACGCTTTTTACTTTTTCTATTTCTTTGTCCGTTAAATTTTCAAAACGTTTTACGATTCGAGTTCTGTCTATTGTCCGTATTTGGTCAATCGCAATCCAACCTTTCGTTACCTTATGGCTAACCTCAACTCTTGTTGGATATGGTTTAGAGCTACTTGTCATTGGTGCAACAACAATTGTTTGCAAATATTTATTCATTTCATTGGGCGACAAAACTATACAAGGTCTTGTCTTTTTCATTTCGCTTCCAATCGTTGGGTCAAGGTTAACCAATACGATGTCATATTGGTTTATTTGTTCCATTCTTCAAAATTTTCGTCTTCAAAAACATCGTCCATTAAAAGTTGATCGTCTCCATTTTCGTGCATTTTCTTAAATGCCTTGTCCCAATTTTTTCTCGGTTCAGTTTTTGGTTTTAAAATGATATAGCCTTTCTCAAGAATTAGTTCAATCTTGTCGTTGATGTTATATTTTTCAAGAATGGTTTTAGAAAGTCTTATGCCTTTTGAATTTCCTATGTTTATAACAGATAGTTCCATAATTTTACGTTTTGTTATTACAAAGTAATTACATTTTTTTCTAATTTCCAAATTTTATTTGTACGAACTGTGCGAAAAAATTACGGCTAACGTTTCGCGGATTGGCGATAGTGGCGGAAAATCGAAGCAGAAAGTTTCGATTTAGACGACACGTAGCAAAAGCCAATTTCTATTTGCTAATATAATTAAAAAGCCAATAAAATTGGCTTTTGGCGACTTAATAATCACAAAAGTTCAATTTTGCGCTTAACCCCGCATTTTGCAAATTCCAGTGATATTGACCACCCAATTCCAATTTAAAGTGACCACCTGAT
>JBEBWA010000002.1:0-175235 GCA_040392465.1 Flavobacterium suncheonense
TACAAAGATTTTAAAGATACAGAGCAATGAGCAAAAGAACGTTTCAACCATCGAAAAGAAAAAGAAGAAATAAACACGGGTTTATGGATAGAATGGCTACTGCAAATGGTAGAAAAGTCCTTGCTCGTAGAAGAGCTAAAGGAAGACATAAGTTGACTGTTTCTTCTGAACCAAGACACAAAAAATAATGGTTTTTTAATCATACATAAAGGTGTTACTTTTTTTAGTAACGCCTTTTTTTGTACCTTATCGTTTTTAGAAAACAGTTTTTTTCGGTTGTGTTATTCAACACCCGAGCCTGCAAGGCAAACAGAGCAAAATTAAATCAACGGTTCAACAACATATAACTACTAAAAAATGCCAAAAGACAACTCAATTAAATCGGTTCTAATTATTGGATCAGGACCTATCGTAATTGGTCAAGCCTGTGAATTTGACTATTCTGGGTCACAATCCGCTCGTTCACTTCGAGAAGAAGGAATTGAAGTAACACTTATCAATTCTAACCCAGCTACCATTATGACTGACCCTTCGATGGCAGATCATATATACTTAAAACCGCTTACAACAAAATCAATTATCGAAATCCTAGAAGCTCACCCAAATATTGATGCTGTATTGCCCACTATGGGAGGACAAACGGCTCTGAATCTGTGTTTGGAAGCAGACGAAAAAGGAATTTGGCAAGATTATAACGTAAAACTTATAGGTGTTGATGTCAATGCTATTAACGTAACCGAAGACAGAGAACAATTTAAACAGCTATTGGCTAGAATTGATGTTCCTGTTGCACCTGCTAAAACAGCTACTTCGTTTTTGAAAGGAAAAGAAATTGCTCAAGAATTTGGTTTTCCACTTGTAATTCGCCCTTCGTTTACTTTAGGAGGAACAGGAGCTGCTTTTGTACACAAAAAAGAAGATTTTGATGAGCTTCTCACAAGAGGTCTTGAGGCTTCACCTATCCACGAAGTACTTATCGATAAAGCTCTTTTGGGCTGGAAAGAATACGAATTAGAACTTTTGAGAGATAAAAATGACAATGTTGTGATTATCTGTTCTATCGAAAATATGGATCCGATGGGAATCCATACAGGAGATAGTATTACGGTTGCTCCCGCAATGACCTTGTCGGATACGACTTTTCAGAAAATGCGTGATATGGCAATTCTGATGATGCGAAGTATCGGAAATTTTGCAGGAGGTTGTAACGTTCAATTCGCTGTGTCGCCAGACGAAAAAGAAGATATTGTGGCGATTGAAATCAACCCTCGTGTGTCTCGTTCATCAGCTTTAGCATCAAAAGCAACCGGATATCCGATTGCTAAAATCGCCACAAAATTAGCTCTTGGTTATACGCTTGACGAACTACAAAACCAAATCACTAAATCAACTTCAGCTTTGTTTGAACCGACTCTTGATTATGTGATTGTAAAAATACCTCGTTGGAACTTTGATAAATTTGAAGGAGCCGACAGAACACTTGGTTTACAGATGAAATCAGTAGGAGAGGTGATGGGAATTGGTCGCTCATTCCAAGAAGCACTTCACAAAGCCACTCAATCTTTGGAAATTAAAAGAAACGGACTCGGTGCAGACGGAAAAGGATATACCAACTACGAACAAATCCTTGATAAATTAGCCAACGCAAGCTGGGATAGAGTTTTTGTGATTTATGATGCGATTGCAATGGGAATTCCGCTTTCGAGAATTCATGAAATCACAAAGATAGACATGTGGTTTTTAAAGCAATACGAAGAACTATACTTACTAGAAAAAGAAATTTCAAACTTTGATATCGATACACTTCCGAAAGAATTATTGCTTGAAGCTAAGCAAAAAGGTTACGGAGACCGCCAAATTGCTCACATGTTGAACTGCTTGGAGAGCAAAGTTTACAAAAAACGTGAGGAGATGGGCATCAATAGAGTTTATAAATTAGTGGATACTTGTGCCGCAGAATTTGTAGCACAAACCCCTTATTATTACTCTACTTTTGAAGCTGAAATCGAAAAAGCAGACGGAACTCGCTATATAGCCAACGAAAGTATTCCATCAGACAAAGAGAAAATTGTAGTATTAGGATCAGGTCCAAATCGAATCGGACAAGGGATAGAATTCGACTACTCTTGCGTTCACGGAGTTTTGGCAGCCAAAGAATGTGGTTACGAAACTATTATGATTAACTGTAACCCAGAGACCGTTTCGACTGACTTTGATACCGCTGACAAATTGTATTTCGAACCTGTTTTCTGGGAACATATCTACGATATCATCCGTCATGAAAAACCAGAAGGAGTAATCGTTCAACTTGGTGGTCAGACCGCTTTGAAACTTGCTGAAAAACTCAATAAATACGGAATCAAAATCATCGGAACTAGCTTTGATGCGCTGGATTTAGCAGAGGACAGAGGACGTTTTTCGACTCTTTTGGAAGAACTTAATATTCCGTTTCCGAAGTTTGGAGTTGCAGAAACAGCCGATGAAGCTTCAAAACTAGCGGATACATTAGATTTCCCTTTACTTGTTCGTCCGTCTTATGTACTGGGAGGGCAAGGGATGAAAATCGTAATCAATAAACAAGAATTGGAAGAACACGTAATTGATTTGTTACGTCAGATTCCGAATAACAAATTGCTTTTGGACCACTATTTGGACGGAGCTGTTGAGGCAGAAGCCGATGCGATTTGTGATGGAGAAAACGTGTATATCATCGGAATCATGGAGCATATCGAACCATGCGGAATCCACTCAGGAGACAGTAATGCTACATTGCCTCCGTTTAATTTGGGTGAATTTGTGATGCAACAGATTAAAGATCATACCGTAAAAATTGCGAAAGCCTTACAAACCGTAGGTCTTATCAATATTCAGTTTGCTGTGAAAGACGATACGGTGTATATCATCGAGGCCAACCCGAGAGCTTCGAGAACGGTGCCTTTCATTGCGAAAGCTTACGGAGAGCCGTATGTGAACTATGCGACCAAAGTGATGTTGGGAGAGAAAAAAGTAACCGACTTTAACTTTCAGCCAAAACTAAACGGTTATGCTATCAAACAACCCGTATTCTCGTTTAATAAATTTCCGAATGTAAACAAGAAACTAGGGCCTGAAATGAAATCAACCGGAGAGAGTATTTTGTTTATCGATAGCTTGAAAGACGATGCTTTCTATGAGTTGTATGCTCGAAGAAAAATGTATTTGAGTAGGTAGTTTACAGTTAACGGTTTACAGTTATAAGTTTTATAAAACCCCATAGGCTTGGCTTGTGGGGTTTTTGTTATATTTGGTAAATTTTATCTATGGAAAAGAAGAAAAATAATTTATTTGAAATAGTAGCTCATGAAATAGGACATTTATTAGTAGATATGATTATTGAAGATAAATATGATGTTTACAAACTCAGGAGTTTTAATATTTTTTATGGCCCAACAAGAGATTATGATGAATTAACTGAATTTGGCAACCCTTTTTGTGGCTCTGTTTGTTTTGAAGACTCCAAAATAGAAACTTATGAACAATTAATAGAGGAAGGAGATATCGCCAAAATCCAATTAACAAAAATATCGTTATTGTTTGGTTCTCTATTGCAAAGTTATTACTCAAGAGATAGGTTTGGAGCAATATTAGATGACAATGCAGGGAAGTCAGATAAATGTAAGTTTGAGAAGTTATTTAATTCAGTTGATGAAATAGAGCAAGGTTATTTTAGTAGAAATTATTTTTCTGATTATTTCAGTGATGTTCTTCAAAAATTGCATGATGAAATAAGAATTCTAATAAGAGAAATTAGAAATGAAGCTTATGAGAAGTATTTTTTGTTTTATCAAGATAGTTGTAAGGAGAAGAAACTTTTGTTAATTGAGATAAAAGGTGATAGACTTAATGAGTTGAAGCAAAATTTAAAAGAAAAACCATCATATAATGAACTAGTTGATTTAGTTAATAATTTTCCAGAAGGCTAATAATAAATTAGCTCATATTTTTTAATATTCTCTTTAAAGGAATGAAGAAAGCTGTCTTGCATAGTTTTCAGTTCTTCTTTAATAAATTTTCTGCCATAAAATGATAGTATTTCTTTGATTTCTTGTTCATTGCCTCTTTCCAGAATCCTACGTATAACGGCTCGTTTATTTTTTTGCTAATCAATTTTAGAAATATCGGTGTCCCAGAAAAGTATATTTCTGAATTTGTTTAGATTTGGAGTATTTATATATGACATAATTCAAGTTAAATTCTATGCTATTTCTCCTTTTGAGTTAATGTAGAAAGATTCAGTACCTTTCTTAACTTTAGCTTTACCATTATTAAAAGGCTTTGCATCATCAAATTGAATGTCAATTACTATTTTATTGGAGCCATCTATATATCCAAACTTTCTATTCATTCGAATAATAGCAAGTCCTTCTTTGAAAGGTAGAGCATATTCAAATTTTATGGGTATAATTTCATTCCCAAATTCATCAATAAATCCATATATGTCTTCATCGTGTATTGTTTTATAAACTCTTGCAAGCCCTTCAGAAAAGTCATCTGCACCATCGTATATAAAGTCAATTATTATATTTCCATTTTTATCAAGATAACCATATTTACCGTTTTCATTTCTTATAACATTTAATTCTTTGTCTAAAATTATTTCTTTGGAAACCGTATCAACTATTTCATTTGTTTTCCTAATTTGATTTGACGGAATTATCTTTAAATATTTACTTTCCAGAAAGCTTAAAACTTTTTCAATATTATTCAAATCTCCACCATAATTATTTTCATTTACTAAAAAAGCATACTCATCTCTTCCGTCAATTTTTAGAGCTAAAATATTTGAATCGAAGAAACCATGTCTAAAGAGAAAACTTCCAGTATTTCGTTCTATTAAAAGTGAATTATTACCTAGGTATTCCCATCTTCCTTTTTCAACCATCCCGTTTTGAGAGATAAGCAATTCTTGATTATTTCTAAAAATATAAACAAATTTTGAGCTTTGTAACTCATCAATCACTACCCAATGTTGATTGGTTAATAAGGTTAAATTGTCTAGTTTTTCACTATATCTTTTAATCTTTGGAATTATATTAGCAAGGTAGGTTTTCATTTTGAACGTTTAAAAGGTGTAAAATAATTAGTCAATTCATTCTCATCTTCTTCAAAATCATTGAAGTCATTATAGTCAAAATCATCTACACCATACATAGCCTCAAATTCTCGAACAGCTCTTTCGAGTTCTTCTTCTTGTTCTTCCAGAGTTATTTTACTTATTCTTTCGTGTTCTGCTTTATGGGCTACTTTCCAGTCAAACATTTCAATACCTTGTTGTAGGAGGTATTGTTTTAACCATTCGTTCCACTGGATATGATTTTTGAGATTCATAGTATTTTGTGTTAATGGTAACAAATATTATAAAAAAATATTGAATTTTGCAAGAGCTTTTTAATATAATACAGCGCTATTTTTGATTTGTTTAAGTTATAAAACCTCACCGATTTTATATCGTGTTGTTTTCTTTTCCACTTGTTGTTCTTTTGTTTCTCTGAATTCCTTATTTTTGTGGAATGCAACTATCGGTACTAATTCTCAATTATAACGTACGCTATTTTTTGGAACAATGTCTTTTAAGTGTTCAAAAAGCTCTTGAAGGCATTGATTCAGAGATAATTGTTGTAGACAATGCTTCGAAAGACAACAGTTGCGAAATGGTTAAAAAACATTTTCCGAATGTTATTCTAATTGAGAACACAGAAAATACGGGCTTCCCAAAAGGAAACAATATAGGAGTTGCTCAAGCTCAAGGGAAGTATTTATGCATTCTGAATCCTGATACGGTGGTTTCTGAAGATACGTTTACCAAGCTTTTGAAATTTGCAGAAAAAGAACCCAACCTCGGGGTTGTTGGTTGTAAACTCATTGATGGAACAGGAGCGTTTTTGCCTGAAAGTAAGCGAAATGTACCTACTCCCAAAGTTTCATTATTAAAAATGCTCGGAAAATCAGAGGTCTACTATGCCAATCATCTATCGGAAAATGAAATCGGAAAAGTCAATGTTTTTGTTGGAGCTTTTATGTTTATTGAAAGACTAAAATACCTTGATTTAAAAGGTTTTGATGAAGATTTCTTTATGTACGGAGAAGATATTGATTTATCTTATAGAGCCCTTAAAAAAGGATATGATAATTATTATTTCGGACAAACAAGCATTATTCATTACAAAGGAGAGAGCACTAGTAAGGATAAGATTTACTTAAAGCGCTTTTATGGAGCGATGAAAATTTTTTATAAAAAACACTTTAAAACGAACTTTCTCTATAATTTAATAATCAATCTAGGTATAAAACTCTTTTTACTACTAAATAATTTTAAAGAAGATAATACTCAGAAGAAATTTCCAGAAGCCTATATTTTTATATCAAAAGACAAAGATTTCAGAACATTGTTAAGTCAAAAATTAGTTAAAGATATAGATTTAATACAAGACTATAAAAGTGTAAATTTCAGTCTTTTAGAAGCTATTAATATTGAGGTTATATTTGACAATTCACACATTTCAAACAAAGAAATAATTGAATTTATTCAAAAGCATAAAAATCGAAATTTCACTTTTAAAATTAAACCAAGAGACACTAATTTTATAATCGGAAGCAATAGTAAAGATGACAAAGGAGAAGTAGTGTTTATTAAATAATTCTCAATAAAATCACGTTTATCAACTTTAAATTTAAGAATAAAATTATAATTTTTGATTTATATAAGAATTACATAAATAAGAGAAGTTATTTTTTGGATATTTAATTTTTAAAAGTTCAAATAATAATGTAAATTCGCAATTTGTAAAATAGCACATTTATTTATATGGCACGATTTGAATTAAAACTCCCTAAAATGGGGGAAAGTGTAGCAGAAGCAACCATCACCAACTGGCTTAAAGAAGTAGGAGATAAGGTAGAGGCTGACGAAATGGTACTCGAAATTGCAACGGACAAGGTGGATAGCGAAGTTCCGTCAGAAGTTTCAGGGATTTTAGTCGAAAAATTGTTTCAAAAAGACGATTTAGTTCAAGTAGGTCAAACTATTGCTATTATCGAAACAGAAGGAGGGGCAGTGGTTGCAGAACCTGTAAAAGCAGAAACTACTGCACAGGCTGTAGTAGAAGTTTCTAAAACTGTCGAGACAGCCAAACAAGCGGTAGAAACTAACTTTGGAGATTCTGATAAATTCTTTTCTCCACTTGTAAAAAACATTGCTAAAGAAGAAGGGGTATCGCTTGCTGAATTAGAAAATATACAAGGAACAGGAAAAGAAGGTAGAGTTACTAAAAACGATATTTTAGAGTACATCAAAAACAGAGGATTAAAACCAGCTCAAGTTGTAGTAGCCACTCCAAAACAGGAAGTTTCGCAACCTAAAGCAGAGCCTGTACAACAAGCAGCTCCAGTATCAGTAAACGGTCAAGACGAAATCATAGAAATGGACAGAATGCGAAAACTAATTTCGCATCATATGGTTCAATCGGTTCAAACTTCAGCTCACGTACAATCGTTTATTGAAGTGGATGTAACCAATATCGTAAAATGGAGAGATAAAGTAAAAGGAGCTTTCGAAAAACGCGAAGGAGAAAAGCTTACGTTTACTCCAATCTTTATGGAAGCTGTAGCTAAAGCTCTTAAAGATTTTCCGATGATGAATATTTCGGTTGATGGAGATTATATAATTAAAAAGAAAAACATCAATTTAGGTATGGCGGCTGCACTACCTAACGGAAACTTAATTGTACCTGTTATTCGCAATGCAGATCAACTGAATTTAGTCGGGATGGCAAAAGCCGTAAACGATTTGGCAAACCGCGCTCGAATCGGAAAGTTAAAACCAGACGATACTCAAGGTGGAACGTATACGGTGACCAATGTTGGTACTTTTGGAAGTGTTTTCGGAACCCCAATTATCAATCAGCCTCAAGTCGGAATTTTAGCGCTAGGAGCTATACGTAAAGTACCTGCGGTTATCGAAACTCCAGAAGGAGATTTTATCGGAATCCGTCAAAAAATGTTCTTATCACATAGTTATGACCACAGAGTAGTAGATGGAGCTTTAGGAGGACAGTTTGTTAAACGAGTAGCCGATTATTTAGAGTCTTGGGATATAAATAGAGATTTTTAAAAATTACTGAAAATAGAAAAAAACGAGAGTAGCTATACTCTCGTTTTTTTTATTACTTATTAAAGCTTTTGAGCAATACATCTCGCAATTCGCTTAAAATCATTGCAGTTGCTCCCCAAACCAGTTTCCCATTAACAGTATAAGCGGGCACTCCTACAAAACTACTATAACTAGCTTTAATATTATGTGTTGTAATTTTAATATCCAAAAAGTCATATAAAGGGATTTCTAATACTTCTGAAACCTCTTCTTGCTGAAGGATAAAATTTGGTTCAAAATCCAAGTGTCCTATAAAGGGGTAAACCAAATAGTTACTAGGCGGAATATAAATTTCAGATAAATTGGTTATAAGATTGATTTTGCTCTGCAAAATTCCTATTTCCTCTTCTGTCTCTCGGATGGCAGTATGAGATAAGTCTCTATCTTGCTCTTCAAATTTACCTCCTGGAAAAGCAACTTGAGAAGAATGAATACCTCCAGGGGTTCGGACAATTAAAACCAAATAGGTTTCGGTTTTCTTGGGGTAAAATAAAGCTAAAACACCTGCTTTTTTAGGATTTAGTTTTGAATAATCCCATAATTCCATCATTTTAATTCTCTCCATAGGCGCCATTTTCAGATGGGATTCCGAGGCTAATAAGGGAGCTTTTTGTATTTTTGGGATATTATTTAAAAACAAGTCAAAATTCATCACAAGGTTTGTTTTAGTTCTATAAAAGTAAAAAAAAATGTATAGCAAAGAAGAAGTTAGAGAATTAAAAAAAGAATTTTGGACAACATTCTCTGAGGAATATCCCAGAAAATGGCTTTTGTATAATACTAAAATTAAAGATTTCTCCTTTAAGTTCTATGTTGATAATAAGCGAGTTGAGGTGCTTTTAGCCATCGAAAACAAAGACTTAGAACTGCGTAAAATTTATTTTCAAAAAATAGAATCTCTTAAATCTATTTTAGAGGAAGAGTTTATGAATGATGTACTTTTTGACGAACACTTTGTTTTGAGTAATGAAAAGGAAATCTCAAAAATATGGGTAGAAAAAGAGCGCATCAGTTTTCATAATAAAGATAATTGGCCCGAAATATTTGCCTTTTTCAACGAAAAGATGGACGCTTTCGAGCGGTTTTTTTATGAATACGAAGACTATATTAAGGATTTAGAAACCAATATTTGATAACTATCTATTTATTTATATATTTGTCGCCACACTTTATTTCTTTTAGAAATAACCATTTTACTCACTACTCTTGTAATTGAAGAATTAAACCTTTTTTATAACAAATATTAATAAACCTAAATGAAAAAATTATTACTCTCTTTTGGAGTTTTTATTAGCGCTTTAAGCTTACGTGCTCAAGTAGAGGCTCCTGTTTTATCAGCCGAATCTGGATTTTATGAAAATGAATTTACACTTACAATTTCGCACTCAGATCCTACAGCAACAATTATTTATACATTAGACGGATCAGACCCTCATTTAGATAATATCGGAGGGGTAACTTATAATTACAAGGTGAGCTATCCTCAAAATCCAGGAGATCCTTTTGGAGAACTTTTGCAAAATACCTTGGAGACTTTTACCTATACAAATCCTATTCAGATAGTAGATAGAAGTAATGATCCTAACAAAACTTCTGCAATATCTACAACTTATTTCAATGAGCCCTATATTCCCCAAGCTCCTGTTTTTAAGAGTACAGTTGTAAAAGCTAGAGCTATAGTAGATTCAGAATATAGTGATATTATGGTTCGAAATTATTTTGTTACTCCAGAAGGAGTAGACAAATATACATTACCTATTGTTAGTTTAAATATTGATGCAGATAAATATTATAGCTATGAAAATGGCCTTAATGTAGCTGGAATTAATTTTGACCAATGGAGAATAAATAACCCTACGACTGAATCTGATATTTGGACAGATGCTAACTATTGGGCATCTGGAAGTGAATCCGAATTACGATTGAATTTTAGTTATATCGAAAATGGTGTAGAAATACTGAATCACGATGCGGGAATTCGAAACCATGGAAATGGAAGTCGTCATATTCCTAATCGTTCTGTAAGATTATATGCAAAAGGAGGATATGGAGTTAGTAAATTTAATCACTCTTTTTTTAATGATTATGACTATGATAGTTTTAAGCGAATTATAATTAGAAACTCAGGAAATGATGCTTATGGTACTCTTTTTAGAGACGCATTTATTCATCAATCTACCAAACATCTTAATTATGAAATTCAAGATTACCAGCCTATCATCCTTTTTGTGAATTCAGAGTATAGTGGAATTTATAATATTAGAGAGCGATATGATGAAAATTATTTTGATAGAGTATTTGGAATAGATGAAGACGAACTTGATTTTATGGAATTTGCTGATGAAGCAATAGTAGATATTGGAGATTCAGTTCATTATGATGATTTAATGGACTATTTGGAGAATAATTCTTTATCTGATAATACTAACTTTGAATATGTTAGTACCCTAATTGACCCTATAAATTATGCTGATTATTATATAACAAATGTTTTTTCAGCTAATTCTGACTGGCCATGGAATAATAATGAGTTTTTCAGAAAAAGAGTTTCATATACCCCAAATGCACCTCACGGGCAGGACGGGAGATGGAGATGGTTATTAAAGGATTTAGATTTTGGATATAATTTATTTGAGATTAATGGCAATAATCATAATACTTTAGATAATGCCACTAAATTTTATCTTCCAGATTATCCTGAGGCCGATATTCGTAATCAATCTACATTGTTAATAAGAAAGCTTTTAGAGAATACAGAATATAAAAATTATTTCATTAACCGTTTTGCTGATTTACTTAATACAACATTTACTCCTTCAAGAGCTATTCAACTTATAACTGATATGGAGGCTGTGATAGCTCCTGAGATTGAGGAACATATTCAAAGATGGGGAATGTTTTCTTACTCAGGTTGGATTTATAACCTAAACGTTATGAAATCTTTTGCTCAAGAAAGACCTGCTATTCAGCACGATCATATTATGCAAAAATTTGATATTGACGGTACAGTTACAACAATACTTGATGTATCTGATCAAAATCACGGACATATTAAAATCAATACTATAGATATACTTTCTAGTACGGTTGGTGTTGCAGAAAATCCTTATCCTTGGACAGGAATTTATTTTGAAAATATTCCTGTTACTATCACTGCTGTTCCAGCAGAAGGATATGTCTTTAGTCATTGGGTAGGTACTGTAGAGGGTGACGAAAATGCACAACTTATAATTTCGCCTGAATCTAGCATATATGCAAAAGCTATATTTGTATTAGAGGATTCTGATGCTACAGCTTACGATAAATCCTTGAATATTCAAGTTTTTCCTAATCCTTTCAATGATACTATTTATATCATTTCAGAGCAATATGGATTTAATTATAGTGTTTATTCAATTGATGGAAAACAAATTAAAAATGGCGTACTAAACAGCTCGACATTAGATTTAGGAAATCTCCAAGAAGGTATGTATCTTCTGAAAATTCAAAATAAAGAAAGCGAAATCACAAAAAAGATTATTAAGAAATAAATCATTTAAAAAAGCTGAACTTTTAAGTTCAGCTTTTTTTATTGTCTTATAAAACCTCTTTCATAGCCTTGGCTTTGAGCAGACATTCTTCATATTCTTGTTCAGGATTACATTGAGCGGTTATAGCACTCCCAACCGAAAAAGATAAATATTGATTGTTAGAGTTATACAAAATACTTCTGATAACTACATTAAAATCAAAGTCTCCCTCAGGCGTAAAATATCCAATAGAACCACTGTATATTCCACGTTTTGAAGCTTCTTGCTTTTCTATGATTTGCATAGCCGAAATCTTTGGAGCTCCAGTCATACTCCCCATCGGGAATGATTTTTCAATAACTTCTATAACAGAGTTTTCTGTGTTTTTATTTGAAGTAATCGTAGAAATTAAATGGTGTACTTGTTTAAAAGAATAAGCCCCGCAGAGTTCCTCTACTTCAACTGATGATTTTTCGGCTGTTCTGGACAAATCATTGCGAACTAAATCGACTATCATGATGTTTTCAGAACGCTCTTTCGGGTTTTGTTGTAGTTCTAATTTAGACTTATTATCCAATTCTGAATCCTCAAATCTTTTGGATGTTCCTTTGATGGGTTGCGAGATAATTCTTCCGTTTTCGTTTTTGAGATACCTTTCTGGCGAAGAGCATAAAACGTAATGATGCTCATTTTTGAAATAAACCGAAAAAGGAGGTTCAGAAATTGTATTGAGTTTTTTATAAGTCTCTAACGGGTTAATCTTAGCATTTTCAGCATAGAATTCCATACAGAAATTAGCTTCATAAATATCACCTCTCTGAATGTGTTCTAAAACGTTGGATACTTTTTCTAAATAGGTTTCTTTCGAAACTCGTTGTTGTATTGAATTTTGAGTTTTAAATTTTGAATTTTGAGTATCATTACCAACCTTAATTATCTCTTCAAAATCTAGTTCCATTTCATCATCAATCATTCGTAAGTATTGAATTTCAAGCTGATTTCCTTTGAGTAGGAACAATTTTTTAGGTTGAAAAAAGAACAAATCAGGGAAATGGAGTCCGTCAAAATTGTCTGAACTAAGTCTCTCGACATCGTTTTTCAAATCATACGACAAATAGCCAAAAAGCCAGTCTTTGGTGGTGTGATAATAGTCGCTCAGCTTACTAAAAGCATCGAAATAGTCGGTTTTTATCAACGTAAAAGCCTCAACTGCCAAAACCATATCATAAGACGAATACTTTTGAGGATAGTTGTTGCTATCTAAATACACAACTTCTCTGAATTGGTCTGACCAATTGAGAATTTGTTCCTTAAATTCCTTTGGATTTTCTATAAATAGGGAAGTGGTTGTTCTCAAAGATTAAGTGTTTAGTTTTGAATTTTGAGGTATTTTACCTAAAAGTTTATAATTCATAACGCATAACTTTAGTTATATTTCCATTCTGGCTTTACTCACAACCGAAACATCGTCAAACATTCCTTTTTTGTATCTCAAATAACCTGTAATACCTATCATTGCAGCATTGTCGGTAGTGTATTCGAATTTAGGAACAAAAGTCTTCCAACCGTATTTTTGTTCGGCTTCTTTTAGCGCTTTTCTGATTCCCGAATTGGCAGAAACTCCACCTCCAATAGCAACTTGGTTAATTCTGGTTTGCTGAACAGCGGTTTTTAACTTATCCATGATAATTTCGATAATGATGTGTTGTATCGAAGCACAGATATCGTGTAAATTCTCTTCAATAAAATTCGGATTGGCTTTAGTTTGCTTCTGAACGAAATACAAAATCTGGGTTTTGAGTCCGCTAAAGCTAAAGTCTAATCCGTCCACTTTGGGTTTTGTAAAGCTAAAAACAGGTTTTCCGAGTTGTGCATATTTGTCAATAAGAGGTCCTCCAGGGTAGGGAAGTCCAAGAATTTTAGCACTTTTATCAAAAGCTTCACCTACAGCATCATCGGTAGTTTCTCCGATAACTTCCATTTCGAAATAATCAGTTACTTTGATGATTTGTGTATGTCCTCCACTAATGGTCATTGCTAAAAACGGAAATTCTGGCTTGTCAAAACCTTCTTCGTCAATAAAATGTGCCAAAATATGGCCTTGCATATGATTAACTCCAATTAGTGGGATATCTAAAGCTAGACTCAACGATTTGGCGAAACTTCCACCTACTAAAAGCGAACCCATAAGTCCAGGTCCTTGTGTAAAAGCGATGGCAGAAAGTTGTTCTTTGGTGATTCCTGCTTTTTGCAAAGCCTGATGAATAACCGGAACAATATTTTTTTCGTGAGCTCTTGAGGCTAATTCGGGGACAACGCCTCCGTATTGCTCATGAACGCTTTGATTGGCTACAATATTTGACAGAATTTTATCGTTACAAAGTACAGCTGCGGCTGTATCGTCACACGAACTTTCGATTGCCAATAAAAAAACAGGTTGGTTATCCATAAAACGGAACGAAATTTGAGTTGCTTTTAAACACAGATTTTTAAATACAGATTTACTTATTTTAGAAAGATTTATACTACTAAATTAGCTCTATTTGGAGCAAAATAAAATTCTGTACATCTGTGATGATTTAATTATATTTGCATTACAAAAGTAAACATTTTAGCAGTATCAAAAAATTCAGAAAAATAGTTGTTCGTACTTTGATAGGAATTCTCCTATTGATATTGCTTTTAGGAATATTACTTACACTACCTCCAGTACAGACTTTTGTGGGGAAAATAGTTACAAAAGAGCTTAAAAAATCTACTGGTGCTGATATTAATGTCGAAAAGGTTGCTGTATCAATATTTGGAGGTGTTAAGCTCAGAGGTGTACTGATTAAAGATCACCATCAGGATACACTTATTTATTCAAAAAATATTCAAACCAAAATCTTAAGTATTAAAAAACTTATTGATGGAAATTTGGTTTTCGGTAACCTCAAAGCGGATAATCTTACATTTTATCTAACCACCTATAAAGGAGAGGAGAATTCAAATATCAATGTTTTTGTCGAAAAATTTGAGAATGACAATCCTTCATCTGGGAAGCCTTTTATTTTATCTGCAGATAATCTAAAAATTATCAACGGACGTTTTAAAGTTGAAAATCAAAATCGTCAAACTCCCATTAGTGTTGATTTCACTCAACTCAATGCAAGCCTCAATGACTTCTCAATAGTTAGAGACCTTATTACTGCTGATTCGGAGTTGTTCTCTTTTCAGTATCATACAGGTGTTTTTGTCAAAAATATTACGGGAAAAGCAAAATATTCCAGAAATCAAATTCATCTGTTAGATTTGGAGGCGTCAACCAAAGAACAAACCTATTTAAAAGGAGACATTGTCCTTAATTATAAAGAAGGAGATTTGGCAAACTTTACTGATAAAGTTGGTATGGATGTTAATTTTGAAAAGGGAAGTAAGTTAGCCAGTAATGATATTTATTTCTTTTATCCAGAAATAGCTAAAAACAAAATCTTTGATTTCAGTGCTAAAGCAGATGGGACACTAAATAATTTTTTGGCCGATAATTTATTCCTCTCAGATGGAAATATGATTGTAAGTGGAGATTTATCTTTTGAAAACATTACAATGGTACAAGAAAGAGGTTTTACTATTGCTGGAAAAATTGATGAGTTAAACACTTCGAATAAATCTCTTAAAGAATTATTGCCAAATGTATTAGGAACCAAACTCCCTGAACAATTAGATAATTTGGGGAATGTGATTATGAGGGGTCAAATTCGTTTGACAAGAACGGATTTGGACCTAAAGTCCAGTATTGTTACTCAAATCGGAAATTTAACAACCGATTTGAAAATGCAAAATATTACCGATTCAGATAATACTTCTTATCAGGGGGATTTGATAACTCAAAATTTTGATTTAGGCAGGTTATTGAATACCAATTCGGTAGGTAAAATTACGGCTGATCTTACAGCAGATGGGAAAGGATTTACCCAGGAAACTGTAAATACACTGATTGACGGAAGTATATCTTCGTTTTATTTTAACGGCTATAATTATCATAAAATTCTTGTAAACGGAACGCTAAAACAACCTTATTTTCAGGGGGAGGTACATCTTGATGACGATAATGCAAAACTTTCGTTTGACGGGCTGTTAAATTTAAATTCGTCAATTAAAAAATATGATTTTCAGGCTCAGGTAGATTATGTTGATTTAAACAAATTGAATTTCGTCAAACGCGATTCTATTTCGATTCTCAAAGGAAATATCGTATTTAAAGGACAAGGAAATTCGTTAGATGATATTGCAGGCGAACTCAACTTTTCTAAAGCTTCTTATCAAAACCAAAATGACATCTATTTTTTTGAAGACTTTCAGGTAACCTCTACTTTTGACAACACAAAAGTAAGAACCATTACTATAAATTCACCTGATATAATCGAAGGAAATCTTATCGGAAGGTTTAGTTATACCGAACTCCCAAAAATATTCCAAAATGCTCTGGGTAGCTTATACACTAATTATTTGCCTTATAAAATCCAGGAAAAACAATTTTTAAGGTTTAATTTCTCTATTTATAATAAAATTGTAGAAGTGTTTTTCCCTCAAATATCTTTTGGGAATAATACTTTTATAAGAGGAAATATTAACCCTGATGACGAAATGTTTAAGCTCGATTTTGCTACACCAACATTGGAGATAGGAGAGAATACGGTTCATAAAATTGACTTACAGATAGACAACAAAAATCCGCTCTTCAATGCTTATATAGAGATGGATAGCATCAGTAATAAACATTACAAAATTTCTGATTTTGGGATGATCAATCTAAAGCGGAATGATACTTTATATTTTAGAACTGAATTTAAAGGAGGAACTAAAGAGCAGGATTTTTATAATCTGAATCTCTATTATACTATTGATAAAAATCAAAATTCAGTTATTGGTTTTCAGAAATCTGAACTAAACTTTAAAGATTATTTGTGGTATCTTAACGAAGAAGATCATCAAGATAATCGAGTGGTATTTGATAAAACCCTAAATGAGATTTCTATTGAAAATTTTATTTTATCTCACAATAATCAGTTTGTACAGTTTGGGGGAAGTATAAAAGGGAATAATCATAAGGATTTAGATTTGAATTTTAAAGATGTTGATTTATCCAAAATAACTCCCGAAATAGATAAACTTCGTTTAGAAGGGTTACTAAATGGTAATGTACACTTTAGACAGGATGAAAATGTATTCCGACCAACTGCTTCTTTAGAAATAATGAAATTAGCTATCAACGAAGTGGAATTAGGAGATTTGACCGTTGATGCAGAAGGGGACGAAACATTAAGTCGTTTCGGAATCAATGCTTATTTGTTCAAAGATGACAATAGTATCTTTGTTATGGAGGGGGACCTAAATACGGTTAACAAGCAGACTTTTGCAAATATGGATATTCGTCTGAATAATCTTAATTTAAGTCCGTTTAGTGAATTTGGAGGAGAGGTTATGACTAACATCCGAGGTCTTGCTACAGGAAGAGCTACTGTTTCGGGGAATTTGAAAAATCCAGAAATCAATGGACGTTTGTTTTTAGATAAAGCGGGAATGAAAATAGCTTATCTGAATACCGATTTTGATTTCGAAAACAATACAATTATAGATATTACCGAAAAGCAAATTATTTTTGGTCATGTTAACCTAACGGATACCAAATACAAAACTCAAGGGAGTTTAAACGGAAGTATAAATCACAAGTTATTTAGCGATTGGGTCTTGGATCTCAATTTAAGTTCTAATAGATTATTAGTTCTTGATACTCAAGATTCGGATGATGCTATGTATTACGGAACTGCTTTTATAAAAGGTAGTGCTACTATTAAAGGGCCAACCTCTGGATTAGTTATCAGTGCAGATGCAACTTCTGAAAAAGGAACACATCTTTATATTCCGGTTGGGGATTCTAAATCAGCTGGCGAAGCTCCTCATATTAAATTTTTGACCCCAGAAGAGAAGTATAGTAGTGCTACACTGATAGAAAATCGTTTTACGACTACTGGATTAGAGCTTAAACTGAAGTTAAATGTAACGCCCGATGCTGCTATTGATATAATTATTGATAGAGATACAGGACACGCTATCAGGGGAGGTCGAGGAAATGGTATTTTAGAATTAGATATCAATACTTTGGGTCGTTTTACGATGAACGGAATTTTTACTGTCGAACAAGGTCAGTATGATTTTAGATATGGAGGTCTTATCAAAAAAGAATTTAACGTTAAAAAAGGAGGAACCATTACGTGGAGCGGGAATCCTCTTTTAGCCAATATGAATATTCAAGGTGTATATGCTACCGAGGCCAATCCGGCTGTTTTGCTTGATAATCCATCTTTTAATCGAAAAATCCCTGTAAATCTTATAATTGATATAAAAGGAACACTTGAAGCTTTACAAGAACCTGATTTTGATATTACTTTCCCAAGTGTAAGTTCAGTGTTGCAGTCTGAAATTCAATATAAACTTTCAGATATTGATACTAGAAGAACACAAGCGTTTGCTCTTTTGGCTACTCGTAATTTTTTGGGAAGTCAAGGAATGGGCTCGGGGGCTCTGGCAGGAAGTTTAACCGAAACAGCAAGTAATATTTTTAATAATCTATTGTCTGATGATGAAAGTGTTTTTCAGATGTCTGTAGATTATACAGTAGCTAATCGAGATCCGAACAGAACCCGAGAGATTGAAGATTCCGATCGATTTAATATGTCTCTTACTACACAAATTAATGAGGATATAACCATAAACGGAAAATTAGGAGTTCCAGTAGGGGGAACGCAACAATCCGTAGTGGTCGGAAATGTCGAAATTTTAGTTAGACTGAACGAAGAAAGGAGTTTAAATGCAAGAGTTTTTAATCGTGAAAACGACATTAATTATTTTGGAGAGGGGATAGGTTATACACAAGGAGTTGGTCTTACTTGGGAAGTAGACTTTGACTCTTTCGGAGAATTAACATCAAAATTATTTCCTAAAAAAAGACGTGAAGATGAAAAGTCAGATTCTTCCGTTATACTTGATTTAGATTCTGATTTTAATAATGAGTACTTGGAGTTTATAAAACGCAGAGGGCAGGAGAGAAATAAAAACATCAAAAAGGAAGAAGAAGAAGAGGAAGAAGAAGAAGAGGAAGAAAAAGAACGCGTGCCAGATCCTTTTAATTAATTTGTTAAAGCATTGTTTGTAATTTTAGACCAACAGCTTATTTTTTATTAAATTTTTATATATTTTTGAAAAATAAAGATGATTTAAAATTTACACCTATGGACAACAAAACTTTATCTATTATCTCGTATCTAACCATAATAGGATGGTTAGTGGCTTATTTTGTCGGAAAAGACAAAGCAGACAGTTTGCTTAAATATCATTTAAGACAATCTTTAGGACTTATGATAGTTGCGTTTATTGTAAACGTGCTGATTACTTTTGTTATAATGACAGTTCCCACCTTATACTTCTTAAATTATGTTAGTTATATTTTTATTGTGTTGTGGGTTATAGGTTTATTTAATGCTATAAATGGGGTTGAAAAGCCAATTCCTCTAATAGGGACTTACTTTGAAAAAATAATGACCTAACAACAAAAAGCCCTCATTTTTGAGGGCTTTTTGTTATCTAACCATTACTGTAATAGGTAGGTAGTGTAGCATTCGAACAGGTTTTCCATTATAAATTCCTGGTTCCCATTTTGTTTTAATGCTTTTTAAGGTTCTGATGGCTTCTTTACCTAATCCGTATCCTGGATCTTTTAAAACTTTTATATTAGATATTGAACCGTCAATTTCAACTATAAAGGATACAAAAACAGTATGCTGTTTAGATTTATCTAGTGCAGGAACTTGGTAATTTCTTTGAACGATACGCATAAAATTAGTGATTCCACCTGGAAATTCAGCTTTTTTGTCTAGTTTATAATCTAGATATATAGCTTCTGGAGTATCTCCAGTTCCGTCTTCGATACCATTGATATCTCCAGAAATATCTTCATTACCTGGGTTAATGGCATCTATTTTTCCTTCAGAACTCCCTTGAACATCTTCAGCACCAGTCTTTTTACCTGATAATTTCTCTACGGATTTAATCTCTTCATTCACAGTAATGTTGTCTGTGATATTGATTTCTCCAAATTTAGTAATGTCTTCAGCTGATTTTTCTTTGATTTTTTCCGCAGGTTTTTCATCAGTTTTAATGAGTTGTTCGTCATTCTTGAAAATTTCGGTCTCTACAGGAATAACGAATTCTATTTCAATAGGAGGTGTTTCTTCTGGAATACTTGCTACGGGCGCGGTTTTTCCATAATTGGCAATCACGGGAATACTGATCAGAGATAGAGCTAACATAATTCCGATACAAAGTGCTTTTAGCATTAGATTTCCGCTTTGTGCTCTTAAATCATAAGCACCATAAGATTTGTTTCTGCCTTCAAAAACTAAATCAATCCATTCTTTTTTTGAGAAATTGTTCATAGCATTAAGTTTAAAGGTTAATAATATTTAGCACTTTAACAAATAACGTAATTATAACAATGAATATTGTATATTTTTGTTAGTAAGTGTATAATTATAGATGCTTAATTTTAAGAAAAGGTTGGGATGAATTCTTTAATTAAAATAAAAGGAATCTATTATATTAAATAGGAGTTTTGAAATATTCTATTTTACATAATGTAAATTATAGTTCAAAAATGTTATGGTATTAATTTTGATGTAAATTGGCATTTGGTAAGTTTATATTGATATATAAGACAAATTCTCAATACTCCCTGTCTTTCTTTTTTATTTACTAAAATTAGGATTTGTAAATACATTTATAAAAACTTCGTTAATTAGTAGTATAATTTTTGATACTAGTATATATGTCAAAATTATTGTCTCATTATTATTAACTTAAAAACAATACAATTATGGATACTTTAAATACTTTTAAAAAACTACACAACAGCGAAAATCCTTTATTATTAGCTAATATTTGGGATGCTCATTCGGCCAAAATCGCTCAAAAAGCGGGTTATAAAGCTTTAGGGTCATCTAGTCATGCTATTGCTAACGCGTTAGGTTTTGAAGATGGCGAAAACATCAGCTTTGACCAATTATATTTTGTAATAAAACACATTATGAATGTAGCTAAAATCCCCGTATCTGTAGATTTTGAAGCAGGATATTCTGATGATCCTCAGCAGGTTGCTCAATATGTCAAAAAGCTTACTGATATAGGCGTTATAGGAATAAATTTAGAAGACGGAATGGTGAAAGATGGTAAACGGATATTGGGTAATCCAAATTTAATGGCAGAAAAAATACAAGCTATTAAAGCGACCACTAA
The DNA here is from genome assembly GCA_040392465.1 of Flavobacterium suncheonense. Classification (GTDB taxonomy): domain Bacteria; phylum Bacteroidota; class Bacteroidia; order Flavobacteriales; family Flavobacteriaceae; genus Flavobacterium; species Flavobacterium suncheonense_A. The sequence goes on from JBEBWA010000002.1 coordinate 21,028, forward strand.
CATCTTTATCAATGCCCGGGTTGATACTTATACTACCCAACATCCTGATAGTTTAAACGAATCTATCTCCAGAGCCACAAACTATAAATCGGCTGGAGCTGATGGTGTATTTGTTCCGTTGATCGAAAAAGACACTGATATATTGAGTTTTACTTCTCAGGTAAACTTACCGCTTAATGTATTTGCTACCCCTACTTTACCTTCTTATGAATTATTAGGAAAACTGGGAGTAAAAAGACTTTCGCATGGAGCCAAACAATACGAATTGTTGATGAAACAATCCGAAAAAATATTTAATGACTTTATCCAAACCAAGGATTATAAACATGTATTGGGCTAACTACAATCGGCACCGCCATTCACAAATAATTGTAAATTAGAAGGAGAAACAAACGGAATATCCAAACCTAACCCGCGAAGAACAAATAGAACGCCTATACTTACGGTTACGACAGGAATTATAGCTGATAGATTTTTTCCTAATGAATTTTTAATAAACGAACTAAAATATACGATTACACTCATAAGAGGAACTGTTCCTAATCCATATAGTATCATAAAAAGCATTCCGTAAAGGGCATTTTGCATAGCCAAAGCTCCGAATAATGCTACATAAACCATTCCGCATGGCAAAAAACCATTGAGTATTCCGATTGTGAAAATTGATTTGTTTGAGCGATTTTTAAATTGCTTGCCCAAAGAACTTTTAACGTACGAAATAATTCTATAAATGGGTTTGGAGAAGTTATACCTGGCAAAAATTCGTTCTGGAATTATAGCTACGGAAATAATAATAATTCCAATGACAATGGACAGCTTTCGTTGAATTCCTGCCAGATATAGACTTCTACCTATTAAACCAAAAATCAAACCTAAAAATCCGTAGCTTGAAAGTCGCCCTAAATGATAGAGGATAATTTGTAATGCTTTTTTTGTTTTGTTATGTCTGTCTACCGGAAGCATCATAGCTATCGGTCCACACATGCCTATGCAATGTAAACTCGAAACTAATCCTAATACAACAGCCGAAACTAACATTTTATAATAATTTATTATTAAAAACCTTATGCTAAAAGGTTTAAAAATCATCAATAAAAAGGAAAACCTACTTATAAATTAACACTTTTTCTGTTGTAATATTCGGTTCCTTCATACTTCCATTCAATAGTAATATCCCAACGACCACCTGCTAAAACATTTCTAGGTATGAGCAAATTAGAAGACGATAATGAAATTGGGAATTCAAAATCAAGTTTTTCGTCAGATGGCCGATAAAGGGATATTTTTCCTTCTATTTTAGTAAAATCAAAATTGTTTGGAAACCTTACAACTACTTCATTATTAGACTCTATAACCTCTAATTTGGTAGTTAGCGCATTAGCATTCCTTTGCTTTTTTTGTTGACCCTCAAGATTGGTTTCGTATTGATAATAATTGCTTATAACCAATTCGTTATCATACTTTTTGTCAGACTGGACCAAATACACAAAATATAAGATAAAAGCCATGAAAAGTGTAAAGGCAATTACCACCCCTGTTCCCCAATTTATTTTCATAATTTATTATTTTTTTAATTTAAATAACTCAATTAAACTGTCTTGGGCTCAAGAAGTTAGTAGTTATTTTTTCAATTTGTTTGTTATCCTCATATACTCCTATGGTGAGCTTCACTTTATCTTCGGTTAGAAAGGCTGGATGAACCTCTACAAACAAGGTACCTTTGGTTTCAGACTCTTTTTCAATATTAAAATGCTCTGCTCCTACCATAATAATGTTTCCTTTTGGGTTCAATAATTTAAAATGAACATTCTCAAAATCCTGAGTGGTCTTATTGATTATTCTGTAAGTATAAACATTACTGATGTTCTCTCCTTTTACTTCGTATAGTTGTCCTGGAATTCGTTGCATAGTAACCTGTAATTGACTTCTCAAAAATGACATTCCTATCAAAATTCCGATAAGAATTGTAAGTACAGCCATATATCCCTTCATGCGGGGCGTAAAAACAAATTTTTCTTTTTTCGTGATTTCATCTTCTGATGTATATCGAATAAGTCCTTTCGGGAAACCTACTTTTTCCATTACATCATCACATTCATCAATACATGCTGTACAGTTTATACATTCGAGTTGTGTTCCATTTCTGATATCGATTCCCGTCGGGCAAACTACTACACATTGTTTACAATCGATACAGTCTCCCCAACCTTTCTCCTCTCTATTTTCTTTTTTATTGATTCGGGCTCTTCCCTTTTCTTTTTCTCCTCTGACATAATCGTAGGCTACTACTATAGATTTATTGTCTAATAGCACCCCTTGTAATCTACCGTACGGACAGGCAATAATACACACTTGCTCTCTGAACCATGCAAAAACAAAGTAAAAGACGGCCGTAAAAATCAATAGAGCTATTAAGGTCCTTCCGTTGTGTAATGGTCCTTCGGTAATCATTTTAAGAACCTCATCGCTTCCTATTAAATAAGATAGAAATATATTAGCAATCAAGAACGAAATCACAAAAAAGAGAAACCATTTCAGCATTCTTTTTCTAATTTTTTCGGAATCCCATTTTTGTTTGTTTAATTTGATTTGTGCATTCCTATCTCCGTCAATCCAATATTCTATGCGTCTGAAAACCATTTCCATAAAGATGGTTTGCGGACAAATCCAACCGCAAAAAATACGTCCGAAAGCGACCGTAAAAAGCGTTACAAACACCACTCCTACCACCATAGAAATCATTACCAAATAAAAATCCTGTGGCCAAAACGGAATACTGAAAATATGAAACTTTCGCTCAAAGAAATTTAATAAGATGAATTGATGCCTGTTGATTTTAATAAACGGAAACGAAAATAACATCAATAAAAGAACGTAACTCACTATTTTTCTTTTGTCGTAGTATTTCCCTTTGGGCTTTTTAGGATATACCCAAGCTCTCTTTCCATCTTCTGTAATGGTAGAAATACTATCTCTAAAAGACTCGTCCTGAAAATCAGACATAATTATTTGTTTTAACCCCCGTATTATTTATTCTTGTCCACGGATTAAAGGAATTATGCTTTAGTCCGTATCTAAAAAATTAGTTTATTTATTCCAAAACCGTTTCTTCGGTAGCAGGAGCTTCCTCTACTGTTTCGGTTCCCTCTTCTATCCATAATTCTCCTTCAGCCTCTTTAGCTACGGCTGGTGTAGTTCCTACCATAGATAAGATATAACTTGAAACTTGTTGTATTTGTGAAGGTTTAAGTTCTGTTTTCCACGGAATCATCCCTTTTCCATCGCGTCCTCCTTCAGAAACGGTATGGAATATTTCTTTAATTCCTCCTCCTAAAATCCAATAGTTATCTGTGAGGTTAGGCCCAATACTTCCTCCTCCGTCAGCCAAGTGACAAACTGCACATTTTTCTAGGAAAATAGCTTTTCCTGCTGCTAAGTTTGAATCATCTGTAAGAGCAACTACATTGCTAGCATCTACCAAATCAACTGCTGTTTTTTTCCATTCTTCAACAGCTAACAGTGCTTCGCTGTTTTTACGCTCATATTCCTGAATCTGATTTTCTCCTCCAAATAGGTGATAGTATCCTAAATATACAAAACCAAAGACTATAGTAGCATAAAACAAGTATTTCCACCAAGGTGGCAGCACGTTATCCAACTCTTTGATTCCGTCATATTCGTGTTCTAAAAGTAACTCACCTTCTTCTTCAATACTTTTGGTTTTAGTAAGTGATTGCATTATCTTTTTATAGGTAGCACTTTGAGTAATGTCTAGAGTAGCACGGTTTTTCTGGTCGTACTCTTTGCGTTGTTCCTCGGTCATAATACTATAAGTAATACTCTCAAAGGCATTAAAAACAACCTCAATAGCAATAAGGACTAATAATAATGCTCCTAAAAATATAGAAACTGCAGGATAAACCATATAAGCAGGTTTATCTCCCGAATCGATAAAATATTCCATTGCGAAATAAGCAACGATCATAATTAACGGGATTCTTACATATACAGGGATTAATTTTCTCATAGCTCTTTATATATTTCTGTTATTGTTTGTCGTCTAATGGTAAGTTGCTCAATTCTTGTATTTTTTCTTTTTTATAGGTAAATACCCACCAGTATAGCCCCACAAAAAACAAGAAAAATATTAAGAGCGATATAATCGGAAATATTTCTATTCCCGCAATGGTTTCCATATTTTGTTTAATAAACTTTAGCATAATTATTAAGTTTAAAGTTTTAAGCTTATGGTTTACTGCTGTCATTTTAATTTGGCATTCGGATCAGACAAGTAGTAAACCCTAAGCTATAGACTGATTTATTCTTTAATTTTAATATCAGTTCCCAAACGTTGTAAATAAGCAATTAGTGCGGTAATCTCTCTTTGGCTCATCGGAACGAACTCCTCTCCTCTTGCTTGCGCATTTTTCTTACTTTGCTCATACGATTTCACAAATTCAGGATCGTTATGTAAATTTTTTTCAATTTGTTCGCTTTGCTCTTTAATGCTTGTTAGGGCATTCGCGATATCTTCTTCGGTATAATCAACTCCTATTTGTTGTAAAGCTTTCATTTTAGCTTCTGTCTTCGAAAAATCCATTGCTTTGTTATCAAACAACCATTGGTAGCTTGGCATAATTGAACCTGTAGAAGTAGATTGTGGATCCCACATATGGTTAAAGTGCCAGTTATCATTATACTTACCTCCTACTCTCATCAAATCTGGTCCAGTTCGTTTAGATCCCCATAAGAATGGATGGTCATAAACATACTCTCCTGATTTTGAATATTCTCCATATCGTTCTACTTCGTGGCGGAAAGGGCGAATCATCTGTGAGTGACAACCAACACAACCTTCTCTGATATACAAATCACGTCCTTCTAGTTCAAGAGGTGTATAAGGTTTTACGGTCGAAATAGTCGGAATATTTGATTTTACTACCAAAGTTGGAACAATCTGAATAATACCTCCAATCAAAATAGCGATGGTAGCTAAAATGGTAAGTTGTATTGGTCTACGTTCTAACCATCCATGGAAACGCTCTCCTTTAAGTCTTCCACTTGATATTTTAGTGAGTGCAGGGGCTTCTGCAAGTTCATCTGACACCTTTTGTCCTTGTTTAATTGTTTTGATAATATTGTAACACAATACTAACAATCCTATCACAAAAAGAGTTCCTCCGATAGCTCTCATCCAATACATTGGCATAATAGCTTCAACGGTTTGCATAAAGTTATTTTTAAGGGTTCCGTCAGGGTTAAAGTCTTTCCACATTTGGTGCTGAACAAATCCTGCTACATATAGAGGTACGGTATATAATACTATCCCTAATGTTCCTATCCAGAAATGGAAGTTTGCTAATTTTTTAGAAAACAATTCTGTTTTCCACATTCTTGGTACTAACCAATAAATCATACCAAAGGTCATGAATCCGTTCCAAGCTAGAGCTCCTACGTGCACGTGAGCTACAATCCAGTCTGTAAAGTGAGCTACTGCATTTACGTTTTTAAGTGATAACATCGGACCTTCAAAAGTTGCCATACCATAACCCGTAATGGCCACTACAAAAAACTTAAGTACTGGTTCTTCTCGTACTTTGTCCCATACTCCACGTAGTGTCAGGAGTCCGTTGATCATACCTCCCCAAGATGGAGCAATAAGCATTACCGAAAATACAACTCCAAGATTTTGTGCCCAATCAGGCAGTGAAGTATATAATAAGTGGTGAGGTCCTGCCCAGATATAAATAAAAATTAAGGACCAGAAATGGATAATCGATAATCTATAAGAGTATACAGGGCGATTAGCTGCTTTGGGCAAGAAATAGTACATCAATCCTAAAAAAGGAGTCGTCAAGAAAAAAGCAACTGCGTTGTGCCCGTACCACCATTGTACCAGCGCATCCTGAACTCCTGCATAAACCGAATATCCTTTGAGTGCTCCAACCGGAATAGCCAAACTATTAAAGATATGTAGTACTGCTACTGTTACAAAAGTTGCAATGTAAAACCAAATAGCAACATATAAGTGTCTTTCTCTTCTCCTTAAAATAGTCCCAATCATATTGATTCCGAACGCAACCCAAACAACTGCAATAGCAATATCAATAGGCCACTCAAGCTCAGCATATTCTTTGGACGAAGTGTATCCTAACGGAAGTGAAATAGCTGCAGCAACAATTACTAACTGCCATCCCCAGAAATTAATATTACTCAAGGCATCACTAAACATTCTGGTTTTGAGAAGCCGTTGCAAAGAATAATAGATTCCCGCAAAAATTGCATTTCCGACAAAGGCAAAAATAACCGCATTGGTATGCAAAGGACGGAGTCTTCCGTAACTAAGCCATGAGATTCCTTCTGTGATATTCGGAAAAAGGTACATTAAGGCTAATAAAAGCCCTACTAACATACCGACAACTCCAAAAATAATACAAGCGTAAAGAAACTTCTTTACAATTTTGTTGTCGTAATAAAATTGCTGCACTTCCATAATTTACTTGATTTTATCTGATTTTGTTTCTAGTTTTTTAGTTTCTTTAGTTTTTATTTTTTTTAATTCGTCATCAAACAGCATTCGCACCGACGGAGTGTAATCGTCATCGTACTGTCCTGATCTGACTGCTCTAAAAAAAGCAACCAAAAAGACAAGGGCTACTACAATACTGATTGATATTAAGATATAAATGACGCTCATACCATTTAATTTTATACCAGCAAAGGTAACAAGGCTAATTCCGCTAAAACATGACTTTTGTCATACTTTAAATTTTATGCCTTTTAGGGAGTTTTTGGGGTAAAAAACTAATGTAATAAACAATGATTTTCTAATCTAGAAATGAGTTTAAAACCAAAAAAAATACTGAGTATAGTTTAGATACAAAGAATGTTGTATTATATGGTTTATTTGAAAAAGGATATAAATTAGCTTTTTATACTATATTTGTTCTGATACAATAACAACTTGATGTTTAAAGGCTTTTCCATCAATTATATTAGTTAATAAAATATTTCAAAAAAAAGCAATTAGAGAGTCAGTAAAACAGCTTAAATAAAATCGTATATGGTATCTATTGACACTTTCAGAAAGCTGGCTTTGTCTTTTCCGCAGGCCACAGAAGATCCTCACTTCGAAAAAACGTCTTTTAGAATAGGAAAGAAAATCTTTGCTACCTATGATCATAAAAAAAATAGAGCTTGTATTAAATTATCAGAAATTGATCAAGATGTCTTTTCATCTGCTGATAGAACAATAATCTTCCCAGTTGACAACAAATGGGGCAAACAAGGATGGACATTTATAGAATTGGAGAAAGTACATGAAAGACTATTTATAGACGCTTTAACCACTGCATATTGTACAGTAGCTCCAAAAAAGCTGGCACAACAAGTGAGGCCCGATAAGAGTAAATAAACTAATAACAATTTCATGAAACAGATGACATCCAAAAGACCCTTAGAGATTGTAAAAGCGTTTAATGCCTTATTAGACCAATCTATTCAGGATTTGCTAGATGGGAAATCCGACAGGTATTTAGAAATAAATGAAATTGCCGAGCAACTCTTTATAGACCCTAGACATTTAAGCAATACTATTAAACAGGTTACGGGTCAATCTCCATGTGATATATGTAATGAAAAAACACTAAAGGTAGCCAAGAAACTCCTTGCTAATCCAACTATTTCAATAACTCAAATAGCTAATATACTGACATTTGAACCAACTAACTTCACTAAATACTTTAAAAAACACACAGGTATGACACCTTCTTCTTTTAGAAATGAGTGTATAATTCTGAAACCTTCACCATAAAATAGTGATAGCGTTAATCTAATTTTGTGTTATAAAAAGATTACAATGAAAAATTTAGAAAACAAAACAATTATCATTACGGGCTCTTCTAGAGGTCTGGGCAAAAGTTTAGCTTTAGCTTTAGCCAATAGCAAGGTTAATGTAGTGATTAACTACAACACTAACGAAAACGAAGCAAATGATTTGGTTAAACAAATAGAAAGCAATGGAGGTGTTGCTATTGCAATTAGAGCGAATGTCAGTAAATCGAGCGAGGTTACAGTACTTTTCGATAAAGTAATTGAACATTTCGGGAAAATAGATATTGTTATTAATAATGCTGGAATAATGATAACTAAGCTATTAAAAGATTTTTCTGAAGAGGAATTAGACGCCCATTATTCAATCAATATAAAAAGTGTGTTTCTTATGATGAAAGTAGCCTCCGAAAAAATGGAACACAACGGCCGAATTATTAATATTTCTAGTTCTACTACAAGGCTGATGATGCCTACTTATGCTATTTATTCTTCTACCAAGGCGGCTGTTGAACAAATGACCAAAGTATTCGCCAAAGAAATTGCAGATAAAGGAATAACCGTAAATGCAATAGCTCCAGGTCCTATGAATACTGAGTTGTTTTTAAAAGGAAAATCTCCTGAACAGATTCAGACTATAGCCAACGCATCAGCATTCAAAAGAATAGGAAACACCGAAGATATAATTCCAATCATAGAATTTCTGTGCTCCAATGAATCACAGTGGGTTACAGGGCAAGTTATCGGAGTAAATGGCGGAATGGTGTAAATACAAAAGTTACGCATCAAAACTATAGTATATAAACAGGAATTCCTATTGTTTTCTGCTATAATTTAATAACTTTGATGGCTATGAAATTATCATCCAAGGCCGAAAATATTCTGACACAAATTAGCGATAAGAACACCAAGCTGGGTGACTTACGAAAGATAGGAAATGGCATTGTGAAAGACCATAAGTTAGCCCTCGAACTCTGGTCTACTCAACAATTTTTACCACGACAATTAGCCATACTTATATTTGATAAAAAAGAACTATCAGAAGACGTTCTCAATCAATTAGATATTGATATTAATGAGCATAAAGACTCTGAAAAACTCCAACTAATGGATTGGCTTATGGCAAATCAACTTACGAAAGACAAACAGACGATTGCAATAGTTGAAAGTTGGGAAAACAGTCCTTCCCCGCTCCAAAGACGAACTTTTTGGTACTATCAGGCTCGTTTGCGTTGGGTTAGACAAAAGCCACCTCAAAATAGTGCAGAACTGCTTTCTAAAATTGAAAACCGAATCGAAAAAGAAGTGCCTGAAGTACAGTGGGCAATGAATTTTCTAGCTGCTCAAATAGGTATTTTCGAAGAAGAATATCGACAAAGATGTATAAAACTAGGAGAAGAAACTGGACTTTATAAAGACGAAAGGGTAGCAAAGAATTGTACCCCAAATTATCTCCCCGCATTCATCAATATTCAGCTAGCTAAACTCAATAAATAAAAAACTAGTTGCTAGCTAATTAACCTTTGGTTTACACTCCTGCTATTGCTAATTAAATAGTTTTTTTATCAAGATTTAACTATAAAGCGGATTTTATTTTACATTTTTCATTATTTTAGTCACCATAAAACCTATTAACGTAGGCAATTATAGATATAAACAACTTCTTCAGATTCAACAAGAATTATAAAGAAGCTTAAAAAGATAAATTCTTAACTCAATAAATTATGACTCTAAATTTTCCGCCTAGCTTCTTAGGAGCCCGATGTGATGTATTGATGGATATCGTAGTGATTTCTATGGCTATTATATTACCACTCTTGTGGTATTCCATCAAAAAAGTAAAACAAGATCGAGCTTTTGCTACCCACAAAAAAATACAAATCATTATGTTTTTGGTGTTGTTTTTTGTAGTGCTCTTATTTGAATACGACATGAAACAACATGGAGGTATATTCGAAATGGTAAAAGGTTCAAGTTTTGAGAATACGTTTTTCTTAAACTTTACGATTTACTTTCATACCCTGCTTTCAATTCTTACTTCTTTGACTTGGATTCTATTGATTATCTTTTCATTGATTAAATTTGATCGAAACCCAAAACCTAATTCGTTTAGTAAAAGACATAAGTTTTGGGGTAAAATGGGAGTTTGGGGAATGTATCTCACCTCAATCACCGGAATCATGTTATACATATTCGGTTTTATGCTGTAAATAGTTGAATACATACTTTTAGAGCAGAATTTATGAGCAAAAAGTTTCTTTTACTACTTATATATGTTTGTGCTACAATTAATTCGTTCTCTCAAAGCCTTGCCATTAACGATACTATTCCGTTAATTATCAATGAGCAAAACACGATTTACGTAAAAGCTGTTTTTAATCAACGAGATACGTTAAATCTGAATTTTGATACGGGAACTACAGATTTAGTATTAATCAATGATGTTTTACAACATAAATTAAATTCAGAAGTCAAGCTATATAACACTTATTATAACTTACGAATTGGCAAGCGTGATTATAAAACCCTCGTATTTGATGCTCAATTGTCTGGTTACGGTACTGAAGGTCGTTTCGGCTGGGATTTCTTCAAAGAGCAGGTTGTTGAGTTAAATTATGATAGAGAACTTATGATTATTCACAATCAGACTCCTGAATATGTTTTGGAAGATGACGCTTATACTACACTTGATATAAAATATTTTTTAACGGTATTTGCTGTAGAAAGCACAATTATTCAAGACGGCATTCAAAACACAGACTCATTTTTGTTTGACACTGGTTATAACAGAACGGCAATGCTTGATAATGATTTAATGAAAGAAAGCGGGTTTCCTTTTGAGAAAATGAAGGTAATAAAAAAAGTGATTTTGAGAGGAGCTCAAGGCAACGAAGTTCCAGTAATCACCTCTAATCTGCAAGATTTAAAAATTGGAGATTATGTATTGAAAGATGTCCCGGTGCAGCAGATAACATCACATAAACCCCTGAACGGACATAACATTCATATCTTAGGAAATGAAATACTAAACCGATTTAATATTTTTCTGGACTTTCAGAAACACAAGGTTTACCTAAATCCTAACAAATTCTATGATATGGAATATATAGAAAAAATGTAATAATCCACAGCTTAAACAAAACTCTGTTTCTCAAACCCATAAAATTTACTTTACATGTAAAGTAAATTTTATGGGTTGTGTTGTTAAGTTATTTCCCTATTATTATTTTACGATGTGCTATTCCCCAATCTGTAAGATGGTTGATTAGAGTACGCAGTGTTTTTCCGTGTTCTGTAAGTCTATATTCTACAGTAATAGGTTTGGTGTCGATAATAGTTCGTTCTATTAGTTTATTAATTTCTAGTTCTTTTAGCTCTTTGCTCAACATTCTATTTGAAATCCCTGGTGTGTCTTTCAAAATGTCTGAAAATCGCCTTTTGTTGTAATAGCACAATGACGACAAAATAGGAATTTTCCATTTTCCATTTAATACGTCCATTGAATCACGAACAGCTCTCATCTCTGCCTTATATTCTTGAGATAAATCTATTGTTTTGCACTCCATAATGTTACTGTGTTACCTCTATGTTACTGTTATTTTTAGGAACAAAGTTACTAATAATAACTACATAAACCTACCTTTGTACTCTTAACAATTAAATTTTTATTAAAATGGATTTTAAAAATAAAAACGTAGTTATTACGGGTGGGAGTACTGGCATTGGATTTGCAACCACTCAAGCATTTATTCAATCAGGAGCAAATGTATGGATAACAAGCAGGAATGCTGAAAACTTACAGCTAGCTGCACAAAAAATCAATAGTCAAAAATTAAAAACCGTAGTTTCTGACACTTCAAGCCTGTTAGGAATTGAGGCTTTAGAAAAACAAATTGTAGAAAGTGGAAACAAATTAGACGTACTTTTTTTAAACGCTGGAATTGCTACATTTTCTACTATCGAGCAAACGACAGAAGCAGATTTTGATGCACAATTTAACACTAATGTAAAAGGAGCTTTCTTTACCCTTCAAAAAATGATTCCTCATCTAGCTGATAGTGCTTCGGTTGTGTTTACTTCTTCCACTGTTGCAACCGTTTCAATGATAAACGGAAGTGTTTATTCAGCCACTAAAGGTGCTTTAAATAAAATAGCAAAAATCGCTGCAAACGAATTGGCTGACAGAAAAATAAGGGTAAACATTGTTAGTCCTGGCCCTACAGAAACCCCTGGTATTAATGGTGCTATAACACCTGAAGTAAAAGAATTTTTTGAAACAATTATTCCTGTAAAAAGACTAGCTAATCCAGACGAAATTGCTAAAGCAGTATTGTTTTTAGCTTCTGACAATGCTAGCTTTATTACTGGAACAGAGCTTTTGGTCGATGGTGGTATTATCAACTATATGCTCAAATAAATCAATAGAAATTACGGTCGAGTTGCGCTACAAAACCCACCATTCTGTTGCTGATTATGCCCCAGTGCTTTACATCACTCCCAAAAGCTTGAGCAAAAAGATTAGTTTAGTAAGCAAAGAAACTCCCAATGATATCATCAAAGACCGAATCATACTAAAGAGTAAACGACTTTTGGCTTATACTTCGATGAGTGTCAAAAAGTCTGTCTTTATTAAAAAAACAAACCTTGGGGATTGCCCAAGGTTTGTCTTACTTTAATTATCTTTTAATAATTACAAAGTCAGATCTTCGGTTGAGGTCGTGCTCTTCGTCTGTACATTTCACTCCATCACGACATTTGTTCAACAGTCGAGTTTCTCCATAACCTATTGCACTTTCGATATGTTCTTGTGCTATTCCTTTGGAATATAAATAAGCTTGAGTCGATTTATCTCTTTTATCCGACAATTCTAAGTTATACGAATCTCTACCTCGAGAATCGGTATGAGACTCTATCTTAATAACCATATCGGGGAAAATAGTCATTACTTCAATTGCCTTTTCTAATACCAATTCAGCCTCTGGGGTGATATCCCACTTATTGAATTCAAAATATATTGGCTTAAGGTTTATCTTTTCTATTCCTGTTTTATCGTCTTTAACAATAAGATCATCCAGTTTATCTAAGGCAACATCTAGTGTAATTTGCTCTTCGTCTATCTCTCCTATTTCTTGCACTACTGATTTATCTACATATTTTTCTTTACCGAAAAGTACCGTTACGGTTTGATTACAAGGAATTTTAACTTCGTATTTTCCTTCTTCATCAGTAAACAACTCATAAACCACATTATTTAAACTATCTTTTACAGCTATTTTTACTTCTGAAAGATAATTACCACTAGATTTATCTTTAACTGTTCCGGCGATATACTGATCACATGGTTTAGGTTTTCTAAAAAAGGCATATATATCATCATCCCCTTTACCTTGCGGACGATTAGAAGAAAAATAACCATTTTTATTGTCTTTATAGAATACCATCGCAAAATCATCATATGTAGTATTTACTACCTTACCGAGATTTACCGCTTTAGAGAAGCCCGTTTCTGGAGCGAACTCACTCTCATACATATCCAGCCCTCCAAAGCCCATATGTCCGTTAGAAGAAAAATACAATTTGTTTTCGCTACTAAAGAATGGGAAGAAATCATTTCCGGATGTATTGATGTTTGCCCCTGCATTTCGAGGTTCAGACAACATTCCGTCTTCGTATATTTCGCAGTAATAAATATCAGCATCTCCAAAACCTCCTGGCATATCCGAAGCAAAAAATAAGTATTTGCCATCAGGACTAATATTTGGATGCCCTACTGAATAATCGTTACTGTTAAAAAACATTTCTTCTCTCCCTGTCAGCTTTCCGTCAACCATAGTAGCTTTGTACAATTTAAAATTGTTTTTCCGAGATCTGTTCAGAATCATTTTTTTTCCATCTTTCTGGTTACTTGACGTAAAATATACTACTTCTCCAGTAGGTGAAAAACTAAATGTTGCATCGTGGTAATGCGAGGTAATATCAGAAGAAAGAGGTTGAATATTTGAAAGCTCTCCATGAGCTGAGCGGTCAGCTACAAATAGGCTCAAATAAGGTTGTTGGTTCCACTCATAAATCTCTTTGATTACTCCGCTTTCTTTTCTGGCTGAAGAAAAAACGACTCTTTCACCAAAAAATACGGCTCCAAAATCAGAGTATTCTGAGTTAGATTCTAAATTAAAAATAGTAAATCTAGGTTCTTTATCCGATTCTAACAGCTGCTTAAAAGCCTCAATATCTCGTTTGTATTTTTCAATTTCCATACGATCTCCTTGAGTTTCAAGATATTTTAGATGTATTTGATCTGCCTGATTATATTCTCTTATCCCTCTTAAACTTCTAACATACCTCGAAAGATAAGGTTGTTGTAAGCTAGAACTAATAGCATAAGCGTTTCGGTAATAGACTGACGCTTTGCGATGCTCATTTATAAAATAAAATGCGTCGCCCGCTTTAAGCAAAAGACTCTTATCTGCATTAGCATTTGGATTTGCCTCAATATGTTCTTCATACATATGGGCTGCCTCCAAAAAATTATGAGTTTCAAAAAGTTTATCTGCTTTTCTGATTTTGCTTTGCGAGAATACTGCCGCGCAAGAAAGCAAAAGGCTTATATATATTAACTTTTTCATTTGATATATTTTTTAGAAGAATCTTGGTGAATAAACTGCCTTAGTTTTTGACGGCAAGGTATACGTAAGAACAATCTCATGAGAGCCTTTAGTATAGTCGGTAAACTCGCTAATTGTATAATCGTACGAATACCCTAAAAAGAAACTCTCTGTAATATGAAATCCTGCCAGCGCGCTCACAGCATCGTCATAACGATAAGCTGCTCCTAAAATAAAGCGGTCTTTGAACATAAAATTAGCCGATACATCTACTGTGGTAGGCAAATTTTGTGAGTACTGTACCAAAAATGCAGGTTTAAATTTAAAATCTGCTGACAGGTCAAAGACATATCCTCCTATCAAGTAAAACTGAATTTCTTCTTTGGCTACCGAATTTGACTCATCATCAAAATAGTCGTCTGATATAAAGTCAGGAACAGAAAGTCCTAAATACCATTTATCTGAGTACAAGAAAGCCCCTGCTCCAATAGTTGCATTGAGTTTGTTATCTATGTTTTGAGATAGTAATACATCATTCGGATCCAAATAAGTTCCTTTACTAAAATCTACATTCAGTAGTTTTGCTCCTCCCTTTAGTCCAAATCCAAGTTTGGCTGTTTCGGATACTCTGATGCTGTAAGAGAAATTAACATCTGCAAAAACTTGACTAGCTGGACCTAGGGTTTCGTTGGCTAGGTTTAATCCCAGCCCCAAAGCTTCATTGCTAAGGGGACTGTGGATTGCTACATTTTGGCTAACGGGTGCTCCATCTATACCTGTCCATTGGGCTCTATAAACACCTACTCCATAAAAAGTACCCAAACTTCCGGTATACCCTGGATTTACGGTCATAGTGTTATACATATACTGTGTATATTGAGGTCGCTGTTGCGAATACATTTCTAACGAAAATAAGCTGATAAGTATCGCACAAACCTTATATAATGATGATTTTATTTTCATAATCTTTATATTAAATGGTTTAACTGTCATTTATAAATTATTCGAAGGTCTATTTAATAATAAACAGCCATCCTGTTTTTGTATTACTACCATCTCCTAAATCAAGTGCATAATAATAAGTGTCTGAAGGAAGTACTTTTCCACTACTTGAAATACCACTAACATTTGCAACTCCGTTCCAATTATTAGTATATCCTTTTTGTTTAAAAACAAGACTTCCGTACTTATCAAATATCTTAATTTCATTATTTGGATAATTCTCTATACAAGAAATTACAAAATATTCATTCAGTCCATCTCCGTTAGGTGAAAACTCATTGAATATAGACAGACATAATGGTTCCAAAACAACTTCTGAATCATTATTATCTGGATCAGAATCAATTGGAGTAGACTCGATAATAGAAGCAATATTTATGTAGTCTCCCGTAATAAGTACCTTTGCTACTATGGTAAGCACGGCTGTTTCTCCTGCAGGTAGTACATCTATTTGCCAGATTCCGCTAACAGAACTATAAGTTCCCATTGACGGTTGTGAGCTTACATATTCAAACCCAGATTGTAATACCTCTGCAACTAATACATTTTCAAAATCATTTGGTCCAGCATTAGCAACAGTTATTGTAAAGGTTACTTCTTCTCCCATCATTGGGGTAAGGTTATTTACTTCTTTGTTAATAGTTAAGTCTGCACATACTACAATCTGTTGATCAAGTAAGAACATATCTCCACTATAACAATCATTTACTCCTTCATATCCTACGGCTACATAACCACTTCCTGCAGCATTCCACATTACATCCACAAAGTTGTCCGCAGCAGTACCTCCTGCCACAATATTTCCTCCTAATACTTCCCAGTCATAATTATTTTGTCCTGCTTCTGTAGTATAAGTAATTACTGTACTAAGGCATATTTCTCCTGTGGCATTAGAAGTAATTGTAACATCACCACCTTCAAGAACATTTATATTTACTTCTAGTCTAACGGCACTTTCGCATCCTTCGGCTGATATTAAAGCCGCATAATAAGTACCACTACTAATTGCATCAGTCATCATATAAGCTGTTCCTCCTGTTGGAGCGTCATACCAAATTACTCCTGCCTCATTTACTTGGATATCAGCAATAGTAGGCATTTCTGACATACAGAATTCTTGATTAATAGTAGTAGTAGTTGGTGTCGGAGCATCATTAACTTCTACACTTACTTCTAATCTATCTGTACTTTCGCATCCTTCGGTTGTTTGTAAAGCTGCATAATAACTCATTCCATCTATTAAAAGATCAGAATTGTCATATGCGATACCTCCTATTGGAGCATCATACCAGATTACTCCTGCCTCATTTACTTGAATATCTCCTATTGTAGGGTTATCAGCCAAACAAAATAACTGAAGGACGTTATCTGTAGTAGGAACGCTTGGCTCTTCTAAAACAATAGTAACTTCTAGTCGAGTAGCGCTCTCACATCCAGCCAATGTAACAATACCTCCATAATAAGTCATTCCATCCACTAATAAATCTGAAGAAGCATAGGCTGTTCCTCCTGTTGGAGCGTCATACCAAAATACATCCGATTCGTTTACTACAATATCCCCTATAGTTGGTGCATTTATTAAACAGAATGTTTGCAAACTATCACCAGTAGGTGTTAATGCGTCGGTTACTGTTACGGTAATCTCTAACCTTGTTAAGCCTTCGCATCCTTCTGCTGAGGCGAGTGCTCCATAGTACATCCCGTCTGTCAAAGCATCGGTAGAAGCATAAGCTGTTCCTCCTGTTGGAGCATCATACCAAATGACTCCTGATTCGTTTACTTGGATATCTGCTACCGTTGGTGCATCGGCTAAACAGAACTCTTGAACTGTGTCAGTTGTAGTTGGTGTAGCTGGATCATTTATTGTTACAGTAACTTCTAATCTTACCGAACTTTCGCACCCTTCTACTGAGGCTAGTGCTCCAAAATATATTCCATCTGCTAAAGCATCTGTAGAAGCATAAGCTGTACCTCCTGTTGGGGCATCATACCAGATTACTCCTGTTTCATTTACTTGGATATCTGCTATCGTTGGTGCATCTGCTAAACAGAACTCTTGAACAGTATCAGTAGTAGTTGGTGTATCTGCATCGTTTAGGGTTACAGTAACTTCTAATCTTACAGAACTTTCGCATCCTTCAGCCGAAACTAATACTCCATAATACATTCCGTCTGCTAAAGCATCTGTAGAAGCATAAGCAGTACCTTCTGTTGGAGTGTCATACCAGATTACTCCTGCCTCATTTACTTGGATATCTGCTAAAGTTGGTGCATCTACCACACAAAACTCTTGAGTTGTATCAGTAGTAGTTGGTGTGTCTGCATCGTTTAGCGTTATTGCAACTTCTAATCTTTCTGAACTTTCACATCCTTCAGCCGAAACTAATACTCCATAATACATTCCATCTGCTAATGCGTTTGTAGAAGCATAAGCTGTTCCTCCTGTTGGAGCATCATACCAGATTACTCCCGTCTCATTTACTTGGATATCTGCAACAGTTGGAGCCTCTGCTACGCAGAACTCTTGAGTTGTGTCAGTAGTAGTTGGTGTAGTTGCATCGTTTAGGGTTACAGTAACTTCTAATCTTTCTGAACTTTCGCATCCTTCAGCCGAAACCAATACTCCATAGTACATTCCGTCTGCTAAAGCATCAGTAGAAGCATAAGCTGTACCTCCTGTGGGAGCGTCATACCAGATTACTCCTGCCTCATTTACTTGGATATTTGCTACAGTTGGAGCATCTACCACACAAAACTCTTGAGTTGTATCAGTAGTAGTTGGTGTAGCTACGTCGTATACAGTTACGGTTGCGACAGCAAGATCACCTGTTTTGTTTTCGCACACTCCATCTCCTGTTATAGACACATAATAAGAAGTTGTTGTTCCGGGTAGAAGTCCTGAGACAGTTAACACTCCCGAAGCATTAATAGTGAAAGTGATATCACCATCTGTATCTCCGTCTGTAATAGGTAAAATAGTGTCGTTAGTATAATACCAGTTATATATCGCATTGGCAATTGTACTCGAAGGAGTAAATACTATACTGTCCGTAAAGCAAATCTGATCTCCATCTCCGTCAATATTAATATCTGTAGGTTCGCCAGAATATTCTACCGTAAAGGTTACTGTTTTTCTATCAACAGGTAACGTCTCGCAAATATCATCTCCATAAACACCTACTGAATAAGTATAGGTCCCTGCAGGAAGCTCTCCTAAGGCTAACGTTCCGTTTGTTCCTCCTACAATTTGTTCCTCATTACTATCATACCATACAAACACAGGGTTGGTTATAGTTGAAGTAGCTGATAGAGCAACTTCTAACTCTACCTCTTCGCCTATAGTCAAGCAAAGTGGTGCTGCAGGCTGTCCGTTTACTAAAATATCAGTTAAATCTGTTTCAAGAGCTCTTGCCATGATTGTAACTTCTATTTCTTGTAATTCTCCTACTGAACAACCATATCTTAGGGCTTGTACAAAAAACGTATAAGTATTTCCTTCTATGAGTCCGCTTGGTAACTCGAAGGCATACTCTCCGTTAGCAGTAAGTTGACCACCTAGGTTATCTTCTACGAGATAAGTAGTACAATCATCTACTGGATCAAAAGAAAGTAAGTCATCTGAACACTGTACTACTTCTAAATCATTAGAGCCTGTAAGCTTTATAAAAGGTGTTCTTGTAATTTCGTGAATTCTCAATCCGTCTAATACATTGGCTACTCCTCCCAACGAAATTTTAATGCGGTCAAAAGCCAGTCCATCTTCTGGAGCAAAGACAATAGTACCTTGGCTATCACCTGGATTTAATAATCCTAGACTCAAGAAACTAGAAGAAGAGTCTATTGGATTACCTATGGGTTGGGTTCCATAATATCTTTGAATTGTAAATCCTTCTAACAACCCTAGTGTTAATATTTCGCCTGGTTTTGATATTAGAATTTCGATTATATCTCCTTCTACTGATGGAGAAGAGAAAATAGTTGTAAAGTGAGCTTGAGCTAACACAGAAGCCCCATTATACATAATAGCATAAGTAGCTTCATCTCCATCTACCGCTTCCCATGGATCTGCTACTCCTACCGTAGCTGTTAAGGCTTGGATACCCAAATCTTCTACTCCATAAAACAAATCAAGTACTTCTCCTGTACCACAATCGGTCAGAGTATCTGTTGGTGTATGATAATATACCTCAAATACACGTACTGAAACACCTGCTGCTAATAGACCTCCTAAAGTTATTCTTATTTCGTCATATTCTTGTGGAACACCACCTACCGAAGGTGTAAAAGTAAACTCATACACGTTTTCTCCTGGTATAAGTGAAAGTAACGCTCCGTCAATACTTTGAAGTGTTCCTATATTAACTCCGTCTTTTCGAGCCACAGCTGTTAAGCCAGATGCTAAACTTAGCGCCCCGTATTCAGGTCCTAATTTAATAGAAACTGGTGTTCCAGCCGGAACTACATCACCTCCCCATGAGATATCTTGATAAGTACTTCCAAGTCCTGCCACACCTAGAACCACAGTTATAGTAGAGTGAGTCAAAGGATCTGAATCTATAGCTAAATCACCATTGATTACAGTACCTCCAAGCAAAACTGTCCCTGAAGTTTGAGTGGTTGCATACACGCGGTTTTGTACTTCAGGACATTCTCCTGGAGTTATTGAATAATCCCCTGCAAAAACCACAATTTGTCTTGGCTCTCCAAAAGGACATCCGTAACGGTAAGGTTGTACATAATAGTAATATGTCTGTCCTTCTACCATATCTGAAGGGAGCTCAAAAGTGTTTCCTGTCATTAGCAACTCCGTTCCGTCTTGGTCAGTAACTATAAACGTAGTACAGGTAGTAGGTTCTTGTATCGTAAATGAGGTAGCATCTCCTACTTCCCAATAAATTATACTGTCTTGAACTCCGTCTATTTGGAATCCTGCTCTTCGTGTAATTTCGTGAATTCGTAAATCAGATAATATTTCGGCCACTCCTCCTAATGAGATTTTTATTCTGTCGTAGGCTAAACCATCTTGAACCGAGACAACTACAGTAGCTTCATTATCAGAAGTTCCTAAAAAATTAACTGTAACTGTATTGTTATCCACAGATAATGGTACTCCTACAAGGTGAGAGCCGTAATATCGTTGAATAGTGAATCCGTTAAGAGCTATAGCTGAAAGAGCTGTCGAAGGAGAAGATACCATTATTTCTGCTTGGTCTGCCCCTTGTAGAGGTGAAGCAAATACCGCAGTAAGACTTGTCTGGGCTAAAGCAGAAATATTGTTTGACAATTCGGCATAGGTAGTAGTATCTCCATCCGCAGCGTTCCACGGATTAGTTACCCCTGCTGTTCCTGTTAAAAGTCCGATTCCTAAATCCTCTACTCCATAAAATAAATCAAGAATATCACCATCACACGAAGTAAATGTATCTGTATTAGTGTGATAATAAACCTCATAAATATTGATTGAAACTCCTGCTGCTAAAACTCCTCCCAGCATGATTCTAATTTCGTCATAGTCTTGAGGTACTCCTCCCAAAGAGGGAATAAAAGTATATTCATATACATTTTCTCCAGATATAAGGGATAATAGAGAGGAATCAATATTTTGCATATTTCCGATATTTACTCCATCTTTTCTAGCTACCACACTAAGTCCTGTAGCAAGTCCTAATACTCCTGAGTTTGGACCTAATTTAATAGATACAGGTGTTCCTGCAGCAATATCTGTCCCTCCCCAAGAAATATCTTGATAAGTAGTTCCAAGTCCTACTACACCCAAAACAACTGTTATAGTAGAATGAGTAGAAGGATCTCCGTCTACCGCAAGATTACCATCACTTACTGTTCCTCCTATCAGAGTAGTTCCGTTGGTTTGATTAGTTGCATATTCTCTTTGGTTGGCTCCTGGACATATACCTGTATCTCCCACTAGGACGATTATTTGTGTAGCGGCTCCGAAAGTACAACCATAACGGCTTCCTTGGATGTTGAATGAATAAATTTGCCCCTCAACTAGTCCTGCTGGTAATTCAAAAGTATTTTCCGTTATTGTGAGTGGATTATCATCTTGATCTGTTACTACAAAAGTTGTACATCCTGAAGGATCATTTATAGTATAAGAAGTAGGGCTACCTGGAGTTAAGTGAATAATATTATAAGGAGCTCCTGCAATAGTAAATCCTGCTTTTCGAGTAATTTCATGAACTCGCATCCCGTCAAGTACGTTTGCTACTCCTCCTAATGAAATTTTTATTCGATTATAAATCAGGCCATCTTGGGGGTTCAAGATTACTACTGCTTGCGAATTACTACCGCCTAAAAAGCCTATAGAAAGTCCGTTATTATCTGCTGCCATAGGGGTTCCTACGGCTGTATTTCCATAATAGCGTTGGATTGTAAATCCGTTCAACGCTTCTATAGATAGGGCTATTGAAGCATCCGAGATTATTACCTCAATTTGGTCATCTGAAGTTACTGGAGTAGAAAAAACCGCAGAAAGTTCCGATTGAGCCAAAAGAGCTACGCCATTAGACAAAGTAGCGTAGGTTGTATCATCTCCATCTATGGCATTCCAAGGATTAAGCACTCCAACTGTTCCGGTTAACAGACCCACACCTAAATCTTCTACGCCATAAAAAAGATCTAGAAAATCTCCTTGAGTACAATCTGCAATAATTGCTTCAGTATGATAATACGCTTCATAAACTCGTACTGAATAGCCTATTCCTATGGGTACGGATGCAATTATTCTAATCTCATCATACACTAAGGGAGTGCCTCCCGATTCTGGAACAAAAGTAAATTCATATACACTTTCTCCAGAAACCAATGTTAATAAGTCTGCAGTTGCAGTCTCAAAAAAGCCTAGATCATTCCCATCCAGTCTTGCTCGAATAGTTACCGAAGAGCCTAGTGCTAAAAGCCCTGGTTCTACTCCTAGCTTTACAGATACAGGCGTACCTGCGGCAATGTCTGTACCTCCCCACGATAAATCTTGCCATGTTGTTCCGAGTCCGACCAAGGCAACACCAGTATTAATGGTCGAGTGAGTAGTCGGATCACCGTCTATTGCATCATTTTGATCATCCACCCCCCCTCCTAGCAAAGGAATGATTGAAAACGAACTTTGATTGGTAGCGTATACTCGTTGATGAATATCTGGGCAGGTTTGCGAAGCGCTGGCCAGACTAAACATACTCATCACCAAGGGTACAACTACTCTAAAAGACTTAAGAAAATAATGTTTATTCATAAGAGTTTGTTTTTAGTTACACATTTTTTTTATAGGATTTATTTAATAATTATTCTACTACACTCTTGTCTTATTTGTTAATTTTTTAATAAATAAAAAGGGTAAAATTAAATTAAAATACTGTATTTCAAAGACATGCGTAAAAATAACATGTACATACAAATGTTGTTTTTGTAAAAAATCATCTCTAAAAAAACATACTTTATAATTATTTCCTCCTAAAAAAATAAATGCCATTTTTTTAGATTAAAAATATTTGTATCTACATATATTTGTTAATCTTTTTATAAAAACCTTAAAGAAGTTATAAAACACAGAATTTCAGAACATTATAACAGTGCTGACTTTTTTGTATAACACATAAATTCCCTTAAAAAAAGTCTAAAACTTAGTAATTAGTACCAGCTTTTCTTAAATTAATAACACAATTAAGTATAAAAGGAATATAATAGTCCCTATTTTTTTGTCTAGAAGTATTAAGAATTTCTAGTTAAACCCATCTTCTACATTAGAATTATTTAAATAGCTATAGACCAATGAATTTTCGTCGTAAAAAGGACAATACAATAAAGTTTTAGTTACGGTATTTTTTTGCTCATTCCTCGTTTACAATATTATAAAATTATTATAAGCTAATTTTACGCTTACGACGTAATGTTTGTTAAATTTTAAGATTTATACTGTCAATTATTTAAATATCATCAAAATTAATTGCAATTAATTGATTTTCAGATTAATTGACCCCAACTTAAGGCTAATTAACGTATACAAAACCAAAAATTTAAAAACGCCTATTCATAGGCGGATACGATGTTATATAATGATTTCTAAGTTTTTAAACTAAACAGAAGGTTAAACAACAGAAGGAAACAGTAGGTATAAGCAAAGAATCGAATTACAATAAATAATATTATCATTCGACGACTCTTTTTAAAAAAAGAAGGATAATACGTGTTTTCGGGGTAAGAGATGTTAAGGAATATTTTAATATAGCACGAAGAGTTAAATATTCTTTTTATTTAACTCTTCATTGTTTTCATCAGAAAATAAAAACCTACAGCAATCACTATTGATATAATTCCCGTAACCCACCATAAAGTTTCAAATCCAAAGTGCTCTACAGTAAGTGTACCGAGAAAAGGCGAAAAAATATGGGCTACAGAAAAGGAAAGCGAATACAAACCCATATAAGCTCCACGATTGCTTTCTACAGAATTTTTAACAATAACCGTTGACATAAAAGGCATAGCCAAGATTTCTGAGACACACAAAACAGACATTGAGATATAAAGCATCAATATAGAGCCGTTTAGGTTAAGCATCACAAACGAAAGCCCGCAAAGTAATGCTCCAGCAACAAGAACCTGAGAGATAGTCATTCTTTTGTCGGCTAGCTGAACCAGTAACATTTCGAGCACTACAATAAATATCCCACTATAGCCCAAAATAATCCCGATTCCTGCTTCACTTAAATGATGTACTTCTTTATAAAAAAGTGGTAACGTAGAGAGTAACTGAAAAAAACAAATAGCATACAGGGCGCATAAAACCGAAAACAACATTATTTTTTTGTCTTTGTATGGAGATATACCCTCTTCATTCTGCTTGACATCAGAGCTCCTTTTTTCTTCGGTTTGATATTTAGATTTTCGATTGTTAAAATATAAATAAAAGACAACACCTGCAATCAATGAGCCTGCAGCATTGCCATAAAAAAGCCAGTAATAAGATATCGAAGCTAAGATACCACCTAAAGCTGGACCAATCGAAAAACCAAGATTGATGGCCATTCGGTTTAAAGAGAACGCTTTGGTGAGGTTTTCGGGTTTTGCATAATAAGCAATAGCTACTGAATTAGGAGGTCTAAAAGTTTCGGATATAACGCTCAGAAAGAAAACTCCTGCCGCAAGACTTTCTACGGTTTTGAGTTCTGGAAGAACAAAATACATCGGAACAACCAAAAACAGACTAACGGCTTGCACTTTAAAATATCCAAATTTATCAGTAAGCCAACCTCCAAGCCATGAACCCACTACTGCTCCTAAACCAAAAAAACTCAATACATAGCCTGTCTCTTTTATAGTAAAACCTAAAGCTTGAGTCATATAAATACTCAAAAAAGGAACCACCATCGCTCCTATTCTGTTGATAAGAATAACTAGCGAAAGCATCCAAATAGGCTTAGACAAGCCTCGGTAAGAATCGAGATAAAGAGTTAAAAAACGTTTCAAAGGGCAATCAATTCTAAAGTGTAAAAATAAAATAAGTGAAATAAGTAAAACAAACGCAGTCAAAAATATTTTAGCTATTATATAATGCTGTCTATTTTAAACAAAAAGCCCAAAATCAAATGAGTTGATTTTGGGCTCTGTTTTATTAGCTTATAAAATTCTACTCATCCATAAATTTAGACATCACTGCGTCACTTACTCCCATATTTGAGAAACCTCCATCGTGTAGCAAGTTCTGAAGTGTAACCTTTCTGGTCAGGTCAGAGAACATAGTAACAGCATAGTTAGCACAATCCAAGGCAGTTGCATTTCCGAGTGGAGACATTTTATCTGCATAAGCAATAAATCCTCCGAAACCTTTAACTCCTTGCCCTGCAGTAGTTGGAGTTGGAGATTGCGAGATAGTATTTACTCGAACCTTTTTGTCTTTTCCGAAGAAATATCCAAAACTACGTGCTATTGACTCTAAGTATGCTTTGTTATCAGCCATATCGTTATAATCAGGAAAAACGCGTTGAGCAGCCATATACGTAAGAGCTATAATACTTCCCCACTCATTCATTGCATCTTTTTTGTACAAAACCTGCATTACTTTGTGGAACGAAACAGCCGAAACCTGCCATCCTTTTTCAGTATAATCATAGTTTTGGTTAGTATAATGATTTCCTTTTCTAACATTTACGGACATTCCGATAGAGTGAAGTACAAAATCTAATTTTCCTCCTAAAATCTCTTGCGCTTTGTCAATCAGATTTTCTAAATCCTCAATCGAAGTAGCGTCAGCAGGAATAACTTGTGAGCCTGTTTTTGCTGCCAATTGATCAATAGTCCCCATTCGCATAGCAATTGGAGCATTGCTCAAAACAAAAGTTCCACCTTCCTCATGAACACGTTCTGCTGTTTTCCAAGCAATAGAGTTCTCATCTAATGCTCCAAAAATGATTCCTTTTTTTCCTTTTAATAAATTATACATAACCTTACTATTAAATAAATTTAAGTTTTAATTTTTCAAATATACTCATTTTATCTTTTACCCGATTCATATTTATTTTCATGTTCTCAATAAATTGTGGATTGAAAGCAAACGAAATCGAATTTTTATAATACTTATAGGATTCTATAAAGTTTTGTTCTGCTTCGTAAATCCTCCCTAACTCGCTGTAATACGAAGCTTTATCTGCATTTTCAAAATCTCTAAAGGTTTTGTTTATATGCTCTTTTGCCTCCTTATATTTTGCCATATCCACTAATAAATAAGTGTAATTTAGATACGAAGGAGGGTATTTAGGATCAAATTTTATGGCCAGTTGATAATGGTATAATGCTTTTTCGTAATTCGATAACTTGATATGAAAAATCCAGCCCAAGTGATTGTGCGCCTTTCCAAAATCAGGATATTGTGATAATAACTCTTCGAGCAGCTCTTTAGCTTCCGAAATTTTCGCTTCCCCAATAAGGGTATCCGCTTTTATAAACTGATTTTCGTAATAACTTATGTTGTCTTCCAAGTTAGCTAATTTTAATGAGTTAATAATGTTTTAGCATGTGACAAAGCAGACTCTGTCGGATTTTTTCCCGATAACATTTCGGCTATTTCTTCGATTCTTTCTGTATTAGATAATAGCTTTAAGTCAGAAACAGTATCTATATCTGTAACAGACTTATACACTTTATAATGATTATTGCCTTTAGATGCTATTTGCGGTAAATGCGTAATCGAAATAACCTGTCTGTTCTTGCTCATTTTCTGCATAATCTGAGCCATTTTTAAGGCAATCTCTCCAGAAACCCCAGTATCGATTTCGTCAAAAATAATAGTAGGCATCGCCTTATATTCTGCTAGAACAGCTTTAGTAGCTAGCATAATTCTCGAGAGTTCTCCCCCAGAGGCAGTCTTTTTTAAAAGACCAAAATTACCTCCTTTATTGGCCGAAAACAGAAATTCAATTTTATCTTTTCCGTTCGAAAAATAATCTTCGGCCGCTATCAGTTTAACATCAAAACGGGCATTATCCATCCCTAATTCAGACAGCAAAACTGTTATCTTTTGATCAAAAACAGTGATGCTTTTTTCTCTGTTGAGATGAATTTGCAAAGCTATTTTGTTTAATTCTGCTTGGTTTTTTGCTATTAGCTGTTGCGTCTTTTCGATTATGGAGCTGAGCTCATCTACCGAAACCACCTTTTCTTCTAAACTGTTCTTGATTTGGATTAGCTCTTGGACCGAGCCAACTTTGTGTTTCTTTTGCAAGTCATACAAAAGTTGCAGCCTGTCTCCTATTTTTTGGGTTTCTTCTGGATTGTCAAAAACCGATTCAGACAAGCGGTTTACTTCTTGTAATATATCCGAATACTCAATCTGAACACTTGTAATACGTTCTGATATTTCGTTGTAAGAAGCCGAAAAACTAGCTATCTTCGAAAAGTCTGATTTTATTTCGTTTAGATTCTGAAGAACTCCGCCCATCTCGTTATCTGAGAGGTGTAGCGCTTTAGACAGCACCTCTTTGATAGTTTCTATATTATTGAGTTTTTCGTATTCAGTCTCCAACTCTTGCTGCTCGTTTTCTTTGAGATTTGCCTGGTTCAATTCGGTAAAAACAAACAAATTATACTCTTGCTCTTTGAGAGATTCCGACAACTTGCTTTGAGCTTGTTCCAGTGTTTTTTTATTCTTTTTATACTCTGATAACTTCTGAGAGTACTCCAAGAGCAAGGCTTCGTTATCAGCCAGAATATCCAAGACTTCAAACTGGTATTTTTCTTCCGAAAGTTCTCTGGTTTGATGTTGCGAATGGATATCCATCAACTGATTACCCAATTCGTCTAATTGTTGTAGTGTAACGGGGCTGTCATTGACAAACGCTCTTGATTTTCCGCTCGGAAGGATTTCTCTGCGGATGATTGTTTCGTTTTCAAAGTCTAAATCACTTTCTTCAAAAAAAGCTTTTAAACCGTATTTTTCAACCGAAAAAACAGCTTCAATAACGCATTTTTCTTCTTCGTTTTTGAGCGAAGACAAATCAGCTCTTTTGCCCAAAACCAAACCTAAAGCTCCTAAAAGCATAGATTTTCCAGCTCCTGTCTCTCCCGTAATAACCGAAAAACCACTCGAAAAATCTACATTTAGATTTTCAATTAGCGTATAGTTTTTAATAGAAAGTGATGTGAGCATTTAGTTTAGTGGACAGTTTTTAGTTAACCTATTTTCAATCTGACAAAAATAGTAAATTTAAGATTGATATTAAACCACCAATCAAAAAGGATTTTACACTTATTTTTATATATTAGCAATCACTAAAACCACTCTGAATGAAACCACTACGCTACCTTCTGGCTCTTTTTTTGTTTTTATCAGGCTTTTTATCTGCTCAAGAACCAGTGGTTAGCTTGTTTGATAAAGCGCTAAACCAATTTCTGAACGTTCGAGATTTATGTATTTCTGACAATGCAGACGAAGCTTTTTTTAGTATCCAAAGTATGGACGGAAAAATCTCTCAGATTGCCTTTATTACCAAAGAAAATGAAGTATGGTCAGCACCTGTACTGATGAGTTTTTGTGACGAAAACATGTATATGGAACCTTTTCTGACCTATGACGGAAAACGATTATTTTTTGTTTCGGACCGGCCTAACCACAGTTCGAAAGAAGGAAAAAAGAATTTTGACATTTGGTATGTAGAGCGCAAAAGCCAAAAAGACAACTGGTCAGAACCCATCAACTTAGGGAGTCCTATAAATACAGAATTAGACGAATTTTATCCTAGCGTAAGTCTTAACGGAAACCTGTATTTTACGTTAGAGGCTCCCAATGGAATGGGAAAAGACGATATTTATAGAAGCCAATGGGATGGCAAAAACTATCTGCCTCCCACTCTATTAGATGACTCTATCAATAGTGACGGATATGAATTCAATGCTTTTATTTCAAAAGACGAAAGCTTTTTGCTCTATACCAAATACAATGCTGCAGGAGGATTTGGGAGTGGAGATTTGTATCTCTCCAAAAAAGACGAACAAGGAAACTGGCAACCAGCCGAAAACCTAGGGAATATTATCAATACGGTTGCAATGGAATACTGTCCGTTTTATGACGAAAAAACTAAAACCTTATATTTTACGAGCAGAAGAAACAAGCTCTCTCCAAAAAGTTTCAATACTATAACAGAGCTTCAAGAATACCTTAATTCAGAAAACGGATTGAGCAAAATATATAAAGTCCAAATTCAATTCTAAGCGTTTAGGGCAAGGAGTTAGACCAAATAACAATTGCTTTTGTTTTTAGTCAATCCATGTTTTTACTTGTTCAATAAAGGTCGATTGTTGATCAATAAACACATTATGCGAACAATTATCTAAATATTTTAGGTTGTTTTCTCCTAGTAAGTGTTGTAATTCTTTGATTTGTTCTCCAGAATAGAGCCCGTCCTCTTTACCATACAATCCGTAAATACTAACTTTTTGGGCTAGTAATTTCTGTAGATTGCTACTCAGGTCTATGGTTGTATAATTTTCGTTTTTCCAAAATCCCTGAGGAGCTTGATAACTCATCTGAGAAGCATATTTTATTAAAAGCGTATCAGTGCTAAACTTTGAATAAATTAATTTTGCCTCCTCACTTGGTTTTTTGGGAGTATAAAACCCGTTTTGCATTGCATGCATAAAACAATACGAACTATACTGAATAGAGGTAGTATCCATTTTTTCTAACATTGAAACATAATTGAGGTTAGCGCTATCCTCTTTATCCTGATAAATCGCTTTGGAAGTGGCTAGTATAGTTTTAAAGGTTTGTTGCAAAGAGACAGGTGCTCCGACCAAAATAATAGAATTGATTTTTTCTGGATATTGCTCTGCAAATAAAGTAGCTACCACTCCTCCAAAGCTATGACCAATAACAGTAGCTTTTGTAAGACTGTATTGCTGATAAATTGCGTTTATATCATCAAATGCCTCTTTAAAAGTATAATTCGCTTCAGAATCAACACTACGACCCTCTCCTCGCCTGTCATATACAATTACATAAAAACCTTTGTCAGCCAGTTTTTGTGCGGTAGTAGCTTCAAAATTAACAGCGTTATATCCAGGGCCTCCATGAAGAAACACTATGGGTTTATCTTTTTTATTACCAAAGGTTTTGATATACATATCTTGCCCGTTAGCCACTAGCAAGGTCAATATAAAGCATACAGAGGTTAATATTTTTTTCATTTTAACTCGTAATTAAAAAGGCGTTTTGATTAATTTATCTTGAAGTTGGATTTTCTTCAAACCATTTCACAATAGCAGGCATATTTCTTTCAAATCCTCCTGGAATAAAAAAGTTTAGTACTCCTGCTTTTTGGTCTGTTTTATTGGCAAAATCATGCGTGGTTTTTGCGGGAATTCTAATAAAAGTCCCTTTAGTGGCTTCTATCCATTTATCACCCACCAAAAAAGAAGGTGTTCCTTCTAACACATAAAACACTTCGTCATTCATTTGGTGGTGATGAGCCCCTGGTCCATCCGAATTGGGTTCTAACCACCATTCCGAAATACTGTACTTTTGGTTAGTTTCCTCTTCGTCTGCCTTAAAAATAGCAGTCATCGTTCCACAATTATACGTTCGCCTCTCAGATGAAGGAAGTATTATAACTGAATCTGCCTTGTTCTCTTGTCCTGTCATTGTCTTTTGTTTTTGCAATTTTATAAATACTTTTTAAAAAAAATACTGTCATAAGACAAGAAATAAACTTTTTAATCAGTAACCGAAAGACCAGATTTCTTTTCTTCAGAATCAATAAAGTAAAAACGTAAGGGATACTTATAGATTAAAGTTAAGCCTAGTAATTCTTAAAGTTGCTTACTCTTTATTTTTCAAAAACTCATCCGTAAAATGGCTTTTCTCTTTTTCTTTGGAGAATTTCTGTGCGTTGTAATGTTGTGAATTTCCTTTTGGGATAGATAAAGATTGCCATTGATTATGAGTTCGCATTTTACCAATAAATACAATTTGACCTACATGGTAAGAATAATGTGTTAATTGTCGGTTGATGGCTTCGGTAATGGTATGTCCTTCGTTTCGGATATAGACAATGCGGTTAAGATCTGTTTCTTTAAGTGATTTTAGTGTTGATAGCAAGCAATCCCATCCTTCGTTCCATCTCGAAAGTAAACCTTCTTTATTCTGAATCACCTCTTCAAATTCACTATCTCTGTTTCTCCATGGCTTTTCACCATCCGAGTTCAAAAAATCAGTCCATCGTGAGAGCATATTCCCTGCTAGGTGGTTTACAATAATACCGATACTGTTAGAATCTTCATTGTATTTCCAAAACAGATCTTCTTCGTCTAGCTGGCTAAAAGTCTTTTCGCCTAACATTTTGTAGTACTCAAATTGCTTGATAATACTTTCGATATATTCTAAATTCATATAACCTTTGAATTAGTGTTTACATAATTATAATACTATCTATGATTTGAACTCCTGCTTTATTCAAGGGGTAAGTAGAGTTTTATTTTTGTATTTCCGTCAAAAAGCAAATCGTCAATATGCCCCATTTCTGTACGTTCAGCATTTATAAAATGAATGTGAATGTAGGTGTCGTGATGCGTAAAAACGGTTTGGTGGGTAGTCGAAAAGAATCCTACAATCTCTCCCTCTACATCTGTTCTCTTGTATTTTCCTTGTCCTTGATGTGTATCTTTAGGTGATTTAACAATACTTCCGTCTGGGAGGTTTTGAATATGGAACCTAATCTCAGCATAGATTCCATCTAGTTTAAAGGCAAACGGACGCTTGAGTTTTTTACTTTTCTTATCTATAAATTTCTCTAATTGTTTAAGCGTTTTCACGCTTTTAGGCAGTTTGTATTCCTTCCAGTTTTCGGTATTAGTATAGACAAAGAAAGGTGCTTTAACCTTATAGGTTTCTTCCATCTCAATAGAACCATCTTCGTTAACGCTCGACACATACGATTTACTGTCAATAATCAACAATTCTCCTTTTAGATATTCGACAGGACCTAAACCATAAAGGTGTGTTTTGTTTTGAATAGTATCTAAGAAAATGGTTCCGTGAAGCTGTCCTTTTTTCATCACATTACTCATCGCTCCGCTTACTTTTACAAAAGAACTAGATGTTTGAGCGGAAGTTAAAGAGCCACAACCTACTACAACTAATAAAATGTATACTAACTGCTTACCATTCATAACCGACTATTCGAATACGTTAAACAAGTACCAAAGATAGGAGTTTAGAAAATTATTTTAAAGGGAAATAAGGAGAAGTTTTTTCGGAAGAAATGGTTTATTTCAAAGTTTAATTTCTCCATTTAACCGTCATTTTTCACAGTTCATGTTATGTGTTGCTTTTTTATTTAATCTATTTTAAGTACTTCAAAATCATATAAAGCAATGAAGTCAATTTTGTGCGCCCATATTTCTTGAGTATCAGTTCCAGGGAAAGCACCGACAATACTTGTGTTTTCAAAATCTTCTTTGAAATAGTATTTTATATCAGCTTCATACCTTACTGGAACTTTCAAATTATTTCTTATTTTAAGTAAAGTTTTATAATCTGAATCTTCTTTGCCTTCATTATAAAAAGCTCCAACAAAAAGGATATCTATGGTATTTTCTTTAGGATTATCTGCAAACACTTTTTCTCTTTTTTCGAAAGAATACATTTTATCATAAGTTTCACTACTTATAATTCTATATTCAAATTTGTCTTTGGAGGTTTCTTTTAGTTCAAGCGTTAATTTTGTCCATAAAGGAATTGTATAAACACCATATTCAGTTGGTAATTCTTGGTTATTATTTTCAGTTTCTTGGGAAGAAATATTTTGATTTATAAAAATCAATAAAATAAGGAATAAAATCTTTTTCATATGATAGTTTGTGAAATATTGCCTACAACGGTCGCAGCTTGTCCTTTACTTTGTCTTTATGCATAGAATGCGAAGTGATGGATAATCGAAGTACAAATGTTCAGTTTAGCACAAAAGTTCAATCGAAGAGCTACTGTTATCTGTGTTTTTTGTTTTTTTACATTCGTTGGTCTATTAATTCTATAGTTTTTACAACGCTCAATTTATATTTTGTTGGTGTCATATCTGCCCAAAGCCAGTTATAGTGATTAATCGTGGTTTCGGCATCAATAAATGGTCTGTCGGCTGTTGTATGTCCATCAGCTATAATTGTTACTTTAAAGTCTTTAGTTAATGCGGATTTTACGGTTGAATCTACACAGAAGTCAGTTGCACAGCCGCAGATAAATAACTCTGTGATGTTTTTTTCTATGAGAATATTGTAGAGTTCAGAATGATAGAACGAATCATTAGCAGTCTTACTTACAATAATATCTTCTGGAAACCTGTTTAATTCAGGTAGAATTTGCCAATCCTCTGTGTAAGGGACAAAATTATTTTCCTTAGAACCATCGTGTTGAATGAAGATGACAAATTGTTTGTTGTCACGGAATTTTTTGGATAATAAATTTATGCGTTCAATCGTACCAAGCGTGTCGTGTCGCAAAGAATATGGCTTGAAACTACCAATTTGCATATCGATTATAATTAATGCTTCCATTGTTTATTTTATTTCACGTTCATTGTTATTGTTAGGTTGTCAAAATAAGTTTGGCCTTGCTCGAAAAAGTTTTTAATAATTCCGTTTTCCTCAAATCCCATTTTTCGATATAAGTTTAATCCTAATTTTTTTCTCCGCGTAAACTTGTAACCAAACTAACTCTAAAATGGGTTTTGTATTGACTATTCAATAGTTCCTTTTAGTAATGCCGTTCCAAGTCATGAATTTCTCCATTCGTTCAACATTCCCATTTCAATTACCACTGTATGTTTCATAACTTTTCTGCGATTTCTAGTTAAATCAATATTCCCGATTATTTGATTTTCATATTCGGCAATTAAGAGCAAAGAATTGTTAATTGTCAATGAGTTTATCCAATCTTCTGCTTGTTCGAGAGTGAGTGTTATCTGTTGTCCAAGCTTTAGAATATATTCGCTTTGAGGAACGTAAGGCTGTTGCGACAAAAAATGCATTAACATTCTATATTTCCCTTAACTCATCATTTTGCAAAAACTTTGTGCCTGTTACACCACTCAAATATAATTATTTTTTGTAACTTGCTATATACAAGGACGAAAAGACTTTACCCCTAAATTCACCTTTTACCAACCTCAAAAACACAGTTTTTAAGCCATCCGTATTTTATAGTTAGGAACACAACTAAAAAAACAAACCTCCTTTAAATCGCTTTTAAAGAGGTTGAGTTTTTTATGTTTTTAAAGATTATTTTGAAAATAGAGGGTTGTGCAACGGTTACCAATGTTATAGGCTGCCCTTCTTTCTGTCATGGTATTACGAATTATTTTTTTGTCTTTTGCCATTCTCCAAAATCTTTTTCTGCCGAGTTGTGATGTTGAGGAAATTTGTCTGCAATTAAATTTAGTTTCAAACCGTGCTCTAAAAAGGCTTTCAAACCGTCTAAAACTGTTGTAAATCCGCTTGTATTGTCCTTGATTACTTCAATAAGCTCTTGTCCGTCCTGTTTAAAACCATAGTTCTTAATAATTACATAAGTCGTATCGTTAGGTTGTGATTGAAAGTGAAATTCAACCGTTGTAGCAGGTTCATTCCACTCAATTATTATTTTTAGGTCTTCAATTATTTCCTTTACTAAAACTTGCGTAGAGATATTATACATTTCCCATTCCCAAGTTATCACATTCCCAATTTCTAAAAGTCCACTTGATTTTGTGAACCAAAAATTAGTCGTTATAGTAGGGTCAATAAATGCTTGAAATACTTGTTGAACTGGTCGTCTAACAAGCATTTGCGTTTCAACTGTTGGAATGTTATGAGTTGTCATTATTAATTGTTGTTGTAGTGTGGCATATATACAATTTGCCACTGCTTTCATATCAAGTCAATTTCCACGGCGGGTTTAGTCTGTTGTCGCCTGCATAATATAAAATCAAATAATTTCCGTCAATGTCTTTTAGATGCGCTTCACGCCATAACCAATTTTTGTCGTTAGGCATTTCTTCAAACTTAATTCCTTTGTTTATCAGTTCGTTTACATATTGGTCAAGATTCTCGCACTCAAAATAGATATGAATCCCGTTTCCTGTTGGAAGTTGCTCAACTTGTTGAATTGAAAATGTTGAGTTTCCGTCCGGACATTCAAATCTTGCATAATGAGGAAGTGCTTTAACGATAAGTTTTAGCCCCAGCGTCTGGTAAAACGGAATGGATTTTTGAAGATTTAATGACGGTATTGTAATTTGATTTAAGTTCATTTGTTTTTTAATTCTTGTGGTTGTGATGTGTCGTTCTAAAATAACCGTTAACGTTTTCTGGCTTCACGTTCAGGCGGGAAATCGAAGTGCAAATTCCATATATATTACTAATGTTCATTAAAAGCACAAAGCTCCAAGTGATATATTAGCCCACCTGACGCAAAACCCGTGTGCTTGTTGTACAACTCAAATATACACAAATAGTTGCATTAAAAACAGATATTTTGTAAATTTATGCATGCAAGGAATTAAAAACTTCACCCCTCAATTATTTGTTTCGGTTAATTTGTTGGATTTGGTTCCATCGGGTGTTTTTACAGAAAACTATCAACCGCCCTCGATTTTTAAGCCACTCCAATTTTAGTATTTTGAACTATAACTCAAAAACAAACCTCCTTTAAATCGCTTTAAAAGAGGTTGAGTTTTTTATGTGTTTAAAGATTATTTG
Source organism: Flavobacterium suncheonense (assembly GCA_040392465.1). Classification (GTDB taxonomy): domain Bacteria; phylum Bacteroidota; class Bacteroidia; order Flavobacteriales; family Flavobacteriaceae; genus Flavobacterium; species Flavobacterium suncheonense_A. The sequence goes on from JBEBWA010000002.1 coordinate 56,697, forward strand.
GAAAAGAGAGGGTTGTGCAACGGTTACCGCAGTTGTGCGTTCGTTTTTATTTGAGTTTTTCAAAAAGTTTGTCCTCATCAATTTGCCCTTCATTTAAATAGTTTTCAAGCAAGTTTTTTAATTCTATGTTTTTTATTTTATCAAATGGACCTTCATCTTTATTTTCAGAGAAAGTTTTTGGTTTATTTTCTAAAATAATTGTTAACTCGTCCTTGTAAGCCATAAATGGTTCATATAATCTATTGTATGATTTACCAATAGCCCCACTGAAACTTATTAATTCCATCTCATAATCTCTATTATACTTTAGAATTTGTGGCAATGAAATTCCAGGATATGGATTAATAAAATAAACTTTTTTTATACCTAATTGCATAGCCTTTTTAGAACATAATTCACATGGACTTGCTGTTGTAAAAAGGATTCCTCCATTTAATGCTTGTCCTCCATATTTAGTTATTTGCAACATGGCGTTTTCTTCTGCGTGTAGTGATTTGGTATGTACTTGATTTCTTTCTGTTTCATAACAATTGTGGATCGTTTTGAAACAGAAAGAACAGTTTTTTCCTTCTAAATCAGCATTACCGACAGATAGATTTTTATCATTATAATATGCCTTTACTGCATTTGGAAAGTTATTTGGTTCTTTGTTTTTATACTTAAAATCTACATCAATGCTATCTATATTTTCGCCTCTTTCAAAATCTGAATAATGTATAACATTTAATGGTTTTTCTATTAAGTAATCATTCGCATCTCTTAATATGCACGGAGTTTGACCATGAGGAACATCATTCCAACCCATTGCTTTAATAGAATAGTTAGAATCTGTAACTACAGCACCTACTTGTCTAGAAATACAACCTGAATTCAATTTTGCATTGTATGCAACTTGCATACACCTTTCCCTTGCAGATGGTGTTATGATTCCTGGTTGAAGGATTAGTGAAATAATTTTTAAAATTTGTTCCTGAACTGTAAAAAAGTCTTCTGAGTTTAACTTACTTTGATTAGAATTATTAACAATATGTATTTCGCTTTTTTGAATGCAATTGTATACATCTGGACTCCCAAATTTGCCTTTAGAGTAATCGTTAGTTTGATATTCTGTTATATCTAAATCTATTAATTGTTGTGAAATCTTTTCCTTTTCTATAGAATTTAATGTTGTTGGTAATCGCTTTATTACTTCTTCCTTATTTTTATGACTACCTTCTTTTGTCGCTATCATATAAAATGCAGAATATCTTTCTTTAAAAAACATGATTTCTAAAGAATTCCTTAAAGAATCAATAACAATTTTTGTAGGCTTATTAAGCTTGTCATTATAGTATTTTCTGGCTTTAATCAACCTATTTATCAACTCAGATATTTTATAGATGTATTGAATATCATTAACCTTGTTTTTATTGATTGGATCTCCACTATTTCTGATGTTACAACTTATCCAATGGAGAAATAAGGTACGTTTATAATATCCATTATCTTCTAAAATTTTGAAAATATTAGAAGATAATTCTTGAAATTCTGCACTCCAAAATAAATTGTTTAATTCATTTAATTGTTCAGATGTTTTTATTTTTTGATAATCATTTTTTAAAGCAATAATACCTTTGACTATGCTTTTTGATTTTAAGATTTTTAATATATCTGTTTTTATTTTCTCTAATTCATTCTCATTTGCTTCCTTTTCATCACGATAATTTTGTTTTAGTAAATCAGAAAGTAAAGTCGCATCAAAGCCTATAAAACCAATAATATAAAATAGTAGGACGTTTTTATACTTTATAATGTCAAAAGGACTCCAATTATCTCCATGAGATAAATATTTTTTACAGATTTCAAGTTTTCTGGTTATAATTGGATTTTGAAAATCCTTGGTATTTCTAAATCCTTTGGATAATATATCGTAATCTTGAGATAAAATTTCAGCAACTTGAGTACAACCTGATCCAGTTCTGCCCGTTAATCCGATTATTGTAAAATTCTTTCTTAATTTGTATAATTCTGTTAATTTCATGGTTGGTGGGTAAAATTACGCCTAACTCATATATACCCGCATGTTTTAAATACATAGCTTGTCAATTCTGCAAGATTCGAGCAATTTTTTTGAGTTTTAGTTGCATTTATTTTTTAAATAATTAAATCAAATATACTTATAAAAGTTAAAGACCAAAATTATTATTATTTTTTTAGGTAATGTTTTAGAGGGTAGGTTAAAACCTTTATAACCATTACCTTTAAAATAGGGCCTTTTCTTAGAATGTTGTTCGGTACAACGTCTTTTTTCCTATATTTCTCGAACAAGACTCAAATAAGTCTGCAACACCCCCCCTGTTTTCGTCCTTGCTAGCTGTCGAATGTATGTAAAACCGTTCAAAAGTGTTTAAACCTAAATAATTAGTTTGTTTTTAGTGCTTCTCGATACAAAATTTCTTACACTGCGTTTCAGAAATTTCACAAGAACTGACAAGGAAATAAAATATATTGAGAACCTTACAAATCTTTTTTGATAAACTTTTGGAGCGAAATCCAAAACGGAACTACAAACCATAAGCACAACAATGCAAAAGAGAGAATTAAGCCTGTAGAAGTTCCGAGTACTTTTTTGAAGATAGCCCCCGTATAACCCATCATAGCAGAGACTTCGAGTTCTAATAAGATCTGAATCCGTGCCAAATCAATCGGGTTGAGAGCCGTGATGGCTACCATGGCATTTTCGATGGGATATTCTGATAATTGAAACAACAAAAACAAAGCGATTCCGTCAAAAAGCAGAGCAAAATAGAGCCATAGGATAATGGCTATTCCGATGCCTTTAGCTTTGTCTCTGGTCATAATCGAAGCCAAGCAAGCTAGCGAAGTAAAAACTACACTGATTAAGCTTCCCATCACCAGCATCATTACCCCTACTTTATCAGGTGAATAAACCATTAGCGGAATTCCCGAACCGAGTAAAAATGCCAATATCAAACTCAACGACAAGCCCGAGAATAACCCTATCCATATCTTTTTGCGCTTTACAGGTTGACTCAACAACATCTCGACAAACTCCGAGCTATTATAAATATAAATAGTCGAAAACAAAATAGATACCAGTGGAACAGTAAACAAAATCACGTTTAAAACAGTGAGAATTCCTTTGGTAGCGTTGTCTTCTAGGGCAAATGAGCTCCAAGACAAAATAGCCAGCATTATCGTATAAGCGATGATAATTTTGCTTTTGATTATGTCTAAAAATATAATTTTAATGATTTTGTTCATCGTTCTATAATTTTTGGTTTGACTTTAAAACTTTAGATATCGCTTTCGAGAGTTTGCTTTCTTGCGTTTCGTCTTTTAGCTGCTGTACAGGTTTATGAAATTCAATATTTCCTTCTTGCATAAAGATAATTTCGCTTACCAAATCATCCAATTCGCTCAACAAGTGCGAGGTAATCAGAATGAGCTTGCCTTTTTCTTTCTCTTTGATGATTTTTTCTTTGAGTATCTCGGATGCCAATGGGTCAAGACCTGCGGTGGGCTCATCGAGTATCAACACTTCGGGTTTAAACATAAAAGCCAAAGTAGCACTTACCTTTTGGGTGGTTCCTCCCGAAAGGGTACTCATCTTTTTGTTGGCAAGCTCCTCAATCTTAAAAGCTTCATATAACTCTTTGTCCACCTCTTGATTTTGTCTGATTTCTTGAACCATTTCAAACACCTGACCAATGGTCATATTATCGGGATAGCGTCCGATTTGAGGCATATATCCAATTCGGTTTCGGTATTCGAATTCTCCTAAAACCGAAGTTCCGTCAAACTCAATACTTCCGCTATCAGGAACTACCATCCCCAAAAAGGATTTAATAAGCGTGGTCTTTCCGCATCCGTTCGGACCTACCAGAGCAATGCATTCTCCTTTCTTGGCCGTTACCGAAACATTGTTCAGTACGTGGAGCTTACCAAATTTCTTGTTTAAATTCTTTATCTCTATCATAATTTTATAGGACGCATTAATGGAGTTTCATCTTTGAGATAATCAGGGGTAATACTAGGGAATACTCGTTCGGATTTATCTAATAGGGTAATCATAAAACTGCGGAATAACAGCATTGCCGATTGGTTTCTTTCGACCAGTACCGAGAACAAACTCAACGGATGATAAGGCACATCGCCGAATCCGTCTTTGTCTAGGTCATAGCCTTCGTATTTGTCCCAATAATTTCCGTTAAACGATTTTACTTTTAATTTTCCGTTGGTCGCTACATCAAAGGTATTTCCAAAAAAGTTGTTGCTCACAACTACCGCATCGGTACTACTGGCATTGATTTTTAGTGCCCATCCGTTCTTGAGGAATTTGTTTTCGCGTATTTCGATTCGATTAGCACCATCGCCATAAATGGCCATTGTATTCTCGCTGAATTCATTTCGCAATATTTTGCTGTCGTCAATTTCTTTGAGCAACACACCATAGGCCGCCCCTCCCCAGCTTTGCGTAAATACATTCTCGATCATCTGTACCCGCTTGCTGTACATCACTGCCACACCTGCATCATTTTTTCTGAAAATATTATGCTTAAAAATATTGTCATGCGAAAACATAAAGTGTAAGCCGTACCGCTTATTTTCGAGGCTTTGATTATTGATAATAGTCGAACTTTCGACAAACTCCAAATAAATAGCATCTCGATGTCCTTGGATAATATTGCCTTGAATGGTCATAAATTTGGATTTCCAGATATGGATTCCGTTAGCCGAAGGTTTTCCTTTTACCTTTCCTGAGATCAAGCGATTGTTGAGGTACGACACATAACTCGAATTGATAGTGTGAATCCCAAAAAAGTTGTTCTCGAACCTGCAATTTTCGATGAGTACCCTTGTAGCATCTTTGATTTTTAAGGAAGCAATATCCTTAAAACTCGAACTTCCTGAATTCGAAAACAATAGGTTTTTAATCACCACATCATCGTGTTCTACTAATAAATTTTCGTACTTATTTTCGCCATCAATTTCCGGATAATCTTCTCCGATGATGGTCACCCCTTTTTTTAAGTGCAACGCACCTTCGCGATACACCCCCGCTTTAATCAGAATAGTATCTCCGCTTTGGGCTTGCTCAAAAGCCTTTTTGATGGTTTTTTGCGGATTGTTGGGCTTAACAATAATCGTATTGGCTACCGCACTTTCTCCGCAAAAAACCAGCAAAAAAACTATTAGTTTGAATTGAAATAATCTTCCCATAATAGTATAGTTCCAGAATGTTCAACGTGATATTGTTGGCAAGTTTCTTCGTGGGCAAAAACAGCTGTATTTGAACCCATCGGACTTTTTAACTCAGGATGGTGCAAGAGAAAACTCTTTTCGGCAGGAATCAGTTGCTCTGTGGCTACAAAATCCACCAACCAGAGCGAATGTACTTGTTTTTTGGTTACAACTCCTTCCTGCAAAAAAGCTTTCATACAATACATATCATCGAACTTATAAATTCTTCCTTTTTGCGTTATCAGTTCGGCACCATAACGTACATCGCTAATATTCATCTTGCAATGATCGCAATTATCCACTCCAAACTCAATCGGTTTAGGCTCTTTGCTACAGGAATGCAATAGCACAACTAACAGCGAAATACCTAATAATCCCTTTAGTTTCATATTATTTCTTTTTAAATTTTATTTCTAATATCAATCCCCAAACGGCCATTAAAACCGCTCCAATCATTATCCAACCCCCGATAGCAGGAATAGAATAAGCTCCGAAATTCAGTAGTTTTTTGTAGCCAATCATTGGAGGCTGATAGCTCATTCCGGGAACCTGGATAGGTGCTGTAGGATCTAAGTTGTGTCCGTAATCGGACAACCAAAAATAAAAACGTACAATGGTCAAAATACCCAATAAAGCAAAAAAGGCAAGCCACAAAAAGAAAATCTTTCTGCGATTGACAACTGCTGTCAGCAGGGCAATCAAACCCAAAGCAACAATGATATAGGGCAATACAACGAATTCTATAAAATCTTTTTCGTGCAACTCTTTCATTCCGATATAATGGTTCAATCCGTTGATGATTTGTACATCTCCACTTAATTTATCAGCGTGGATAAAAAGTTCTAACCCTTCGGGATATTGAGGTGCTGTAAGTTGAATCTGCCAGATAGGCACAAACAACGCGATAAACAACACAGCACCAGCTATACCGACTATTATTCGATTGGTGGAGTGCAATGAGTTGTGTACTGATTTCATAATCTGTATATTTTTAAAGAGTTGCCCCTTTTGGGGAGCAACTCTCTTAAGTTTCTAAAAAAGGTTATTCTGCTTTTGGAGCTTTATCTCCTGTTCCGTATCGTAGTGGAGTGTTGCTACCTGCAGGCGAAACGCGTATATAACCCTGCATTTCTTGATGCAACGCACTACAGAAATCAGTACAGTACATCGGTATAATACCCACTTTGGTCGGAACCCATTTCATTGTTCGGGTTTCTCCCGGTAAAATCAGAACTTCAGAATTGTTATTTCCCATTACAGCAAATCCGTGAGGTAAATCCCAATCTTGCTCCAAATTAGTGATATGGAAGTATACCTCGTCTCCCATTCTGATACCTTCGATATTATCTGGAGAAATATGGGTTCTGATAAGCGTCATATAAACATCTACGCGGTTTCCGTTGCGAACGATACGAGTGTCATCTTCATTTTTAACTACGTGTTTGTGCGTATTGGCATTGATATCATAAATGCGTTTTTGTTTATCAACAAGTAGCGAAGCAGGTACAATTTGCGCATAGTGAGGCTCTCCAATAGTCGGGAAGTCCAACAGCAATTCCATCTTTTCGCCACTGATATCAAAGAGTTGAGCACTTTGTGCAAGCTCTGGTCCTGTTGGCAAATAGCGGTCTTTAGTAATTTTATTCCACGCTACTAAATACTTACCAAAAGGTTTTTTGGTATTTCCTCCTGCTACTGTTAAGTGTCCGGTAGAATAATAAGTAGGTTGTCTGTCAACTACCTCAAGTGTTTTGATATTCCATTTTACCACTTCAGAAGATACAAAGAACGAAGTATAAGCATTTCCGTTTGCATCAAACTCAGTGTGCAAAGGACCTAACCCTGGTTTTTGAACCTCTCCGTGTAATACTGTTTCGTAGTTCAATACTGGAATTCCGTCAAAGTCTCCGTCAAATTTCTTTTCTTCGATTGCTTTTAACATTTTAGAGAAAGAAAAAACAGGAATTAACGAAGCTAGTTTACCACTACCTACAATATACTCACCGCTTGGGTCCACATCTGCTCCGTGCGGAGATTTTGGACAAGGGATATAATAGGCTACATCCTTTAAATCTTCGATATCCAACACATGTACCTCATTCAAAATAGTAGAAGTAGCCGAATGAGCATTGTGGTCATATATATTGTGTGCATATTTCGCCTTTACTTTTCGTCCTTTCCCTTGTTTTACTAACTCCGCTATCTTTTTCCAGTTAACAGCCAAGATAAAATCTTTGTCGTTTTGAGAGGCATTTACCTCTAACAAAGTATGGGCTTTTTCGGTATTATAAGTAGAAAAGAAAAACCATCCGCTGCTGACACCTTTTCCGGTACGGCTCAAATCGTAGTTTACGGGAGGAGTTTTTAACTGAAAGTCGATATTCATTCTTCCCGTTTGCTTATCTACCTTTATAAATGTGATAGCTCCACTAAAATTATCTGCGTAGCTGCTAATCGGAATATCTCCGTTTACATCTTCAAAAGGCACACTAAAACGCGTTCCTGCTACTACATATTCGTTGTTGTCAGTCACAAATGGCGAAGAGTGATTTCCTGCCGAATTAGGGATTTCGATGATTTCGTCTGTCGTAAAAGTGGTCAGGTTCAAACGAGCCACACGAGGGGTATTATTTTCGTTGGCAAACAACCATCTTCCGTCATATTCTCCGTTGGTTTGAGAAACTGCCAAGTGGTGTTGGTCTCCCCACGGAACAAACCCGTGCGAGGTGTTCAACATTGGTTTGGTATCTTCGCCATATCCGTAACCTGTTTCGGGGTCTTGCGAAAATACGGGTAATACTTTTAGTAAACGCCCTGAAGGAATTCCGTAAACAGAAACCTGTCCGCTGAAACCTCCAGAAGTAAAAGAATAAAATTCGTCATGCTCTCCAGGAGCTACATACACTTTTTGAGCTGCGTTTCCGCTTACCGCATCAGAGGCTGTCTTTGGTTTACAAGCTCCAAAAAAAGCTAAAACAGAAAAAGCAAGGGTCGCTTTTATTAAATTGTTTTTCATAAGTTAAAGAATTAAGTTGCTATTAAATGTTGTTTTGTTATTTAAGTCCGTCATTCTGACGCATATATTCTAGAATCTGACGAGCCTCATCATCTGAAATGTTTTGATTAGGCATACGCACCAAACAAATTTCTAACTGCGATTGTAGCTCTGGATCTACATCAATCATAGGATCTGGATTGGTTATAAAGTTCATAATCCATTCAGGAGTTCGTCTTTCAGTCACTCCTTCCCATCCTGGTCCAACCAAGCGTTCGCTATTGAGTTTGTGACAAGAAAGACATTTAGTACCCGCTGCTTTTTGTCCTAGAGCTGCCATGTTAACATCCAAACTTGGAGGTAACTCTATATCTTGATGTTTACCCAATCCTCTGTTAGGATCATAATCCGAAGTAGATGTAGTTTCAGTAGAAGTAGACGTTGAAAAGTCTTCTTTAGAGTCCCCTTTTTTACCACATGAAAAAACAAAAAGTGATAAAAAAATAAGTAGTGCTAGCTTTTTCATAATAATTGAATCTTTTTTAGTTTTTAAAACACTTGTTAAAGTTTAATACAGCAAAATTCCGTCTATTTTTCACTCAACTTTATGACCAGAGTCATAATTGAATAAAAAACAATTTATTATATATCAATAAGTTAGACTCGAAAAGTCTTTAAATTTTTTGACCTAAAAAATGATATTTATCACTTTATTGATTTTTTTTTTAGGGAGTTTTATTTGAGTGTTATAAATCGCACAGTTCTATGACCAAAGTCATAAAAATAGAGTATGTTTGTAGTCTATTTTTGTGGGAGGTTTAAATTTCTACACTTGAAAAATTTTATAATCATATTTTCATTATTTATTGTCTTCAAACCGGTTTTACCGATTGTGGAATACATAGTGTTTTATGATTATATTGTTACTGAGTTATGTGAGAATAAAGAAACCCCAGAACTCGAGTGTAATGGAGCCTGCCACCTCAAAAAGGAACTTTCGAAAGCCTCTGGTTCTGAAAATCCTTTTTCGACCGATAAGAATAACCGACCTCTAATCGAGTTTTCGCATTTGTTTTTCGAAGTAATTCAGCCTTTTACTCTCAGAATAAAATATAAAACAATAAACAAAGAATACTTGTTTTATCTGAATTTGTATTTTCACCTCACGGTGGACTTCCTCTTCCGCCCTCCCGCTACATTTTAGACCTTTTTATTTATTTAAATCAGCGGTTTTGAATGATTATATATCATCAAAACCCAACCTCGTATGTCTAAAATTAAAATATATCAAAATGAAAACCTTAAAATATTTAGCACTTTTTCTTGTAGCAATAGTAACCTTCTCTTGTTCTTCGAACGACAATACAAACCCTATAACTACCGATGAATTAAACGGACTGATTAAAATACAAGAACTATCAAACCCAACACATATCATAGAGTTATACTCTAAAAACGGACTTTTAGAGCAAGGATACAATGCTATTGCAATGCGTATTAAAAATAAAAACACCGACAATTATATAACTGATGCTTCAGTAAGTTGGAATCCGGTAATGCATATGACAAGTATGCAACATTCCTGTCCCAAGTCAGAGGTTGCAAAAACTATCGGAAAACAAACTCTCTATAACGGATATATCATTTTTCAGATGGCATCACACGGTTCTGAATATTGGGAGTTGACTATTGATTATTCTGTTGACCAGAATGAGTATTCGGTAACCGAAACTATATGGGTAGATCCCTCAAATAAACAGCGTGTAACATCATTTATAGGAACGGATAACGAGCGTTATGTCATGGCTCTTATCGAGCCTTCTTCTCCTACTGTTGCCCTAAATGATATGGTAGTGGGTTTGTTTAAAATGGAAAATAGGATGAACTTTTCTGTAGTGGATAATTATACCGTTAAAATAGATCCGAGAATGCCAAGTATGGGAAATCACGGTTCGCCTAATAATGTGGATTTAACTCAAAAAGGAGATGGTTTTTATTACGGAAAATTATCCCTCACAATGACAGGATACTGGAAAATAAACTTGCAACTTTTGAATGAGCTAAATCAAGTCCTAAAAGGTGAAGAAGTCTCTGAAGAAAACCAATCGAGCAGTTTATATCTAGAAGTAGAATTCTAAATATATCCATAATGAAAAGTAAAATCACAATTTTGTGGATTTTTATTTTCTTGGGAATAGGCGCCTATCCCCAAGAAAATAAAACTGACAGTATAGACCTAAATCTTGAGATAGACCAAATCCTAATCACAGGAAACAATCAATCGCTACATCATAAACAGGCTAAATCACTATCTACTCTTGATGAGTATTTAGAAAAATCTCCTAAGATAAATATGGTCAAAAGAGGTGGATATGCCTGGGAACCGCTTATCAATAATATGGCTACCGAGCGAACTATAATCACCATTGACGGTATGCGTATTTTTGGTGCTTGTACCGATAAAATGGATCCAGTAACTTCTTATGTAGAAGTAGCCAATTTGTCAAAAGCAGAAGTTATTTCGGGTCAACAAGGCAATAGCCACGGAGCTACCATCGGAGGAACTTTAGATTTAAAAAGAATCGCCTTGAGCAAACAACCACTGGGAGGAAACACAAGAGTAATTAGCGGATACGAAACTAATAATCAACACAAAATAATAGGCGCTTCGGTAGGTTATAACGACAGTTTGTGGTATGCTCAGACTAATTTTATGTATCGCAATGCCGAAAATTATAAAGCAGGCAAAAATCGTGAAGTCCCTTTTTCGCAGTTTACCAAGTATAATGCTTCGGGAACATTGGGTTATTTTTTTAGCAAGCGCAAACTTATAGAAGCTTCCGTTATTTATGACAAAGCAACCGATATTGGTTATCCTGCCTTGCCTATGGATGTATCGCTGGCTGAAGCAATTATTGCTTCTCTAAAATACGAATACCTTTTTGTGTCCGATACTTTTGAAAATTGGGAAACCAAAGTATATTACAACTCTATTACCCATACGATGGATGATACCAAACGTCCAGATGTTCCTATCCATATGGATATGCCAGGTTGGTCGGAGACTTACGGAATGTATTCTAAAATAAAAGGAAGTTATCAAAAACATCTTTTCTGGGTCAATCTCAATGCGTTTTACAACAAATCGGTAGCCGAAATGACCATGTATCCGAATAATCCAAACGAAAACCTGATGTTTATGTACACGTGGCCTGACATACGAACACTCTATAATGGTTTATCTGCGGGAGATTCATACCGTTTGGATGAGAGAAATGAAGTAAAGTTTTCTGCTAATATCGGATTTCATACCAATAAAGTAGCTGACGATTTTGGCTTGTCGAGCCTTCGTATTTTTTATCCAGAGATGAACGACACTAAAAACCGAATAGTAAAAAGCATTTCAGGAAATTACTTGTTCTTACTGGATAAATGGACTTACAATTTTGGTTTAGCCTACGGAGAACGCGCCCCTTCTGTATCAGAAGGTTACGGATTTTATCTCTATAACAGTAATGATTTGTATGATTATATAGGAAATCCATATTTGTCTAATGAAAAATCGTACGAAATAAATGCTTCTATCCATTATCATTCTAGCAAACTTCACTCCAAACTATCGAGTTCCTATTTTCATATTCGGAATTATATTGTAGGGCGAGTAGACAATTCTGTGCTTCCGATGACCATTGGAGCTATCGGAACAAAGCGCTATACAGCTTTGGATTATGCCTCTATTTGGACAACCGATTACACTGTTGAATATTACTTTTTAAACGATTTTAAGGCTGAAGCACAATTGGTTTATAGTTGCGGGAAAGGAAACGATGGTCATAATCTACCATTTATAAGCCCTTTTCGTTATTCGCTTATCCTTAGCTATTTAAACTCCCAATTAATAGCTCAAGTTACGGCCAACGGAAATGCAAAACACAACCGCTATGCTCCCTTCTATGGAGAAAATAACACAGAGCAATACATCATTTTTGGTCTCAATGCAGGTTACGGGTTTAAATTCGAAAATAAATCGCTGAATTTAAAAGCGGGAATTGAAAATATTTTTGACCGCTATTACACCACTTTTGCCGATTGGAACAACATTCCGAGAAGCGGAAGAAATATTTATCTGAATATAGAATTTGTTATCTAAACGTTAAATTAACTGGCTATGATTCAGGTCATAAAAAATAGGACTTATAGAGTATAATTTTATCAAAAATTTAAAAAAACAATATTCACTCTTAAATCATACAATTATGAAAAGATTATTTTTGAAAAGTACTGTATTATTGGGCTTGGTTTTGATGGGAGCTTGCAAAGACAATTCTCCTAAAACTGAGGTAACACCCGAAACGCATCAACATGCAGAACTCGTAGCAGAAGACACCCGCTTTTCGGTTACTCTTCAGAGTAACGACCAGATGCAATTTGACAAAAAAGAAATTAAAGTACCTCTCGGAGAACCTATCGTTTTGACACTAAAACATACGGGAAAAATGGCCAAAAACGTAATGGGACACAACTTTATACTACTCCAACAAGGGGTTGATTTTATTGGTTTCGCAGAAAAAGCAACTCTAGCTGCAGATACAGAGTATATTCCCGAATCTGAAAAAGCAAGCATTATTGCTCATACCAAAGTAATCGGAGGAGGAGAATCAGACACTGTTGAATTCACCCTTGATGAGCCAGGAACGTATGAATATCTATGTAGTTTTCCGGGGCACTATGCTATTATGAGAGGAATTATTATTGCAGAATAAACTAATTGATTATGGAAATTTCACCAAAAACAACTATAGGAGAAATTGTTGCTAACGATTTCAGGACGGCAGCTTTGTTTTCTAAAAAAGGAATTGATTTTTGTTGCAAAGGACATCGTACTCTAGAAGAAATCAGTGATAAAAAATCACTTGATATTACAGTATTGGCGAGCGAACTCAACGAAATTATCAATCAAAAAGGAGATTCCACCATTGATTTTAAATCGTGGCCCATGGACTTGCTAGCAGATTACATCGAAAAAACACATCACAGATATATCGAAGACAAAACACCTGTTATATTGTTATTTCTATCTAAATTATGTAAGGTTCACGGAGAAAGGCATCCTGAACTTTTTGAAATAAATGAATTATTCAAAGAGTCTGCTCAAGATTTAGCTGCTCATCTAAAAAAAGAAGAGTTGATACTTTTTCCGTTTATCCGCAAAATGGTAAACGCTCGTATTACAAATCAGCCACTCGAAAAGCCTCATTTTGGAACGGTGGATAATCCAATCGAAATGATGAAGCACGAGCATGATACCGAAGGAGACCGATTTAGAGAAATTGCTCGCCTGACTAATAACTACATCCCTCCTGCTGATGGTTGTACCACTTATAGAACTGCATTTATGATGTTAGAAGAATTTGAACAGGATTTGCACAAACATATCCATCTCGAAAACAATATTCTCTTTCCGAATGCACAGGCGTTAGAAAGAACATTTAATTAAAAATAAAACTTACTTTTTTCATTTTGTGTCAGAAAAGCATCCAAATTTATATTTCGATGCTTTTCTTTTTTATTTAAAACAAAGACTCTCCGTTTAGGTCGGTTGTGAGTACCTCGCTCATATAATCCAAAAACGGGCGCATAGCCAAAAAGGTGTTGAGTACCTCCTTCGAGAAACTATCAGCTAACACTTCTTGATCCGAGAACTTTCTCATCACCACATATTGTTTTTTCTTAATCAAATCAATATCGGGATGGTTTTTGTCAAAACCTTTAGGCGCCGTTTTAACTCCATCTTCTCCTTGGAGCTCTCCAAAATACTTAACAAAGGTTTTGTCTGACACAATCTTTTTGATTTCAGAGGCGTCCATTTCAAATTCTTTGCGAAGACGCATCAAATCTTGATTGTTGGGAGCCCAAAAACCTCCTCCAACAAAACTGTTTTGGGGTTCTAAATGAACATAATACCCGCCTCTTAACAAAGGTTTAGTTCTAGAGTATCCCGCACCAAAATTAGTCTTATAAGGAGACTTATCTTTCGAAAAACGAACGTCTTTATAAATTCTAAAAATATGAATCCCTTCAAGGCTGTCGTGTTTCTGGAGTTCTGAATAAATCTGATTAAAAAAGACTTTGTTTTGTTTAACAATCAAATCATATTCTGATTTGTGTTGTGCAAACCATTCTCGGTTATTATTTTCTCGTACCTGGTCTAAAAATTCAAATGCTTTTTTCATCTGTGTCTGTTTTTAGTAAACTATCAACTACTACGCTGTTGGGTTCTATATGTACCAACACATTGGCTATTTCGGGTAATTGGTGAAGCAGATAGTCTTTGAGATTATGAGCTATTTCATGTCCTTTAAGAACGGATATTTGGGCATCTACTATAGCGTGTAAGTCCACTTGATAGGTCATTCCTACCTTCCGGACAAAGCACTTTTCGATGGCAATGACGCCTGTGACTTCAATTGATTTTTGTCGGATTAATTCGATGAGGTCTTCATACATATTCTCGTCCATAATTTCGCCTAATGCAGGGCGAAATATAAGGTAACAGTTGTACAAAATAAACCCAGCAGCCAATAAAGCCGCCCAATCATCTGCCGATTCGTAACCTTTTCCCATCACCAAAGCAATCAAAATCCCGATAAAAGCAGCAACCGATGTAATGGCATCGCTCCTATGGTGCCACGCATCTGCCTTTAGTGATGACGAACCGATTTCTTTGCTTTTTTGCATTACAATGCGATAGGATATTTCTTTCCATAAGATAATGATTCCTAAAACAATAAGCGTCCATGTCTTGGGAGGATCGTGAGGAGTTTGGATGTTTTTTATACTTTCTACTGCTATAAAAATAGCCGATACAATCAAAAAACCTACTACCAAAAACGTAATTAATGGTTCAATCCTACCATGTCCATACGGATGGTTCTCATCAGCCGGACGATTGGCATACTTTAATCCGACTAATACCAAAATAGAAGAAAAGGTATCTGTGGCCGATTCGATTGCATCTGCTATAAGCGCATAAGAATTCCCAAAAACTCCTGCTAAATATTTGATTCCAGCTAATAACAGATTGCCGAAAATACTAAAGTAAATAGTTTTTACAGCTTTATTTTCGGAACTATGAGAATGATTTAAAGACACTTATTTTGATGCGTTATTTGTTATCCTGCATAGCAAAAACTCTTTTGAGTACTTCTGAAGTTCTTGCATTTACGTTTGTACGTATGTTTTTTTCTTCTACTGCAACCATCGTAAATACGCCTTGCATGGCTTGGTTGGTTACATAATCCGTAAGATCAGGGTTTACTTTTTTGACAAGAGGAACTTTATTATATCTATTAATAATATCGGTCCAAACCTTATCTGCTCCTACTTTGCTCAAAGAATTATTAACTACGGGGCTGAATTTAGTGTATAGCGCTTTTGAAGTGGAGTTTTGAAGATAAGTAGTAGCTGCATTATCCGCTCCCATCAAAATATTACGAGCGTCATTAAAGGTCATTTCTTTAATGGCATTTACGAATATAGGAGTAGCCTCTTTAACAGCATCCTCAGCCGCTCTGTTAAGTACTTTTAGTCCTTCGTCTGCAAGAGATGAAAGCCCTATATCACGCAGGGTTTTATCTACTTTCTGGAGTTCTTCTGGCAACAAAATTTTTACCATTTCATTTTTAAAGAATCCGTCTGTAGCTGTTAACTTAGTTACTTGTTCTGAAATTCCTTTGTTAAGAGCTTCTTTAAGACCTTGACTGATGTCTATATTAGATTGTGGAAGTTGCTCAGCAATTTGTTGTAATTCGGCACAGCTCAATACGGGCAGTAGGAAAATAAGAGTTAGAAATTTTTTCATCTCGTATGATTTATAATTTAATAATGACGTCAAAGTTATGAAAAAATGACACTATATACCTCATGTAAATTCTAATTATAACCGAGCCTCCATCGATTGCAAATTTTAGGAATTATAAAAAAATATGTTTAGTTTTGAAACAATATAACAAAATAACGCAAAACCTTAAAACACACTATTATGAGTAAAAGAGACGAGATGATCGCTAAATATGCGGCAGATCTAAAAGACAAAGTAAAAGTAACTCCCGATATGGACTTGCTTACTAAAGTAGTTATCGGACTTGGTCCCTCTATCTATAAGGCCGATGCAGAAACAGTTGCGGGTACTGACCAAGCAGAGCTTGATCGAGTAAAAAGCAATTTTCTTATCAAAAAATTGGGGCTTAAAGATTCAGCTGATTTAGACAAAGCTATGAATGCTGTAATAGAACAATACGGAAAATCCAACAAAAACAAATACAGAGCGGTTGTTTATTATTTACTGACTAAACATTTCAAAAAAGAATCTGTTTACAACAAATAACATCTATTAAATTTTACGAAAAAAGGTTACCTTTGGTAGCCTTTTTCTTTTTAATACCAAAAGCATGAAATATCGGTTTTTACTTTTTTTAGTCCTTTTCTTTAATTTAAACGTTAATGCACAAGAGATTGCATTGGTTAAGTATTCGGGTGGCGGCGACTGGTATGCCAACCCTACTTCGTTACCCAATCTCATACAATTCTGTAATCAGAATATTGGAACTAAAATTCAAGCTAAACCTATTACGGTTGAATTATCAAGTAGTGCGCTGTTTTTGTATCCTTTTATTCATATTACAGGCCACGGAAATATTGTGTTTTCGGATGCTGAAATTCAAAACCTACGCAAATACTTACTAGGTGGTGGATTTCTGCATATCGATGACAATTATGGGATGGATGAGTATATCCGACGCGAATTAAAAAGAATTTTCCCCGAAATAGATCTTGTAGAAATACCTAAAGAACATCTACTGTTTAAGGAACCCTATGCTTTTCCGAATGGAATTCCGAAAATTCACGAACACGACAATAAACCTCCACAGGCCTTTGGGCTCTTTAAAGACGGAAAGCTAATTTGTTTGTATACTTACGAAACTGATTTGGGAGACGGATGGGAAGATGCAGAAGTACATAACAATCCAGAAGAAGTAAGAACAAAAGCTCTGAAAATGGGAGCTAATATCATCAATTATGTTTTTAAAAATTGATCTATTACATTATTAAACAATAAATTAGAATCAATTCTACTTTTTCTTAACTTTGTAACAGCCCTAAATGTTCTCTTGCTATTAAATTGTAAAAATTATATTTGACACCCCCTATAAGTTTACTATTTATTAAATTTGATAACATTGAGTTAATATTAACTTAACATTGCATTTCAAAACATAACCCTTTTTGAAATACCTTTGTCAAAAATTTAAAACAATTTAAAAATGGCATTTTCAATAAACGACATTTTCCAACTCTTAACTCCAAAAGACAAAAAATTTTTCCCTTTGTTTGAGAAAGCATCTTCTGATTTAGTAGAGTTAGCTTTTGCTCTGAACGAAGCCGTAAACGCTCCTAAAGGAGAAAGAGAGGAATATTTTAAGAAAATAGAACAACTCGAAGTATCTATTGATGATATCACTCACAAAACCAATATCGAATTAAGTAAGAACTTTCTTACTCCGTTTGACCGAGAAGATATCCACTCTTTGATGAAATCAATTGATGATGTAACCGACTTCTTACATGGTTCTGCCAGTAGAATGAAGATGTATCAAGTAGAAAAGATTACTAAATCAATCCGAAAGCTAACCGAAATTAACCTTGAGGCTTGTCAGCTTATTCAAAGAGCAATAACTGATCTTAAAGAGCACAACAACCTTCAAAGAGTTACGGTCGCTTGTAAAAAGATTGCTAAATTAGAAAGTAAAGCAGATACCGTTTTTGACAATGCCGTAATGGATATTTTTGAAAACGAAACCGATGCTATTAAAATTATCAAATACAAAGAAGTTCTTACTGCTCTAGAAGATGCGTCTGACAAATGTAAAGATGTAGCCAACGTACTAGAAACTATTGTTGTAAAATATTCTTAATAATCAACCTTAAAGTCTGTATTAATGGATAGTTTTACTCTACTAATCATAATTATCGTATTAGCCTTTATATTTGATTTTATCAATGGTTTTCACGATGCAGCCAACTCCATTGCTACTATTGTAGCTACACGGGTTTTAACTCCTTTCCAGGCCGTATTATGGGCCGCTTTTTTCAACTTTATGGCTTATTTTATCTCCAAATATTGGATTGGAGAATTTAAAATCGGTAATACCATAGCCAAAACAGTCCACCCGATGACCAGCAATGGCCAAGATTTGATTACGCTTGAAGTAATTTTTGCGGGACTTATTGCCGCTATTTTATGGAATTTACTCACTTGGAAATTTGGTATACCTTCATCGTCATCACATACACTTATCGGGGGATTTATTGGGGCTGCTCTAATGCGTGCCTATGAAGTTTCTGGAGACTTAAATGCAGTAGTGAACTATGCAAAAGTAATACCTATTGTAGTTTTTATATTCCTTGCTCCTGCTATTGGTTTCTTTATAGCCCACCTACTCACAGTACTTATTATGTGGATTTGCCGGAAGACGACTCCACACAAAGCCGATAGATGGTTCAGACGTTTACAACTGGTATCTTCTGCTTTATTCAGTTTGGGACACGGAGCGAACGATGCTCAAAAAGTAATGGGAATTATCGGAGCAGCTGTTATTTTTTATCACGTTGATGCAGGTCATACCGAATGGATAGCAACAGCTGATCAATTCGGAATGTTTGTAGAACAATGGGGCTGGGTTCCGTTAACTTCATTTATTATTATCGGACTCGGAACCATGAGTGGAGGTTGGAAAATCGTAAAGACAATGGGATCTAAAATAACCAAAGTAACTTCGCTTGAAGGAGTAAGTGCTGA
The DNA here is from genome assembly GCA_040392465.1 of Flavobacterium suncheonense. Lineage (GTDB taxonomy): Bacteria > Bacteroidota > Bacteroidia > Flavobacteriales > Flavobacteriaceae > Flavobacterium > Flavobacterium suncheonense_A. Next base: position 75,794 of record JBEBWA010000002.1, read on the forward strand.
GACTGCAGGGGCTATGACCTTATATGTATCAGAGCATTTCGGAATTCCTGTCTCTACCACGCACACTATTACAGGGAGTATCATTGGGGTTGGAGCCACCAAACGCGTATCTGCAGTACGTTGGGGAGTGACTATTAAACTTCTGTGGGCTTGGATACTCACCATTCCGATTTCAGCCGTAGTAGCTGGACTTGTATACCTATTAATAAAAATGTTCTAAAGGCATTTTGAGCAGATAATATTTTTGATTTGCTCTAAAAAAACTTATATTTATAGTTTATATCACAACTATATGGATTTCACTAAAAAAATGCTTCGTGACGGAGCTCTTGAAGATAAAGTAATTGTTGTTACTGGTGGAGGTAGTGGTCTTGGAAAATCAATGACGAAATACTTTTTGGAACTAGGAGCCAAAGTCGCTATTACTTCTAGGGATTTAGAAAAACTACAACATACAGCCCAAGAGTTAGAAGCTCAAACAGGCGGCAAATGTCTAGCAGTACAATGTGACGTGCGCCACTACGACCAAGTAGAAGCTATGCTAAAACAGGTTTTAGACACTTTCGGAAGAGTGAACATCTTGCTTAATAATGCAGCAGGGAATTTTATTTCTCCTACCGAAAGATTATCTGCCAATGCTTTTGATACTATTATTGATATCGTATTAAAAGGAACCAAGAATTGTACGCTTGCTATTGGAAAACACTGGATAAATACCAAGCAATCCAATACAAATATTTTAAATATCGTGACCACTTATGCTTGGACAGGTTCAGCTTATGTCGTACCGAGTGCTACTGCCAAAGCAGGTGTGCTGGCCATGACCAGAAGCTTAGCTGTTGAATGGGCAAAATACGGAATCCGCACTAATGCAATCGCTCCAGGTCCATTTCCAACTAAAGGAGCTTGGGACAGACTTTTGCCTGGAGATTTAAAAGACAAGTTTGACTTAGCCAAAAAAGTTCCGTTAAAAAGAGTTGGTGACCACCAAGAGTTAGCTAATTTGGCGGCTTATTTGGTTTCTGATTTTTCAGCTTATTTAAACGGAGAGGTTATTACTATTGATGGAGGAGAATGGCTCAAAGGTGCAGGCCAATTTAACCTGCTTGAAGCCATCCCTGACCAGATGTGGGATATGTTAGAAGCAATGATAAAGGCAAATAAAAATAAATAATATAATAAAAAACGGGAGCATTTACTCCCGTTTTTTATTGTATTTATTCAAAATCTAATTTATACACACTGCTATTGCGGATATCATCATGCGAACTAAAGGTCACATCGAGATCTTTTACTAATCCTGTATCCAACCCGTACACCCAGCCATGGACCGATAGTTCTTGTCCCCTACTCCAAGCTTCCTGAACAATAGAAGTAACTGATAAATTAAGTACCTGCTGCTTGGTATTCCATTCTACAAACTTATCAAAGCGTTCTTTTTCGTCTTCGATAGATTCGATATCGTTTTTGCGAAACTTATAACTGTCTTTTATATGACGTATCCAGTTATCAATAATTCCGACAGAACTTCTGCCCATCGCTGCTTTTATTCCCCCACAACCATAATGTCCGCAGACAATTACATGTTTAACTTTAAGTACATTTACCGAATAGTCTAACACGCTCAACATATTCATATCTGTATGAATAACCATATTAGCAATATTTCGGTGTACAAAAACTTCTCCAGGTTGAGCTCCGATAATTTCGTTTGCAGGAACCCTACTGTCTGAGCAACCTATCCATAAAAGCGGAGGCGATTGTGTATCTTTTAGTTTATTAAAAAATTCAGGGTCTAAAGCTAATTTTGATTCAACCCATTTCTTATTGTTTTCTATTATTTGCTTATAAAAATCTGACATATATAATGATATTGTTTATTTAGTTTTATTATTTATTTTGAATTTCTGTGATTACTTGGCTAGAGGTTTTATGTCTTTTTCTGTGTTTCATCAACAAATCATGCTCTATAGAAACTTTTCTTATATCCGTTTCTGTATTGTCCAAATCATACTCTTCTTTAAATCCGATAAGTGTAACATCTACATTTCGAAGGGGAGCACGAATATCCCGGAATTCTTTGATACTATCCAAGATATCGTGAGCAATATAAACCGTATCCGAAGCATTTATAATCACTTTTGAATCTTCGGGAATGGCATCAAGGGTAAACAATATGGCAGCTTTGTTTAAAAACGAGACCTCTTGTGCCAAATGAATATGTATTACATCTCCATCTTCGTATTCTTCTTTACGAAAATAGTATGCCCTTTTCATATTTCCTCTCAAAACAGCAAATATACTGATAATCATCCCTAGCGCAACTCCTGTTAATAAATCAGTAAATACTACTGCTATAATGGTCACAATAAAAGGCGTAAACTGGTATTTTCCTCTACGGAAAAAATGCTTGAAAACAGCTGGTTTTGCAAGTTTATAGCCAATTACCAACAATACAGCTGCAAGAACAGCTAACGGAATTTTGTTGAGTAAAAAAGGGATTGAAAGTACACTTATAAGCAGTAAAAAACCATGTATAATAGCAGACATTTTTGATTTGGCTCCTGCATTGGCATTCGCAGAAGAACGCACCACTACAGAAGTCATCGGAAGACCACCTAAAAGTGAACTCACTAAGTTTCCTGTTCCTTGTGCCTTCAGTTCCAAATTAGTGTCTGTCAGGCGCTTTTGAGGATCCATTCTGTCTGCTGCTTCAATACACAAAAGTGTTTCAATCGAAGCTACAATAGCAATAGTAATAGCTACTGTCCAAACTTCTTTATTGGCAAAACTCGAAAAATTCATTCCCTCCGAAAAATTCAGAAAATCAGGCAAAATAAGAATTTCTTTAAAATCGGATATATTAGTAACTACAGGTAGTTCTACTAGATATTTAGAGGATGTAATGGCTAGAGGACTTCCCGTCAGTTTGAAAACTTCGTTTAACAATGTTCCTATAATAACAGCAACCAAAGCACTAGGTAATAATTTTATCTTTTTAAGAACTTCTATCCTATCCCACATCAAAATAATTAGCAAAGAAACTCCTGTTATAATCACTACCCCAGGTTGAATTTGAGTAAATGCCATAGCGATGTCCGAAAAAACAGCTAATCCGTTTCCTACTTCAACATCTGAGCCCAATGCTTTCGGGATTTGTTTTAGAAAGATTATAATCCCGATACCTGCAAGCATTCCTTCGATTACATTGTTCGGAAAATAATTGGATATGGCTCCAGCCTTTAAGAATCCTAACACGAGTTGGATTAATCCAGCCAAAAAAACAGCGGTAAGAAAAACCTCAAAGGAGCCTAATGATAGAATTGCTGAAAGCACAATGGCTGTTAATCCAGCCGCAGGACCAGAAACGCTTATAGGAGAGTTGGAGAGATAACCTACTACAATCCCCCCAACTACTCCTGCTATGATTCCTGAAAATAAGGGTGCTCCCGAAGCCATTGCGATTCCTAAACACAACGGAAGAGCTACCAAAAACACAACCAAACCCGAAGAAAAATCATACTTCAGATTGGCAAAAAAATTTATTTTTTTTGACATTTTTATATAAATTAGCGTAAAATGATATTTGTGTAATGATTTCAAAATCAAAACAATAACAATCATAACCTAACCTAATGGTTAAGCTATAAAAACTATAATCTAAATAAATTCAGATTATAGAATTACACTAATTTTTGTTCGGGAGGTGGAGAAAATATTGAGGAAAAAATATTGTCGTGTTTCGACAAAAACTCTGCTGTTATCCTTTCTTGTTTCAGGCCTAAAAAACCGAAAATTATTTCGTTTGACTCTGAGGTAAAGTCACTAAAAACTTCAGAGATATTATTGTTGTGGTTTTCTTCTTCTTCAGCAAGTGTATACGCTGCAGAGACATCCACATCATTAGCAACTCTGCTCAACACTGTTGGCAAAGCAAGAAAGGAGATAAAAAAGAATAATAAAGTTATTGCTTTTAGTTTCATCGGATACGAAAATACACTTTTCAGGATTTTTCTGAAAATAATCACTGATTATTTAAAATAAAATTAACATTCCGCTATTTTAATATCAAAACACCTCTTCAGCTATTTTTCTAATATTGTCAGACTTTCCCATGGAGTAATAATGTAAAACAGGAACCCCTGATTTTATTAATTCTTTGGATTGATTTATACACCACTCTACTCCTATCTGCTTAATAGCTTCGTTGTCTGTGGTTTTTATAATTTCATAAACTAAATTATCGGGTAAATCCACCTTAAATCGTTGCGGAATGATATTCAGCTGTTTTTTGGTTGCAATGGGCTTTAACCCAGGAATTATCGGTACGGTTATTCCTTCGTTTCTACATTTTTTAACGAAGTCAAAATATTTTTGATTGTCAAAAAACATCTGGGTTACAATATAGCTTGCTCCGTTTTTAATTTTCTTTTTCAAAAAATGAATATCGCTTTCAAAACTCGGAGCTTCTAGATGTTTTTCGGGATAACCTGCTACTCCTATACAAAAATCAGTATTGGTGGAATTTTGCAACTCTTCGTCTAAATAAATCCCGTTATTGAGATTTGAAATCTGAGTAACCAATTCTGAAGCGTAAGCGTGCCCTTCTTTTTCGGGTTTAAAATAAATCTCATTCTTTACTGCATCTCCCCTCAAAGCCATTACGTTTTTAATTCCCAAAAAATCCAAATCAATCAAAAAATTCTCGGTATCTTCTTTAGTAAATCCTCCGCATAAAATATGAGGAACGGCATCAACCTTATATTTATTCTGAATTACAGCACAAATACCAACTGTTCCAGGGCGCTTTTTGACCGTTTTCTTTTGCAAAAACCCATTTGACAATTCTTTGTATTCGTATTCTTCTCTGTGATATGTCACATCAATAAAAGGCGGTTTAAATTCGGTCAACGGATCGATGCTATCGAATATACATTGAATATTTTGTCCTTTTAAAGGGGGTAATATCTCAAATGAAAATAAAGGCTTGCCGTTTGCTTTTTCTATATGTTCTGTAACTTTCATTATTTATACTTTAATTTTAAAACCTTAAACTCAAAGGAAATCTGACCAATAAGGTATCCGATAGGATGGCTACTTTAATCTGCTATAGTAGGGGCTAACCATTTTCTTGCTTCTTCAACAGAAATTCCTCTCCGTAGGGCATAATCTTGAACTTGATCTTTTTTTATTTTTCCCAGCCCAAAATATTTACTTTCAGGATTTGCAAAATAATAGCCTGATACAGAAGAAGCAGGGAACATCGCTAAACTTTCGGTGAGCTTTACTCCTATGGTTTCTTCAACTTTAAGAAGCTCCCAAATCGTTTTTTTCTCTAAATGGTCAGGACACGCAGGATAACCTGGAGCTGGTCGAATTCCTTTATAACTCTCGCCAATCAGTTCTTCATTATTTAAGGTTTCGTCGGGGGCATATCCCCAAATTTCTTTGCGGATTTTTTGATGTAGATATTCTGCTAGAGCTTCAGCTAACCTATCTCCTAATGCTTTTATCATTATCGAATTATAATCGTCTAAACTTTTTTCAAATTCTTTGGCTTTTTCTTCGACTCCGAATCCTGTACTCACACAAAAACAGCCTATATAATCTGTTTTTCCTGATTCTTTAGGTGCAATAAAATCTGCTAAAGCTAAGTTTGGAACACTGCCACTCTTTTGAGATTGTTGTCGAAGGGTCAATAGGTGTATAGGGGGCTGGTGATTGGTTAAAAGTTGAATATCATCGTCATTTGCTGTATTTGCTGGAAAAATTCCATAAACAGCCTTGGCTTTAAACCACTTTTCTGAAACAATCCTTTCCAACATACTTTGAGTCTCTCTAAATAGATCCGTAGCCTGAGCACCCACAATTTTATCTTTTAAAATATCGGGAAATTTCCCGAAGAGCTCCCACGAACGGAAATAGGGTGTCCAATCAAAATAATTCACCAATTCCGTTAATTCGACTTCTATTGTATTTATACCAATAAAATTGGGCTTTACAGGAGTATAGTCATTCCAATTGATTTTGTATTTATTCTTTCGCGCTTCTTTAATAGACAAATATGTTTTTTCTCGGCTTCGGTTTAAATAACCTTTTCTTAGCTTATCGTATTCTTCTTTCATATTCTTAGAATATTCTTCTTTTATATCTTTTTGGAGAAGATTTCCGACAACTCTTACAGCTCTTGAAGCATCGTTCACATGAACTACAGTATGAGTAAACTCAGGAGCAATCTTAACAGCTGTATGGGCTTTCGAAGTGGTTGCTCCTCCAATTAAAAGTGGAATAGAAATATTTAATCTTTCCATTTCCTTAGCCACATAAACCATCTCATCCAAAGAGGGCGTGATAAGTCCGCTCAACCCAATAATATCAACTTTCTCTTCAACAGCTTTTTGAATTATTTTTTCGGGCGAAACCATCACTCCTAAATCGATAATTTCAAAATTATTACAAGCCAAAACCACTCCCACGATATTTTTTCCGATGTCGTGAACATCTCCTTTAACAGTAGCCATAAGAATTTTACCAGCACTTTTTGTTGTGCCGTCTTTGGTTGCCTCAATAAACGGAAGTAAGTAAGCCACTGCTTTCTTCATCACCCGTGCAGACTTGACCACCTGAGGCAAAAACATTTTCCCGCTTCCAAACAAATCTCCCACCACATTCATTCCGTTCATCAGATAAATCTCAATTACTTCTATAGGTTTGCCCACTAGCTGTCTTGCCTCTTCTACGTCTTGTTCTATAAACAAATCTATTCCCTTCACAAGCGAGTGAGTTATTCTTTCCTGAACATTCCCCTTTCTCCATTCCTGTAATTGTTTCTCGGATGTAGTAGAGTCTGCTTTTATATTTTCTGCATACCTCAAAAGGCGCTCGGTTGCATCATCTCTCCTATCCAAAAGCACATCTTCTACATATTCCAAAAGATCTTTATCTACTTGATCATATACTTCTAATAATTCGGGATTTACAATTCCCATTGTGAGTCCATTCTGAATAGCGTGATACAAAAATGAAGCGTGCATTGCCTCGCGAACTTTATTATTTCCTCTAAACGAAAACGATACATTACTCACCCCTCCGCTTACGTTCACATAAGGCAGGTGTTCACGTATCCATTTGGTAGCGCGAAAAAAATCAATTGCATTTTTTCGATGTTCATCCATACCTGTAGCCACCGGAAAAATATTGGGATCGAAAATAATGTCTTGTGGGGCAAACTGAACTACCTCTACTAAGATATCATAGCTTCGTTTGCAAATTTCAATCCGCCTTTCGTAGGTGTCTGCCTGTCCCATTTCGTCAAAAGCCATCACTACCACAGCAGCCCCATAACGCTTAATAAGCTTTGCTTTTTTAATAAAATCTTCTTCTCCTTCTTTGAGCGAAATTGAATTTACAACTCCCTTACCTTGAATTACCCGAAGCCCTGCTTCAATAATTTCCCATTTTGAAGAATCTATCATGATAGGAACTCTTGCAATATCAGGCTCAGATGCAATCAGGTTCAGAAAGTGAGTCATTGCCTGAACCCCATCTAGCATTCCCTCATCCATATTGATATCGATAATTTGAGCTCCTCCCTCCACCTGTGCTTTGGCAATTTCGAGTGCTTCGTCAAACTTTTCGTCCTTAACGAGTCGAAGAAATTTACGTGATCCTGTCACATTGGTTCGTTCTCCTATATTTATAAAGTTACTTTTGGGGGTTATGACCAATGGTTCAAGACCCGAAAGTTTTAAGTACTTATCATAGTTTTCTTTCATAGTTATACAATTTTGGTTTTTCTCGGATTAAATTCCTTTGCTACTTCAGCAATAAGCTCGATGTGCTGGGGAGTAGTACCACAACAACCTCCAACTATATTTACTAAATTATCCTCCATATACTCTCGGATTAAATCTTTCATTTCTTGTGGCGTTTGGTCATACTGTCCAAAAGCATTGGGGAGTCCTGCATTGGGGTAAGCGGAAACATAAAATTCGGTATTACTAGCCAGATTTTTCAAATAAGGCTTAAGTTGATCTGCTCCTAAAGCACAATTAAAGCCCACACTTAGCAAATCGATATGCGAAACCGAAATCAAAAAAGCCTCCACTGTTTGTCCTGAGAGCGTTCTGCCCGAAGCATCGGTTATGGTTCCTGAAACCATAATAGGAATATTTATTGCTCGCTCTTCTTTCACTTCTTCGATAGCAAACAAAGCTGCTTTGGCATTAAGAGTATCAAAAATGGTCTCTACAAGTAATACATCAACTCCTCCGTCAATCAAGGCTTCTACTTGTTGTTTATAAGCCACTCTTAAATCCTCGAAAGTAATAGTCCGAAAAGCAGGTCGATTTACATCTGATGACATGCTTGCTGTTTTGTTGGTAGGTCCTATTGCTCCTGCCACAAAGCGAGGTTTATCAGTAAACTCGCTAGCCACCTCCTTTGCTATTTTAGCGCTTTGATAATTGAGCTGATAGACCCAATCTTCTAAGTGATAATCAGACATCCCGATGGTTGTGCTGGAGAAAGTGTTGGTCTCTATTATATCTGCTCCCGCTCTGCAATATTTTCGGTGTACTTCTTTCACTGCTTCGGGCTGGGTGATAGAGAGTAAATCGTTATTTCCTTTAAGCGGAAACAGAAAGTTGTTGAACTGATTTGCTCTAAAATCTTCTTCCGAAAAATTATAGCGTTGCAACATAGTTCCCATTGCTCCATCAAGAACAAGAATTCGTTTGGATAATTCTTCTTTGATTTTTTGCATTTTATCAATTGTTTTAGATTAAGCTGAAACTTTGGACTGGTTTTTAGAATTATAGACCTTCAGAACATCTGATAGTACTCCTCTTGCAGTTACTTCTTTTCCTGCTCCTGCGCCTTGAATTACTATTGGATTTTCGGCATAAGATTCCGTATAGATTTCAATAAGATTATCGGATTTAGAAAGCCTTCCGAGAGGGGAATTCCGAGGCTCAAAGACCAACTTGGTTTCCAATGTGTTTTTGTTTACATCAAATTCTCCTATATACCTCAAAACGTGGTTTTCGGGAAGTGTAATCTTGGCTATTTCAAAAGGCCTGTCTAAGAGGTATTTGTTGACCGAATATTGCGCTTTTGTAGTGTTCTGCTCTAATTCAGGAAGTAAGAGCGAGGTAATTTTAATATCCGAAAACTCGGCTGGATTTTCAAGCTCACGAGCCAAAATCAGTAGTTTTCGAGCTACATCTTGCCCTGATAAGTCTTCTCTGGAATCGGGTTCTGTATATCCGATATTTTCTGCTTGAGACAATATCTCTGTAAAAGATAGATTTTCGTCAGAAAACCGATTAAAGATATAGCTGAGAGAACCCGAAAAAACACCTCTTATCTTAGTTATTTTTTCGCCCGCACTGTGCAGGTCTTTTATAGTATTCACTATCGGGAGTCCCGCTCCTACATTGGTTTCATAGTGAAATTGCCGGTCAAATTTGTGTAGATTTTTGCGAATTTCTTTATAAAAATCATAATGCTGTGTATTCGCTTTTTTATTACAGGCCACTAGATTAAATCCATTTTGGATATAAAAAATATAATCCGTGATTACTACTTCGCTAGCGGTAGCATCCACCAGAATTAAATTTTCAAAATAATTATTTCGCGCAAAATTCACAATATCGCTCGAAGTGTAAGCTTTGGAATAGTCTTTAAATTCGGTTTCCCAATCCGTTGAGATTCCATTTTTACAAAAAAGAGCTTTTGAAGAGTTGGCAATAACTACAAAACGGATATCTAACTCTTTCTTTTTATAGAAGAATGAATAATCTTGTTGGACTTGCTGTATGAGTGTACTTCCGACATTTCCGATTCCTAAAAGCCCTATATTGATTCTTTGTGCTGCCATTTTATTGTCGTTTAAGGGTTAAAATTTAGCTTATGGTTAAAAACTGCTGATTATCCGCTGATTGTAATACTTTATCGAAAGCCACTTTCAGATCTTCAATCAAATCATCAACTTCCTCCAATCCGACCGAAATGCGAATAAGACTATCTGTAACACCTGATTGGTAGCGCTTTTCTCTGGGAACGGATTGATGAGTCATCTCACATGGCAAACAACACAAGCTCTTTACACCTCCCAAGCTTTCCGCTAATTTGAAAAGCTTAGTTTCTGAAACAATTTTACTCGCCAATTTTTTGTCATCAATATGTAGGTCAAATGCGATAACTCCCCCAAAATATTTTTGTTGTGATTTTGCTATATCATGATTTTTATGATTGGAGAGTCCTGGATAATACACATTTTTGACCAGTTCTTGTGAGGTCAAAAATTCTGCAATTTTCTGCGCATTTTCAGAGTGAAGTTTAATTCTAAAAGCAAGAGTTTCGATTCCTCTTATAGTAAGCCAACTATCGTTCGGGCTTAAAATTCCGCCTGAAGCATTCTGTATGAATTTAATTTTTTCGCCTAATTCTTTGGTGGCCGTAACCACAATCCCTGCAATCACATCAGAATGCCCGGAAATGTATTTTGTGGCGCTGTGAATTACAATATCTGCTCCGTATTCAATAGGTTTTTGTGCAATAGGTGAAGCAAAAGTATTATCTACACAAAACAGAACCTTTCGGGATTTAGCAATTTTTCCGATAACTCTTAAATCAGCAATTTTTAAAGTCGGATTAGTAGGCGATTCTACCCATATCAGTTTAGTCTTTTCAGTTATTGCATCAGCTACATTGCTGGCTTGGGTAGCATCTACATAATTGATCTTTATTCCAAACTTGTCATAAATATGGGTAAACAGCCTAAAAGCGCCTCCATAAATATCATCCACGGCCACGATTTCGTCTCCTGAAGAAAGTAATTTAATCACTGCATCGATGGCTGCTAACCCACTTGCAAAGGCATATCCGTTAGAACCATTTTCTAGTTTTGCAACTATATCTTCTAATACTTTTCGGGTCGGATTATTACTCCTTGCATAATCAAACCCTTTGTGAACTCCAGGACTTTGTTGTACAAAAGTTGAAGTTTGATAAATAGGGACCGAAATAGAACCCGTTAACTCGTCTACCGGAATACTGTTTAAAATTTGTGTTTGTGTACTCATCGTTTTTAATTTTAAAGGTTATTTACTCTAGTTATTATTTGTTTTTGGGTATAAAAAAAGCCCTTTTGATGTAGTACCAAAAGGGCTTTGTCAGTCAGACAAAAACATTACTCCTTTCAGCACATACGTATTCGCATCAACATCATAGACATTGACATCATTTGCTTGGTTTGCATCATCATAACCGTATTTTGGAGTCTTGCTTTCATTTTTAAAGTTTGATTTATATAGCTTGTTTCACTATTTTATCGTTAGTTAAATTTTGAGATATTTTCAGAACATTCTGAAAAGCAATTTCGCTGGCTTGTTCTTTGCTGATTGAAGTGGTTTCTAATTTAAAAAATTTTTTATCATAGACATCCGAACTGATTCTAATCTCATCCACTTGCTTTGGCAACAACGCATTGCTATTTTGGTTAAGAGTAATCAAATTAAAACCACTTTGGATAAAATAAGCATATTCATTTATTAACTCATCAGAATCGGTTGCATCGACAAGTATTGTATTTTCAAAATTATTTTCTTGAATATAAGTAACTATATTGGCAATTTTTTCGTTTTTAGAAGATTTAATAAAAGTAACATCCCAAGCATTTTTATTATTTTCTATAAAAACAAGGGACGAGCTCACTACTAGCGAAATTCTAATATCTTTTTCTTCTTCTAAAAATAAAGATTGATTTTTAAGTATTTGACTCACAAACAGACTTCCAACTTTTCCGGGTCCGAATAAAACTATATTGATTTTTTGTATAGACATTTTTTCTTTTATTTTTTAAAAGGCTCTCTTTTTTAGGAATACCACCTTCTACTTTTTTACCTTTCGAAGGTGGCATTACAAAACAAACAACCTAAAACTATTTCTTATTCTTTTTAAAACTAAAAAAGTCCTTTTAGCTTACTACCAAAAGGACTTTTAATTATTATAATACAACTATAATTACTTTTACCTTCGGTCAAACCAATAACATTTACGCATCCACATATGTTTAATAAACATCTTGTGATTGTGCTTTTTATTACAGTTATAAGTTGCCTTTTGAGTATTCATTTTATTTTAATTTTTTATTTTTAAAAAAAGGGATATAAAAAAAGTCCTTATTCGTTTCTGAACAAGGACCTCGTATTATTTTGATTTATATATAAATTCAAAAACTATACAACAAGCCCTGCTCGGAATACCATCCGTGCATCATCATGCGCTTACTGCAAATAGTTTGAATCATTTTACTTCTTTTTTGATGGGACAAACTTATAATATTGATTTTTATAAAACAAATGTTTTTTTAATTATTTTTCTTTTCGATTCTAATTTCACCCCACAAAAACCTCTTTAACCCTTTGTATAATAGTAAATTAAAATACTAAATAAATTTTAACCCAACTTTATTTAGTACTTTTAAGCATAAAAAAATCCTGTCATTACTGGCAGGATTTTTAATAATAACTAATGTATTGTTTATACAAGCACCCACTCTCCTGATTTCAAAAGAGGTTCTGCTTTTTTGTATTTCATTTCTTCGGTTTTACCACTCATCACATGTTTGATAGTAACCGTATCATTGCGGTTGATTTTTGGGGTATCCCGAACAATAGTTTCTGTAACTGGCTGTCTTTGTGTTTGTCCAGCTTGTTTGGCTTGTTGTCTAGCCTGTTCTGTTCCCGGAATTTCTTCTTTATTAGTAGCATAATTCTCTTTCGGGCGTTGAACTTGTCTGGCTTCCTGTATAGTTGAGGAGGTTTGTTGTGCAGGCAAATCGGCTTTGAACAAAAACGAAATCACTTCTTTGTTGATAGTGTCCATTGTTTTGCGGAACAATTCAAAAGCCTCAAATTTATAAATCAACAAAGGGTCTTTCTGTTCGTGAACAGCCAACTGAACCGATTGCTTCAATTCATCCATTTTACGCAAGTGCTTTTTCCAAGCATCGTCAACAATAGCAAGGGTAATGTTTTTCTCGAAATCGTTGATAAGGTGTTTTCCTTCGCTTTCGTAAGCTTTTTTCAAATCTGTAACTACATTCAAAGATTTCATTCCGTCTGTAAAAGGAACTACAATTCTTTCGTATTTGTTATCAGGATTTTCGTACACATTTTTAATAATCGGAAATGCCTCACGAGCCGAACGTTCATTCTTTTCAGTATAATAAGAATAGGCTGCCTTGTATACTTTCCCTGCGATTTCCATATCTGTAAGCTTTTTGAATTCGCTTTCAGATACAGGAGATTCGATAGAGAAATAACGAATTAGCTCAAACTCAAAATTCTTAAAGTCATCATTCAATTTATTGGTCTGTACAATAGCTTCTGCCGCATCATAGAGCATATTAGCAAGATCCACTTTCAGGCGTTCTCCTGATAGAGCATTTCTTCTGCGTTTGTAAACCACCTCACGTTGAGCGTTCATTACATCATCATATTCCAACAATCTCTTACGAACTCCAAAGTTGTTTTCTTCTACTTTTTTCTGTGCTCTTTCGATAGATTTAGTCATCATTGAATGTTGAATAACCTCTCCTTCTTTCAAGCCCATTCTATCCATTACTTTTGCGATTCTTTCTGAACCGAAAAGTCGCATTAGGTTATCTTCGAGCGATACATAAAACTGTGAGCTTCCTGGATCCCCTTGACGACCTGCACGACCGCGAAGCTGTCTGTCCACGCGTCTGGAATCATGTCTTTCTGTACCAATAATAGCCAATCCTCCTGCTGCTTTAACTTCTGGCGAAAGTTTGATATCGGTACCACGTCCTGCCATATTGGTTGCAATAGTTACCACACCTGATTTTCCAGCCTGCTCCACAATTTCAGCTTCACTTTTATGCATTTTGGCATTCAACACATTGTGTTCAATTCCTCGCATTTTAAGTGCTCTACTCAATAACTCTGAAATCTCTACTGAAGTTGTTCCGATAAGCACTGGACGACCTGCTTTGGAGAGTTTTACAACATCTTCGATAACCGCATTATATTTTTCACGAACTGAGCGATAAATCAAATCGTGTTTGTCTTGTCTTGCAATAGGTCTATTGGTTGGGATTTCGACTACATCTAGTTTATAAATTTCCCAGAACTCTCCTGCTTCAGTAATAGCCGTACCTGTCATCCCCGCCAGTTTGCTATACATACGGAAATAATTCTGTAGAGTAACCGTTGCAAAAGTCTGAGTAGCTGCTTCGATTTTTACGTTTTCTTTAGCTTCGATAGCTTGGTGTAATCCGTCTGAATAACGTCTTCCGTCCATAATACGTCCGGTTTGTTCATCGACAATTTTAACCTGTCCATCCATAACCACATATTCTGTGTCTTTTTCAAAGACAGTATAAGCCTTTAACAATTGGCTTAAAGTATGGATACGCTCACTTTTTATGCTGAAATCCTGAAACAGTTTTTCTTTTTCTTCTGCCTCTGCATCTTTGGATAGTCCTTTTTTCTCGATATTAGCTATTTCTGTCCCTATATCTGGGAGTATAAAGAAATCTTCTGCTGTATCGTGTGATAGAAACTTGATTCCGTTATCGGTAAGTTCTACCTGATTGTTTTTTTCTTCTACTACAAAGTATAAAGCCTCATCCACTTTTGGCATCTCACGATTGTTGTCAGCCATATAGTGATTTTCTGTTTTTTGAAGGATTTGCTTTACTCCCTCTTCGCTCAAAAACTTAATTAGCGCTTTGTTTTTTGGAAGTCCTCTATGAACTCTCAAAAGCAAAAATCCGCCATCTTTGGTATTCCCTTCTTTTATAAGCTTTTTGGCTTCTGCCAAAACTCCGTTCAACATCTGACGTTGCAGATTAACCAAATTATCAATCTTTGGTTTCAACTCGTTGAATTCATGTCTGTCACCTTGAGGAACGGGTCCTGAAATAATTAGTGGAGTACGGGCATCATCGACCAGAACTGAATCGACCTCATCGACAATGGCATAATTGTGTTTTCTCTGCACCAGATCTTCTGGCGAATGAGCCATATTATCTCTTAAGTAATCGAAGCCAAATTCGTTGTTTGTTCCGTAAGTAATATCTGCCTCATAAGCTTTGCGTCTTTGAGGAGAGTTAGGTTGGTGGTTGTCAATACAATCAACTGTAAGTCCGTGGAACTCAAAAAGTGGCGCTTTCCAGGTACTATCCCTTTTTGCCAAGTAGTCATTTACGGTAACCAAATGCACTCCGTTTCCGGTAAGAGCATTTAGGTATAACGGAAGTGTTGCCACGAGTGTTTTACCTTCTCCAGTCTGCATTTCGGCAATTTTACCCTGATGAAGCACTGCTCCACCGATAAGCTGAACATCATAGTGAATCATATCCCACGTAATCGGTTTGCCAGCTGCATTCCACGAATTTGCCCAAACTGCTTTATCTCCTTCAATAGTAATATAAGGTTTGGTTGCAGAAAGCTCAAGGTCTTTTGGAGTAGCGGTTACTTCGATAGCTGTATTTTCTTTAAAACGCCTTGCTGTTTCTTTAACCACAGCAAACGCTTCTGGAAGAATTTCGTTAAGCGTTTTTTCTGATAATTCGTAAGCTTCTTTTTCTAGTTTATCAATTTCAAGATAAAAATCTTCTCTTTTGTCAATGTCTTCGGTTTGCTCGATTTTTGATTTTATTTCGGCAATAGCATTGTCTTTCGGAAGACGGGCTTGTTTGATTTTTTCTTTAAAATAGGTTGTTTTGGCTCTCAATTCGTCATTTGAAAGAGCCTGAAGAGCTGCTTCAAATGATTTTACTTTGTCCAAAATAGGCATTACCGCCTTTACATCTTGTTTTGATTTATCTCCTACAAATATTTTCAGTAAGCTATTTACAAAATCCATATTGCTGTTTTTGTATTTGTTATAATTCCGTTAAATCCATTAATATATAAATATTAAAAAGCCTCAATTAAGAGGCTTTTCGGATTATTTTTTAATATTCATCCTCGTTCCAAAGATAATCTTCGTCGGTCGGATAATCGGGCCAGATTTCTTCCATAGATTCGTAGATCTCTCCTTCGTCTTCAATAGATTGCAAGTTTTCTACAACTTCAAGAGGAGCACCTGTTCTGATTGCGTAATCAATAAGCTCATCTTTGGTAGCTGGCCAAGGAGCATCACTTAAATAAGATGCTAATTCTAATGTCCAATACATCTCTTCTAAATTTAATTTTTTGCAAAAGTATGTTTTATACTCAAATAGTCAAGCTAAATTCAAATTATTTTTTATAAGAACGTTTTTTTATCGTAAAGTATTAACGATTAAACTCATAAAGTTTTATTAACACAAACCAAAAGTATCTTCTTTTCTTTGACTTTAAGACTTTCGACTTATAATTTATTCCTTTCTCGGAATCCATTTTACCTCATCGATATTTAGCTCAAACGACAAGATTCGTGCCAACATAAATAAGTAGTCAGAAAGTCGGTTTAAATATTTTAGAACTAACTCATCGATGGGTTCTTCTTCGTTTAATTGAGAGGCTAAACGCTCTGCTCTACGGCAGACACAGCGAGCAATGTGACAATATGACACTGTAGTATGTCCTCCTGGCAAAATAAAGTGTGTCATAGGAGGCAAGACTGTATCAATTCTGTCAATTTCATTTTCTAAGGCCACTATATCTTCTTCGGATATACGCATGATGTTCAGGCGTTGTTTTCCGCTTTTTAAAACTTCTTTCTCTGGAGCAGTAGCCAAAATAGCTCCTACCACAAACAGCCTATCCTGAATCTCAATAAGCAAGTTTTTATGCTCCTCTTTTATATCTTGATCCCGAATCAGTCCGATATGAGAATTAAGCTCATCAACTGTTCCGTAACTTTCGATGCGAATATGGTGTTTGGGGACTCTAGTTCCGCCAAACAAAGCTGTAGTACCTTTATCTCCCGTTTTAGTATATACTTTCATAATTTTTATAATTTCAATTTATAAGTTTAATTTATTTTGTTCTGATATATCAATAGCTATATACGTCTTGTGAGGGGTGTGTTTTTAAACTTTAGCCCCGAGCCGTAGACAAAAAACAAATATACTCATTTCGTTTTTGGTTTTAAATTGTAGTTTTTAGAAAAATTTTTATCATTCAGATTTTAAGACTTAATTTTGCCAAATGCAATTACAAAAACTTCATCTCCTCAATTATAAGAATTTCTCTGAAATAAGCTTTGATTTTGATGCCAAAATCAACTGCTTTGTAGGACGAAACGGCATTGGAAAAACAAATATTTTGGACAGTATCTATCACTTGGCTTACGGAAAGAGTTATTTTAATTCTATCGGAAGTCAAAACATAAAACACAACGAAGATTTTTTTGTGGTAGATGGAGAGTTTTTAAAAGACAATAGAAACCATCAGATTGTCTGTAGTCTTAAAAAAGGGCAGAAAAAGGCTCTTAAAAAAAACGGAAAAATATACGATAAATTCTCAGAGCACATCGGCTTTATTCCGCTTGTAATTATTTCTCCGTCGGATAGTGATTTGATTTCGGAAGGAAGCGAAACCAGACGTAAATTTATCGATCAAATCATTTCACAATTAGATTCAAATTACCTAGTTCAACTCATTAAATATCAAAAAGTTGTGAGTCAACGGAATTCCCTTTTAAAGTACTTTGCCATCAATGCAGTTTTTGACAATGAGACCCTTTCGATATATAACGAACAACTAGATGTTTTAGGAAATTTTATTCATCAAAAACGCAGAGAATTCATAGCAAATTTCACTCCTATTTTTAATGAATTTTACTCCATCATTTCAGGAGGCAATGAGCGAGTGAATTTGGTCTACGAAAGTCAACTTTTTGAAAGAGATTTGCTCTCGCTTTTACAGGAAAATCTAGCTAAAGATCGAGCTGTTCAATATACATCGGTCGGAATCCATAAAGACGACTTATCGTTTGAGATTGACGATTTCCCTATTAAAAAATTTGGTTCTCAAGGCCAGCAAAAATCTTTTTTGATTGCGCTTAAATTAGCTCAATTTGAATTCGTAAAACAGCAAAACAACGAAAAACCAATTCTTTTATTTGATGATATTTTTGATAAATTAGACAAATTTAGAGTGGGAAAAATCATTGATCTAGTCAACCAAGATACTTTCGGTCAGATATTTATATCCGATACTGACGAAGAACGGACAGAGAACGTAATCAAACAAACCCAACAACCTTATAAGATATTCAAACTTTAAGGATTGCTCAAAGGTTTTCTCTATCTTTGCACCAGCAGACCGCCTTATCGATTCACCTTTATGGTGGGTAGGAAAGTCCGGGCATCAAAGAGCAGCATAATGGGTAACACCCATCCGCCCTTGTCCTCAAAAAACAGGGTGAGGACTAGTGCAACAGAAAGGATGTACAGGTAATGCTGTAGTGAAATCAGGTAAACTCTATGCGATGAAATGTCAAGTAAACCGACTGTTAAGAGTGGCTCGCTCAATGTCGGAGGGTAGGCAGATAGACCGAGTTAGTAATAACTAGGCTAGATAAATGATAAGGTCTTGTTTTAGAGCAAGAACAGAACCCGGCTTATAGGTCTGCTTTTTTAAAATTATTCCAAAATAATTCTGACATAAATTGTATGTTTGTATTGAAATTATTTTAACACAAATGTACTCCCTAAAATCCTACAACACTTTCGGAATAGACGTAAAAGCAAGAGAATTTATTTCTGTTTCTTCGATTGAAGAATTAAAAAATGCTTTAAATACTTACCAAAACCCAGAAATATTTGTACTCGGAGGAGGAAGCAATATGCTTTTGACACAGGATATCGACAAGCCTGTTATCCATATCAATATCAAGGGAATTGAAATTGTAAAGCAAGATGACAACCACGTTTGGGTTGAAGCTCAAGCAGGCGAAAATTGGCATGAATTTGTCTTATGGACTTTAAGCCATGATTTTGGGGGAATAGAAAACTTATCGCTTATCCCCGGAAATATAGGCTCTGCTCCTATTCAGAATATTGGAGCCTATGGAGTAGAGCTCAAAGATGTTTTTGATAACTGCAAAGCTATGAGTATCCAGACAGGCGAAATCACAACTTTCACAAACCAGGAATGTCAGTTCGGTTATAGAGAGAGTATTTTTAAAGGCGCTGAAAAAGGAAAATATATTATTTTATCAGTTACCTTAAAACTGACCAAAAACAACCATAAAATATCGACTTCGTACGGAGTTATCGAAAGTGAACTCCAAAAAAAAGGAATCACCCATCCTACTATTCAGGATATCAGCAAAGCTGTAATTGCCATCAGAGAAAGTAAACTTCCGAACCCCAAAGACATCGGAAACAGTGGTAGTTTCTTTAAAAACCCTGTGGTTTCGAAAGAAGTTTTTGAAAAAGCACAAAAGCATTATCCTGAAATGCCCTTTTATGTGGTTGCTGAAAACGAAATCAAAATTCCAGCTGGCTGGCTTATAGAACAGGCAGGATTTAAAGGGAAACGCATTGGAGATGCAGGTGTGCATACCCGACAGGCTCTGGTATTAGTCAACTACGGAAATGCTACAGGAAGCGAAATATTTGCTTTAGCACAAAACATTCAAAAAACCATTTTAGAGCAGTTCGGAATCGAAATTGAAATGGAAGTAAATGTATTTTAAAAACCCCGACAAAACCTCAAGCTCTGTCGGAGTTTTTGTTTTATATCAATTCTGAATAATCTCCGATGCTTATATGGGTGAAATTCCCGTCAAACGTGGCAAAATTTCCTATCATCGCATTGTCTAACTTCGCATTGCTGATTTTGGCATTGGTCTGAACCAAACTATTGCTTATCGTGCTGTTTTCGACCACAGTTGCGTCTCCAAGCGATACATTCGGTCCTATAGTTGCGTTGGTAAGTACCACATTCTCCCCTATAAAACACGGCTCTATAATGGTTGAGTTTTCGTTTTTCACAGAAGGCGAAATAAGATTTTTACCATCTTTTTTCAAAAAGCCTAACATTCTGCTGTTGGTCTCTACAGTCACATTTTTATTTCCGCAATCCATCCATTCCTCTACTTTCCCGGGTACAAAACGCATTCCTTTTTGTTTCATGTTTTCGAGTCCGTCTGTCAGCTGATATTCCCCTCCTTTTACGATGTTGTTGTCTAACAAATATTGTAATTCACTGCGAAGTGTTTCACCGCTTTTAAAGTAATAAATTCCGATAATTGCCAAATCAGACACGAAGTCTTTTGGTTTTTCGACAAAATCCACAATTTCGTTTTTATCGTTGAGTTGCACCACTCCAAAAGCACTTGGGTCATCCACTTGTTTTACCCAAATCACGCTATCGGCTGTAGTATCTAGCCTAAAATCAGCTCTAAAAAGCGTATCTGCATAAGCCACTACTACATTTCCTGATAGTGATTCTTTGGCACACATAATTGCATGAGCGGTTCCTAATGCTTCGTTTTGATAGTATATTGTTCCTTTTGAACCTAACTTTTGAGCAATGGCAATCAAATCTTTTTCAACCTGTTTTCCGAAGCTTTCATGAATTATAAAAGCAATCTCTTCAATTTCTTGCCCGATTACTCCTGCTATATCTTCGACCAATCGGTGAACTATAGGTTTTCCTGCAATAGGGATTAAAGGTTTTGGGATGGTTAGTGTATGTGGTCTAAGACGGGAACCACGTCCAGCCATGGGAACTATAATTTTCATGTGTTTATTACAAGTTTTATGTTGTTGGGTTCAAAAGTACTTTTTTGACTGCTAAAAACAAAAAAAATACAACATTAAGAATGCTGTATTTTTTTTGCTTAGGCCAATAAGTTTGCAATCCACAATTATGATTCCAAATTATTTTTGTTGTGGAGGATATTTGGCTAAAATTTTATTTACAAACTCATTGATTCGCTCTTCTTTTCTTTCAATATTTTTAGTCAAAGCTCCTTCTCCTACTCCTTGCCAGACAAGTTCTTTTTTCTTTCCGTCAATAAAATCAATATAAAGGGTTCCTTCGGTAGTGCGGTTTACTGTTGAGTGGTTCATTCCCATCCCAAAAGGTCCCCATCCCCAGCCGTATCCGTAATTCCAGTGGCTTACATCAACTCTTTCGGTGGCTTCAGTAAAAATATTAATCAATACATCTGGGTTTTCAGAAGCAGTCATTCCTTTGGTTTGTAACTCTCTTTCAATAGCTTTTAGAATACGCTTTTTGTCTAAATCATGAATCTTTACTTTATCAATTCCGTCTTTATAAAAAGCATAGGTTTTATACTGCGAATAATCAACCGATTTGTCATAATCAGAAGATACACGAACCGAACTACACGAAGCCAGTATAGCTATAAACAACAATAACGATAGTGATTTTAGAGTCTTCATAAGTATTGTATTTATTATAAGATGAGACAATGATAAAATAGTTGCGTAAACAAACGAATAAGCCTCAAGAATTGTACCAATACTTTTATATGTTTCTGGAATAAACAAACTCTAAAGATAAATTGTTATCGAGCAAATGTAACTTATACAACAGCTTTAAAAGAAGATAAACAAACTATCTTTAAACTCATTGACAAAATGCTTACTACCAAAAAAATTAAAGACTTCTTTCAGAAAAATATGGCAACACTATAAAAAAAGAAATCCCAAGTTTAAAACTTGGGATTTTGTTTTTTACTAATTCTGATACATTACCAATACTGTGTCTTATTTATTAATAAACTGTCTTTGTCAAAAATAAAACCGTATGTATTATCCTTTAATATTCCTTTTTTATATGCCCTTGTTTAGTATCAATATTGATGCGTTTAGCCCCTTCAATCACTAGCCTACTTGTAACAATATCTCTGGCCATACTTACTTCGGCTATCAGTTCTGACTCAACAACATTCATGATTCTTTCTTCTATCAGCTTGTTCTTTTTAAATATGCTGATTTTAATAATTCCTACTCTTTCGGGTGTGATTATATAATTACAATTATCTTTTTTTATCTCTCCATTATCAACTTTAACAATAAATTGAGAACATTTTAATCCCTCAACAGATATATCAACAGGGTTAGATTTCAAGTAAAGTATATTTTTCTATCACTTTCAATATTATTCGGATTTACTCGATAAAATTCATCTGGATTTTCAACCATTGTATTAAAACTTAGATTTATCATTTCATTGTCAGTAAATATGAATGATGGACTTTTGGGAATGTTTAATCTCAATGCCGCAATTTCAGAAAATGCGAATAAATCAGTAGGAAATTCATCGATAGAATCATTTTCATTTAAATAGTTCTTCAGATTTGAGATGTTTGATGAATTCAAATAGTTTTTACATAAAAATCCGTCTGCAATGGATAAAATAAAAACTAAACCATTAATATTCATTAATATTGAAGAAGGGTAAATTAATGTTCTTAAATTAAAATTCTTTTTCCTTGTTTTAAATATATACAAACTTGATGGTAAGTTAAATCCGTAATTTAATTGATATGATTTTTGGGTTAATTTGAAATTTTGATTATTAATTATTTCAAAACATAATTCTCTCCAATCTTCATTATGAGTTTTAAGAAAATCATTATAAAAGAGTCCGTAATATATTTTTGATAGCCAAGTAATAAATAATGAAGTCGAATCATCAGAAGGTGAATAGATAATATCTAATTGGTTATTAGAATTAATTTGTTTGTAAAGAGATTCTGGATCATCTAATAATTTTAATATTTTATCTTCAAACTCACTTCCAAAATTATTATTACAGCTACTATGAGCAGGAACTTTAATTCTACTATATTGAATTGTGTATTCTCCTGTTATAGTTTCCTCTTTAATATTCAGTTTTTTTAATAAACTATCAGGAATAATGTGTTCTAAAGTCTTTTTCTCTTTAATTTCTTCATTACAAAAAAAACATTTTCGTAAATATTCTGACTTCATAAGTTTTCTTAGAAATAATTGCACACAACGGGCTGCGTATTGGCGATAGTGGCGGATTAGAAAGCCTAAACTTTCAATTTTTCACTAACCTAAGCAACAGCCTTTTATTATTTTCTAAATTTATGAAAAAAGGAAATATAAAAGGCTGTTGCGACTAAAAAAGGAGAAACTTTCAATTTCTCGCTTAAACCGCCATTTCGCCAATACGATGTTACATGCTGGCGCAATTATAGAATTTTGTCAAGTTTTTCTTGTGTAATTATTTGATTACTTTCAATAACTTTTATAGTTGGTGGTTCAGAAAATTCAAATTCTTTCAATTCTGCAATCAACTCATTAAATTCTTCTGAAGTAGCAACAATTACGTTATCCAAACCTATAACATCTCCACTTTTAATTTTAGCTTTTACACTTTGTGCTTCTCTCTCCTCTAAAGTAATTAAATAGCATAGAGCCTTTCTATGAACGTATTTTAATGCTATTGCTTCTAAATCTGCTTGTTTGTACCTTTCTCTTAAACTTGTTTTTACGCTCCAACAGATTGGACCACGTTCAGCAGTATAAAACATTAAATCATATATTACATTTGGCACAAAAGCAACTTTAGCACTCATGTAAATCGGCAAAATACCTTCTCTAATACATAATGTTGCTAAAATATATTCAAATACTTTTCCGTTAAGATTGTTATTTCTGTCTGGATGCTTTGAGTATTCTACCCAATATTGTTGAATATATTCAGATGGTTTGTTGTATTCTACTTCTAAAAAATTAGGTAATAAGCTGTCAAATATTTGTTCAGCCTTATTATCTCGTCCTATTGTAATACTTAATTCGTTAAGTTTACCCATTATTTTGTAGTATTAGTTTTAAAATTTCATTTGCAGTTGCCTGAATAGCTGGTACGGCAACGGAGTTGCCAAACTGCTTATAAGCTGATGCATCTGCAACTGGAATGATATAATTATCTGGAAATCCTTGTAGTCTTGCCCATTCTCTTGGAGTCATTTTTCGGATTCCCTCCCGATTTACTTCTCCTTTAATTTTGGTTGTTGGAGTGAAATCAGTTATTCTGTGATCTAAAACTAAATTTCTTTCACGTCCCATTCCTCCACAAACAACAGCATTTGCTATTTGATTGTCTTTAATAATCTCGTAACCAAAACCGTTTCCTTTGTTTTCGTGTCTTACTTTGTGATTGACAAGAGTTTGAAGATATTGAGTTGAAAGATAATATTTAGTATCAACTACATTTTCTTCTTTAACGTCTGCAAAAGTTGAGTTTTGATTAGTTGGTTTTGGATAATTGAATTTATCAATATTTAAACTTGGGTGAAAACCAATAATATAAATACGTTCTCTATTTTGTGGAACTCCAAAATCTTTTGCGTTTACTATTTGAGGTTCTGGAACAAAATATCCTAAATCGTTGCGTAAAACATTTAAAATCGTTTCTAAAGTTTTTCCTTTATCGTGATTTTTTAATCCTTTTACATTTTCTAAAAAGAATGCTTTTGGTTGTTTACGTTTTATAATTTCAGCTACATCAAAAAATAATGTTCCTCTTGTATCTTCAAATCCTCCACGTTTTCCAGCGATTGAAAATGCTTGACAAGGAAAGCCTGCACAAAGTACATCAAATCCGTCTGGAATATATTGCTTCGTTTCTTCTTTTGTTATATCACCAAATGGAGTTTCTCCAAAATTAGCACGATATGTTTTTTGCGCTTGTTTATCCCATTCGCTTGTGAAAACACATTTTCCACCAAGATTTTGTAAAGCCAAACGAAAACCACCAATTCCAGCAAACAAATCTATAAACTTGAATTTTGGATTTTCAATTGGTGGAAATGGAACATCTTCATTACAGAAAAGTTCTAATTGAAAATTGCTTTCAGTAATATAATTTGTGTAATCTTCTGAAACGTAATTTTTTAAAATTTCGTTGGTATATTCAATAGCATCACTTTTATAAAATTGTGACACTCCGTTTTTATTGTTATGAAAATAATGGGTTATCACAGCATCTTTCACATCAAAGTCAACAATAGGATTTTTTCTATCGTTTCTAATTTTCTCAAGTGATATTTTTTCCAATATTTTCATTAATTCAATTACTCTATAATTGATCGCAATTTACAAAAAATATTCGTTGATTTTAAAGCTGTGAATTTATGCGCAGAGTTTGGGAGCGCTTGCATGTAACTCATAAATATACGCAACTAAAAACCATTTGTAATTATTTTTAAATAATTACTGATAAATAGCTACATATTAAATTACTCATTCCAAAAATAACAAAAAATACTTAGATGTTTATAGATACAGAAAACCCCAACCGAAAACAGTATCCAATTGGGGTTTTTAGTGTTATAATAGTTTATGGGCTAGGCTTTAGAGTATTGAATCATCCACCATATTAGGCAGTGTCACTTTTAAGAGGGGTTGTGCTTCCATTGCTCTTTTGATGGCAAAGACTGCTCCTTCGTTTCTTGCCCAGCTTCTACGGGAGATTCCGTTGTTAACGTCCCAGAAAAGCATGGATTCTAATCGTCTAGAAGCATCTGCCGAACCGTCAAGCAACATTCCGAATCCTCCGTTTATTACTTCGCCCCATCCTACTCCACCACCGTTATGAATCGAAACCCAGGTAGCTCCTCTAAAGCTATCTCCAATCACGTTGTGAATTGCCATATCAGCCGTAAAACGCGAACCGTCATAGATATTCGATGTTTCACGATACGGAGAATCCGTTCCCGAAACATCGTGATGATCGCGACCCAACACCACATACCCAATTTCGCCTTTGGCAATGACCTTATTAAAGGCTTCTGCAATTTTGATTCGTCCTTCCGCATCGGCATATAAGATTCTAGCTTGCGAACCTACTACCAGTTTATTTTCTTGTGCTCCTTTTATCCATTTGATGTTGTCTGCCATCTGTTGTTGGATTTCTTTGGGAGCGGTTTTCATCATTTCTTCTAGCACCTGACAAGCGATTTCGTCTGTTTTCTGTAAATCTTCAGGTTTGCCCGAAGCACATACCCAACGGAAAGGTCCAAATCCGAAGTCAAAACACATGGGTCCCATAATATCCTGAACATACGACGGATATTTAAAATCGATTCCGTTTGTTGTCATTATATCAGCTCCAGCTCTTGATGCCTCTAGTAAGAAAGCATTTCCGTAATCAAAGAAATAGGTACCTCTAGAAGTATGAATATTTATTGCATTCACTTGACGAACCAGTGATTCTTGTACTTTTTGTTTGAATAGTTCTGGGTTGTTGGCCATCATGTTGTTGGCCTCTTCAAACGACAATCCAACCGGATAATAACCTCCTGCCCAAGGGTTGTGCAATGAAGTCTGATCAGAACCTAAATCGATATAAATATTTTCTTTAGCGAAATGTTCCCAAACTTCTACTACGTTTCCTTCAAAAGCAATCGAAACAACTTCTTTGTTTTCTTTGGCTTCTAGCACTCTCTGGGTTAGTTTACCCAAGTCTGAAATAACTTCATCTACCCAACCTTGTGAGTGACGGGTTTGCACCGCTTTTGGGTTTACTTCTGCACAAATCGTGATGCATCCTGCAATGTTTCCAGCTTTGGGTTGTGCTCCACTCATTCCGCCTAATCCAGAAGTTACGAAGAGTTTCCCTTCGAGTCCTTCGCCGTTTTTGGAGATTTTACGTCCTCCGTTCAAAACTGTAATAGTTGTTCCGTGAACAATTCCTTGCGGACCGATATACATATAACTCCCTGCAGTCATTTGCCCATATTGGGTTACTCCAAGTGCATTGAACTTTTCCCAATCATCGGGTTGAGAATAATTCGGAATCATCATTCCGTTGGTGACTACTACTCTCGGAGCGTCTTTGTGCGAAGGAAACAACCCCATCGGATGTCCTGAATACATCACTAGGGTTTGCTCATCGGTCATTTCTGACAAATATTGCATCGTAAGCAAGTATTGCGCCCAGTTTTGAAAAACCGCGCCGTTTCCTCCGTAAGTAATCAGCTCATGCGGATGTTGTGCCACAGCATAATCCAGATTGTTCTGAATCATGAGCATAATGGCTTTTGCCTGTTCTGACTTCCCAGGATATTCCGAAATGGTTCTTGCATACATTTTATAATCCGGACGAAAACGATACATATAAATACGTCCGTAGGTATTGAGTTCATCCAGAAATTCTTTAGCTAATTCTTTGTGATGCTGAGGTTCAAAATAACGAAGTGCATTGCGAACAGCTAATTTTTTTTCGTCTTCGGATAATATTTCTTTTCGTTTGGGTGCGTGGTTTATAGTTGAATCATAAGGTTTCGGAGCGGGTAATTCACTTGGAATTCCTTGTCTGATTTGGTCTTGAAAAGTCATTTTATTAAATTTTAATAGCTACAAAAATAGGAATTTTAAATGAATTTAACAGAAGAATGTACTATCAAAGTAGAATAAAAAATCCCACTTTGATTATACAAAATGGGACTTTATGAAGATTGTCATTACAAACCAATTAGTCGTTTGCGTGGTTGTGAATGTCTAATTCTATCCATTGCACTTGTTGGTTTCCTGCCTGATCCAAGGCATAAACTCCAAAGTGATAATGCCCTTCTTTGACATTTACGGGAATGGTAATAAATAGGTTTATTTCATCATTTTTATCAGAAATAACGCCCGTAGTTTCATAGCTCCATTCGATGAAATCATCTTGCATCTGCCTGTGTGCATGTCCATCGCCTGCAAAATGAATATCAATTTTGTACGAAGCTAGTTCCACATTATCAGAGAAACTAATATGGGCGTGAATCTCATCTGCTGAATGAAATTCCTGTTCGTCTGTAGGTGCGTTAATCACAATAGTTGGCTTTTCGGTATCCGTAGTCGAATTGTCATCGGATGAGCAAGAAAATAAAGTTGCTATAAAAGCAAACGCGTATATAAATCTGTGTTTTTTCATGGTTTATGTGTTTTAATTTTTAAAATAATTGTTTGTCAATCTAACTTCTAAAAATTAAGGAGGTCCTCGATCAGAAAGGTTTTCGAAAAATATTTTTCTATAAAAAGAGTCGAAACTAAACTGATTTTGCTTACAGAATAAAATCGTGGTAGTAAGTTCCGAATAACCGAAGTCAAACAGTACGATTGAAGGAATTTTAAAAATACTCTGCTCGCAATCGTGGGTTTGATGCGTGTGGTGAAATTCCTTTTCGCTTGTGTTATATCTATGAAAATGATGCTCTACGATAAAGTAATGCAAGGCGTTGTTGATTTGCGGAAACACAAACAACAAAAGCAAAAACACGCTACTATGTATTGGAAACTTTTTCATTAAAACGAAAATTGAATCATAACTTGAATATTCCTCCCCTGTTCAGGAATCTCTAATGCTCTATAAAAACTTATATGCGAATAATATTTGGTGTTAAAAATATTTTGAGCCGATACGGTTAATTTTGGCTTAAGCTTTCCGAGGTTTAAATCCGTCGAAAATCCTGCTCCAAAAACCATAGACGATGGGGTTATCGCTTCGTTTTGTGCAATTCTATACTGTGCTGCAAAATACTTCCCGCTTAAATAAACAGTAGCGTTTTCAAACCATTTGGTTTGTTCTAACAGCGAATAATTCACTTTAGCAAAAGCGTTCAGAGGAGGTGTAAACGGAAGTGGATATTCTTCTTTTAACTGTTGACTATAAACGTATTCTACAATAAATTGGGTATTGAACTTCCCCGTCGAATATTCAGCTTCGAGTTCTAATCCCGTCAGCAAAGCTTCGGTTTGAGAGAATTGATATAATTGACCAGAATGAGGCAAAACCGAAAATGCTCCGGTTGGTTGCAAGTAAATGTAATTTGTAAAATAATACAGATACGGACTGAAGTTCACTCTGAAATTAATTGCGCTATAAGTAGACTGAAAATCAACATTATATCCTTTTTCGGGATTGAGGTTTTCATCTCCTTTTTCGTGTCGAAACGAACCGTGATGCACTCCGTTTGCCCCTAATTCTATCGCAGTCGGATTTCGGAAACTACTTCCGAGGTTTATCGCAAAATCAAAGTGGCTATTTAGTGAATATAAAGCTCCAATTTTCGTATTAAAATTGCTAAAACTTTTTGATAATTCAGGGCTTCGCAAAGCGTAGGCATCAGCCAAATCTGCTGAATAGTTTTTGCTTATTAAATAATCATACAATATACTATCATAAAACTCTCTAATACTGATAGTTGAGTAATCATACCTCAACCCGATATTTAAGCGTAGCTTGTCCGAAAAATGGCAATGGTGCAAAGCAAAAATTCCGTAATTACCCCGCTGGTATTCGGGTAGTAAAAAACTATATCCTTTGATGGTGTTGTCTTGCAACTGAACTTGCAGTCCGAAATCGGTTTTGTGTTTGTCCGACCAAAAATGAGTGTATTTTGTGTTTCCGCTAAAGGTTTTAAGCCTAAAATCAAGTTCTATATCTGAATTGTTTTCAGGTGGTAATTGATTGGAATAATGCGTATGAAACTCGTTTTTTTCTTGTCTTTGATTGTACTGAAAAGCAACATCCACAAGCCATTCTGAACGGTCAAAATACCATTTATGTTCGTTTTGAATCATCAAATGAGTAGCTTGCTGATGCGGGTATTCGATATTTCGAGTATTTTTATCGTCTTGCAATCGGTTTAAATCGGGAATTCCGTGAGAACCTGGAAAAAAACCTGCTTTGGTCTGGTTGTTCGAAATGGTCCATATCGAATGGTAATTTTCTTCTACATAACCTATTTGTCCAAACACGCCCCATTCCTTTCCTGCTGTATTTTTAAGCCTTCGGTTGTGAATCGGTATTTTTCGAGTGAGGTAAATAATTGTGTCGGTTGGAGTTTTGAAATCTCCGTAATCCAGATACGAACCTTTGAATTTATAAAAGAATTTATCTTTTCGATGCTTTAGCTCAAAGGCTGTTCCGATAGTGTTGTTCACACTTCGTCCTAATAGTGTAGCTTTTCCGGTAAGTGAATTCGTCTGGGGAATCAGGTTGTTTTTGATGTTTAAAACGCCTCCTACCGCATCGCTTCCGTATTCGATAGTAGCAGTTCCTTTTATAAGCTGAACACTTTCGGGCGAAAAAGCATCTACTTCTAATCCGTGATCAGCTCCCCATTGTTGCCCTTCGTGTTTGCTTGAATTCAGCGCAACCACCACCCTGTTGAATCCTAAACCTCTGATAATTGGTTTTGCAGTACCCGAACCAATACTCATCGTATTTATTCCCACTACGTTTTGAAGCGATTGAATCAACGAACCCGAAAAGTTCTGATGAATGAATTCTTCCGAAACTGTTTCTTTGTTTTCAATAGATTTTACAGTTCCAGAAATGATTACTTCTTCGATTAGCTGTTCGTCTTTAATAGGTTCCGAATCCGAAACTTGAGCAAAAGAACCCCATCCGAGAAATAAAAAAATAATAGCTATATAAGATGTTTTAAACACAGATTATGCAATTTTCACTGATTCTTGACAGAAAAAGTAAATTAAAAATTGTTTTTAACTCTCCTGATTTTCTGGATTTAAAAGTTAACAAGCACAAAACCAAGCTGGTCTCTAGCCCTGATGGAAGCGGCATCCTTTTTTGTTTTTGTAAAACTCTAACTAAAAAACATCAAAAGTCGAGAAAAACAAAAAAGATATAGCGAACAGCAGGAACCAACCTTACGGGTAAGTCCTAAAGCATTATGCTTCTAAAAAACTTAAAAATCAAACAATTAGACCAAAGGCGGTGCACGAAGTGAAAAGAATCTGTATTCAACAGTCTCTAAAGACCCGATATATTCGGTATTTATTTTAGTATTGAAAAGCGTTGAAAAAAAGGGCTCGAAACTGAAAAAGTCAAATTCAGTAAAAGAGCTTAATGTAAAATCACATAGCGAACAATCGTGAGAATCCTCTGAATGGTGAGTATGGTCATGCGAATCGCACTTGTGAATAGCATTATCTTTGTTGTAATGCTCCAAAAAATGGACAGAACGAAGTCCAAACGAAATAGAGAATATTCCGAGCAGTACTATGCTATATGTTTGTATCTTTGCTTTCAAAACGAATACAAAAGTAAATCATATTGTTTCTAAATAAAAACACATTAACATTGATTTAGAAAAGTTTTGTAGTTTGGAATCAATTACTTACTTTTGCACCCTTATTTATAACAAATTAAATTTTTATTTATGAATCATTACGAAACTGTTTTCATTTTGAATCCCGTTTTATCTGAACAACAGGTAAAGGAAACAGTAAGCAAATTTGAGGATTTTCTTACTTCACGTGGAGCTAAAATGATATCAAAAGAAGATTGGGGGCTAAAAAAATTAGCTTACGAAATCCAACACAAGAAAAGTGGTTTTTATCATTTATTTGAATTCCAAGTATCAGGAGAAGTTATCGCTGCTTTTGAAACTGAATTTAAACGTGACGAAAGAGTTATGCGTTTCTTAACCGTATCACTTGACAAACATGCTGTTGCATGGGCTGAAAGAAGAAGAGAAAAACTTAAATCAAAAGCTAACTAATCATGGCAACTTTAGAACAATCTGCAAAAGGAAAAAGAGAAGGAGATATCAGATATCTTACTCCTCTTAACATAGATACAAACAAACAAAAAAAATACTGTCGTTTCAAAAAAGCGGGTATCAAATACATCGATTATAAAGATGCTGATTACCTTTTGAAATTCGTTAACGAACAAGGAAAAATTCTTCCAAGACGTTTGACAGGAACTTCTTTGAAATACCAAAGAAAAGTATCTGTAGCTGTTAAAAGAGCTCGTCACTTGGCACTTATGCCTTACGTAGCTGACTTACTAAAATAATTAAAATAAAAATTAACGTTGTTGGTTTCTGAACAATCAGAACCTAACTCACTAAAAGGACATCAACATGGAAATCATTTTAAAACAAGACGTAGCAAATTTAGGATTCAAAGATGACGTTGTAAACGTAAAACCAGGTTACGGACGCAACTATCTAATTCCTCAAGGAATGGCAATCCTTGCTACACCATCTGCAAAAAAAGTTTTAGCTGAAAACTTAAAACAAAGAGCATTCAAAGAACAAAAAATTGTTGACGATGCTAAGAAAGTAGCTGAAGCTCTTAAAGCTGTTGAGATCAAAATCACGGCTAAAGCAGGAGGAGAAAAACTTTTCGGTTCAGTAACTAATATCGATATCGTTGAAGCTTTAGCTAAAGCGGGACACGAAATCGACAGAAAATTTGTTACTTCTGGAACAGTAAAAAGAACAGGTAAATATACTGCAAGCGTACGTCTTCACAGAGATGTAATTGTAGAATTACCATACGAAATTATTGCAGAGTAATACTATTCGTAAAACAATAAATTTTAAAACCTTTCCCGAAACGGAAAGGTTTTTTTATAAACTATGAAATATACCCGACTTACCAAAGAGCAATTTGAAGAACTACATCAGGAGTTTGCTAACTTTCTGGCTTCGCAAAATATTGACAAAACAGAGTGGGAACAAATAAAATCTGAAAAACCCGAAGTAGCAGAACAAGAACTCGATGTTTTTTCGGATTTGATCTGGGAAGGAGCCTTGACCAAAGTAGAATACTTAGAGCACTTTTCTAAAAGCCATATTTTTTTGTTTAAGCTTTCAGAAAATACAGCACAATCTATCGTAATTCAATCTCATAATCCAGATATAGACTTTTTGACCAAAGAAGGTCTTAGTTGGCTTTCCGAAAATATATCGTCTGACCAAACCGATATCCGACAAGGCAAAAAATCATTTGATGATAAAAATGCAGCAACTTTTAGCCTCATTCAACAAGGAGCGTTGATAAGTGACGGAAGTCTATATAAACAGATAAAAAGTGTTTTGGGAATTTAAGTTATAGTCCTTTTAATACCTCTATCAATCTATCGATGTCTTCGTGGGTATTAAAATGAGAAAGCGAAATACGCAACGATGGCTTATTGATTTCGTCTTTCGGAAGGATTTCTTCTAAAACGTGTGACGGAACAAGGCTTCCAGACTGACAAGCACTACCTCTAGAAACTGCAATGCCTTTCATATCCAAACTAAATAAAATCGTAGAAGTTATACTTTCTGAAAAAGGAAACTGTACGTTTAGGATATTATAGATTCCGTTTGAATCTCCGTTTATTTTATAGCCTTTGAAGTTTTGGTTGAGTTGCTCCATTAGATAATTTCTTAACGAAAGTATATGCTCTTTTTCAGATTCTAAATGGTCATACGAAAGCTCCAAAGCTTTGGCAAGCCCTACGATTTGATGGGTCGATTCTGTTCCTGCTCGGATTCCCTTTTCTTGACTTCCTCCAAAAAACAAAGGTTTTAATGGACTTCCTTTTCGGGCAAAAACAAAACCAATTCCTTTAGGACCGTGAAATTTATGTGCTGTACCAATTAAAAAATCAAGAGATAATTGCTGCAAATCCATCCGAATCTTTCCCATTGCCTGAACAGTATCAGAATGAAAATACGTTTTATATTTCCTGCACAACTCTCCTATTTTCTGAATATCTAATATATTTCCGGTTTCGTTATTGACATACATCAAACTCACTAAAGTCGGTTTCTCCTCTTTTAGGAGTTCTTCCAGATGGTTTAAGTTTATATTTCCGTTTGGAAGTAAATCTACAAACACTACCTCAACCCTATTTTGTTTTTCTAATTCCAGAACCGTATTTAAAACCGCATGGTGCTCTATTTTTGAAGTAACAATTCGCTTGACTTTCAGATGTTGCACTGCATTGTGTAAAACCCAATTATTAGCTTCTGTAGCAGATGAAGTAAAAACAATCTCTTGTGGACTGGCATTCAGGTATTTGGCAATCTGTTTTCTGGAAGTTTCGATAACAGCCTTTGCACTTCGTCCTGTCGAATAGGTCGAAGACGGATTTCCGAACGTATTTTTCAAAACGTCAGTCATCGCCTGGATTACTTCATCTCGAAGCTCAGTAGTAGAGGCGTTATCTAAATAGGTTTGTTTCATTTTACAAATAAACTTCTAGCAATTCTGCATTTCCTTCTAATACATATTCATTTAGAACAGCGGGAAGCAAAACAGTACTTCCTTTTTGAAATTCGTATTTTTTGTTATTGTATAAAACCGAAAAACTTCCGTCTGTGCACATATAAACCCTAAAACAGTCCGTAGCTTTATTGATAGCTAACTTCCCGTCAAGCGGAATATAATTCACCGTAAAATAGTTGCTTTGGACAATAGTATTTTCTTGATTTTTAGTTTTAGAATAGTCTTTTCTGGTTTGGAGCTGATTGTAATTGATTACATCAAGAGCCATATCCAGATGCAATTCCCTTGGGTTTCCACTGTTATCAGTTCTGTCCCAATCATAAATTCGATACGTAATATCCGAGGTCTGTTGAATTTCGGCCAAGACAATTCCCTTTCCTATTGCATGTACCGTTCCGGTTTCTAAAAAATAAACATCTCCGGGTTGTACTTTTTCTTCTTTGAGAATCGAAAGCAATTCTTTGTTTTCTAGCTTTTGCACATATTCTTCGGGAGAAGATTTTTCTTTAAATCCAATGATATTTCGTGCATTGTCGTCTGCTTGGATAATATACCACATCTCGGTCTTTCCGAACGAATTATGCCTTTTTTGAGCCATTTCATCATTCGGATGCACCTGAATAGATAAATCTTCAGAAGCATCTAAAAACTTAAATAAAAGTGGAAATTGCGTTCCGAATTGACTATATACTTTATCGCCTAATATTTCTTTCGGAAATTCGGCGATAAGATCTGTAAAAAGCGTGTCTTGATATATTCCGTTAGCTATAGTACTAATGTCATTTTCTACGGTTGAGAGTTCCCAACTTTCTCCTGTCTGCTCTGATTCCAATTCTTTTCCGAACAAGCTCTTCAGCTTGTTTCCTCCCCAAATACGTTCTTTTAGAATTGGTTTAAATATTAGTGGATAAATCTTCATGGATTGTCGATTGATGATTTACGATTTTTGATTGCAGATTTTATGGACTTCCTAGCTCAGAGCTCCGCAATCATCAATCTTAATTCAATTTCCTTTATAGCTTACAAAATTACGAGGTGTTTCGTACAAAACAACCTCCAAATCTAGGTTAGAATCAATTTTTGATCGGATTTTGTTCCATATCACTACTACAATATTTTCGGCTGTAGGGTTGAGATCTTTAAATTCTTCTACATCAAGATTGAGGTTTTTATGATCAAACGGAAGCTCAACTTCGTTATATATAATATCTTTAAGGTCTTTCATATCAATTACATAACCTGTTTCTGGATTGATTTTTCCTGTTACACTCACGATAAGTTCATAGTTATGTCCGTGAAAGTTTGGGTTGTTGCACAATCCAAAAACAGCATCGTTTTGTTCTGCTGTCCAATCTTTGCGATACAATCGATGCGCTGCATTAAAATGTGCTTTTCTGCTAACTGTTACCTTCATATGTTTTTATTTTTTAGCCACTAATTCTACAAATTTATAGGATTTTATATAATAAAATAGGACTAATTCATTCTGGGCTAAGTTATTTTTTATGTTCCTCTAAAAAATGATAAAATTCGTTGAAAATAATTTTAAACCAAGCGGTATAAATATCAGGATTTTGCTGAATATCATTTCGTATCTCATCAATATCCATCCATTTCCAAGCCTCTACTTCGTCTGGGTTTATTACGGGTTCTCCGTTGTAATAACCAATCATCACGTGGTCTAATTCATGTTCAGTCAGTCCGTTATCAAAAGGAGCTTTATAAATAAACGAAAAAAGTTCTTTTAGCTCTGTACCGAAACCCATTTCTTCTTGTAAACGTCGATTTCCTGCCTCGATATTAGTTTCGTTTTCCCTTTGATGCGAACAGCAGGTATTAGCCCATAAAAGCGGAGAATGATATTTATCTGCTGCTCGTTGTTGCAACATGACTTGATTTTTATCGTTTAATATAAAAACCGAAAAAGCTCTATGTAAAAGTGCTTTTTCATGGGCTTCCAATTTAGGCATCAGCCCGATTTGTTCATTATTTTCGTTTACTAGTACTACTAATTCTTCTTTTTCCAAAATATAAAATTTAAATCACTCTGCTTACGGTAAGTCCATCTCTAATAGGCAAAAGAACCGTTTCTACTTTATCACTTTGTTTTAATAACTGATTGTATTTCAATAAAATATGGGTTGATTTGTCATTCTTTTTGACTTCTTCCAAAACTTTTCCGCTCCACAAAACATTATCTGAAAGAATAATCCCCCCTTTATTTATCTTAGGCAAAATTACATTAAAATAATTGATGTAGTTTTCTTTGTCTGCATCAATAAAAACCAAATCATATTTTTTATCCAAAGTCGGTATTATATCAAGGGCATTCCCTAAATGCTGTACTATTTGATTCCCATAACTGGATTTATCAAAATATTTCCGTTGAAAATTAAATAATTCTTCGTTGTTATCTAATGTATCTATAGTTCCATTTTCTTGTAAACCCTCTGCCAAACACAGTGTAGCATATCCTGTGTAGGTTCCAATCTCTAAAATATTTTTAGGATTGACCAGTTTAGACAGCATACTCAATACTCGACCTTGAAAATGGCCACTTAACATTCTTGGTTTTAATATCTTTTGATGCGTTTCACGATTTAGTTCTGCTAACAGTTTTGGTTCGTCTTCAGAATGCAAAGCCACATAATTTTCTAATTCCTCTGAAATAAAGTGCATAAAAATTTAATTTTTACAAATATACGGATTTTATAGGAAGTAAAAACGGTCTACCATTCACAACAAAACAACATTTCTTTACTGAAAATCAATAAGTTACAGTATTTATTTATTTTTGGCACGTTTGTTGGTAAACCTGAGTCGTAGGCGACTACAAAACAAAATACTAACTTTTAATACTTACGGTTATGAAAGCAAATTTATTTACATCGGTTTTAGTTACTATGCTTTTTGCAAGTGTAACTTATGGGCAAGACGTTACAACCGTAACTGCAACCAATTATGATATAAGCGATAATTTAGACCTTACGGCTGTAGCTTCTATTTTTGGAGAATCTAAAGATTTGGCTGACTTTGAATATAGACTCAATAATCCTAAAATTCAAATTTCAAACCTTGATTTGAACAGAGATGGTCAAGTAGATTATTTGAGAGTCATTGAATCTGTCGAACAAAACACTCACTTAGT
Organism: Flavobacterium suncheonense; assembly: GCA_040392465.1. GTDB lineage: Bacteria > Bacteroidota > Bacteroidia > Flavobacteriales > Flavobacteriaceae > Flavobacterium > Flavobacterium suncheonense_A. Next base: position 112,945 of record JBEBWA010000002.1, read on the forward strand.
GGTTTTACAAGCAGTATTAGGAAGAGATCTTTATCAAGATGTAGCAACCATAGAAGTTGAAAAAAACCCACGTACTAATACTGTTCAAGTACAAGTAGTTGGAGATGTGTTTTTATACGGAAACAATTATATATATGAACCCGTTTATTATGTAAGACCTATTATCTTTAATACTTTTTGGCATAGAGGTTATGTAGCTTATTATTCTCCGTGGTATTGGGGATATTATCCGACTTATTTCTCTTATTGGGCTCCTTGTCCTATATTCAGATACAGAACTCACGTACATACGCATATCAATGTTTATAATACGTATAATTATGTAACTGTAAGAAACAGCACACGAGCGGTGACTATGCACAATTCAGTACGTTCAAATGCCTACGAAAGACAAAACCCTAATTTAGCTTTTAACAGAAGAAATGAAGGAGTTAGAAATTCGTATGCCTTAAACCAAACAAGAAGCAATACAGTGGCTAACCGTGCGACAAACAGTAGATCAAATGCCTCAGAGATAAATACTACTCTAGCAAATAATACGGTTTCGAATACTACCAGAAACAATCAAGTAGGAACCACAAATAATAATTCAAGAAGTTCTTCCACATTAAACTCAAATGCAAGTACAACAAGAAACAGCTCTGTAGGTACACCAAATACTTCTAACAGAAGCTCAAGCGTAGAAAGTAGTTCAGCTCCTACAAGAAACAGCTCTGTAGGTAGCTCTAATACAGCAAACAGAAGCTCAAGTTTAGGAAGCAGTTCTGCCCCTACAAGAAATAGTTCTGTAGGTTCATCAAGCTCTTCTAATAGAAGTTCTTCTGTAGGAACAAGTACTCCTACTTCAAGAAGTTCTTCTGTAGGAGGTAACTCAGGATCTACGAGTAGAGGTTCTATCGGAAATACAACTTCAAGAAGTGCGTCAACAGGTAGAACGACAAGATAATAATTAGTTTAGGTTGGTTAAATAAAAACGAGCTCTTTTCAGAAATGAAAAGGCTCGTTTTATTTTATATAAAAAGGTACTTACTTAACTAGTAATTTTCTTATTACCTGATTGTTCTTATTCTTAAATTTTACAAAGTATAATCCTTGGGGTAAGTCAAAGGAGACTTCGTTATTGGCTTGAGATAAGTTTATTTCAAAAACCTTTCTGCCTTGTACATTTATTATCTGAACTACTTCAAATGAGAAGTTGTTGTCAAAAAATATTGTATGTTGAGTTGGGTTTGGATAAAATGTAAAATTATTGAGTTCAAAGTCGCTTGTTGATGCTGTTGAACAAAAAACAGGATCAAAAATTACTTCTCCTAAATTAGCATCATCCACCTTATGAAAAATTACACTTTCTGCATCTGCTAAAGTAATATCTTCGCCTTCTATCCAGCAGTTGTGCTTTGCCATATATGTAATTGCACCATTATTAATCATAGAAATAGCATATATATTTTCCTCATTTCCATTTTCTGAAAACACGTTCCCTCCAGGATTATCTTCATCATCTCCTAGATTAGCATTAACAGGTCCTTGAAAAGTTATTCCCCAAAGGTTTCTGCGAATTTGGTTTCCTGTTATTGTTATATTTTGTCCTCCGCTCGAAGAGTTCAAATTTACCCCACTTCCTCCCAACTCAGGATTTCCTTGAATGTTATTGTCTTCAATAATGTTATTTATTATTTCTACCTCTGCATTGGGGCCTGTAATAGCAATCCCATAACGATTGTCTCTAATAGTATTTCCTTCAATAATAGCCAGAATATCACCACTTCCTAAAAGGTTAGAGATTGCAATTGCTCCTACTTGTTCAAAAGTAGAAGTTCCAGTAATTATATTATTGGCTATAATAAGTGGAACATCAGTGCGAGTTGGCCCCATATTTATCTGTGGTCGGTTATTGTTGTTATAATTGTTGTATTCGATGATATTTCCGATAAAATTTCCTGACACACTTTGATTAGACCCAGAAGCCAAGGCAGGATTCCTGTTATTTAAAAAATGATTATTAGTAATATCTACAATTCCTCTAGATAATTGAACCACTGCACTTGTAGTTGTTCCAGAAACATTATTTTGAATTATGCAATTATCTAAAGTAAAGGTTTCTGTTAATACGCGTAATCCTCCTCCATATTCAATGGTAGCATTTTGAATGTTTATTTCCGAAAATTCTTCAAAACGAAACCCTTCGTACGGAGTTTCTTGATCAACTGCAGTAATTAAAACTTGTTCTGCATCCACTAAAAAAGTTCCAAAAACGGTTATCTGAACCTCTCCTGCTATTTCAAAAGTTAAATTTGTATCAATCCGAAGTGTATCATTAACAGCAATAATTAAATCTTCGTTTAGAGTGTAGACAGATTCAGAAACATTAACCGTTGTTGAACTAGCTGTGGCTATATCGTCTAAAGTCCAGTTAACTCCCGTATCAGGAGTCGTGTACTGAGCGTACGACATCGTCGTAAAAACCATACTTACAAATCCGATAAATAATAATTTTAGTTTCATAATAATCTAGTTTTTAATTATTTATATTTTATAAAAATACAAATTTTCTGTTTGTGGCAACAAAAAAAGGAACTCTTTTAGGAGTTCCTTTGCTATTTTTATATCTATTCTAGTATTATTTCAAAAAAATGGCAAGCGACCTACATCGCACCGCTACAACCATATACCTTTGCTGTGTTCCCACCCTGGAGGATTCTACAGGAGCTGGTCGTGTAGGACTTGCCTTTGCAAAGGTATGATTATTTTCTATCTTTGCAAACACTATAATTAACATTATTATACTTAAAACCGCATGAAATACTGTAACTTACTTATATTGTTTGGATTAACCTTTGCTCTTTTTTCGTGTGAAGACGACAGCCCAAAATTTAAAATCGATACGGCTGTGCTTAAGCAGCATCACAAAACAAGCGAAACCATATCGCTTGGGATAGTAAACGAAAAAAATAAAAAAGTTGACTCGATTGTCTATTACTTTGATAATAAACGAATCACATCAGTGAAGGGAGCTGAAAAAGTAAGTTATGATTTAAAAGATGAGAAATTCGGAAAAAAATCAATCAAAGGATTGGTGTTTTTTGACGGAAAAACAGAAGAGGTCAGCACCAGTATCGAAGTCGTTTCGAGTATAGAGCCAAAATTATTAGCATACGAAATCCTTAAAACTTATAATCACGATATTGGAGCGTATACTCAAGGATTGGAGTTTTATAACGGAATTCTCTACGAAAGTACTGGGCAATACGGGAGATCGTCTATTCGCAAAACCGAAGCAAATACAGGAAAAGTAATATCAAAAGTAAATCTTGAAAACCGCTTTTTTGGAGAAGGAATTACTATTCTAAACAATAAATTGTACCAACTTACTTGGAGAGAGAAAAAAGGCTTTGTCTATAACCCAGAAAATCTAGAAAAGATTGGCGAATTCGAATATTTCAAAAATATTGAAGGATGGGGTTTGTGTAATGACGGTAAAAACATTTATTTTTCAGACGGAACAGAAACTATCTATATTATAGATCCCGAAACAATGCAACAGGTTGATTATATAAATGTTTATACAGCTTTGACAAAAATTCCAGGAGTTAACGAAATGGAATGGATTGACGGAAAAATATTTGCCAATATCTATACTCGTGATGCTATTGCTATTATTAATCCAAAAACGGGAGCTGTAGAAAATGTAATTGATTTATCTACCCTAAAGTCAAAAGTTACTCAGCATGGGGAGCTAGATGTATTAAACGGGATTGCTTATAATTCGAAAACCAATACCATTTTTGTAACGGGTAAAAATTGGGATCAAATGTTTGAGATTCAAATCAAAGATGAGTAAACTCAAAAAAGAACTCTTACAAACCAGCGACGGTTCGCTTACCATTCACCTTCCGGAATGGAACGAAAGTTATCATTCTAAACATGGCGCTATCCAAGAGGCTTATCACGTTTTTATAAAAAACGGATTGGATTTTTTTTCTGATAAAAACGAAATCTCAATACTAGAAATTGGTTTTGGCACAGGGTTGAATGCTTTTATTACACTTTTAGAAAGTAAAAAACGTAATCAAAAGATTCATTATACAGCCGTAGAAGCATTTCCTGTTACAAATGACATTTACGCTCAACTCAATTATCACGAACTCCTGAATGCATCAGAGCATAAAGGCGTTTTTATGTGCTTACATGAATCTAAATGGAACCAAGCACAAGAAATATCCTCTACCCTATCTTTAGAGAAAATTCAGATGAAATTTGAAGATATTACATTCGAAAATAGATTTGATTTAATCTATTTTGATGCATTTGGTTTTAGAGTTCAACCCGAATTATGGAGTTTAGATATTTTTAAAAGTATGTTTAAAGCGTTAAAAACCAAAGGAATTCTGACTACTTATGCTTGTCGAGGAATTATTACTAGAAACCTCAAAGAAAGTGGTTTTGAAGTTAAAAAAGTTCCGGGTCCTATAGGTAAACGCGAAATGACGTTGGCTTTTAAAACTTAAACTTAGCTGTCAGGTATAACTAATTACACGAAAAGTCTTTTTTAAACTTTTTAAAGGCTTTGGCAAAGGCTTTTCTAAATTGATTGTCTAAGGGTAAAATCAACGGGGCATCCTCTTTATGGGCTCCTTCTTTTTGCGTAAATCCTTCTACAGATTGCGAATAAACACTTTCTCTTTTAACTAGGTCAACTACCTCAAAAGTAACTCTAATTCGTGTTTCTTCATGCGTTTTTGTTGGAATTTCTATCTCCGGATTTACATCTAATTCTGCTCCTATATCAAAACGGACAACCTCTGCATTTAGATGGAGATAAAAACGGATTTCGTTTGATTTATGCAGTTGATCTATAAATACATCTCTATTGACCTCATACAAAACACTAGGGAAGAAATATTGATTTTTATTTGTCTTATAGTTTACAAAATTATTACCATAGCAACTTTCTAAAAAGCTAACGACTTGTTGGTCAAATTCTGGTTGTAAATCTGCTGGAACATCTGCTGAGGTAAATAACCATTTTTGGTCTGTATAATCCTTAGCTGTAGTAGGTATGTTATAAACTGTGCTAAAACTAGTTGTGGTACACGAAAAAAAGCCAATTGAAAGTGCAAGTACTGCTATTATATTTTTAATTTGAGTCTTCATCCTCTTCAACTATAAAAAATGAAAAAATAGAACTTCCGTATTTTTTGGAATGCGAAAAATGCATTACCTCTTCTAAATTTGTATGTGGTGAATGCTCTATAATTAGCATTCCCTCTTCTGCTAAAAGCTGATTCTCAAAAATGAGTTTCGGTATGCTTTCGAACTGTTCTTGAGAAAAGTTATAAGGAGGGTCGGCAAAAATTATGTCATATTCTGATTTGTTCTTTTCTAAAAACGAAAAAACATCATGCTTAAGCGCATTAATACCAAAATCAAAAATATCTGATGTTTGCTTTATAAATTTTATACAGCCAAAATCACTATCTACAGAGGTGATGTCTTCGGAGCCTCTTGAACCAAATTCGTACGAGATACTGCCACTTCCAGCAAATAAGTCTAAAACTTTTACGTCCGAAAAATGATAATAATTATTCAGAATATTAAACAACGACTCTTTGGCTAAATCAGTAGTAGGTCGGATAGGTAGGTTTTTAGGAGCTGTAATACGTCTACCTTTGTATTTTCCTGAAATTATTCTCATGATTGAACTAATATAAAATGTGTCAAATTATACATCTTATCTAATGTGTTTATCTCTCCTAGATAAGAAACATCTAACAGAGAAACATTTCGAACGTAGGTATAAGCAATTTTATAAATCTCCCCTTCTTTAGCTATGTTTCCTAACATTTTTAGAGTAAAAAATTCTGGATTCATCCCCAGTTGCTCCACTGTAAAAAGTAAGTAATAGGCAAAATCTTCTTGAGTTATAAAATCAAACGAGTTATAAAACAACAGCTTTCTATTCTGAATCACAATTATCTCAAAAGAGTTGCCTTCAAAATGAACAAACATCTGTTTGTCATCGTCATTCTTGGACAAATCCAAAAGTTTTTCGACCAGAATACTCGACTTGTGCTTATAATCAAAACTCGTAAAAACATCTAATAATAAATTATTGATATTTACATACGGAACATATACATTATTAATTTGGTAATTCTCTAAAGTATCGAAAGTAAAGAAATCGGATTCAAATACTTTTACATTATACTGAAGATAGCTCCCTATATAATTTTCGTCAAATAATACTTGTGGAACAAAAGCCGAGAGATTGTTGTTATGCAAAACAACGACTTCGTCGTACTTATAACTGAGTTCAGGGTATTCTGACAAGGCCAACTTATAGCATTCTTCTGTATAAGACGGGTTTTCATACTTTGAAAAAGAAACCTCTTTCACGGTCAATACTTTGTGTGACAAGGTATCAACCACTGCAAACGAAAATCCACTTAAAGATACTTTAAGAGTAAGTTTTCGGTAGTTTTTTTCAGTTATAGATTGCATAAAGGCAAAAGTAATCTATTTCGTTAAAAGTCAAAAGGCAGAAATAAAAAGTTTTGAAGCTTACAAAATCAAAAAGCTCTTTTACCTTTCGAGTAAAAGAGCTTTTTGATTTAAGTTTTTGCGTGTTATTTTACTTTAATCGTACATCCAATAGCTTTGGTTTCTTTAACCGCAACTTCGTTGCCTGCCAACAAAGCATCAACAGCATTTTCTACGTATTTTTCGGTAACAGCAGAAGCGTCATCATGATTGTCGTCGATAGCTCCGATATACTGAACTACATTTCCGTTATCTGTTCTTTGAAGAACAAACACATGAGGTGTTTTGGTTGCTCCATATTGAGGATAAATTTTTTGCCCTTCGTCTACAAGATAAGGAAATGTAAATCCTTTGTCTTTAGCACGAATTTTCATCAAATCAAAACTGTCTTCAGGCTGTTTTGCAGGGTCATTTGGGTTAATCGCAATTACAGGATACCCTTGTTCTTTGTATTTTTTATCTAGCGCAACAATTCTATCCTCATAGGCTACTGCATACGGGCAATGATTACAAGTAAAAATCACTATAAACCCCTTTGCATCTGCATAATCAGATAAAGACACGTTTTGATCATCTATATTTTTTAAAGAAAAATCTGTAGCGATATCTCCGATTCCATACCCCGAAACTTCTACTACTTCTTGAGTTGTTGTTTCCTCCACCTGCAATTCGCTCTTACCTTCTTTTGGTTCTTGTTTACAAGAAATTAAAGCCAGTCCTACAACAAAAGGCAGTAATAATTTTAGTTTTTTCATCAATTTTTATTTTACAGATTATATACTCCCTGATTTTGATTTAGAACCACATGAACTCTTTCCTGAACAACATCCTGCTTTTTTCTCAGCTGGTTTTTCTGTTGTTGAAGCTTCAGTCTTAGAGTCTTCATTTTTAGTTTTTCTATATTTTTTGCTTTTTTTAGCTTTTTCCTGCTCTTGATAAAAATACAAAAACGACTGATCTGACGAAGACTTTATATTTGAAACTTTATATTTTTCATCCATTGATTCTACTACCTGAGCCAATACTTGTGGAGTATGGACCGTTGCATCATATTCAATAGTAGCTTCTTTAGTTTCGAAATTAACCGAAGCCGATTGGATTCCGTCAAGTTTTGCTAATTTCTTTTCAATTCCTTTGGCACAACCAAATTCACAATGCATCCCATCAATAATAAAACTCGCTGTCTGAAGATTTTCAACTGGAATATCAGCTTTAACTTCTTGGTTTTGTGCCCCTTCTGTCAAAGTAGCATTAGGATTTTTACAAGCTACAAAAAGAAATCCTGCAATAGCAAATAATAAAACTTGTTTTGTTTTCATAGTGATTATCAATTCTTTAAATTCATTAGGAACAAATATAACGTAAAAAAGATTATTATATTCTTAAAATAGCTGAATTTTGCATAAATTTTATTTCACAATTGTATTTTATGAAAGAGTCCAAATGGATTGTTTTAGCCATTCTGGCTATCGTATGGGGGAGTTCATTTATTCTTATCAAAAAAGGGTTAAATGGATTAGATCCTATAGAATTAGGAAGTGTCAGAATGATTGCAGCTTCGGTTGTAATGCTTTTACTAAAAGGGAAACATGTTTTTACTATCCCTAAATCCAAATGGAAGTACGTCCTTGGCTCTGCCTTGTTTGGGATATTTTTTCCCGCTTATTTGTTTGCTTATGCTCAAACCCAAATTGATTCTACAATAAGTTCTATCATTAATGCCCTTACTCCTTTATTGACACTTATTGTTGGTGTTTTACTCTTTAAGCTAGTCTCCCAAAGAAGACAATACTTTGGTGTATTTATAGGTTTTTCGGGATGTTTGCTACTTATACTAAGCGGGGCAAATCTACATCCTAATCAAAATTATTGGTATGCTTTACTTGCTATAGTGGCGTGTGTACTCTATGCTATCAATATAAATTGGGTCAAAAAATTCTTATCCGACCTTACGCCTGTACAAATAGCTATGGGAAATTTCTTTTTCCTCTTGTTTTTATCTTCCGTAGTACTTTCAACTACAGATTTGTTTAGCCATATACAGACTTCTCAAACCCAATGGGCTATATTTTATACTGCTCTTTTGGGTATTTGTAGCACAGGATTAGCAAGTTTACTTTTTTATAAACTAATACAGACCTCCTCTCCTGTTTTTGCTTCATCAACTACCTACCTTATTCCTGTAGTTGCCTTTGGTTGGGGCGTACTGGATGGTGAAAAACTCCATTATATACAAATTATAGGAGCTGTAATTATTCTTGTAGGAATCTATTTTTCGGCAAAGAAAAACTAAATCCTATTTGTGATTAAACTGCGATAATAGTTGTATTATACCTAATTATTAAATATTTGGATCTGCCTTTTTTAGTACTGTTTTATAGACAATCCATCCTATAGAACTAAAAAGAATAAACGAAATTCCGAAAAGAGCTTCATTTACCTTAGGGATAAGTACATAACCAAAAGCAGAAATGCCCTGAATAGCTAAAACCAATTCGTTTAATAAAATTGCTATATAAAACAGAATGAGTCCGTTTTTAATCCATTTATCAAGAGGTAAAAGCCGTTGTGAATAAATGTAATACAAGAGAAACGGTGTTATAATGGTCAGTAAAACCAAATGTAAATACGCAATTACTATTGTCCTGATTCCAAAGACAAACTGATTAAGTGATGGTATAACAGAAAGTAACTGAAAAATAAATTTTAACGTAACACAAAACGCTGTAAACTTTAGAATTCTCCATAAAAAAAGAGGTTTAACTCTAAGCAATTCTCTCTTCTTTTGCACCATTATAAACATAGCTATCCACACCAAAAACTGCACTACTGCAAAAATAACTGTTATTATATATAGCCATTGCGGTATTTTAAGCCATAAAACCGATAATAAAAAAGTAACTATTGTGGATATAAAAAACAGCCAAAAAGCATAGTTAAACAATTTGCTATGGCGACTATTTAGTTTTATAAAATCTAAAAACAACCCAGTACAGGCAAAGAAAAACCAGCCATTGTACTGGAAATGTAAATAAAAATAAATCGAGGCCAGATAAAGATTATACTGAAAGTTTCCAGAAGCTATTGTATAGGCCAAAAAAAAGGTACCAAAAGACGAAATCACATAAAAAAAGAGAGCCCCTTGAAACCATTTTTTCGAACTTTCGGAAGGAGACTTCTTTAAATCTCGATAAAAAACGTAACTAAAAATATAGGATACAATAACAGATAGCGTCGAAAATGTTATGGACCAAGCCCCATATCCTTGGAGAATAAAAAACACTAACATTCCGTAGGAACAAACCAGATTAGCAATAATGAGCTTGGTATATTTCGGAAAGGAAACTACTCCTTTAGCTTTATTTTTTAAGTAATAAATCATCAAAACCATAAGTGTATGACTTATCCAACCCGAAAAAGCAAAATGTGAATGAGAGTGTAAAAGATGCTTTTGAATAAGCCAAGGAAAGTCGAAACCTATTTTATAGCGCATCAAAGCGCCTAATAATGCAACCAAAAACAAGTTTACTAAAGAGAGTTTAAGCCAAAGGTCAATCTTAAATCGCATCAGTAGTAAATTTTATGGTTGATAATTTCTACTATGTTTTTACTTTTCATTTTCGAAAGGGTTCGAATCACCGTTTCGACTCGAAGTCCTGTAAAATTGGCTATCTCCTGACGGGTAAATGGGATGAGCTCTTTTTCTTTATCTTTTTTACAAGACAACAAAAAAGCTTCGATTCTAAAATCGGGCTTCTGATTAATAATATCTTTGGATGAGTTGGCTTTATTATATATTCTTCGGGCCATAAGCTCTAAGAACTGCTTTTGAACTTGAGGAAATTCATCCAAGATGGTCATAAACTTATCTTTAGATAACTTCACCACTTCGGAATGCTGAAAAGCCATGGCTGAAGCTGGGTATTTTTCGCCTATTAACAAAGGTGGTTCTCCAAAACTCTGTCCATTATAAAAATAACCTTGAGTAAACTCTTTTCCATCATCATTTGTATTGAACATTTTTACGCTTCCGCTAACTACCTGATAATAGTGGCAGGCCTTATCTCCTTCTGCAAAAAGCACTTCTCCTTTTTCATATTCTTTAAAAACCGCTCCAAAAGAAATAAGTAACTCTAAATCAATTTGTGGTTTCATTTCCCTTTTTTTAAACCTTTATGTAACAAAGGTAAAAATATATACTTTATGGTATTATGATTAAAGTCATAACTGTGGTAAAGGAAATGTTTTTGTTTGGTTTTTCTATGAAAAAAAATACCTTTGTAAATGCTTGCTCTTTTTTAATTATGGAAAAATTAAAACAACGTTGGGGTATTACCTCGAACCTCCAACTCACAATAATCTTTATCGTTTTTGCTATTACAGGCTCTGCTTCAGCCTATCTATCTAAGCCTTTTACGGAATGGTTAGGTATAACCAAAGAAGATTTGGGTGGGTGGTTCACTCCTGTACGCCTTATTGCTATTTTCCCTATTTATCAGGTTTTATTGGTGGTAATCGGATTTCTTTTCGGTCAATTTAAGTTCTTTTGGTGGTTTGAAAAAAAAATGCTCAAATCAATGGGGCTTGGATTTTTGTTTAAGAAAGAAGAATAAATCCTATTGTCAGTCTTCTTTAGCCCACGCTATTTTTGGATAGAGAGACAATGAAAGTCAATGAAATAAGCCGAGAACAAAGCAGTAACTAAGAAAGTTAAAACCAAACATAACCTTAAACTAATGAAAAAACTCTTTACGATATTCCCAATAATAGCATTATTCATAACTTCGTTATTATATGGCTTAAATCTCCTGTTTGAGATTCCTGAAGACCTATTGTTTTGGTCTAGGGTCTTAGCTATTTTCGGAATTGTTGTGTATGCTATGCGAAGAAGAGATTTAACTACTTGGATTTTAACAAGTATTGTAATTGGGGTTTTTCTCGGTTATGATTTCCCAGATATAGCTATCGCGATGAAGCCTTTAAGTCAAGGGTTCATCAAACTAGTAAAAACAATTGTAGGTCCTATCCTTTTTGCTACACTTGTTTACGGAATTGCAGGACATTCTGATTTAAAGCAAGTCGGAAGAATGGCCTGGAAGAGTCTGCTTTACTTTTATTGTGCTACCACTCTAGCACTTTTTATTGGTCTTGCAGCCATCAATATCACTAAAGCAGGTGTCGGAGTGGACATGAGTAAAATTCCTCATGAAGATTTACCTCAAACCACCCTTGTCAGTACAGATGCTCCCCTTTTAGAAGATCTCCCAGAAAATGTACATTGGGTTTTCAAAACCTTTGCGTTTTTCAGAGACATTTTCCCAGAAAATATTATCCGATCTATCTATGAAAACCAAGTGTTACAAATTGTAGTATTCTCGGTTATTTTCGGAATCGGATTAGCTATGGTTGAGGAGAAAAAGCGAAAACCTTTGGTCGATTTTACAGAAAGCCTATCAGAGGCCATGTTTAAATTTACTAATATAATCATGTATTTTGCTCCTATTGGAGTGGGTGCTGCTATGGCATATACCGTAGGTCATATGGGGATTGATATTCTCAAATACCTCTTTATGCTTTTGCTTACGCTTTATATTGCCTTAATCGCCTTTATACTTCTGGTGCTACTTCCGATTGCTTTGTATTGGAAAATTCCGATAAAAAAGTTTATCAATGCTATTAAAGAACCCGTATCTATCGCTTTTGCTACAACGAGTTCTGACGCTGCGTTACCAAAAGTGATGAGTAATATGGAAGATTTTGGGGTTCCCAGAAAAATAGTCTCGTTTGTCGTTCCGACAGGATATAGTTTTAATCTAGACGGAACCACGCTTTATTTGTCGTTAGCCTCCATTTTTGTAGCACAGGCAGCTGGAATGAATTTATCTATAGGAGAGCAATTACTCATTTGTTTAACGCTTATGGTGACTAGCAAAGGAGTTGCTGCCATCCCACGCGCTTCGCTTATCATTCTGATTGCCACCGCTGACCAATTTGGACTTCCTACTTTTATCATTGCAGCTATCCTCGGAATCGATGAACTGATGGATATGGGACGAACCTCAGTTAACGTAATTGGAAACTGTCTCGCTTCAGTTGTAATTGCAAAATGGGAAGGTGAATTTGATGACGATAAAGCACTCGGAATTAACAATAATAATGTCAGTAAAAGTTAAAGTATGATATTCCCCTATAAAAAATCAAAAAACAACTTTAACCTTATCATAGGTGTTTTGTGGCTGGTTTTATTTATTGCGGACTTATTCTTTGATAAAAAGTTAGATTGGTATTCTGCCTTTAAAGGTATTCTTGCTACTTCTTATATATTTATATTTTTTTACGGAACAAAAAAAAGATACTTTGAAATCACCTCTGACGCGATCAGACTTTATCAATTTCCGTCAAAAGAAATTAAAATCAATGCTATTACAGATATCAAAAAAGTATTTGATGAATATCAATTAACGTCATCTATGACAACTATAAAAATATCAACACAAAATTTAGACAAAGAGCACAAAAACTTATTTGAAGAAAAAATAGAGGAAATCAGACAACATCTGAATCCTGGTTCGTAATTTGAAATTCATAGTCTTACATGAAGATAATTCCCTTTAAAGCCGCACTCCCATCCAAAGATAAAGTTGCTTTGGTAACTTCTCGTGCTTACGAAGACTATTCTGTAGCAGAATTGGCTTCTCAGCTAGATTATAATCCGTATTCTTTTTTACATATTGTTAATCCGTTTTACCTGAACCAACAAAAGGTTGATAACGAAAAAAGATTCCGTCAAGTAAATAGTAAATATAAGGAATTCAAAGCAGAAAAAGTCATTCAAAAAGAAACTTCGGAAAGTTTATTCCTCCATAAAATAGTTACTAAAACCAATGTCTTTGTTGGAATCGTGGGTGGACTTTTGGTCGAAGATTACAAGGAAAATAAAATCAAAAAACACGAAGATACATTTGGTTATCGAGTAGATTTATTTCGAGATTATATGAAATACGCAGGTTTTTATACCGAACCTGTATTAGTTACATATCCAGACTCTGAGGCTTTAAACAGCTGGATAAAAAGTCAGAAAAACAAAAGACCTCATTTCGAATTTGCAACAAATAAAAAAGAAATCCATTATCTGTGGAAAATAGACAACGAAAAGGACATACAATTCATTCAAGAGACTTTTTCGAAAATGGATTGTTTATATATAGCTGACGGGCATCACCGTACAGAATCAGCTACTAAACTCCATGAAGAAACTGGTAAAAATCCGTTTTTCATGAGCTACCTCATAGCAGAAAGCAGTTTAAAAATAAATGAATATAATCGGGTAATTAAAGATTTAAACGGACATTCTAAAAGGGAGTTTTTACAACTTTTAAAACAGAACTTTTCTATAGAAAATAAAGAACAAACCATGTATACTCCGCAAGAAAAATTTTCTTTCGGGATGTATCTGGATGGAAATTTTTATAAACTGAAACTCAAAGAAAATAAAATTGATACTACTGATGTCTTACAGAGTTTAGACACTCAAATTTTATACGATTTTGTTTTGAGTCCCATTTTAGGGATAGGAGATTTACGCACAGATCAACGCATCGAATATTTGTCGGGAAAACAATCGGTAACTGAGCTCAAAAACAAAGTAGATAACGAAGAGTTTGAGGTGGCCTTTTTGATGTATAAAACCGATATTTCTGAAATCAAAAAAATAGCAGATTTAGGATTAATTATGCCTCCAAAAAGCACTTATATCGAACCTAAATTCAGAGTAGGTCTCACTATTTTTGAAACCGAATAAACTCGAAAAAAACCGTTCAAACACCAAAACAGCTATTGTGTTTTTATCAAGCTATTTACCTCAAATTCGCAAATTTTAGACAGTAAACAATTTGCGAATTTGCGGTAACGCATTTAAAAATTCATTTTAGCTTATAGGAGCTATATGATTTAAATAATCCTTAAATTTGTAGTTTGCTTAAATCAAGAGAAATGTCAGAAAATATTCAACAATATATCAACCAACTCAACGAAGCCCAACGTGCTCCTGTACTACAAAAAGACGGAGCGATGATTGTAATTGCTGGTGCAGGTTCCGGGAAAACTCGTGTTCTTACAGTGAGAATTGCCAACCTGATGAGTCAGGGAATTGATGCTTTTAATATTTTGGCTTTAACCTTTACCAATAAGGCAGCTCGGGAAATGAAAAACCGGATTGCTCAAATTGTGGGTAACAACGAAGCCAAAAACCTTTGGATGGGAACGTTTCACTCCGTTTTTGCAAAAATTTTAAGAGCCGAAAGTGCTAAATTGGGTTATCCTTCTAATTTTACGATTTATGATACTCAAGACTCTCAAAGGCTGATTGGGGCAATTATAAAAGAAATGCAATTGGATAGAGATGTCTATAAACCCAAACAAGTACTGAATCGTATTTCCTCCTACAAAAACAACCTAATTACAGTTAAGGCTTACTTCAATAATCCAGAGCTGATAGAGGCGGATGCAATGAGTAAAAAGCCTCGTATGGGAGAAATCTACCAAAATTACGTAGAACGTTGTTTCAAATCAGGAGCTATGGACTTTGATGATTTATTGCTTAAAACCAACGAACTACTTAATTTACATCCCGATGTATTGGCCAAATATCAAAATCGCTTTAGATATATTCTGGTGGATGAGTACCAAGATACCAACCATTCTCAATACTTGATTGTTAAAGCACTTTCTGACCGTTTTCACAACATTTGTGTAGTGGGTGACGATGCTCAAAGTATTTATGCCTTTAGAGGGGCAAACATCAACAATATTCTCAACTTTCAGAGGGATTATCCAAATGTTCAAATATATCGTTTGGAACAAAATTATCGTTCAACAAAAAATATTGTTGAAGCGGCTAATACAGTTATTGAAAAAAACAAAGTAAAACTCGAAAAAAACGTTTGGACAGATAACGAAGATGGTGGCAAAATTAAAGTTCATAGAAGTCTTACTGATGCAGAAGAAGGTCGTTTTGTAGCTTCCACCATATTTGAGCAGAAAATGCAACAACAACTGCACAACGGACAATTTGCAGTATTATACCGAACCAATGCCCAATCTAGAGCTATTGAAGATGCACTCCGAAAAAGAGATATTCCGTATAGAATATATGGGGGACTCTCATTCTACCAACGAAAAGAAATTAAAGACGTCCTGGCCTATTTAAGACTAGTTATCAATCCAAAAGATGAAGAAGCTCTAGTGAGAATCATCAATTATCCTGCACGAGGAATTGGTGATACTACTATGGAAAAATTGACTATTGCTGCCAATCACTACAAGCGTTCGATTTTTGAAGTGATGGAAAACATCGACAAAATTGACCTAAAACTCAACGGACCAACCAAACAACGCTTACAGGATTTTGTTACGATGATTAAAAGTTTTCAGATTATAAGTGAAAACAATGATGCCTTCTATACTGCTGATTACGTAACCAAAAAATCTGGTCTTTTTCAAGAGCTTAAAAAAGAGGCAACTACTCCAGAAGATGTAGCTCGTATGGAAAATGTAGAGGAACTCTTAAACGGAATCAAAGACTTTATTGAAGGACAAAAAGAAATAGATGGGGCAACTGGAAATCTATCAGAATTTTTAGAAGATGTAGCCTTAGCAACCGATTTAGACAAAGATACTGGAGATGATGATCGGGTAGCTATGATGACCATTCACTTAGCAAAGGGATTAGAATTTCCGCATGTATTTATCGTAGGACTTGAAGAAGATTTGTTTCCGAATGCAATGAGCCTGAATTCTAGAACCGAACTTGAAGAAGAAAGACGCCTGTTTTATGTAGCTTTAACAAGAGCAGAGCATCAGGCCTATTTATCGTATTCGCAAAGTAGGTACAAATGGGGTAAGTTAGTAGATTGTGAACCCTCAAGGTTTATCGAAGAAATTGATGATCGCTATTTAGAATATAACAATCCTGATTTTAGTAAGGGATATCGATACAAGCCAACAATTAATATTGATATTTTTGGCGATGTTGACAAGTCAAAGCTTCGTCAAGTAAAACCTACAAGCGGAATTCCGCCAAAATGGGCACAAGAAGAATTACAAAAACCAGATACCGTTCGAAATTTAAGAAAGTTAAAACCCAGTATTGGCGAGAACCCTGCAAATGTTACTGACAGCAAACTGGCTGTTGGAAATATAGTTCTTCACGAACGTTTTGGAAAAGGAGAAATCCTAAATATTGAAGGAGCTGGAGCCGACAAAAAAGCAGAAATAAAATTTGATGTCGGAGGGATCAAAAAATTGTTGTTGAGGTTTGCTAAACTAGAAGTAATTGGTTAATTGACTTTGAGTTGCCATGTAAGTTCCCTTACATGGCAACTCAAAGATACAGCTAATATCTCAACCACTTATATAATTCTTTCCAAGTTGGTTTTTTACCATACATCAAGATTCCAACTCTATAAATTTTGGCTGCGCTCCATACAATAAACAAGAACGTCGCATAAAGTAAAACAGCGCTCAATAAGAGTTGCCACATAGGAACTCCAAACGGAATACGCATCAGCATTACAATAGGAGACGTAAACGGAATTATAGAAAAGATAACAGCTACCGAACCGTGTGGATCATCCATTACTGTAAAAAATCCTATATAAACAGCCAACATCAAAGGCATTAAAATAGGCATCATAAATTGTTGAGAGTCTGTTTCGTTATCTACTGCTGCTCCGATGGCTGCATAAACAGAACTATACAAAAAGTAACCTCCCGCAAAATAAACCAAGAACGAGATTAACATTGTCATCAAAGGTAAATTCCACAATTCATTAATATAAATCTGTGCTGTTTGTGCAAATTCTGTTTTGGCAGAATCTATGATTTCTGGGTTTACATCCGCTAACGCTGTAGAGCCCCCTCCCATTTGCAATCCGAGGAAACTGGAGGCAATAAAAAACAAAACTACTCCCACTACAGCCCAGATGAAAAACTGCAATAACCCCGCTAATGAAGTTCCTAGAATTTTCCCCATCATTAGCTGAAAAGGCTTGACAGACGAAACTATAATTTCAATAATACGATTCGATTTTTCTTCGATAACGCTACGCATTACAAAATTGCCATAAATAATGATAAACATCATAATCATGTAGCCAAAAACAGAACCAATTCCGATTTTGATTTCATTAAGCCCTTTAACGGAATCCTCTCCCGAAAACTTAGTTAAATGTACACTTGCTTCGGCTTTAGCACCTTCAATAATCGAATAATCAACACCAGATTCTTCTATATTAGATTTAGTGATTTTATCTTCGATAATATTTTCTAATTTATAGATAAACTCCATACTAGGGCTATTATCCGAAATATATTCAATTGTTGTGGCTAGCGATTTTTTGTCAGCTGTTTCAGGAACATAAATCAAGGCTTCATAACTGGTTGAAGCGGTATCTTTTGCCTGTTCAAAATCCAGATAAGTAAGATTGTGGTATTCAAATTTAGAGTTATTCTCTAAATCATCTTTATCAAAAAATTGTCCTTGGTCAAAAACGGCAATCTTCTTTACTTCTCCTTTATTTATAGTGGCCAAATATCCTATTAAAACTGCCATTCCAACAAATAGTAGCGGACTCAAAAAAGTCATTACAATAAATGACTTATTACGAACTTTGGTCAAAAATTCTCTTTTTATGATTAATGAAAGTATACTCATTATATTATCGTATTTCTGTATATTGTATAATTTTCTGCCAACTTCTTGACTTACTTTCCTTGAACAGTTCTAATAAATATTTCGTTTACACTCGGAATCTTCTCTGTAAAATGAGTTACACGCCCTCTTGCTGAAAGAATATCCAACAATACATTAGAAGAATGCTCCCCTAACGAAATATCTAGTTTTAACTCATCATTCAGAGATTTGAAATCAGTTTGTGCCACCGAAAATTTTTGAGTTACGTCATACATCAATCCTTCGATGTTATCGGTTAGAACTCCTACCTGAAATGTATTAGTTCTGTATTGACGTTTTACATCGATGAGTTTTCCTTCGATAAGTTTTTCAGATTTGTTTATCAGGGCGATTTCGTCACACAATTCTTCTACACTTTCCATTCTGTGAGTGGAGAAAATCACCGTTGCTCCTTGTTTTTTGAGTTCTAATATTTCGTCTTTGATAATATTGGCATTTACAGGATCAAATCCCGAAAAAGGTTCATCAAAAATCAATAATTTAGGTTTGTGAAGTACGGTTACAATAAACTGTACCTTTTGAGCCATTCCCTTTGAAAGTTCCTGAATTTTTTTGTTCCACCACTCTTGAATTCCGAAGCGTTCAAACCAATAATCTAATTGTTTTTTAGCATCAGCCTTCGAAAGTCCTTTGAGTTGAGCTAGATAAAGCGCCTGTTCTCCTACTTTCATCGTTTTGTACAACCCTCTTTCTTCGGGCATATACCCTATATGTTGTACGTGATGAGGAGCTAGTTTTTCTCCATCCAATAAAACTTGTCCAGAATCAGGAATTGTAATCTGATTTATAATGCGGATAAGTGATGTTTTTCCCGCTCCATTAGGACCTAGAAGCCCGTAAACACTACCTTTAGGGACCGTTATCGAAACATCATTAAGTGCAGTATAATTTCCGTATCTCTTAGATACATTTTTTACTTCAAGTATGTTTGGCATTTTTGTGTAAGAATTTAGTGAACCAAAGATAAAATTTATTCGTTATAAATTACAGAAATTTTAATAGTCAAATCTATATAATCTGTAACATGGATAGCTTATATAAGCTTTGGTTACGAAAACATATCCTTTACCTTTTCAAAAAATGACTTATCTGATTTTTCGGGTTTTGGAACAAAATTATCATCCTCTATATTGTCTTCAAAAAACTGCTTTTGCTCTTTGGTGAGTTTTTTTGGGGTCCAAACGTTTACATGAACTAAAAGGTCTCCGTTTCCGTAACCGTTAATATTCGGAATTCCTTTAGAGCGCAATCTCAATATTTTACCAGATTGTGTCCCTTCTTCAATTTTAATGCGAACCTTTCCGTTTACCGTCTCAATGTCTTTTGAGACTCCTAAAGCTGCTTCGGCAAAACTGATATATAAATCATAATGAAGATTTTCTCCTTCTCTCTTCAGATATTCATGTTCGATTTCTTCGATAGCTACAATCAAATCTCCTGAAATACTGTTTGCTCCAGGAGCTTCGTTTCCTTTTCCTGAAACTTTAAGTTGCATTCCGTCCACCACTCCTGCAGGAATTTTGATAGATACAGTTTCTTCTTCGGTGATCATACCTTGAATATCTGCATTAGCTGGTTTATGATCTAGAATCTGCCCTGAACCACCACAAGTATTACAAGGCATAGAAGTTTGCATTTGACCAAAAACGGTATTGGCTACTCGGTTTACTTGTCCTCTACCACCACAAGTGGTACAGGTTTTATAAGTGACTCCTTTGGCTTGAACTTTTCGTTTTACTTTAACTTTTTTCTCAACTCCATTCGCTATTTCTTCAAGAGTAAGCTTTACTTTGATTCGCAAACTACCTCCTTTTGTTCTACGGGTTCCGCCACCGCCTCCAAAACCAGAAAAAGCGCCTCCAAAAGCGCCTCCAAAAATATCCCCAAACTGGCTGAATATATCATCCATATTCATTCCACCAGCTCCTCCAAAACCTCCACCTTGGTTGGTGTATGCGTCATGTCCGAACTGATCATAACGAGCTTTCTTTTGAGGGTCGCTCAAAACTTCATAAGCCTCAGCGGCCAATTTAAAATTTTCTTCGGCCTCTTTGTTTCCTGGATTTTTGTCTGGGTGAAATTCTATGGCTTTTTTGCGGTACGCTTTTTTAATTTCATCTGAAGTGGCGCTTTTACTCACTCCTAATATTTCGTAAAAATCTTTTTTCATCTATATAGATTTGAGTATTTATTAAAATCCTGTTACTACTTTTGGATAACGAATAATTTTATCTCCTAATTTATATCCTTTTTCGATAACATCTACTATCTTCCCTTTCAAATCTTCTGAAGGTGCAGGAATTTGAGTAACTGCTTCTGCAAAATCGGCATCAAAAACATCACCTGCTTTTATCTCTACATGTTCTAATCCTTTTGAAGCTAACACATCTTGTAGCTTATTATGAATAAGCTGAACTCCTTCTACAAGAATTTTTTCTTCTGATTTTGAAATTTCTGCCATGGCTCTGTCAAAATCATCTAAAATCGGTAACAATGACTGTAAAACATCTTGATTGGCAGTTTTAAACAATTCTATTCTCTCTTTTGTCGTGCGCTTTTTATAGTTTTCAAATTCAGCAAAGAGACGCAAAAACTTGTCTTTTTCTGCTTCTAATTCTGCTTTTAACTGTTCTTCAATTGATAAATCTGAGGTATTCTCTTGATTTTCAACCTGATTCTCTACATTTTGTTGTTCTTCATTCTGATGTTCTGTACTCATAACGCTTATAAAATTATTCAATCTGTCAATGGTAAAGCAAAAGAGTTGCCAATATCAAAAAAAATGACATTTTGACATTGTCTTATTAAACTAGTTTTATTGAACAGCCTTAAATAAAAATATTGTTCTTTTCCTTAAAAAACCTACATTTGCAACTTATTAATTTATTATTTTATAAATGGAAATTGTAATAAAGCTTTCTCAGTTTTTATTGAGTCTATCGCTGCTTATTGTACTTCACGAATTAGGACATTTTATTCCTGCTAAACTATTCAAAACAAGAGTCGAAAAGTTTTATCTTTTCTTTGATATAAAATTCTCATTATTCAAAAAGAAAATCGGCGAAACCGTCTACGGAATTGGTTGGCTTCCGCTAGGAGGATATGTAAAAATTGCGGGGATGATCGATGAGAGTATGGATACAGAACAGATGAAACAAGAACCACAACCATGGGAATTTCGTTCAAAACCAACTTGGCAACGACTAATTATCATGTTAGGAGGAGTAATCGTAAACTTTATACTAGCCTTTATTATTTATATTGGAGTAGTGTGGTTCTATGGAGAATTAAACATAAAAAACACCGATGTAAAAGATGGAATTTGGATTACTAATCCGATTTTGGAACAAGCTGGCCTTCAGACGGGAGATAAAATTATTTCTATAGACGGAACTAAAGTAGAGAGTTTCTTTGAATTACCTGAAAAAATTATGTTAGCCAATCAGGTAGTAGTAGATAGAAATGGAGCACAAATTACTATCGAATTACCTAAAAATCTTATCGGACAAATTGTTGATGAAAATAAAAAATCATTGCTTTATCTCCGTGTCCCTTTTATGGTATCTGAAATTCAAGAAGAGTCTGCTAATATAGATAAACTGCAGGTTAAGGACATGATTTTAGATATAAACGGTACAGAAATAAAATATTTTGACCAAGCCTCTGAGATTCTTAAATCTCATAAAGGAGAAACTGTTACAGCTAAAATTTTACGTAACGAAAAAGTAGAAACTCTGGAACTTAGCGTAAGTCCAGAGGGCGCTTTAGGAGTTAGACAAGGTATTGTTGGCATTTCGGATTTAGAGAAACTTGGTGTTTATAATGTTGAGAAAGTTCATTATGGCCTTTTTGAATCTATTCCAAGGGGAGTTGAAAAAACAACAGAGCGTTTTTCGAGCTATTTTGATCAGCTTAAAAAGATAATCAACCCAAAAACTGAAGCTTATAAAGGAGTTGGAGGTTTTTATGCTATTTTTAATGTGTTTCCAGATGTATGGTCGTGGGAGTACTTTTGGAATGTAACTGCTTTTCTTTCGATTATGCTAGGAATAATGAATCTGCTTCCAATTCCCGCTCTGGACGGAGGACATGTAATGTTCTTATTATACGAAATGATAACACGTAAAAAACCAAGTGAAAAGTTTATGGAAAAAGCTCAAATGGCAGGTTTTTTCATTCTGATTGCCTTGCTTTTATTCGCTAACGGAAATGATATTTTCAGGGCTTTTAAATAAAAGTTTATTTTTGATTTTTATACACAAAATACTACTTTTGGAAATTCTTATTTCATAGCCTATAATCTATAAAAACAAGCTAATCAAAAAGCTTTTACTTATCATATCAATACAATATACAATTAAAATAAACTACTATGAATTTCAATCTTACAGAAGAACAGCAAATGATACAGCAGGCTGCTCGTGATTTTGCACAGCAAGAACTGTTACCTGGAGTTATCGAACGTGACGAACATTCTAAATTTCCTGAAGAACAAGTAAAGAAAATGGCAGAACTAGGATTCCTAGGGATGATGGTTGACCCAAAATACGGAGGAAGTGGCTTAGATAGTGTTTCTTATGTTTTGGCAATGGAAGAAATTGCTAAAATTGATGCTTCTGCTGCAGTGGTAATGTCTGTAAACAATTCGCTTGTTTGTGCGGGATTAGAAAAATATTGTAACGAAGAACAAAAACAAAAATATTTAGTTCCCCTAGCTTCAGGTCAAGTGATCGGAGCTTTTTGTTTGTCTGAACCAGAGGCAGGAAGTGATGCAACTTCGCAAAAAACCACTGCAAAAGACATGGGAGATTACTATCTTTTGAACGGAACCAAAAACTGGATTACAAACGGAGGAACCGCCTCAACTTACATTGTAATTGCCCATACCCACCCCGAAAAAGGACATAAAGGAATCAATGCTTTTATCGTTGAAAAAGGATGGCCAGGATTTGAAATCGGACCAAAAGAACAAAAAATGGGAATCAGAGGTTCTGATACACATTCTCTTATGTTTACTGATGTAAAAGTTCCTAAAGAAAACCGCATTGGAGAAGATGGATTTGGATTTAACTTTGCTATGGCTGTGTTAAATGGAGGTCGTATCGGAATTGCTTCGCAAGCACTCGGAATTGCACAAGGAGCTTATGAATTGGCACTTAAATATGCTCAAGAACGTAAAGCTTTCGGAAAAGAAATCATTCAACATCAAGCTATTGCTTTCAAATTGGCAGATATGGCAACGCATATCACAGCTGCAAGAATGCTTTGTTACAAAGCTGCAGCCGAAAAAGACGAAGGAAAAGATATTTCTATCTCTGGAGCTATGGCAAAATTGTATGCTTCTACTACCGCTATGGAAGTTACAACCGAAGCAGTTCAAATCCATGGAGGAAATGGATATGTTAGAGAGTACCACGTAGAACGCATGATGAGAGATGCTAAAATCACTCAAATCTACGAGGGAACATCCGAAATTCAAAGAATTGTTATTTCAAGAGGAATTGCAAAAAAATAATTGCTCTTTAAAATCATCTTTTTGATTTTTTGAAATATTAAATTTTATCCAATAAAAAATCCAACTCTTTAGAGTTGGATTTTTTTTATGTCTTAAAAGTAATAATTACTTTCTCATTCTATTCTCCATCTTCTTTATAAAATTTCTTCTGAAAAAAAACATAAAAACAGCTAATCCAGCAATGGCAAAGCTAATATATGGGTTCCCTTCTTCTCCAGTTAATTTATCATATCCATCATAAACAAACAAAACTGCCAATAATAAATATGCCCAATAAAAGTGTCTATAGTATCTCATAATCGTTCATTTGTACAAATATAACGAAAAAGATTTTAAAATATTTAAAATATTTATTTGAAGTAAAAGACTCTACTGGCACTATTGGACTAAGTAATGCCTTATTCTCTGCTTAAACTCTTTTTAAAGAACAGTTAATTAAAAAAAACTTAACACAAAGTCAGCTCTTTTTTGAGGCGTATCTTTAGGAACCTCAATCAGTTCATACCCCAAATCCTCATAAGTTCTTATTAAGTATTCTTGAATTTGTTTTGCTTGTTCCAGATTTTCATATCTCTCATTGTCTGATTCGTAAATTTCTTCCCAAATCGGGAGGATAAAAAGCTTGGTATATTTATGCTCTTTACTGGCTGAATCAAACACATCGGGATAGTTCATGTCTCCGATATAATGCAAATAAGCTAGAACATCCGGAATTCCTCTGTCTATAAAGACAATGTTTTCTTTCTCTTCAAGGGCATTCTGATATTGCTTGATTCTCCCTTCTAACAGTTTTTGACTGAATAAAAGAGGTTGCTCCAAAAACAATTGATCAATCCCTTGCTGTTGCGCTTCAAAAGTTACTTGTCTCGAAATTTCAGGATAACATATATATCCTCTTTTAGACAATACATCTATAAGAGTGGATTTTCCGGTACCAGGACCCCCGATAAGAAGAACAATTTCTTTTTGCATTATGCTATTTTATAAAAAGAAGGCGAAATTACGTATTTTCAACATAAAAACCATAAAAAAATCGGTATAGGTTTAGGCTATACCGATTTTTAAACTTATAATATTTATATTATTGTTTTTCCAATAATTGAACTTGAAAAATAATATTGGAGTTTGGAGGAATTGGTCCTTGTCCTCTCTCTCCATATCCTAAATAAGACGGAATGTACAGAAGTGCAACATCTCCTATATTCAATTGCTCTAATCCTTCTAAGAATCCTGGAATAAGCCCTGTTTTGTTACTTAATTGATATGGAAAAGGCTGATACGGTCTCTGCGGATTAAATACACCATACATCTTGGCAGTTTCTGCATCAGAAGTATCAAACAAAGTTCCATCTTCTAAAAATCCTGAATAGTTTACAAAAACAGTTTGTTCTTGAGTAGGCTTTATTTTAGTTCCTTTTTCAATAATGACATACTCTAATCCAGATTTAGTCTTTGTTACTTTTGCTTTATTTAATTCTAGAAAAGCTAATTTTTCTGATTTTAATTTAGCTGATTTAGCCTCTAACTCCTTTTTAGCTTCAGCCTCTTTCTTAAAATAATTTGAAAATACCTTTACCGCATCAAATTTTTCTGCATTTTTCCCTTTTCTGATAATGGTAATTTTTTCTATAATATCGTTTTGTTTTATACTATTCACAACGTCCTGACCTTTGGTAACATATCCAAAAACAGTGTGTTTACCGTCTAACCAAGGGGTATCTTTATGAGTAATAAAAAACTGACTTCCGTTAGTTGTTGGACCCGAATTAGCCATAGATAACGTTCCTGCTCTATGGTGTTTTAAATCTGTAATTTCGTCTATAAATTTATATCCTGGCTCTCCTGATCCAGTTCCTAGAGGGCAACCTCCCTGAATCATAAAGTCGGCTATTACCCTATGAAATTTAAGTCCATCATAATATCTTTTTCCTTTTAATTGCTCTTTAACAAACGGGTTGGTTCCTTCTGCCAAAGTAATAAAATTGGCCACAGTAATCGGAGTTTTCTCATAAGCTAACTCTACTGTTATGGTTCCTTTGTTGGTTTGGATATCCGCATAAATTCCTTCTCCCTGATTGGATTGGCCATCAGTACATGAAAATAAAAGCGCTATAGCACCTAATAATAAATTTGTCATCTTTTTCATTTAGTTTTAATTATTTCAATTTATCTAAAATTCTTCTTCTTTAGCTTTAATATCTAAAATTGTTACTGTATACACAATCGGAACATTCATTCCTATTCGATTTTTATCTCCTACATAACCATAAGCCACGTGCGAGGGGAATAAGAACTGTGCTTTTTCTCCTTTTTTCAGACGTTTGAGTCCATCGCGAAGCCCTATGATTATTTCCTCTTTATCAACCATATATTCTCGGGTCTTTAACTCTCCTGCTCTATAAATAGTATCTCCCGACACACTATAAATCTCAGAGTCAAAATACACCAAATCTCCCACTTCAGGAAGATATTGTTCGGTTTCTGATTTTTCAAGAAATGTATACCAATATCCCTTTTGAGATAAAAAATATTCTCTGTCTGGATTGGCCTTCATTATTGAATCAAAAATTTCTTCTTCTTCTGACACCAGTTCTTTACCAATTTCGATAGACTGTTTTAAGAACGAACCTGAACCGTGACTTACTGGTCGTCTTGGCTCTTCCCTATCTGCACAGCTGCATATCAAAATGGCAACAAGAGAAATTAAAAGTATTTTTTTCATAATTTACATTTTAGCAGGATTATCCTGTTCTATTACTTTTAGAAAATCGTCAATAGTATCGGTTAGTCCTTTTTCTGAACGTCCGCCCGAAGCGTTCTTATGCCCTCCTCCATTAAAATAATTCCGAGCAAATACATTGACATCAAAATCACCTTGCGAACGGAATGACATTTTTATGATTCCTTCATGCGAATTTTCGATAAAGATAACAGAAAAATCAATTCCTTTTATAGTAAGCGGATAATTTACAATTCCTTCTGTATCCCCCCTTTCAAAATCAAATTCGTCCAAATCAGATTGAGAAAGGTAAATATAGCCTGTTTTAAACTCCGTAAGCACAACCATGTTCTCTAGAGCTTTACCCAAGAGTTTAAGTCGATTATACGAATTGTTATCAAACAGAAGATGATGAATAGCTGTGTTTTCTACGCCCTTATCAAGTAAATTTGCTACCACACGATGAGTAGTACTTGTTGTGTTCGGATATTTAAACGAACCTGAATCTGTAACAATTCCGGTATAGAGACAGGTGGCAATCTGCTTGTCAATTAAGTTTGAATATCCCATTTTGTCTATAAAATGATAAACCATTTCGCAGGTAGAACCATAGTTAATATCCGAGAACATATAAGTGGCATAATCATCTGGCTTTTCGTGATGATCAATCATCAAAAACGGAACTTTCAATTCTTTTAACACACTTTCCATTACACTTCCTGTTCTATGCAAAGCGTTAAAATCTAAGGTAAAAAAAAGACTTGCTTGTTGTAATAGGCTTGTGGTTTGCTCTTGTGTTTTTTCGAAGATAGTAACCTCTTGGCTTTCGGGTAACCAAGCCAAAAAATCAGGAAATTCATTCGGAGAAACAACGCTTACTTCATGCCCTAATTTCTTCAAAAAAGCTGCAAGTCCTAAAGTAGAACCCATAGCATCTCCGTCAGGATTTCGATGTGGAATAATAACTATTTTTTGTTGCTTTTCTAACAGCTCAAGAGCTATTTTAATATCTGTTTTATTCATATAGAGCAAATGTACATTTTTTTTGGAAAAACAATATTTGTTACTTTTCCGAACCGCTTTAGAACTTTTTATCCAATTCGTCGATATTCATCGTAATAAAAGTTGTTTTCCCGAATGGAGAAATATCTGGCTCTTTGCATGCAAAGAGTGCATCAACAATATTAGATCGTTCTTTTTCTGATAATGATATTCCCATTTTTACGGCTAAACTTTTAGCCATAGATTTGGCAATACAATCATTTTGAGAAAAACTACTTTCTGGTATTCCTTCTTTTAAATCAAAAACAAGCTGTTCTATTACTTTTTTTGCTTCTTTTTCGTTTACATTAATTGGAAGTCCTGACAGTATAACTTTTTCTCTGTCAATACTTTCAAATTCGAATCCGACTTGTTCCAGCGAAGGTTTCAACTCTAGGAGTAAAGCAATTTCATAAGCTGAATAAATCATTTCTAAAGGAAATAACAACTTTTGAGTCATTGATTTAGAAACCGTTATACTCTTTAGGAATTCTTCGTACAAAATTCTCTCATGTGCCCTTTGTTGATTCACCAAAATAATACCTGATTTAATCGGACTGACAATATATTTCCGGTGGATTTGATATGTTTTTGACGAGTTTTCTTCCTGCTTTTCGGAAGGACTTTCGTCAAAGAGAAACCCTATTATTTGTTCTTCTTCGACTTCGATATTTTGGATTGAATTTGCTTCTTCCAAACCAACATATAGGCTTTCCCAGCTGGTTTGTGTAGCTGATTTCTTGTATGAACCACTTCCAGAATAAGAAGATTTTACTTTTTCTTCTTTAAACGGATTAAAATCAGAACGAACCTCAATAGTTGGAGTTTCTGTTTCTTTATTTCGAAATTCGTACGGAACATCGAGTGTTGCATCTTTATCAAAATCCAATACTGGAGCCACATTGAATTGCCCCAAACTGTGTTTAATGGTGGAGCGTAAAATGGCGTACAAGGATTGCTCGTCATCAAATTTTACTTCGGTCTTTGTGGGATGAATATTTATATCGAGCGTATGAGTAGGCACTTCGAGATAAATAAAATAAGAGGGTTGAACTCCTTCTTTCAAAAGTCCGTCATACGCATTCATAATTGCGTGATGCAAATAACCATTTTTAATAAATCTGTCATTTACAAAAAAGAACTGCTCTCCTCTGTTTTTCTTTCCAAATTCAGGTTTTCCGATAAATCCTGATACATTTACAATTTCAGTCGCTTCGTTTACAGGAACCAACTTTTCATTGGTTTTTCCTCCAAAAATATTGACAATACGCTGTCTTAAGTTCGATATAGGGAGGTTGAATAATTCTAATCCGTTTGAAAATAGCGAAAAAGCAATTTTTGGATGAGCCAATGCTACTCTATGAAATTCATCAATAATATGACGCATTTCGACCGAATCCGATTTCAAAAAATTCCTACGGGCTGGAATATTAAAGAACAGGTTTTTTACTGAAAAAGATGTTCCTTTAGGGGAAACTGTTGCCTCTTGCGAAATAGTTTTACTACCTTCAATTATTAGATGTGTCCCCAATTCTTCTTGCTCTTGTCTAGTCTTTAACTCTACATGAGCAATAGCTGCAATCGAAGCCAATGCCTCTCCTCTAAAACCTTTGGTATGCAGGTTAAATAAATCTTCTGCAATTCTGATTTTTGAAGTAGCGTGACGTTCAAAACAAAGTCGTGCATCGGTTACGCTCATTCCTACTCCATTATCAATAACCTGAACAAGGGTTTTTCCTCCGTCTTTTACGATTAATTTTATATCGTTTGCTTTAGCATCTATAGCATTCTCTAAGAGTTCTTTTACAACCGAAGCAGGTCTTTGAACGACCTCACCTGCAGCAATCTGATTAGCTACGTGATCAGGAAGTAACTGAATAATACTCGACATTTATGACTTTGTTTTTTAGGAAAGCAAAGTTAGTCAAATAGATTTTAAATTACGAATTCATCAAAGTTTATATCTCACAGATAATATAAAAACTCTAGGAAGTATATAAGTTGTTTGTTCCTGAATCAAGAAATCTGAAATGGAATTATTGATTTTAGTTTTGTTGTTTAAGATGTTGTTTACTGCAAAATTAACTCCCCAAGTATTATTTTTTTTCTGATAATCCAACGAAAGGTTAGCGGTATGATAATCAATTTCCTGATTCTGAGTAAGGTTATTATTTTTAAAATAATTATAATCCGCTTTGAAAACCCAAGAGGGTAAAAATCGGTAGTCGAGATTTACATCATACGAATCGGTTTCAAATTTGGTAGTAGTCAGTCCTTTGAACTGATTAAAACCTTTGTTATACCCGAAATAAACAGAAGGCCATTTTTTGAAAACTGTCCTTACGTTTACTCCGACACTTTGCGAAGTTCTCGTATTATCCGACAAAACCGCATTAACCGTTTGCTTGTAATCAAACCAACTCAATCGGGAAGTTAAACCAACTCGAAAACGATAAATTTTTTTCTGAACATTTCCGAAAAAATTCCAGCTTGTTTCGGGATTATCTGTAAGTAAAGGCATTGTAAAACGATTGATGTCCTCAAAAACAACTTCATTCCGGATTGTTTTCGTCTTTTTATTAAACGAAAGATTCGCAAAGACATTCAACCCTAAATACATATTCATTTTGCTGTATCTTAAGGAAGATGTATGAAACTGCTCGTTTTTCAAAAGTGCATTTCCTTTGAAAACCGAGTTATAACCACTCAATGTATAACCTTCCGCTACCTGTTCGGCTCTGGGAAATTCGTTTTTAAAAGCATAATTAAATATGATTTTTTCAGAGTTATTAAACTCATATTCGCTGTTCCACACAGGTTCAAAAAGCATTTTGTAAAACGAATAATTATCTGAAATCTGATTGCTTTTCATCGAATAATGATGAAAATATAAAGAGGCTTTACTCGTTATTTTCTTGATTTTAAACTTATATTCCAATCCTGCAAAAGCATCATTAAGCCTGTAATTCAAATCATTTCCGAAATCTGCAACCGAAAAATCATTGATTGTTCCGTCTGACCTCAACTGTCTTTCGGAAGTCGTTAAATCAGTTTGGGAAAAATTATTCCCTACATTCATATAAAGATGATTGAAATTATTTACAATCCAATAATGCTTAAAAAGTGCATCAATACTGTTGAATTTATGTTGTTTTAGTTGTTTGATATTATAAAAATCATCTTCCTCAATCGGAATAAACGAAGTCAGAAACTCTTGATCTGTAAGCCATTCATTTACAGGTTTTGTGTTCTGATAAATATGATTTACTACAAAAGTTGTAGTATGATTTCGGTTGTATGATTTGTGCCATTCCACATATTGTTTAAAAGAGGTATTATCGGCTTTGTTCAGGGTTTCAAAAGTGGAATTGTTTAGGTTTGTAATCGATTGCAAGGTGCTTACCGCATCATTGTTGCTGGAATCAAACTGTGCATTATAATACCATTTTTCAGCTTTGGATTTGGTATAATCGAGCTTGATGTTAAACATCCCTAACAAATCGCTGTTAGTATTGTACAAATTTCGATTCTCAAATGTGGTATTCTGGTTAGTAAGATATTCGATTTCTGTTTTGGAAATGTTTTGAGTAAACAATTTAGAGAACAAGCCGAATCCTGAAATATCCAGTTTGTCAGATACGTGAAATCCGTAATTGAGTGCTGCGAACTGGGATTTATTTCGAATTATATCCCGATTATCCTTTGAGTACGAATACAGGTTAGATAAATTTCTTCGGTTGCTGTTCAGAAAACTACTCACTCCTCCTTGAAAACGCTTTAAATCCTCAAACGAAAAAACCGATTTCCCGATGTTGTTTATATCTCCTATAAAGCTCAAATTTAGATTCGGACTGTAATAAAACACAGCCGCATGCAACAGGTGAAATTCATCATTTCCTGCTCCTGCATCAATATCTCCGAAAATAAATTTCTTTTTGTCTTCTTTCAACACGACATTCATAGCCAATTCTTCGGAATCGGAAACTTCTTTCAGAAAACCTACCTCGTTAAAGTTATCAATAACTTCGATTTTATCAAGTGTCTCGGCTGGGATATTTTCGACTGCTAATTTTGTTCCTCCTCCAAAAAATGATTTTCCTTCGACCATCATTTGAGTAACCTGTTTACCCTGTACAGTTACTTTTCCGTCTTTATCCACTTCTACTCCTGGAAGTTTTTCCAAGACTTCTCTCATCTTTCTTTCATTTCCAGAAGCAAAAGTGTTCACATCATAAATAAGTGTATCTTTTTTAATGATAATAGGTTCGTATTTATGTGTTATAACGATTTCCTCTATGTAAACTCCTGTATTTTCGAGTTTAAAATTATATTCTGAAAGTGAACTTTCTTTATCTATAATAATATTTTGAGGTGTATATCCCAAATACGAAACCGAAATATCATAACTAAAATCTCTGTCCAATTCCAATCGGTAACGACCTTTATTATCCGCAATAGCAAACTTAAAACTTCCTTCGTCTTCTACAGAACGAGCTAAAATGTTCGCACTTTCTAAAGGATTGTTCAGACTATCCGTAACCACTCCCGTAAAAACTTTGATTTGAGAAAAAGTCGTTAGAGAAAATAGAAAACAGAGAATGTAAAAAAGATGTTTTGTCATTTATTTGATTGATAAAATTAAAATCTGGAAGCACTAATTTTGTATTATACCTCCTATTCTCTCATGTAGTAATTTATAATATTCTTCTACCGTGATTTTTTTACCTTTGAGTTTTGTACTGTCTATATCTTCTATTTTTTCGCTAAGAGAAATTTTAGTTGCTCCAAAAAGTACTTCTCCTACTTGTAACCCCAAAATAAGACCTGGTAATCCTCCATAACCGTTTGGACCAAAAGAAAAAGGTAACTCGGGACAATACCAAGCAATTACCTCTGTTTCTTTATTATCCTTAGTGAGAATACCAGTCGCTTTATAGCAAATAAAACCTTGTATTTCTTTTTTTTCGTTCCTGAGTTTCCAAGAATCAAACATTTTTTTTTCGATGATAAACTCATTTTTAGAAAAAAGCATATTGTTCTTGTTGTTGTGGTAGATTATTTTTTCTGTTGTGTTTAAATATGTTATATTATCATAACTTGAGTAGGATATAGCTAATTTAGCATCTAACTCTTTTGTTTCAATACTTTCTACAATATAAAATTTAGAATTGGCATTTATAAATTCTAATACAAATGATAATTTCTTAGCTCCTTCGCTCACAGACACATCTTCCGCTACTTTTATTTCTTTCAAAAAGTCTTCACTTTCTTGATTTAATTCTATGTGCAAACCATATTCTACCTTCCCTTTATTTTGAGAAAAAGATAAAAATACAGTTACGAATGTGATTATAATTAGAGATTTCTTCATACTTTTTTAATTAAAAACTATTAGGGATAGCTTACAACTATTCCCTAATAATTTTAACACATATTTTATTTAATTACTACAATTTTCTTCTACACATATTTCCCAACGATCTAATAATATTTGTAGATTACTTACCGTTTTTAATAGCAAAGCATTATAACTGTTACTAAAAACATGATAACAATCTGTACAAGGGTCACTGCTTTCTATAATTTGTGTTTCCTCAACAAGTAAGCTTTTATTTATTTCAACTTTCTCAACAGTATTCGCTCCATACGAAGCTATTGTAAAACCAATAAATGCCACTGCACTAAACATTAATTTTCTCATAATTTTTAATTTTTTAAGATTACTGAATTTTTCTAAACTCAAGTATTTCTATAGTAAACGTAAACCTATGTACATCTTGGAGTATCATTTAATTAGAACTTTTACAATATACAGTAATTAAACCACTTTTAGTTACGCCCAGAAGACCATTTGTGTTAAAAATCAATAAGTTATACCGAATTCTTTAACTTTTTATGGAGTAAACTAGTCCTCTTTTACGATTAACTATATCTTTTGTTTTAATTTTAAGAGAACTATTTCGAACCGAAGGAGATCTTTGAACAATCTCCATAGAGCAATCCGATTAGCTACCTCATCAGGAAGTACCTGAATTACATTCGGGATTTATGACTTTTTTTAATTTAGGAATTGGAATTTAAGAATTTGAAACCATCGAAAGGGTTTAAAAAGGCTTTATATCAAGAATATAGAAAACTATTTTTTTTGTAATTTATCTTTTATATAGCTAAAGCTTTCCTCAAGAGTTAAGGCTTCTATATTGACAATAGTATCTATTTTTTTATTATTTATGAAAATAACTTTTGAACCATCAAAAATATTGTCTTCATAGGTAAAGTCATAAAAGACAGTCCCGCTATAACTCTTATAATCAGATAAATCTATTATATTTTTAGACGCTTTTATTAAATAGACAATATCGTTCTGTGCATACTGATTTGTAATCATCAATTCAGAAAATTTCTTATTGCATGGTTTGCAACCTATTGAGGTGAGGACGAAAATAGCTTTGGTATTATCACCAACCAGATAATCATGTTTAGTTATAAAATAACTTGTAATTTCTTCAAATCGATAATCATCCGATTTTTTATCACAAGATGCTAGTATTTGAAAACTAAAAATTAATAATATAAAATATTTTTGGATCATCTTCATTATCTGTATTAGAATTAGAACAAAACATTAAACCTCTGTCAGTTTTTATTGGTGACCAATTCTTTATTTTACCTTCTTTAAAAGGAATTTCAACTGTTTTTTCAAAATTTTCATCTAGTATTATTATAGAAAACTGATGGCTCCTGAACCGATTAGTATTCTCATGGTGTTGCATTACAAAATATCTTTTGCTTTTTTCATCATACAAAATATCTTCTGTGTAGCCCACCTTTCTTGCTTTTTGGTTTGTTATCTCTTGCAGATTACTAAAACTCTCTTCCTCTAAAGGTATAGGCTCAATACCTATTTTGGTGTAATCTGAGGATAATTTTACTTTTCTTATAAGCTCAAAGGTACTTGCATCAAAAATTAAAAAGTTATCAGAATAAGTTGTAAAGACAAAAATCTTGTTATTTATAATTCTATAAAATGGGGGCTCTATAAAAGCAAAAGGGATATTGTACCAGTTTTTATACAAACCTTTTATCCTGAAAGTTCCAGTAATTAAATCATCATAAATATTACTTACTTCAAAAAAATAAAAAGTATTGAAAACATTGTTATACCAATCCACTAATCTTTCGTATTCATCCATTCTCGGAATGGTATCAGCATGCATATAACCTCTCCATGCTAAATTAAATATAAGAGAACTACTTCCTGACTGCATTCCTCCTGAATTGGCAGAAGGGTATATAATATATTTATAACCATCGTTTTGTAACATAGGTGATAAATCCATGGTTTTCCATACTTCTCCTTTAGCATTCATAAAAGCCGTCTTGTTGTTATAAGAAGAACTTAACAGAATAGTATCTGTTGAAATAACATTTATATTATATATATCATAATCTAAATACTCCAAAGCTTTATCTAGATTAATATGATATAACTCTTTTGCCTTGTCATCAAAAATTTTAAGCTTTTTATCAGTTACGGTTTCAGAAAAATATATAAGGATTGTCTTGTGTTTTTTATCAAAATAAGAACCCGAACATCTTGAATGAGGAATAAATCCCGTTTCAAACTTAAGTGTATCAATTGCTCTAAAAGTATTTAAAATATCTTTTTTAACCTCAGTTTTATCTTTACACGATAAAGAGGAAATATATAATAAAAATTAATAGGACAACTTTATTTAATATACCTAATCTAATTTTTAAAATAACCCGACAAAATAAATTGTCGGGTTTGGATATTTTTTTCATTTCTATTACAAAACAAAAGGTTGTACAGCTTGATTTACATTATTTTCATCCATAAAAATAAGAGCAAAAGATCCTTCATCAATACCTCCTCTGTGTTTTACAAAAATTTTCCCATCAATTACATCTTCGACTAAACTATAATCTAATAGAGTATCTAATAGCGTCCGATTAACTGTAAAATACTCGCGAATTTCTGTTGGGGTTCCCGTTGAAATCCTAGATGCTAAAGCATAACTAAATACTTTTATATAATTAGTTATAAGAATAGGTTCAATACAATTACCTCCTGTGTCCCTACATCCGAAATCTTTACCCCATGTACCGTTAGGATTACCATTATCATAATAAATCATATAGTTACTCTTATGTCTGAAAGCTAAACCATCATTTGAAGAGATTGTTTCTTCTCTTTCACAACTCATTAAACTAAATGTCATTACAAAAACAAAAAATATATTTTTGTTTAATAATATTAAAAATACTTTTCTCATAATTTTTAATTTTTAAGATTACTGAATTTTTCTAAACTGAAGTCCTTCTATCTTAAACATAAACCTATGTACATCTTGGAGTATCATTTAATTAGAACTTTTACAATATACAGTAATTAAACCACTTTTAGTTATGCCCAGAAGACCATTTATGTTAAAAATCAAGCAGTTATAAAGAATTCGTCAACTTCTAAATGGTTAAACTACTACACTCACCCCTGTTGAACTGTTTATAAAGCATGTCTTTAGAAGTAAAAAACATAAGTATTGGATAGGCTTTCTCTTTAGACAAAAGCCTTTAGATTTTTATTAAGGGAGTTCTTACTAAAAGTTAAGTGAAGTATCACAGCTCTCTGGCTGTAAAAATTGAATCTGTTTTTCCTTCTTTTCCTTGATTTTTAAGTAAGGTGAAATGTGAACGAACAGCCGAAAATACGGGATAACAAGTATAAGGTAAGTCGTATTCTTTAGCATATTTTCGAATAATTGGAGTAATTTTTGGATAATATGTATGTCCTACGGTCGGAAACAGATGATGTGCTATATGATGCGTAAATCCTCCGTACAAAAAATCCATAATCGGATTCCCTGCACTAAAATCTTTAGTTACGAGCATTTGATGAAATCCCCAAGTGGTATCCATCTTTCCGTCTGATGGAGGGAGTGGGAAAACGGCTTCTTCATCTACATGGGTAGAAATAAGTGCAACCACACCCAATCCGCTTGCACTTAAATGCATCACCAACCATGCTAAAAATACCGTACTGAAGCTCTGATCTAAAACCCAATACGGAATCACTAGCATATAAAACAAATTAAACCCTTTTGAGGCAAAGAGCTTTATGTATTCGATAGTTGGAATCTTATAAATACGTTTAAGGTAGTTGTCTTTTGTTCCAAAAAAATCTTTGAAATCACGACTAAAAAGCCAAATCAGTGTATAAAACGGATACAAAAACCACATATAAATATGTTGATATTTGTGAAACTTATACCAAGGGGCGTTCGGAAAAATTCGCACTACATCGCTTTGTTTGATATCACAATCCCAATTCTGAATATTTGGATAGGGATGATGGAGTGTAATATGTCGTTGAATCCATATTTCGCTATTACTCCCAAAGAGTTCTAATACATAACAATATAATCGATTTTGTCTTTTAGAGAAGAAAACAGCATTATGTGCGGCATCGTGAAAAGAATTCACAAAGACAATAATCATCGAGAAGCCCATTAAGATAAAAAAGAGAAAAAGAAGCGGTGTAGTGTTTCCAAAATAAAGAACAGCACCGTAGAATACAAAAAACATTATAAGCATAAAGAGTGCTTTATAGATATTCTTCCTTTGTATTGCTTTGTTCTTTAATATATTTTCTTGTACTTCTTTTACTAGTTTCTTAAAAAAATCATCTTTTTGAGGTCGTATAAAAGTAGGTGCTTTAAAATCTGGGGCGTTTTTCATTTCTTCTCGTATTTAAAAGCCTTACAAACATACGTTTTTTTTTGAACGATTCATAAAAAACTCTGTGCATAAAAAAACCACTCCTTTTGAGAGTGGTTTTAAGTATAAGATTAAGTAACGTTTGTTAGACGAATTATTTTACTTTGTTAACGATTGCAGCAAAAGCTTCTGGGTGGTTCATAGCTAAATCTGCAAGAACCTTACGGTTAAGTTCAATTCCGTTAGCTTTAACTTTCCCCATAAATTGAGAGTATGACATTCCGTGAAGTCTTGCTCCTGCATTAATACGGGTAATCCATAAAGCTCTGAAATTTCTCTTTTTCTGCTTTCTATCACGGTAAGCATAAAGCATTGCTTTTTCTACCGCATTTTTTGCAACTGTCCAAACGTTTTTACGTCTTCCAAAGAAACCTTTGGCTTGTTTTAAAACTTTTTTTCTACGTGCTCTTTTAGCAACTGAATTTACTGATCTTGGCATAATCTTTTGTTTTTTTGTAAAAGGCGTTTCTGATGTTTCAAGAAATCTTATGTGCCTGTTACAGGGTTATTAAATTGTTTTAACCGACAAAGAGGTGTTTTATGTTTTGGGTATAAAACCTGAAACGATTAAACTAATCTCAATTGTTCTTTCACGCTTCTTTCATCCGCTTGATTTACAAGTCCTGAATGAGTTAAAGCTAATTTACGCTTTTTAGATTTTTTAGTCAAAATGTGACTTTTGTAAGCGTGCTTTCTTTTGATTTTTCCTGTACCGGTAACTTTGAAACGTTTCTTAGCTCCCGATTTAGTTTTCATTTTAGGCATTTTTTCCTACGTTTTATATATTACTTAATCTTATCTTATTATTTTTTCTTTTTAGGAGCAATGTACATTGTCATACGTTTTCCTTCAAGAACAGGCATTGCTTCTACTTTTCCATACTCTTCTAAATCTTGTGCTAATCGAAGCAATAAGATTTGTCCTTGCTCTTTATAAATGATAGAGCGCCCTTTAAAGAATACGAATGCTTTAAGTTTTGAACCTTCTTTCAAGAACTTTTCAGCATTTTTTCTTTTAAATTCGTAATCATGCTCATCTGTTTGAGGACCAAATCGAATTTCTTTTACAGTAATTTGAGCAGATTTAGCCTTAAGTTCTTTGTCTCTTTTCTTTTGTTCGTAAAGAAACTTTTTGTAATCCATAATTTTACAGACAGGAGGCTCTGCATTTGGCGAAATCTCTACCAAATCCAATTCTAACTCTTCTGCCATTTTTAAGGCTGCGGGAGTCTTATATACACCCATTTCAACGTTATCTCCAACAAGTCTTACTTCTGGAACACGTATAAATTCATTAATTCTGTGAGGATCTTTTTTCTCTACACGAGGTTGATACCTTCTGTTGTTTCTTATTGCTATGGCTCTAAAAATTTAAATTAAACTTATATTTATTTTGTTAAGGCTTTGGCTCGTGCTAAGGCCTAATTAAAAGGTTTTAATGTTTTAGCAATTTCGTCCTTGACAATTTTCGCAAATTCTTCAATCGACACACTCATATTTCCTTTTCCTGCTTGTCCCTGAATACGAAGTGAA
This sequence comes from Flavobacterium suncheonense, assembly GCA_040392465.1. Classification (GTDB taxonomy): domain Bacteria; phylum Bacteroidota; class Bacteroidia; order Flavobacteriales; family Flavobacteriaceae; genus Flavobacterium; species Flavobacterium suncheonense_A. Next base: position 151,842 of record JBEBWA010000002.1, read on the forward strand.
ACCGTATTCGTTTTCTCTTCTTCTTCCCCTACAATCAACATAAACGGAATTTTTTGCATTTCTGCCTCACGGATTTTTTTACCGATTGTTTCGTTTCTGTTATCTACAAGGGTGCGAATTTCGTGATTTTCTAGCAAAGTTAAAACTTTTTTTGCATAATTTTCGTATTTCTCACTCAAAGACAGGATAATAGCTTGTTCTGGCATCAGCCAAATCGGGAAATTTCCGGCTGTATGTTCTAATAAAATAGCTACAAAACGCTCCATAGAACCAAATGGAGCTCTATGAATCATTACTGGTCTATGGAGTTTATCATCAGAACCTACATAAGTCAAATCAAAACGCTCTGGCAAATTATAATCTACCTGAATAGTTCCGAGTTGCCACTGTCTTCCTAAAGCATCTTTGACCATAAAGTCTAATTTAGGTCCATAAAAAGCTGCTTCTCCACTCTCTATTACATATTTTAATCCTTTGTCTTGAACAGCAGAAATAATAGCTTGTTCTGCTTTTTCCCAATTTTCAACCGAACCAATATACTTATCTGGGTTGTCTAAATCTCGAACCGAAACCTGAGCTGTAAAATTTTCAAATCCTAATGAACCAAATACATAAAGTACTAAATCTATCACTTTTTTGAATTCTTCATCCAGTTGCTCTGGCATACAAAAGATATGGGCATCATCTTGAGTAAACCCTCTCACTCGCGTAAGTCCATGCAATTCTCCAGATTGTTCATAGCGATAAACCGTTCCGAATTCTGCATATCTCTTTGGCAAATCCTTATAGCTCCAAGGTTTTGCTTTGTAAATTTCGCAATGGTGAGGACAGTTCATCGGTTTAAGCAAAAACTCTTCTCCTTCATTTGGAGTATGAATAGGCTGAAAACTATCTGCTCCGTATTTAGCATAGTGTCCTGAGGTTATATAAAGCTCTTTATGTCCAATATGTGGGGTTACCACTTGTTCGTATCCAGCTTTTTTCTGAGCTTTTTTCAGAAATTGCTCTAATCTATCGCGAAGAGCAGCTCCTTTTGGCAACCACAAGGGTAACCCTTGTCCTACTTTTTGTGAAAAGTGAAATAATTCCAATTCCTTTCCTAATTTGCGGTGATCGCGTTTTTTAGCTTCTTCTAATAACTCGAGATACTCCGTTAAATCTTTTTGTTTTGGAAACGAAATTCCATAAACGCGAGTAAGCTGTTTGTTCTTTTCATCACCTCTCCAATACGCTCCTGCTACGCTTAAAATTTTAACTGCTTTGATAATTCCTGTATTCGGAATATGACCTCCACGACACAAATCAGTAAAGTCAGAATGATCACAAAACGTGATAGTACCGTCTTCTAGATTTTCAATAAGTTCTATTTTGTAAGGATTATTTTCTTTTCTATAAAAATCTAAAGCGCCTGCCTTAGTTGTCGAACGCATTTTAAAAGCGTGTTTTTCACGAGAGATTTCAAGGATTTTGTCTTCAATTTTCTTGAAATCATTATCTGAAATTTTATTCTCTCCAAAATCCACATCATAATAGAATCCGTTTTCGATAGCAGGTCCTATTGTCAATTTAATTCCTGGATACATTCCTTGTAAAGCCTGAGCTAAAACATGGGAAGTCGAGTGCCAAAAAGCTTTTTTACCTTCTTGGTCATTCCATGTATAAAGAACCAACGATCCATCGGTTGTCAAAGGCGTTTCAGTTTCAACTGTTGTGCCATTGAATGAGGCAGAAAGCACGTTACGTGCTAGTCCTTCGCTAATGCTTTTAGCTACTTCTATGGGAGTAGTACCTCTTGAATACTCCTTCACCGAACCGTCCGGTAATGTAATCTTTATCATTGTAAAAAAAATTGAAGTGCAAATTTAAGAATATTTGTGGTATGATTTCAATAATATAGCTAATTACTTTTAAAACCAATTTTCACCGCTAGAACTTTCTAATTCATCTTCTATCTTATCATCTAAAAAATGAAAGAAATCTATAGTTGTTAGTTTTTCTATACTGTCTGCAGGGACAATATAATTATTCAGAGGCTTTCTAACTTCTTCTTGATGAGGAATTAAATAAGCTAGCATTTTATAATCCTTTTTATCTTTATAAAGCAGTATTTTATAAAAATAGTCCGGAACTGCAACTTTTTCTTTTCCGATAGTTTTGAGATTGTTAGTCAAAACCCCTCCTGTAACCGCATATACTTTTCCGTTTTTCCGTACAAAATTCCGAATTTTCATCTCTAAACTGTTCCAAATTCCAGTATTAAACTCATTTAGTTGAGGCGAGATGTTAGAAGTATAAAATGTTTGATCATAAGCCTCTTTAGAAAATGTTCTATCTCCTGCCGGAAGCAAATGACCTCTTGTATAGCCTGAGTTTTTATAGTTATTCCAATGAGCCGAGGCTGTACTAACTTTTGGATCTTGATTAAAATAAGGTCGTTTGCGCTTTTCTCCAGAAAGATGTTCTGGCTTGAGCTCATAGGCTACCCATTCTGCTTGTTCGTGATCTTCCGAATAAGAAAGGTAATAGGTAGCATGTTCTATAATTTGATGAGTAGTTGAAGTAGGCAAAAAATAAGGTCCACTGCTGGTTTGTAAAACAGCTTCTTCTGATTTATGAGTTTCGGAAGAAGCTATTTCTTTATCTTTATCTTTATCAAATTTAACTTGGTTAAAATCAACTTTATTTAAGGCGTAAAGTACCACAAACACTAAAGCAACAAAAATGTAATACTTTTTATTTTTGGGTTTATTTTGCAGCATTAGATTTTTATTTTAGTCTATTTTACCGTATTATTATTGCTTGCGTTTTAATTTTTCTTGTGCATCAACAACGGCTACAGCTGACATATTAACCATCTCTTCTACGCTTGCTCCAAGTTGAACAATATGAACGGGTTTATCTAATCCTAAGATAATTGGACCTATAGATTCATTCTGATTCAATTCTTTTAATAACTTATACGTAATATTAGCTGCTTCTAAGTTCGGGAAAATAAGTGTATTTACTTTTTTACCTGCTAATTTCGAAAACGGAAATTTCGAAGCAATCATTTCAGAATTAAGTGCAAAGTCGGTTTGGATTTCTCCATCAACAATCAAATTCGGGTAGTTTTCGTGTAAGAAAGCAACCGCTTCTCTTACTTTATTTGTACTAGGTTGATTAGATGAACCAAAATTAGAGAACGAAACCATTGCAATTACGGGTTCCATGCCAAACATTCTTACGGTTTTTGCTGTCATTAGAGCGATATTTGCCAAATCTTCAGCACTTGGATTGGGGTTGATGGCTGTATCAGAAAAAAACATAGGTCCTCTTTTGGTCATCATCAAGTTTGTTGTAGCAATTTTCTTAACTCCTTGAGCTTTATCGATAAGTTGCATAATCGGCTTAACTACAGACGGATAGCTTCTGGAATATCCTGTGATTAAAGCATCCGCATCGCCTTCATTAACCATCATAGCAGCAAAATAGTTGCGCTCACGCATCCATTTTTGAGCGTCATATAACGTCATTCCCCTTCTCTTTCTTACCTTCCAATAAGCCTGCGCATACTGTTCTCTACGAAAATCTTCTTCTTTATCTTTAGGATCGACAATCTGAACTTCTTTATCGAAGCCGATTTCTTGTTTCATTTCAGAAATAACTTCTTTGTTCCCCAACAAAATAGGCTCTCCAATCCCCTCTTCCGCTACAATTTGAGCAGCTTTAAGGACATCCATATTATCTGCTTCAGCAAAAATGATTCTCTTCGGATCAGTTTTAGCTCTATTGGTAAGCATTCTAACCATTTTATTGTCATTGCCAAGTCTTTCTAGCAATTCACTTTCATATCTCGCCCAATCCATAATCGGATTTTGAGCTACACCTGTATCCATAGCTGCTTTAGCAACAGCAGGAGAAACCACAGCAATCAATCGAGGGTCAAACGGTTTAGGAATAATATATTCTCTTCCAAAGGCAAGTTTAGTTTCCCCGTAAGCAATATTTACTTGTTCAGGAACTGATTCTTTAGCTAAATTAGCCAAGGCAAGAACCGCTGCCATTTTCATCTCTTCATTAATTTTTGTAGCTCTTACATCTAGTGCTCCTCTAAAAATATACGGAAAACCAAGTACGTTGTTCACTTGATTAGGATGATCAGAACGTCCAGTTGCCATAATAACATCTTTGCGTGTAGCAATAGCCAGATCATATTTAATCTCTGGATTTGGATTTGCCATTGCAAAAACAATCGGATTATCAGCCATGGATAAAAGCATTTCGGGAGAAAGGATATCTCCGGACGAAAGTCCTATAAACACATCTGCTCCTTTTATAGCTTCTGCCAGTGTTGAAATAGGCTGTTCTGTAGCAAATTCTACTTGCAAAGGAGAGAGTTTTTCATCTCCTTTCTTCAAAACTCCCTTACTGTTAAGCATTAAAAAGTTTTCTTGTTTTGCTCCACAGGCAATATATAGTTTAGCGCAAGCTATTGCTGCAGATCCAGCTCCCGATACAACGATTTTAACCTCTTCTAATTTTTTTCCTGCCAATTCGACAGCGTTTAAAAGGGCTGCAGCCGATATAATTGCTGTTCCGTGTTGATCGTCGTGCATCACTGGAATATTCAATTCCTCTACTAATCGTCTTTCAATTTCAAAAGATTCAGGCGCTTTGATATCCTCTAGGTTTATCCCTCCGAATGTAGGGGCAATATTTTTGACTGTTTGAATAAACTCTTCAATATTTTTGGTATCCACCTCAATATCAAACACATCAATTCCAGCAAATATTTTAAAGAGGAGTCCCTTTCCTTCCATCACGGGCTTTGAGGCCTCAGGACCAATATCTCCTAAACCTAAAACTGCTGTTCCGTTTGATATAACCGCTACCAGATTCCCTTTTGAAGTATATTTATATACGTTATTAACGTCTTTTTCGATTTCCAAGCAAGGCTCTGCCACTCCCGGAGAATAAGCCAAAGCTAAATCCCTTTGAGTTGCATATTTTTTGGTTGGGACAACCTCTATTTTCCCTGGTTTTGGTTTTGCGTGATATAATAAAGCTTGTAGTCTTTTAGAATTGCTCTGCATTTGTTACGAATTTTAAAAATTTTGCGAATCTATGCGAATTTTATGATTTATGCGAATCTATATAATTATTTCGGGTTTTACGAATAATCTGGGTACAGAAATACAAAGGTAACTTTTTACCTCAAAAAACAAACAACCCTCAAAAGTTTGTGTATAACTTTTGAGGGTTAATAATTCTATTTGACTGATAATTAATCTCTTGAAGAAGCAAATACTCTCCAAGCCCAATATAATAAGTTAGCCAAAGCTCCCAGTGCAGCAACCAAATAGGTTCTTGCAGCCCATTTTAGCGCATCTTCAGCACCTGCATATTCTTGTTGCGAAACCATGTTTTTGTTTTTCAACCAAGCTAATGCTCTGTTACTCGCATCATATTCTACCGGTAGTGTTACAAAACTAAAAGCAGTGGCAACAGCCATAAATAATAAACCTGCTAAAGCTACATAAAATCCAATACTTGTCGAGCCATCTCCTGAAGCTACTCCTAAAATAAGACCTCCGATTACAAGCCACTGTGACATTCCTGAAGCTACTCCAATTACGGGAACCATTTTGGAACGCATCTGCAACCAACTATAAGCGGTAGCATGCTGAACAGCATGTCCTACTTCGTGAGCTGCAACTGCCGCTGCTGCTGCATTTCGTTGATTATAAACAGCCTCACTTAAATTAACCGTTTTATTCATTGGGTTATAATGGTCTGTCAATCTTCCAGGAGTAGAGATGACTTTCACGTCGTAAATCCCGTGGTCTGTCAACATTTTCTCTGCTATCTCGGCTCCACTCATTCCGTTGCGAAGCTGTAGTTTAGAGTATTTTTCGAATTTACTTTTAAGTCTGGCACTAACCAACCAGCTAAAGAGAGCAATCGCTCCAATGAGAATAAAATACATTCCGTCCATTTACTTTCTTAATTTTTGTTTTTAATGGGTTTAAAGTTACTCTTTTCCTGTCAAAAATCAAGCCTATTAATGAAAATTAACTGCGATATGAAATTTTGGCAGATTTTTAGAAAGAAGAAAGAAGAGAATAGATTAAATATAAGGTCAAAAATAAAATCCTCTTTTCTGCTATCCTCTTTAAATTTTCTTATTTTTGAGGTTTTGAACAGCATCACTCCAATGGAAATTTATACCAAATTACTGATAATATTAGCTTTTATAGTTGCTCTAGGGCTTTCGTGGTTACAATATTTTTATCGCTCCAAAAGCCGACTCAAAGTAAACAAACTGCTGTGTTTGTTGCGGTTTTTAGCTCTTTTCGGAGTGTTAATCTTGCTTATTAATCCAAAAATAACCAGAAAACAACATCAAATTATAAAGACGCCATTGGTTGTGGCGATTGATAATTCGCGTTCTATTAAAGTGCTTCAACAAGAAGAAATCGCTCTGTCAATCAAAGAAAAAATACAATCTAGTAGTGGCTTAAAAGAAAAATTTGACATTCAGGTTTTCGGGTTTGATTCAGAAAGTCGTTTGTCAGACGAATTTGACTTTAACGGGAATCAGACTCGCATTGATAAATTAGCTAAAAATACCGCTTCAATTTACCAAAACAGAACTTTTCCGACTCTGCTTTTGTCAGACGGAAATCAAACGTTGGGAAGTGATTACCTCTACGCTTTTGCCAACAAAAATTCGGTTTATCCAATAGTTTTAGGGGATACCCTTGTTCATTTAGATTTAAAAATAAATCAGCTTAATGCCAACCGATATGCCTTTTATCAAAACAAATTCCCAGTTGAGGTTTTTTTAGGTTATGAAGGGCAAAAAAACATAGAAGCAGACTTTGTAATACGAGAAGGTAACGGGGTGTTATTTAGAGAAAAAATCACTTTTAATAAAAACAAAAAATCACATACTATCAATGCATTACTTGATGCTTCTAAAGTAGGAGTTCAAATATACCAGGCTGTAATTTCTTCGTCGGAAAACGAAAAAAACACCTATAATAATACCAAAAACTTTGCAGTAGAAATTATTGACCAACGTACTGAAGTGGCTTTGATTTCGGATATCACTCATCCTGATTTAGGAGCTTTAAAACGTGCTATCGAAAGCAATGAACAAAACAAAGTTTCGGTATTAAACTCCCAAAAAATCACTTCGCTTGCGGATTTTGATGTGGTGATTTTGTACCAGCCTACACCATCGTTTCAATCTGTTTTTAGGGAAATTAAAAATTCAAACAAAAACTATTTTCTGATTACCGGAAAACATACTGATTTTAATTTTGTCAATCCTCAACAAGATGTTTTTAAATACCGTCCTTCGATGCAAAAAGAAGATTATTTAGGTGCTTACCAATCTGGTTTTTCTTCTTTTGCACAAGAAGATATTGGCTTTGAGGATTTTCCTCCTTTAGAAAACTTGTATGGAAATCTCGAAATCAAACAGAATATTTCTACCCTCTTAGAAGCTAAAATCAGGAATATCAATACCGAAAAACCGCTATTGTTCTTCTGCGAAAATGGCTCACAACGAACCGCAACACTATTGGGCGAAGGTATCTGGAAATGGAGATTACATCATTATAGCAAGGCTGAGGACTTTGAAAGTTTTGATATCTTCATCAACAAAATCACTCAGTATTTAGCTACTAACAACAAGCGTAAATCACTGGTGGTCAATCACGAAAACTTTTACAATTCGGGAGAAAGCATTGAAATTTCGGCTCAATATTTCAATAAAAATTATGAGTTTGAAGAAAATGCACGTTTGTCTATTTCGGTTAAAAATGTTACTACTAACCAAACTAAATCGTATGATTTACTCAAAAGCCACAACTATTACAAAGTGAATCTAGACGGGTTAGCACCTGGAAAATATTCGTTTACCGTTAAAGAACTTTCTACTAATACGGGTTATACCGCTAGTTTTGAAGTAATTGATTTCGATATCGAAAAGCAATATACCAATGCTAATTATCAGAAATTACAACTTCTGGCTCAAAACACTAACGGAAAATTATTTTTTGAAAATCAAACTGACCAGCTGATTGAAGAATTACTCCATAATGAAAACTTTAAATCCATTCAAAAAGAACTTACCAAAAAGCTTCCTTTGATTGATTTTTGGACCTTACTCGGATTGATTGTTGCCTTACTCGGACTAGAATGGTTTATCAGAAAATACAATGGAATGCTCTAGAACAACTTAAATCTTGACAAACATTTAACCTTATTCAAGTATATATTTTTTTACTTTTGCAAACAGTATGAGTACAAAAGAAAAAATCTGGAATAAAAACTTCGTAATTGCTTGTATAGCTAACTTTTTGGTGGCTTGTTCATTCAATCTTTTGATGCCTGTTATTCCGATTTATTTATCCGAAGAACTCGGAATTGACCACTCCAAAATCGGAATCGTTTTGTCTTCGTACGCTATCGCTCTTTTAGTAATTCGTCCGTTTTGTGGATATTGGGTTGATGTTTATAAGCGTAAGCCTCTGTTTTTGTTTGGTCTTATCTGCTTTATTTCTATTTATATAGGTTATTATTTTGTTGCTTTTTCAGTAGTTTATTTTGTAATTCTACGATTTATTCACGGATTGTTTTGGGGGCTTACAACCGTTTCTTCTAATACGGTTGCTATCGATTTAATTCCCGCCTCACGCAGAGCCGAAGGAATAGGATATTTTGGTGTAAACACCAATATGGCTATGGCAATTGCCCCTTTTTTAGCCATTAATATTTATGACGAAAAAGGCTTTTATGCCTTGGTGAGTTGTGCCCTTATAATGGGAGTCTTATCTGTAGTAGCAGTTTGGTTAATCAAAATCCCTAAAAGAGAAAAATTAGACCAAATTCCGCCTATGTCATTAGATAGATTTATGCTTTTAAAAGGTATTCCTATATTTTTTAATCAGCTTTTTATCACTTTCGGTTGGGGAACACTAGTCGCTTTTGCAGCTCTCTACGGAAAAGAAACAGGCGTTTCAAACCCAGGTGTTTTCTTTCTTTTTTTAGCCTGCGGATTGATTTTATCCAGAGTAACTTCAGGTAGATTTGTAGACAAAGGTTTTATACATCAAGTAATGGCTGTGGCTCTTTTGGTAATTATTGGTGGATTTGTCTGTTTTGCACTCTTCCACTCGGTTGTAGCCTTTTGCCTCTCTGCTTTTTTGGTAGGTCTGGGCTATGGAACCCTCTTCCCTGCCCTCCAAACTATCTATATCAATATGGCACCGAGTTCCAAACGAGGAACAGCCAATTCTACTTACCTTACAGGTTTTGACCTTGGGATTGGAATCGGAATGCTTTTTGGAGCCTATATCGGAGATCTTTATGACTTTTCGACCATGTATTTATTAACCGCAAGTCTGGTATTTATAGGACTAATCCTGTACTGGTTTAATTCCAAAAAAGTTTTTGAGAAGAACAAATTGAGATAATCCAAAATATATATTCTTTTCAGAGTTTTTATAATTGGGAAAATCCATAAAAATTAAGTACCTTTGCACCTCTTAAAACTTAAAAGTAAACAATATAATGTTATCAGTATCAAACCTATCTGTTCAGTTTGGAAAACGTATTCTTTTTGATGAAGTAAATACCGTTTTTACCCAAGGAAACTGCTATGGAATTATCGGAGCAAACGGAGCAGGAAAATCTACTTTCTTAAAAATACTTGCAGGAGAAATCGACCCAACATCTGGAAGAGTTCACCTTGAGCCAGGAAAGCGTATGTCGGTCCTAAATCAGAATCACAATATGTTTGATGAGCATACTGTTTTGGAAACCGTAATTATGGGGAACAAAGAATTGTCGGCTATCAAAAGTGAAATGGATGCTCTTTATCTGGATTATACGGACGAAAATGCAGAAAGAATCGGAGAACTTCAGATAAGATTTGATGAAATGAACGGTTGGAATGCCGAATCTGATGCTGCCACACTCCTTTCTAACCTTGGTATTTCAGAAGATTTTCATTATACCTTAATGTCAGAAATGGAAGGGAAATTAAAAGTTCGTGTGCTTTTGGCGCAAGCTCTTTTCGGAAATCCAGATGTATTGATTATGGATGAGCCTACCAACGACTTGGATTTTGAAACTATCGGTTGGTTAGAAAACTTTTTGGCTAATTACGAAAACACCGTTTTGGTTGTATCTCACGACCGTCACTTTTTGGATGCCGTTTGTACTCACGTTTCGGATATTGACTTCGGAAAAATCAACCATTATTCTGGAAATTATACCTTTTGGTATGAGTCTTCTCAATTAGCTGCCAAGCAAAGAGCTCAACAAAACAAAAAGGCAGAAGAGAAAAAAGCGGAGCTCGAAGAATTTATCAGACGTTTTTCGGCTAACGTAGCTAAATCAAAACAAGCAACTTCTCGTAAAAAAATGATCGAGAAATTGAATATAAACGAAATCAAACCTTCTTCAAGACGTTATCCAGCCATTATTTTTGACCAAGAACGCGAAGCGGGAGATCAAATCTTAAATGTACAAGGATTATCGGCTTCAGTAGATGGAGAAATACTTTTCAAAAATATTGATTTGAACGTAGCGAAAGGAGATAAAATTGTACTATTCTCTAAAGATTCACGTGCTACTACAGCTTTTTATGAAATATTAAACGAAAAATTAAAAGCTGATTCAGGAAAAGTAGAATGGGGAATCACAACCATTCAGTCTTACCTTCCAGCTGATAACAGTGAGTTCTTTCAGAACGGAGATTTAAACCTTGTAGATTGGCTTCGTCAGTGGGCAAAAACAGAAGAAGAAAGAGACGAAGTTTACGTAAGAGGTTTTTTAGGGAAAATGATTTTCTCGGGAGAAGAAGCTCTTAAGAAATCAACGGTACTTTCGGGAGGAGAAAAAGTGCGTTGTATGATTTCTAGAATGATGATGCTTCGTGCCAACGTACTAATGCTTGATGAACCAACCAATCACTTGGATTTGGAATCTATTACAGCGTTTAATAATTCACTTAAAAACTTTAAGGGAACTGTGCTCTTTACGACCCATGATCACGAATTTGCTCAAACCGTTGCCAATCGAGTTGTAGAGCTTACTCCAAATGGAGTTATCGATCGTTATATGACTTTCGACGAGTATCTTGAAGATCCTAAAGTGAAGGAATTGAGACAAAAAATGTATTCTTAAATCTAAAAAGAATTCAAAATAAAAAACCTCCGATTTCTATAAAATCGGAGGTTTTTATGTTTACATCTGAAAAAAGAAGAACAGAACAGCTGTCCATTCTTTATTGATTCCGTTGGCATAACCCAACGTACGATAAGAGCTATCTTGTACTTTTCCTTGTTTGTCAATATAACCCAAAGTGCGGTAAGAACTATCCTGAACTCTCCCGTCTTGACTGATGTATCCTACTGTTCTGTAAGAGGCATCCTCAACTTTTCCGTCACGTATATAGCCTATAGTCCTGTACGAGCTGTCTTGAATAATACCGTACTGAATATATCCAAGTGTTCGATAATTACTATCTTGAATTTTTCCGTCAGAACTGATGGTGTACATAGTAGTATAATTACTGGATTGAATCTTTTGCGCTTGTAGAGTCGTCCCTATATATAATACAAATATCAGAATAAGTAAATTTTTCATATGCTCTTTATTTGAAAAAGAACTCTCAAAATTAGTACCAAAAACCTTCTTTTCTCTTTTGAGATAAAAAACCTTGTTATAATTTATTAAAACCGTTCTATTTGTGTGATATCGATTATCGTTTAGGATTAAAACCATAGGAATTATTTTCTGGTTTTCCTGGTTGAAAAAGCATCCAAAAAATATAAAACGGTACAAGTTGCATCCAGCCTGTCACCCCTATATCATGACATCTTTTGGTGCCTTGTGCTACCACAAACCAAATTATTGGAAGATAAGTAACTGTTAAAAATACTAAATCTCCTTTTGATTCTTCGATAACCCATATCAATATAAAAGTAAGAGTAAAATAAATGGATAAACTCAAAACATATTCCGCTCGTCTTATTCTTCCTTTAAACAAAAAAGGTTGTTCAAACATTTGTCTGTTTTAAATTTCACTTAATTTCTTGATTCTCGTAATAACCAATAGTTTCTAATAACTCGTTTTCAAACTCATAAATATCTTCTATTTTTTCTATTTGTTTGCGGATTTCTTTTTTATCAGAATCAAAAATCCCTATATACTTTTTACCTCCGTTCAAATGTAAACGACAAAGCGGTTTTCTATTATTATCATCTAATAAAATTCCAAAATAAGATTGTGTATCTCTATAAATTATTCTTTCAACATTTAACTTTCTTCGTAGAATAGCTACTACAATTCTATACGCTTCAAGTTCTTCTTCTGTAGTATCAACTTTACTTATTTCTTCAGAGTGTGTTATTTCTTCTTTTTGTTGGACAGATTCCTTTTTTAATGCAGCATTTAATCTATCATTAACTCTTTCACTAATAATTTGGCTAAATGCTTTTTGAACAAGTTCTTTAAATTCCTCAAGAACTTTCTCGGTCAATCTTCCTGAATAGGCTTTACTAGCAAATAATCTTACAAACTCTTGAGAAGGTGAACTTATTTCAGTATTTATAATGCTTTTAATTTCTCGTGTATATTTTAAAGAACTTGCATTATTGATTATTTTATCTACATCGAAATTAGATCTATGAAATTTAGTTATTTCGTTTATTACAGATTCTTTTAAATCAGTAATATCGAACTCAAAAAAAGGTTTTTCATCCATTTTGTTCTTATTTTCTAAATCTGTAAAAAACTGGTACTGAATTCCGTTTGTTAATAAAGAGAAACGAGTTTGAGTTACGTGAAAATATCTAAATAATTGAGAGTTATGAACTGTAAGTTTCTCTTTCCAGTTTTTGCATTCGATAATCAATATAGGTTGTTCATTTTGAAAAATCGCATAATCAACTTTTTCTCCTTTTTTTAATCCTAAATCAGCTGTGAATTCAGGTACAACTTCTAATGGATTAAAAGTATCATATCCCAAAATGTTTATAAAAGGCAAAACAAATGCATGTTTAGTTGATTCTTCCGTTTCAATTTTGTCTTTAAGTAAACTAATTTTTTCAGCTAAATGTTTGAGTAATGGTTGTAGTTCCATAATATTTCTTTTAAAATGATTACACAAACATAATTTTATTATAAATCAATTCTTTACGGTTTTCCTCATCTTCAGAAATTATTAAAATAAAAAATCCGATCAGACTAACTAATCGGATTTAGAGTTTATAGATAAACTCAAAAAAAACAAATAAAAACTATATCAACCCCATATCTTTGGCAATACTTACCAGATGGGTTGCATTTTTAGCATTAAAATACGTACGAAGTTTGTTCAACCTTTTTTCGATACTGCTTGTGCTTGACCATGAATAACCTTTGTTTTTAAAGTCTACACTAATCTCTTCTTGTAAAAGTCCATTAGAGAGGTGTTTGAGTAGTTCAATATCATATACTTCTATTTCAAAAGGCTTATTGTCTTTAAGCATCATAACTTGTTCTGGCAAATAGTGATTGCCTTTACTAATATTCTTAATAGCTTGGAGTAGTTCGACAGTACTATTACGTCCTTTTGAAACATAACCATCTATATTATACTTCTCATAAAATGATTTTATTTTTGTTGGTCGGTCTTCGATAGAGTAAATGATAATCTTGATATCGGGCTGTACTTTTCTTACTTCTTCAACAAGCTCTTCGCCTGATTTAAGAGTAATCATTCGATGATCCATTTTAAAAGATAAATCAGTTATAAGTAAATCAAAAGATACTTTATCTAGTTTAGCTTTTTTAATTTTCAAAAGAGCTTCATCGCAATATTTTGTATGATGTACTTCAAGAGCACTTAATTGCTCTAGGGCTGAAACCAAACCAATATTTATACTATCAATATCTTCGGCTACTAAAATTTTTTTAAACATATCTTTTTACTTTACAACGGATAGGTTAATACTACCTTTAGTCCTTTTCCTGTTTCCGAGTCAAAAATAGCGGTTCCATTTATTGTTTTCATACGGTTTTCCACATTTTGAAGTCCATTTCTGAACATTATTTTATCGTCCCTCAATCCTACTCCATTATCTGAATAATAAATATGTCCTTTATTACCTTTATTTTCAAACTTTATCATAACCATAGAAGCCTCACTATGCTTTTTCATATTTACGAGTAATTCTTGTAAGACTCGATAAATTATAATTTTTTTGTAAGATTGAATCCTTTCCCACCCCATATCATCAATACCAACGATAAGAATCTTTAATTGCTTATTTTGATATTCAGAAATCATATTTTTTAAAGCTTCTACATACCCTTTTTCTGTCTCAATAGTGCTATTTTCTTTAGAAATATTACGCGTTCTATTATACAGGTTTTCTAAGTTATCTAAAAGTCTCAATCTATTTGCTTCTTCCGAAAGATCCGTATTTTCGGTATAAGCTATAGTATTATAGACATCGTTTGCTAATTCATCATGAATTTTTACTGCTATTCGATTTTCGGTTCTATAAGATTCTCTTATTTTTTCTCGCTTATATCTTGTTTTGATAATAAAATAAAGAAAAACACTCAATACAGCTGTTAACAAAAGTCCAAAAGCTAAGAGTTGATTTGTATTCTTTTGCTTCTGGATTAAGAGTTCATCTTCGGCCGTTTTTGTCTTTAGTATTAAATTTTGCTCTGTTTCTTTGGAATAATCAAACCTTATTTTAGAAAATTGGTTTTTTGCTCTTTGACGTACTATTCCTATACTGTCATTTAGACGAATATACTCTCTCAAATAATCTCTTACCTCTTCTGTATTGCACAATCGCGTTATTATTTTTAAGGCTTTTAGGTGGTTGTCGATATTTTTGCATTCAATCGATAAGTCAATGGCTTTATGTGAATGTTCTTTAGCTTTTTCTTTATTTTTATCTTCAAAATATTCCGCTAGCTTTATATGATTTTCTATAGCTCCAATCCTATTATTGGTTCTTTGCCGTATATCTAATGACTTTTGAAGTTCTTCAAAGCCATTCTCTTTATTAAGTTCTAATTTTAATCTTCCTATATTGTATAATATAAAAGCTTGTTCTTCAGAATTAGGAGCGATATCTCCTCGTTCTAGTATATCATATAATATTTTTTTTGCGTGGTCATATTGTTTTAAACAGATATAAGCTGATGCTTTGTTATTTTCTAAAATAATTTTTTCATCTTCTTTTGGCAGTAAATCAATAGCTCTATTATAAAACATAATTGCTTGTTCATAATTTGCTATATTAAGGTAAGAATGCCCTAAAATATTATATATTTCTATTAAGTAATCTGTATTTTCTGTTTGTGTAATATAGTCCAATGCTTGAGTAGCTAACTCTTCGCCCCCCACATAATCATTATAAAACTGATGTATCCTTGCCATCATTATTAAGTTATAAGCTATTCTTATACTATCTTGATTCTGATACAAAAAATTTGATTTCTTGAAATAGGAATAAGCACTGTCATATTCTGCATTTTTGTAAAAATAATTACCAAACAAAGAAGCAGCATACGCTTTGTATTTAGGAATATTTTTTTCTGAGGCTGTATTTTCTAGTTCTTGGATATATACTTTAGAACTATCAAAAGAATAGTAAAAATGATTAAACGCCCTATGGCTTAAACTTTTTAAAAGGAGTGAATCATTTTCTATTGATTTTGATAAGACAATAGCACTATCAAGCTTTTCCTTTTTATCGGTAAAAGAGGAGTTATAGCTTTGAGAGTCTTCGAGTAACAAAGAAATTTGACCAGTAACCACACTGTTGCTTTCTTTTGTAAAATCAGATTGACTACAAGAAACGAGAAAGAAAGTTAGAAATAAAAAAATAGAGGGAATTATCTTCATTATTATGAAAAAATAAAATCCCTCTAAATTATACATTTTTACAAAATTTGTAAAAAAAATTATGGTTGCGTTATGGAAGGAGGTGGAGGCGGTGTGATAGTTGTAGAACCTGTTCCTGTTCCTCCTCCGTTGTCTCCATTATTTCCGTTCTCTCCATTAGCATGGAGATCTAAATTTGAATCTCCTAATATACTCTCTGGAGAGCAGGAAATTGCGCCTGTACTCATCAGTACAACCCCTAGTGATATAAGTATCTTTTTCATTGTTTACTAAATTTTAAAATTGGACATAGGTGTGGCTTTCCGAAATAGTATTCGGGTGTTTAATTGCACCGTTAAAACACAAAGAGCTCTATTGTAGGGAAGTGTAGTGGGCTTCGCTCATCAGTCTATATATACTTCCCAGATAAATAGTCTAATGAGGTTAGCCTCACTATTTTAGAAAGATTAGTTTTGTACATTTGCCCCTGTTGCAATCAGAGACAAAAACTAATTTCTAATGCAAAGTAATAGGCTGATTAACTTATAAACACAACGGAATTCCGACAATTCCGAAGATTCCGAAGAATGTTGAAAGATTCAGACTAATTCTTAAAAATTCAGAATATGGAAGATACTTTTGTAATGTATAAAACAGCCTTAAAGGCAAAATACCAAGAGGAAAAAACAGAAAAAAACGCCAATTTTCTATTTAACCCCTCACCTGCTAGTTTGAGAAACCTAGCTCTTATAGTTTTTGAAGATATTACAGACCCCAACGACCTAAAAATCTTTGAGCATTTTATGGGGTTTGAGTATACGGAAAATGCTTTAGGGCGAATAAAAAATGAAACTGATAAGTTCAAACCTTTAGGTAATTTTTTAAAGGGAGAAACAGAATTATCGAGTTATAGCGGTGCCGATATGCTCGCTGTTTTATTAGATAGTAAGCCAAGACCTTATGCTCATTTTCATAAGAAAAATAAAGAGGTCGAACCACCAGATGAGTCGCTCCCAATAAGTACGTCTTCAGTTTTGATTACTGGGCATTCACAAAAAATAGAATCCAAAAAGAATAAGAGAAAGAGCAGTGCTCTCTTAAGTATTAGCACAGGAATATTAACTCTTGTGGGAGGTATTATTTATAGTAATAAAGACCATGATGAGAATAACTGCATGGTTTGGAATATTGACCATTATCAAGCCGTAGATTGTGATGATACCCAACAAAGTTTTATGTATAGTGCTCCTGTTCATGCGGATGAAAAACTACTAACAAACTTCCGAAAGATAAGCGTAGACTCTAATACCCGTTTTTTTGATGCTAAAAAACAACCTTTGATTTGGTACGGAAAAAATGCCAATAAAGAATATGAATATTTTACACTCCCTGGATTACACCCCGAAACAGGTAAAACATTAAAACCCATTAGCACCTACATCATAAAAAAATACATTAAATAGTCTTCTCTTTTTAAAATCTTAACAAAGATTCTTTATCGAATTTAAATAGAAAATTTATTTTTGCGAATTAACCTAACTATTCGGAATGAAGAACTTATTATTTGCCCTATTATTATTGATTTCGTGTTATGGATTTTCGCAAGAAACCATAAATACAATGTTTTATAATGTATTTCGCTTTCCGAGTTCTGCTCCAGCAAATCGGGAGATTTTATTCCGTGAAATCCTCGATGAGTACCAACCTGATTTGTTGATGATATGCGAATTAGAAACCGAAGAGGGAGCTAATCTTATTCTGAATACTTCATTAGCTAATCAATCAGACACTTTTGACAGAGCGGTGTTTTATTCGAACACTTCGAGCAGTACCGATTTTTTGCAGAATATGGTTTTCTTTAATACTCGAAAGCTAATTTTGGAGATGCAACAAATTCATCAAACTGCTTATAGAGATATCAATCAGTATACTTTTCGACTAAATACAGAAGAATCAGAAACCCAACCTGTTTATATCGAAGTATTTGTAGCACATCTTAAGTCTAGTACCGGAACAGCCAACCAACAAGCCCGATTAGCTATGGTAGAAGTTTTTACGGACGCATTAGAAAACCTAATCGCTCCTGATGCCCATGTGCTGTTTGCTGGAGATTTTAACTTTTATACAGCTACCGAACCTGGTTATCAGAAAATCTTAAGTTCAGACAACGCTGTTTTGATGATTGATCCTATAAATTCAGGCGGAAGCTGGCAGGACAACAACAACTTTAAGCATGTTCACACTCAAAGTACGCGTTTATCTAATTCTGGATTCGGAACAGGAGCTGGAGCTGGAGCTTCGGGAGGAATGGACGATCGCTTTGATTTTATTATGATGAGCCAGAATTTTAATACCAGTACTAATTTGCATTATGTGGACGGAACTTATAAAGCGTATGGGAACAACGGAAACTGCCTAAACAAAAGCATCAACGACCCCGATTGTTCAGGAGATTTCTCTTTTGAGCTCCGTGACAATTTATATTGGATGAGCGACCATACACCTGTAGTTATGCAGTTCGAAACAAATCAAACGTTTCTCTCACAACCTGTTTTTGAAAAGCGTCCGTTGATTTGGTTTAATTCTCCTAACTATACAAGCCATTACATCGAAGTAGGACTAAATAATGAGGACATCCATTCGGAAACAAAAAATCTATATATTTACAACTTATTAGGACAAAAAATTCAAACTATTCCGATAAATAATAATCCGGAAATCCGAATAGATATCAATAATTTTTCGAACGGATTGTACCTTATTAGAATGGATGGAAATACAGAAATTTTAAAATTCCTAAAAAAGTAATTGAATTTATCTAGAGCAGTAGTTTTTGTTTTATTTCTTTTTGCCGCTTGCAGATTAAGCGCCCAACATCATGCCCAGCTGGATGTGAGTCTCAAATCTGACGAAGCTGTACTCACTATTTATCAAGAGCTCCTTTTCGAAAACACTTCGGATGTTCCGTTAAATACAATTGTGCTAAACGATTGGAACAATGCTTTTTCTTCTAAAAGCTCAGCTTTAGCCAAACGCTTTTCAGATGAGTTTGTACGGAGTTTTTATTATGCTTCTGAGAATGAATTGGGCAAAACCACCATCTATTCCTTAACAGATTTTAATGATAATCCGCTTCACTATCATCGCCTTGACAATCACGTTGATCTGGTTGAGGTGAATTTAAACAAGAATCTAAACCCAGGAGAAAAATACACTTTAAAAATCCATTACGAAGTAAAATTACCACACGAAAAGTTTACCCGTTACGGATTTGATTCAAACGGAAAAATAGAAGTTCGAGATTGGTTGTTATTCCCTGCTCTATTAAAAGACAATGAGTTTTTGAGATACAGCAACGAAAATCTAAACGATGCTCCCAATGCAGCTACAAATTTTATAATTAATTTCACCTTAGATAGTTCCGCTACATTATCTTCAAACCTTCAGACAAAAAAAACAGATAACCATCGTGTATTATTAACTGGAGAGAATATCAGTTCGGTGTATTTGGCAATTGAGCCCAAAACTACCTTCCGCTTGTTTAAAAACAGTTTTCTGGAGGTTGAAACCAATTTATTTGATCAAAACATTGATGAGTTCGGAACAGCTATTATTATTGATAAGATTGTAACTTTTACAACCTCCAAGATTGGGCAATCCAATCAACAAAAAATCATTGTTTCAGATACAGATTATAGGCGTAATCCGTTTTACGGACTCAACCAGTTACCGTCGTTTCTTCGACCATTTCCGGACAGCTTTATGTATGAATTGAAGTTTCTGAAAACCTTTACCGAAAATTATGTTACTTCGGGTTTGAATATAGATTCCCGCAAAGATAATTGGCTAGTAAATGCTATTGAGATGTATCTGATAATGGAATATCTCGAAGAATATTATCCGGAGATGAAGATGCTTGGAAATATTGCGAACCTGAAAATCCTAAGTGGATATTATGGTACAAAAATGAATTTTAAAGACCAGTTTTATTATTTGTATCTGATGATGGCTCGTCGCAATTTAGATCAACCCACTGGGAGCCCTAAAAATGAACTTATCAAATTCAATGAGCAGATTGCCGGAAAATACAAAGCAGGATTGGATTTAAAATATTTAGAAGACTTTCTAGAATCGGGTGTATTAGATCAATCTATCAAAGATTTTTTTACTCTCAATCAGCAGCATTTTAGTTCTGAACAAGACTTTAAAGCTATTTTAGAATCTAAAACTTCTCAAAAAACAGACTGGTATTTTGATCAGGTTGTTCATTCCAGAGCTATTATTGACTACAAAATATCAAAGATCAAAAAAAGTAAAGATTCCATTGTTTTTACACTCAAAAACAAAGGTGAGGCAACAGTACCTATTTCGGTTTTTGGATTAAGAGACAATGAGGTGGTATTCAAAAATTGGTATCAGAACATCAATAGCGATAGTACTTTTCGGATTAAGAACGAAAACTACGATCGATTAGTGGTCAATTACGATCAAAAGATTCCAGAATACAATATGCGTAATAACTCCAAGAGTTTAAAGGGATTATTGAGTCAGAACCGACCTCTTAAAATATCTTTCTTTAAAGATTTTGAGGATCCGAACAAAAACCAACTTTTTTACCTACCCGATTTCAGGTACAATTTATACAATGGATTTGCTCCTGGAATTCGTTTATCGAACAAATCCATGCTCCGAAAACCTTTTGTTTTTGATATTGCCCCACTCTATTCTTTCAACAAGCAAACAATTATTGGTTCTTCTTATATTGCCTACGAAAAGTTATTTCGGGACGGAAACTTGTATTCTGTTAACTATGCTTTACAAGCTAATTACTATCATTATGCCCCTGATGCTACTTATACCCGATTCATTCCGTCAGTGCTTTTTAGAATACGAGAACCTAATTTTAGGGATAATAAAAGGCAATTAGTTTATGTTCGTCACGTAAATGTCATCAGAGAGAAAAGCGATTTTGCCACCCATCTAAACGACGAAAATTATTCGGTTTTTAATCTCCGTTATACTAATTTTCAGCAAGAAATCACCAATCATTTTAGCTTTCAGACGGATGTACAACTCTCTAATCTGTTCGGTAAATTATCATCCGAAATCGAATTCCGAAAGTTGTATGACAACAACCGACAGCTGAATTTGCGTTTTTTTGCGGGTGCTTTTACCTACCGGAACACTACATCAGATTTTTTCAGTTTTGCTACAGATCGACCTACCGACTATTTGTTTGATTACAACTTTTACGGACGTTCAGAAACAGTAGGTTTTTTTTCACAACAATATATTGCTACCGAAGGAGGTTTTAAATCAAAACTTACTCCGTATGCCAACCAATGGATTGTATCTACCAATACTAGTTTTAATATTTGGAATTGGATTGAAGTATATTCTGATTTTGGATTTATAAAAAACAAGTACTCCAGCCCCGAGTTTCTGTATGATAGCGGAATCCGCCTGAATTTAGTCACCGATTATTTTGAAGTATACTTCCCTGTTTATTCTAATCTAGGTTGGGAAGTTGGACAGCCTAATTATGGCGAACGAATCCGCTTTACGCTTACCATTGCTCCTAATACGCTCCTTAATTTAGTTACTCGGAAGTGGTTGTGATATCTCTAAAAAAGTTTAGCCGAGTTCAACAGATATTGTATATTTGGACTTCAAAACACTTCAGATGAAAAACTTATTGTTAGCGCTATTATCGGGCATATTATTTTCAATAAGCTGGCCTACCTACGGATTTCCTATTTTTATTTTTATAGCATTTGTTCCACTTCTATTTATGGAGCAGAATGTGAGAGCGTCTTATAAAAACACTAAATGGAGCGTGTTTGGATATGCTTTGGTGACTTTCTTGATTTGGAATCTCATTACTACGGGTTGGCTTTATTATGCTGATTTATTTGGGATGCTCTTTGCTAATATTGTCAATTCGCTTTTGATGAGTCTCGTGTTTTTGCTCTATCATATCTCGGCTAAACGGTTTTCGCGTAAAATAAGTTTACTTTTTTTGATTACACTCTGGATGAGTTTTGAAAAACTGCATTTACATTGGGATTTTTCGTGGCCTTGGCTGAATTTAGGACATGTATTTTCGGAAAATGTTAGTTGGATACAATGGTATGAATTTACAGGAACTTTTGGAGGAAGCCTTTGGGTATTGCTGATAAACGTTTTTGTTTTTTATGGATTATTAAACGGTAAGAATATCAAACAACTCCTTCCGCAATTTGCCCTTGGTGTAGGTCTTCCGATAGTAATTTCGCTTGTGATGTTTCAGTTTTATGAAATAAAAGGGCCACAAAAGGAGGTAATTGTATTACAACCCAATATCGACCCTTATACCGAAAAATACGATTATACAAACCGTTCTATAACCCAGCTCCTGTTAGAAGAAACCGACAAATTTCTCACTCCAAATACTGAGTTTGTTCTTGCTCCCGAAACAGTACTGGCAGAAAACCTTCCGTTTGAGCGTTTTTTATATTCGGATGTTCCATCTACTTTACAAGCTTATATCGAAGAGCATCCAAAAATCCAGTTCTTATGGGGGATTGACACCTATGACCTGTTTACGGATGAGTCTAAAGCAAATCTTTATTCTAATAAGCTGCAGGAAGGTTTGTGGGGAAACTTCTATAATATGGCTGTATTTATGAATGAGGAGTATCAGCTTCAGAAGTATTACAAATCCAAACTGGTAGTCGGAATCGAAACTTTTCCGCTTAAGCCTGTTTTAGAGCCTATTTTAGGTAATATAATGTTGGATATGGGAGGAACAATATCCGTTAAGACTACACAGCAAGAACGAAGTGTATTTAAAGGAAATGACGGAACCAAAATAGCTCCAATTATTTGTTATGAATCCGTTTATGGAGAATACGTAACGGGGTATATAAAAAACGGAGCTGAATTTTTGGGAATTATTACAAACGATGCCTGGTGGAGCGAAACCCAAGGTCACAAACAGCATTTATCATTAGCTAGACTTCGAGCTATCGAAACTCGAAGAGATATTGCTCGAAGTGCCAATACAGGAATTTCGGCTTTTATCAACCAAAAAGGAGAAATCACCAGTCAAACTCAATACAACCAAAAAACAGCCTTAAGAGGAAAAGTAACCCTTAACCAAAAGCAAACCCTCTATGTTTTGTGGGGCGATTATATCGCTAAAGTTGCGATTTTAATAACCGTAATACTGTTTGTGATGTTGTTTTTTAGGAGAAGCAGGTAAAGTTAGTTTAAAGACTTCTTTCAGAAAAATGTAGCAACACTATAAACCAATATCTAGATACGGAACATCAATAATTATTTTCCATCAATTATATTCTTACTATAAACTGGTTCCCAAAAAAGAAAAGAAGCGGTTAATATAAAAAAAAGAATAGTCAGTAATATTGACAATACATTACTATTAAAAATTTTAGGTTTGCTTCTTATCTGCAAATTCCAGTGATATTGACCACCCAATTCCAATTTAAAGTGACCACCTGAT
>JBEBWA010000003.1:0-141245 GCA_040392465.1 Flavobacterium suncheonense
TTTAGAGTATTGTCGATTTATGTACGAATGTTCGATAGGGTTGCACCTAACGTTTCGGGGCTTGGCGTCAGTGGCGGAAATTGAAGCGAAAAGTTTCAATTTAGCGACACGGTAAGCAAAAGCCAATTAATTGAATAAATTTATGAAAAAAAGTCAATGTAATTGGCTTTTTGCGGAATAGAAAGCCGAAACTTCAAATTTAGCCTTAACCCGCCATTGCGCCAAACCCTTGTTAGCGGTAGTTATTATTAGTAATTTACTAGTTCGTCAATTTTGTTAGCAACTTTCTCAGTTTTTCCAGTTTCGTGATACCAAGTAAAAATTTCATCACTTAGTTTTTCTTTATTTTCTTTTGTAGGTAATAATACTAAGTGATCGCCACTTCCATTTGAAGCAATTGCAATTCCATCTATTGGAAAATCACCCCATTTTTTTGCTTGTTTAGTTTCTAAACCAATATGATTGCAAGTTCTGCTAATTCTTTTTTTATCAGATTTGTCAAAAAATGGATATAAATTCCAATCGTCGTCTTCTGTCATCAATTCTCCACCGTTTTCTTTCATCATTTTAGATTTGAAATTATCAGGAAAAAGAATTCCAAGTTCCTTTTCAGTTTCTGTGATATATTTTTCATCTATCGGAAATGGCATTTTTGTATTTTTTAATTAGTCAATAAAGTTCCAAGGAATTTCTCTTTTGAAAGTTTCAATACTTTCTTCAATCAAATCTAGCGAAATATCTTGTTGAAATAATGTTACAGTTCTAGTTCGTTTTGTATCATCACGAAATATTTCCACTATTAGTTTATAATCACGGTAGATTTCAACACCAATACCATCACGGTCGCCACTAACATCACTTGCAATAATTACTCTGTTGCTTGGTAGTTCCATTTGCTGATTTATTTAGTTTAGGGTCGTCGTTTATAATTACCGCTAACTTGTAAATATACGCAATAATACGAATTATATTTTAAAGAATAAAAAAATGTTAAAATTTATTTTACGTATTGATAGCTAGATGTTTGTTCGTTTTTTTATGTTGCGCAAATTGTATTGTTTTATTAGTGTTATTTTAAATGACTTATAATTAACAATACAAAATACGAAGTTTAAATTTAATCTAGAACTACCTTAGAGAGGTGTGTTATTTTTTAAACTCCTATGTTTCTTTTAAATTCACTTAAGACAATAGCAGTTGCGGTAGCTACATTTAGGCTTTCGGTTGGGTTTCCGAAACGGGGAATACTGATTTTATGAGTAATAGTTTGCTCGATGGCTGTAGAAATTCCGTTGGCTTCGTTGCCTAAAACGATAATTCCGTTTTGTGGTAAATTAGTTTTATATATATTTTCGCCCTCCATAAAGGTTCCAAAAACAGGTAGCTGAGTACCTGATAGAAACCCTTTTAAATCCAGATAATTGACATTTACACGGCTAATCGAACCCATAGTAGCCTGCAACACTTTCGGATTATACACATCTACGGTATCTTCTGAGCAAATCAGGTTTTTTATTCCAAACCAATCGCACAATCGGATGATTGTTCCGAGGTTTCCTGGGTCACGCACCGAATCTAATACTACTATAAGTCCGTTGTTTTCTGTTTTTTCAACATTCGGAATTTTAAAAACAGCCAGCGAATTGTTGGGGTTAGCCAAAGCGGAGATTTTTTTGAGGTCGTTTTCAGAAATGATAGTTCGCTTCGGAATATCTTCAAAAATAGCTTCGGTTACAAAGAGTTCTTCCAAGATAAAATCTGAATCCAACAGCTCTTGAATCACTTTTTGACCTTCCACAAAAAACAAACCATATTGTTTTCGGTATTTTTTTTGTTGTAAACTCGATATTAGTTTGATTTGGTTTTTTGTAACCATATAAAAAATGTAATTTTGAATTTATTTATTTGCGACCCTTGAAAATTCACCTGACAAAAATAGTATTTATAATCGGAATAGGAATCATTCTTTACTCTTGTGATGTAGTTAAGAAAGTTCCTGAAGACGAGAGACTTCTTACCAAAAACACTATTTTGGTAAATGGAGATTCCACTAAAGAAGAAGGAGCCGAAAATCAATTGTATCAGATTCCCAACAAAAAACTGTTAGGAATTCCGGTTCGCTTGCATTTGTACAATCGCGCCAAAGAAAACTCAGATTCGCTTTATAATGCCTGGTTAAATCGAAATCCAAAGCGCAAACAGTTTTTGATTGATGTGCTTTCAGAAAAGCAGACTGAGCGCTTAGGGCATTCATTTGTAGTCTCTGGATATAGTCGCTTTTTAAAAAGTATTGGAGAACCTCCTGCTATTATTGACTCTGCCAGAACCCAACGCTCTACCGAAAGGCTAAAAAATTATTATTTTAACCAAGGTTATTTTAAAACCAAAACATCATATAAAATAGATACTCTAGCCAATAAAAAAGGAGAGATTACGTATGTGGTCGAAACAGGTAAACCTTATTTTATTGATTCGCTAACCCCTAAAATAGCAACTCCCGCTCTTGATAGCTTATACCACACCAACAAAGACCAATCTTTAATTGTTAAAGGGAAACAATACAACCGAGCAGATTTGGACGGGGAGCGAAATCGCTTGACCAATTTTTTTAGAAATAGAGGAGCCTATCATTTCCAACAGAGTTATATCAATTATGTAATTGATACGGTTGATACTAACTACAAAGCTAATATCGACCTTATAATATCGAATCAAAATGTAAGAGAAGGAGATTCTACTTATACCAAGGCGTTTAATCTGTACAAAATTAGCGAAGTCAATATCTTTACCAATAATCCGTATGACAAAGAAATGGCAGTAGCTATTGACAGTACAACTTATAACGGAATCAATATTTATAGTTCAGGAAAGTTGCGCTACCGGCCAAAGGCTATTACCGACCCGATATTTTTGAATGTGGACCAACCTTATTCGGATTTTAGAGACCAGCTTACAAGGCGTTATCTCAACAATTTAGGAATATTCAATTATCCGACTGTTCAATATACCGAAGATACTTCTGACCCTACGGGCAATTCACTCATTGCTAATATTACGCTGAGTTCGATGAAGAAGTTTAACTTTAATCCTTCGCTGGATGTCACACACTCTAATATTCAGGATTTTGGGATTGAAGGGAATATGAATTTTTCTGTTCGAAATGTATTCCGTGGGGCAGAGGTACTGCAGTTAGCACTTCGTGGAAACCTCGGTTCTTCGAGAGATTTGGCCAACCCAGATAATGTGTTTTTTAATATTTCTGAATACGGAGCTGACCTGAAACTAAATGTACCAAGAATCTTGTTTCCTCTAAAGACAGAAAGTATTATTTCAAGACAGATGATCCCGAGCACTTTGGTGAGTTTAGGTTTCTTTAAACAAGAAAATATAGGATTAGACAAAGAGAACTTTACGGGTGTTTTAGCCTATAATTGGACTCCCATACGAAGAACAAGTTCGGGTGTTCGCAGAACCTCCATGCGTTTTGACTTAGCCAATATTCAGTATGTAAGAAATATAAATGCGCCTAATTATTTTTATGTATATACCTCTTCGTATAATCGTTTGAATAATATGGCTCTGGATTTTGGAACGGATCCCTCTTATCTGGACCCAGAAGGGAATTTGACCCGAATCGAAGGAACGGCTAATTTTATTGACGATGTATTAACTGGGAATTCACCAATTATTGTAGATTCTCCAGAGTATAAAGTTGTTCGAAGCATTGAAGAAAGACGCAAGCGTTTGACAGAAGACAACCTTATTGTAGCAGCCAGCTTAACATATCATACTACCAATCAAACAGGGATTTATGACAATAGTTTTCATAGTATAAAACTAAAGGGAGAATCTGCAGGAGGGCTTCTCTCGCTCGTGTCAAGTGTAGCTAACTTAGACAAAAACGAAAGAGGAAATTATGATATACTCAATGTAGATTATTCGGAATACGTAAAGATGGAAGCAGAATATATCAAACATTGGGATTTAGGAAATAATCAGGTGTTTGCTACCCGTATTTTTGGGGGACTCGCTATTCCGTACGGGAACTCAAATAATATTCCGTTTTCTCGAAGTTATTTTGCAGGAGGTTCCAATGATAATAGAGGTTGGCAAGCCTACCGTTTAGGACCTGGAAGTAGTGGAGGAATAAATGACTTCAACGAGGCGAATATGAAACTTGCAGGAAGTATCGAGTACCGCTTTAAAGTAATGGGTAAGTTAAACAGTGCTTTGTTTGTAGATGCCGGAAATATTTGGAATGTATTTGATGATATTGAAGATGAAGAATATACTTTTAAGGATTTTAATTCACTAAAGAGTATTGCAGTAGGCTCGGGGATAGGATTTCGATATGATTTTGGATTTGTTATCCTGCGTTTTGACTTGGGCTTTAAAACCTATAACCCTTCAAACAACGAGGATAACAGATGGTTTAAGAGCTATAGATTTAGTGAATCTGTACTGAATATTGGTATTAATTATCCTTTCTAAATAATCAGTTTTAGGTTGTGAGAGTAGGTTAGAGCAACCTTTTAAATTTCTAATCGTAATTTTTTGTTAATACTAATTGTAATAGTTGTCCAATAACTGTGAATTGTTAATTTTGTTGGTTATTAAAAATAAATCGTAATATTAGATATGAATTTTAAGCAGTTTTTAGTAGTAGGAGCAGTAATCTTTTCGGGATTATCTCTGAAGGCCCAAAAAAAGGAAGTTCTTTTTACTATTGATAAGAATCCGTATTATACCGATGAGTTTGTAAGAGTTTATAATAAGAATTTAGATTTGGTTAAGGATGAGTCACAAAAAGATATTGATAACTACCTTGACTTATATTTGGCTTATAAATTAAAAGTAAACAAAGCTTATAAATTAGGATTAGACAAAGAGCCTCGATATATCAACGAACTGAGATCATACCGAGCACAACTTTCTAAAAATTATCTGACTGATACTCAAATCACAGAGGAGCTCATTCGCGAGGCTTACGACCGTTCGCTTAAAGAAATCAAAGCGTCACATATTCTGATTCTAGTTGATGAGAATGCCACACCACAAGACACTCTAAAGGCTTATCAGAAAGCCCAATCCATAAGAGAAAAGGCAATTAAAGGAGAGAACTTCGAAAAATTAGCACAAGAATTTTCTGAAGATCCTTCTGCTAAAGAAAACAAAGGCGATTTAGGATATTTTTCTGCTTTGAGAATGGTTTATCCATTCGAAAATGGAGCTTATACTACCAAAGTAGGACAAATATCAGAGCTTGTAAGAAGTCGTTTTGGATATCATTTGATTAAAGTTTATGATATTAGAGAGAATAGAGGCGAAATCTCAATTGCTCATATTATGATTTCAAAACCTCAAGACGCTTCGAAAAAAGAAGATGCTATCAAAAAAATAAACGATATATACCAAAAATTACAGCAAGGAGAGAATTTTGAAAGTTTGGCAACCCAGTTTTCAGAAGACAAATCTTCGGCTTCAAAAGGAGGTATGTTGGCTCGTATATCTTCTGGACAGCTTACTTCAGTAGCTTTTGAAGACGCTGCTTTTTCTATAAAAAATATAGGAGATTATACCAAGCCTGTCGAAACTGAATTTGGATGGCATATCATTAAACTTGTAGAAAAACACCCTGTAAAATCATTTGAGGAAGCTAAAACAGATATTGAAAACAGAGTCAGAAGAGATGAGCGTTCTAAAAGAATTGCCGAATCTATGAATAATAAACTGGAGCAAAAATACAAACCTGTTATCAATAAAGCTTTATTCAATAAGATTGCGGAGCTAGTAACCGAAGATTATTATGAGAACACTTTTGAAGTACCTGAAAACATAGATAGCTATAACAAGGTAGTGATGAGTATAAAGTCAAAAGACATAAGCGGAATAGAGTTCTTAAACCATATCAAAGCCACTCAAAATACAATGCGAAAAGTGAAGCCTCTTCAAAAAGTAAGAGAAACACTGATTAACGATTTTGTGCATTCAAATTTGAATACGTATTATGATGAGAACTTAGAAAATGAATTCCCAGAGTTTAAATATGTGATGGACGAATACAAAGAAGGACTTCTTTTGTTTGATTTGATGGAGAAAGAAATTTGGCAAAAAGCACAGATTGATACTCTTGGGCTAACCGCTTTTTATGAATCAAATAAGAGTAATTACAAATGGAACGAAAGACTGAGCGCAATAGTAGCATCGTCTGTAAAACGTGATTTTGTAGAGCAAACCAAAAAATATTTTGAGCAAGGGTGGTCAGTTGAAGCAATCAAAAAAGAACTTAACAAAGATGCCGTTGTCAATATAATGATTGATGAAGGTCTCTTTGAAGCAAAGAGCAATGCCTTGCCAAAAGGATATAAATTGTCTGAAGGAGTTTCTGATATCTATAAAGAAGGAGATTACTATTATGTAATTTTAGGTAAAGAAATTGTTCCTTCAGCTATTAAGACTTTAGACGAA
Organism: Flavobacterium suncheonense; assembly: GCA_040392465.1. Taxonomy (GTDB): domain Bacteria; phylum Bacteroidota; class Bacteroidia; order Flavobacteriales; family Flavobacteriaceae; genus Flavobacterium; species Flavobacterium suncheonense_A. The sequence goes on from JBEBWA010000003.1 coordinate 6,469, forward strand.
AGCAAGGGTAGAGTAATAAGTGATTATCAACATTATTTGGAAGAAAATTGGCTGGGAGCATTAAAGAATGAATTTTCTTATAAGGTTAATAATTCTGTATTGAAGAAAGTTAAAAAACAACTTAACAACTAACAATTGAAAAGGTTTAAATTCATAGTGTACGGAATAACTCTTGTGTTTTTTGGCGCTTGTGATTCTCCACCCAAGACACAGCAACAGGAGGCAATAGCAAGAGTAGGAGATGATTATCTCTATCGTAAGGATATTTTGAATTTAATTCCAGAAAACACATCAACAGAAGATAGTACCCTAATTGTTCAGTCTTATATTGATCGTTGGGCCACACAAAAACTTCTGACGGAGGTTTCCGAAATAAATATAGATACACGTCAGAAAAAAGAATTGGAAGCCTTGGTGAACCAATACAAAATTGATTTATACACCAGTGCATATATAGAACAATTGGTTAAAAAAAACATCGATACATTGGTGAGTCAAGAAGAAATGATGCAGTATTACGAAGAAAATAAAACCAATTTCAGAACGAACATAAAATTGGCAAAACTTCGTTATATACAAGTACCTAATGAGCACCAAAAATTTAAAGAAATAAAAGAGCGTTTTTTTAAGCCTAAAAAAACAGATTCTCAATTTTGGGATACTTATCAGGTACAGTTAAATAGCGTAGCGCTTAATGATTCTGTTTGGGTTGATTTGAATCAGATTTATCAAAAAATTCCTTTTATAAACCCTGAGAATGAGGAGCAATACATTCAGCCCTCAACCACTCACGAATATAAAGAGGATAAAAGTGTATATTTTATAAAAGTAAATAAGGTTTTAAAAGAAAATGAAATTAGCCCGTTCGAATATATACAACCCGCTATAAAACAAGTTATTATAAATAAACGAAAATTAGAATTCATTAAAAAAATAGAAAAAGAAATCATCATTGATGCTTATAAAAATAAAAAATATGAAATTTATAAATAATAAATCTGCTTTTTTGAGTGTAATCGTTGCACTATTAGGTTTTAACCTTTCGGCTCAAGAAGTGGTAGGAACACAACAGGATAGTGTGAAGCAAGTAGAGGTTCCTAAATTTAACCCCAATAAGCGTATTGATGGAGTAGTGGCAGTGGTTGGAGACCATATTATTTTGGATTCAGACATTGATAAAATGTATCTTGAAATTCGCCAAAGAAGAAATGATTTAAGCGAATTTTCTAGATGTCAGATTTTAGGGCGATTGATGGAAGATAAAATGTATGCTCACCATGCAGTTCAGGATAGTGTTATGGTGTCGGATGCTGAAATCAATTCGATTGTTGATAATAACATCGAATACTTGCTGAAAAATGTAGGTTCAATGGATAAGATTTTGGATTATTACCGCAAAAAAAATGAAGAAGATTTTAGAGTAGAACTTTACGAGATAACCAAAACCCATAAGCTTGCTGAAGGAATGCAACAAAAGATTATTGAAGAAGTAGAAATTACACCCGAAGAAGTTCGCCTGTTTTTTAATAGAATTCCCAAAGATTCTCTTCCTGTATTTGGAGTAGAACTAGAGGTTTCTCAAATCATTATCGAACCTGTTATTCCTCAATCAGAAAAACAGAAAGTTATCGATAAGCTTAATGAGTTTAGAGATGATGTTCTGAATAATGGAGCGAGCTTTTTTAGTAAAGCTGTATTGTATTCTGAAGATCCAGGTTCTAAATCAAGCGGAGGGTTTTATAAGATGAACCGCAAAACACCTTTTGTAAAAGAGTTTAAGGATGTAGCATTTAATCTTCGTGAAGGAGAAATATCAAAGCCTTTTGAAACAGAATTTGGTTATCACATTATTTTATTAGAAAAAATAAAAGGTCAGGAATTAGAATTGAGACATATTTTGCTGATGCCTAAGGTTACGGATGCAGCAATGAAAGAAGCCAGAGAAAAAGCAGTTAAAATAAGAGAAAAAATTGTATCTGGAGAAATCACATTTGCCAATGCTGCCCGTTCTGAATCAGACGAAAAAGAAACCAAAGCCAACGGAGGTTTGTTGATGAATCCACAAACACAAGACTCTCGCTTTGAACTTACTCGTATGGATCCTGTTCTTTATTCACAGATATCATCACTTAAAGAAGGAGAAGTTTCGCAACCGCTTATAGACCAAACTCAAACTGGTCTTAAAAGATATAAATTGATTACTATCTCTAATCGCTATGAAGAACACGTAGCTGATTACTCTCAAGATTATATAAAAATTAAAGAGATGGCACTTCAAGAAAAGCAAATTAAAGCTATCAAAAAATGGTTTGACGAGAAATTACCAGACACTTATATTAGTATAGATGCGGCCTATCGTGATTGTGAATTCGAAAATAATTGGCTGAAGAAATAACTCGGAATTATAAAAGATAGTGTTTTTATTGTTGAATCATTGATTTGTTTAAACCTTAAATCGTATTTTAGCAACAAAATCATCAGTTCAACAACAACTAAACGGTTAAGCAAAATATGTCAGACGTAGCAGCAATAGAGCAATTAGTAAAAAAGCAAAGAGAACTTAAGGCAGAGATTGCCAAAGTTATTATTGGTCAGAACGAAGTAGTAGACCAGATTGTCTTGAGTATTTTTTCGGGAGGACATGCCCTTTTGGTCGGAGTTCCCGGCTTGGCAAAAACACTTATGGTAAATACCATTTCGCAAGCGCTAGGGCTCAATTTTAAACGTATTCAGTTTACTCCTGATCTGATGCCATCTGATATTTTAGGAAGCGAAGTACTGGACGAAAACAGGAATTTTAAATTCATTAAAGGACCTGTATTTGCCAATATTATTTTGGCTGATGAGATCAACCGTACGCCTCCCAAAACACAAGCTGCACTTCTAGAGGCGATGCAGGAAAAAGCAGTTACAGTAGCGGGAGTTCACTACAAGTTAGATTTACCTTTCTTTGTATTGGCAACCCAAAACCCAATAGAGCAGGAGGGAACCTATCCACTTCCAGAAGCACAATTAGACCGCTTTATGTTTGCCGTAAAACTAGATTATCCTACTTTTGAAGAAGAAGTACAAGTCGTAAAACAAACTACAACCGACGTGTTTGCGAAGATAAATCCTCTTTTTACAGCCCAAGAAATAATTGATTATCAACAACTCATCCGAAGAATTCCCGTAGCAGATAATGTGGTTGAATATGCGGTTAGTTTAGTAAACAAAACCAGGCCAAAAACGGCTATGGCAACTGATTTTGTAAACAATTACCTAGATTGGGGAGCAGGACCGAGAGCCTCACAGAACCTAATATTGGGAGCTAAGACACATGCTGCTTTTAACTCTAAATTTTCTCCAGATATCGAAGATGTTAAAGCTGTAGCAACAGGAATTTTGCGACACAGAATCATCAAAAATTATAAAGCAGAAGCCGAAGGAATCTCCGAAGAAGATATCATCACCAAACTTTTATAAAAAACAAAAAGACTATTTTTCGAAATAGTCTTTTTTTGTTAAGAGGCACAAGATTCTGTTCCGTTATTGAAACAAAACTTTGAGAGCTTTTTATTCGGTCAAATAATTCAACCAATAAATCGTTAGCCTTCTTGGTTAAAGCTTAGTTTTATAGCCAGTCATTTTTGGAAAATAGGGGGAGCACGAATTTTATTTCTGGTTAAAATCTCTCATTTTGTAAAGTTATGCTTGTGATATTTCCTTTATTTTGGTGTGATATATTCTATTGATTCGGGTCCTTTTGTCAGTGCGAAAATGACGCCTCCCATAATTACCAGTATCATAATGAAAATAAAACTCAACATTGTAAGCAAAATGATTAGCAATACTCGCTTAATTATGCTTTTTAAAGATTTGTTGGAATAAAATTCTTTAAAAAACCATACTAATATCAAAGGTATGACTAACATAGATGTACTTGTTAGAGGGACAATAATTTCAGCATTATTTCTAAAAAGATACATGAAAGGATAAAAAATAGCAATATTTACTAATGTGTAAAAGGATAATATATAGGCGTTCATTACGATGTGCTCGTAATAGCTGTGTCCCCATTTTCTGAATGCTAATTTTGTCAAGAATGCAAAACACGGAATAAGCATTAGCATTATGATAGAATTATAGGTCGAAGTAAATGACATATAATCATTCATAAATTGAGAGTTCATATGCTGCTGAGCATAAAATTCGCTTGTTATTTCTTTTAGTCCTATAATTTTATAAGAAATAAAAGCAGAAATACTACTCAATACAAAAGCTAAAAGTAGAGGTTTATAATGCCTTACTCGATTTCCGTCAATAAATCCTCTCGCTGTTTTTCCAGGATTTTTTATAATGCTTTTGACAGAGTACAAAAATCCTTTGTTAGTATGAAGTACAGTGTATTGAATCTCTTCCCAGATGTATTTTTTGTCAATTTTTTGGTATCTTTTCTGTCCACAGTTTGAGCAGAAGTTCTCCGTAATAAGTTGATTGCAGTTAGGGCAGTTGGTTTCCATTTCTATTTTTGGTTACGTGATTTAATTTCCTTGTTAAGTAAATTTAAAACAACTAATAAAGGACAAAAAGTTGCAGGTAAGGCCATTACAGGAATAAGTGTTGCAATCGGAATATTATCAAATCCCTTTTTTAGAAAGATATAAATAAAAGCGGAAAGAACTAAAATCGCAATTGTTCCTAAGCCAATCGTAGCTCCTTTTAGTAAATCTCTTCTTTTAAGTAATTTTTCATCACTTAATTCCGATAAACTGTTTGACCTCATATATAATTGATGGGGTTTAAAAATTTCGTGTAAACGAGCTACTAGTAAAAGTAGAAAAAATCGAAGGCGAAAGTTTTGATTTAGACCACACTAGCAAAAGCCAATTTCTATTGGCTAATTTATTAAAAAAAAGCAATTAAAATAGAAGAATTGGCAACCCTATAGAATTAAAATAAAAAAGATAGTTGTAATTGGCTTTTAGAAGATTATAAGGCACGAAAGTTATAACTTATATAGAATCTCATCATTTTACATAGCCGATTTTGTCTGAATATCTATAAAATGCTGTCCGTAGCAGTCTACACGATAATTCTTTATCAACATTTATATTGATTTTCGTGGTAAAAATTAGAGAGTAAAGGACCAAAGAAAAAAGCGAGAGCAGTACTGTTCTCGCTTTTTTCAACCACTAAATAATCCTATTTATAAACAACTATTAAAAAGGATATTTGTTTTCTGTAATTACTTTGCTAGCAATAATTTCTCTCAAAGCTACTACATTTGGCATATTTATATATTTGGTAAATCTGCGAAGTCCCATTAACATCATACGTTGTTCGTCTCCCTCTGCAAACGACACTATACCCTCTTTTCCTTTATTAAAGATAATGTCCACAGCTTGATACAGATATAATTGTGCCATAGCAATCTGTTCTTTTACGTTTTCTGCTCCTTTAGCTTTTGCCAATTTTTCAGCCCGTAGAATTCCTGATTCTGCCATATAAATTTCGATAAGCATATCAGCAGCAGCTCCTAATAGCTGTTGGTGTTGTTCTAATTCAGTTCCGTATTTTTGAACCGCACTTCCTGCAACCATTAAAAAGGCTTTTTTCAACTTAATGATAAGGTCTTTTTCTTCGGCAAACAGTTCGCTATAATCTGGGGTGTCAAAATCAGGAATCCCCATTAGTTCTTCTGCTACTTTCATAGCTGGTCCTAACAAATCTACGTGACCTTTCATTGCTTTTTTAACCAACATTCCTACCGAGAGCATGCGGTTGATTTCGTTGGTTCCCTCATAAATACGAGTAATACGAGCATCTCTCCACGCACTTTCCATTGGAGTATCTTCTGAGAATCCCATTCCACCAAAAATCTGGATTCCTTCGTCCGAACAGTGTTGTACGTCTTCTGATACAGCTACTTTTAAGATAGAACACTCGATAGCAAATTCTTCCACTCCTTTTAGTTCTGCATCTTGGTGTGAGCTACCTTCTGAAAGTCTTATGTTGATTCTTCTTTCGATATCACCTGCAGCTCTATATGAAGCTGATTCACCTACGAAGCAATTAGTTGCCATTTCGGCAATTTTCTGGCGGATTGCTCCAAAATTTGCAATTGGAGTTTTGAACTGTACTCGCTCGTTTGCATAATTTACAGAAGCACTAATTAGTCTTCTTTGCGAATCCAAACAAGCAGCAGCTAATTTAATACGACCTACATTCAGAGCGTTCATAGCAATTTTAAATCCTTCACCACGCCCTGCCAACATATTTTCGACAGGTACTAGTGTATCGTTGAAAAACACCTGACGTGTTGAGCTCGCACGGATTCCAAGTTTGTGCTCTTCTTCTCCTAGAGTGATTCCGTTAGGGTTGTTCGGATCGTATTCTACTATAAATCCAGTGATGTTTTTATCATCTTCAATACGTGCAAACACAATCATTACGGAGCAAAATCCAGCGTTTGAAATCCACATTTTCTGTCCGTTGATTTTATAATGTTTTCCATCAGCAGTAAGTTCTGCTTTTGTTTTTCCAGAATTAGCATCCGAACCTGCTCCTGGTTCTGTCAAGCAGTAAGCACCAAACCATTCTCCCATGGCTAATTTTGAAACATATTTTTGCTTTTGCTCTTCCGTTCCGTATAGAGTGATAGGCATTGTTCCTATCCCGGTATGTGCTCCAAAAGCAGTAGAGAATGAACCTGTTGCGCCCGAAATATAGTCGCAAGTAAGCATAGTAGAGGTGAATCCCATTCCTAATCCTCCGTATTGCTCTGGAACCGAAACTCCCAAAAATCCTAATTCACCTGCTTTGCGCATTGCTTCTTCGGTAAAGGCATAGTCTTTCTTTTCAAATCTTTCTTTGTGTGGCCAGATTTCGCGATCTACAAATTCTTTTACCGAATCACGCATCATGATTTGCTCCTCCGAAAAATCTTCTGGAGTAAAGATGTCTTCACATTTTGTTTCTTTTACAAGGAATTGTCCTCCTCTGATGATATTTTTCATAGCTCTTTATGTTATTTTTAATTTTGAATTATAAATTTTGAATTATAAATTTTGAATTATAGCTTTTTTATTATTTTGAATTTTGAATTATAGCTTTTTTATTATTTTGAATTTTGAATTATAAATTTCAAACATTGTTCTCTTGAGAAGTTTTAACTATCTTGGTAATGATGTTTATGATATGTTCAATTTCTTGTAAATAAACATCAACATCAACCGAAACAAGTTGTGATTCTGACAAAAGCCGTAACCAATATTTTGTTTCCCGAGCTTCTTTGGAGGCAATTGCCATTTTACTGATAAAATCTCTTTTAGATTGTGCAGCAATAGCTTCTTCTACATTAGCTCCAATCGAAGTACTACTTCTTAATAGTTGTTTCGAAATTATGAATTCGTTATTCTTTTTTAAATGAACATAAAGTTTGATAATTGACAAGGCAAAATCAAACGACTTGGTAGCTATGACATTATCGGTTTTCATTCATTCAAAATTTAAAATTCATCATTTATAATAATTCATAAACCCCAGCCGCTCCTTGTCCAGTTCCGACACACATCGTTACGATACCGTATTTGTTGCCACGTCTTTTCATCTCGTCAAATAGCTGAACCGATAGTTTCGCCCCTGTACAACCCAGAGGGTGTCCTAGAGCGATAGCTCCACCATTTACGTTGATGATGTCTGGATTCAGTCCTAACTCTCTGATAACGGCTAATGATTGCGAAGCGAAGGCTTCGTTTAATTCGAATAGCTCAATGTCATTTAGTTTTAATCCTGCTTGTTCAACAGCTTTTGGAATAGCTTTTACTGGACCTATTCCCATTATTCTCGGTTCTACTCCAGCTGCTGCATAGCTCACTAGCCTAGCGATAGGTTCAAGATTGAGTTCTTTTACCATTTCTTCACTCATCACCATTACAAAAGCAGCTCCGTCACTCATTTGTGATGAGTTTCCGGCTGTTACTGACCCTCCGTTAGCAAATACAGGACGTAATTTTCCTAGCGCTTCTTTATTTGTATCTGCTCTAGGTCCTTCGTCTTTGGTTACAGTATAAGATTTGGTTTCCTTTTTTCCTTTTTCGTTAACGAAAGTATGGTCCACAGTAATCGGAACGATTTGGTTATCGAATTTTCCTTCTGCTTGAGCTTTAAGGGCTTTCATGTGTGAATTAAAAGCAAATTCATCTTGGTCTTCACGAGAAACCTTGTATTTGTCTGCTACAGCTTCGGCTGTAAGACCCATCCCCCAGTAATAATCTTCATTTCCTTGTTTAGCTACTTCATAATCTGGAGTTGGTTTATAACCTCCCATCGGGATGTAGCTCATACTTTCTGCTCCACCTGCAATAATGCAGTGTGCCATTCCGCTTTGAATTTTGGCTGTTGCCATCGCAATAGTTTCTAATCCAGAAGCACAATAACGGTTTACGGTAACTCCAGGAACGTCAGTTATTTTTAATCCCATAAGAGAGATTAAACGTCCGACATTCAGACCTTGTTCGGCTTCGGGCATTGCGTTTCCGACCATTACGTCATCAATTCTGGTTTTGTCAAAATCAGGTAACTCATTCATTATGTACTGAATGGTTTCTGCGGCCAATTCATCAGGTCTTTTGAACCTGAAAACTCCTTTGGGTGCTTTACCTACGGCTGTTCGGTAAGCTTTTACTATATATGCTGTTTTCATATTTATTTTATATTTAGATGAAAGAAGAAAGAGCAAAGAAAAAAGACTGAAAGCTTCTTGATTCTTCCTTCTTGATTCTTTTTTTCTAATTTCTCAACGGTTTCCCTTTAGTTAACATATACTGAATTCTCTCCAGTGTTTTTTTCTCAGCACAAAGCGATAAGAATGCTTCTCTTTCTAGATCCAGTAGATATTGCTCACTCACTAAAGTAGCTTCGGATAAATCTCCTCCTGCCATTACATAAGCCAATTTATTAGCAATTTTACGGTCGTGTTCAGAGATGTATTTTCCAGCTTGCATTTGGTCTGTACCCACAAGGAACATTCCAAGAGCTTGTTTACCAAGTACTTTAATGTCTTTGCGAGGAATAGGTTGCGTATATCCAGCATCTGCTAATAGTAAAGCGTGTTTTTTAGCTTCAGCAATCTGACGGTCTTTATTAACTACCACTACGTCTTTTCCAGCTTGGAAAATGTTATTATCAAAAGCTTCATAAGCCGAAGTGGCTACTTTTGCCATACCGATAGTTAAGAAATGTTCTTGTAACACGTTTAGCTCCACATCGTTTTTGCGGTATAAATCTGAAGCACGAACCGTCATTTCTTTTGATCCACCACCACCAGGGATTACACCTACTCCGAATTCTACCAATCCGATATAAGTTTCGGCAGCCGCTACAACTTTATCGGCATGTAAGCAGATTTCGCAACCTCCACCAAGGGTCATTCCGTGAGGAGTGGCCACAACTGGGATTCCTGAATAACGAATTCTCATCATGGTGTTTTGGAACATTTTGATAGCCATATTCAATTCGTCGTACTCTTGCTCTACAGCATACATGAATATCATTGCAATATTAGCTCCGACCGAGAAATTAGCGGCTTGATTTCCGATTACAAGACCTTTGTAATCTTTCTCGGCCAAGTCGATAGCCTTGTTGATTCCTTGTAACACTCCACTACCGATAGAATTCATTTTTGATTTGAATTCAAGGTTTAGGATGCCATCTCCAATATCTTGGATTTCAGCTTCGTTGTTTTTCCAGATGGTTTTTGCCTCTCTGATGTTATTCAATATAATGAAAGCATCTTGGCCTGGTACTTTTTGATATGATTTGGATGAAATATCATAATAATATGTCGCTCCGTCTTTGATAGTATAAAAACTACTAATTCCAGCAGCTAGCATATCGTTTACCCAAGCAGCTGGTTTAAGGTTTTCAGCTTCCATCAAAGCAATAGCTTTTTCTACTCCGATAGCATCCCAAATTTCAAACGGACCGTTTTCCCAACCGAAACCAGCTTTCATCGCATCGTCGATTTTATAGAATTCGTCTGTTATTTCAGGAACACGATTGGATACGTAAGCAAACATAGCGGTGAAGTTTTTGCGATAAAAATCTCCCGCTTTGTCTTTTCCTTTTACCAAAACTTTGAATCGATCAATAGGCTTTTCGATAGTTTTAGTAAGTTCCAAAGTTTGGAACGATGCCTTTTGTTGAGGTCTGTATTCTAGTGTATTTAAGTCTAAAGACAGTATGTCTTTGTCAACTTTTTTGTAAAAACCTTGTTTGGTTTTGCTTCCTAACCATTTGTTTTCCATCATATGGTTGATAAAGTCAGGCAGTTTGAAGAGCTGGTGAGCTTCGTCTTCAGGGCAGTTTTCGTATAATCCGTTGGCAACGTGTACCAAAGTGTCAAGCCCTACTACGTCAACAGTTCTGAAAGTAGCTGATTTTGGACGACCAATAACTGGACCAGTAAGTTTATCTACCTCTTCGATGGTAAGTCCCATTTCTTTTACGAGGTGGAACAAACTCATAATTCCGAATATTCCGATACGGTTACCGATAAATGCGGGAGTATCTTTGGCAATAACGGATGTTTTTCCTAAAAATTTTTCTCCGTATTCATTTAAGAAGTCCAATACTTCTTTTGAAGTTTGAGGGCCAGGGATGATTTCGAATAATTTCAGATAACGAGCAGGGTTAAAGAAGTGTGTTCCGCAGAAATGTTTTTGGAAGTCTTTGCTTCTTCCTTCGCTCATAAACTGAATCGGAATTCCTGAAGTGTTTGAAGTTATTAGTGTTCCTGGTTTGCGGTATTTTTCGATTTGCTCATAAACCGCTTTTTTGATGTCTAATCTTTCGATTACAACTTCGATAATCCAATCTACATCTTTGATTTTTTCAAGATCATCTGTGGTGTTTCCCGTTGTGATTCGGGAAGCAAATTTTTGATGATAAATAGGAGAGGGACTTGATTTTAAAGCAGTCTGTAAATTAGAATTTACAATTCTGTTTCTCACTGCTTTACTTTCAATTGTTAGCCCTTTTTTGATTTCAGCTTCATTAGGTTCTTTGGGGATTATATCCAGAAGCAATACTTCCACTCCAATATTGGCAAAATGACAAGCAATTCCGGAGCCCATTATCCCAGACCCAATTACAGCAACTTTTTTAATTAGTCGTTTCATTATGTTGTAATTTATATGTTGTTAAGTTCTACTGGTTGAAAATCTTTTTATTATTTATTAATGTGTGAATAGTCTCGGATACTTCTTTTAAAGTGTTTAATTTTTCTTCAGAAATATTTTCTTTGATTACCTCATCAAATCGCAAGACTGTTTGTTTTGATAATTCTCTTTTTTCAATTCCCAATTTTGTTAAATGAATTATCACTCCACGTCCATCTTTCGGATTTTTTTTGCGGACAATTAGTCCTTTTTCTTCCATAGATTTAAGTGTACGAGTTAGACTCGTAGGTTCCATTCCCATTTTTGGAGCCAAAGCTGTTGAAGGAGTTCCTTCTTTGTCTATATTTAACAAAGCGAATCCTAAAGCCATTGTTGCTCCGTATTTTGATGCTTCTTCATTATACATTCGAGCTACTGATAACCAAGTCTCTCTAAGTATATAATCAATTGTTTTTTCTTTCATAAAATTCTATATTTGCTCATACTAATATTTTTCAAATATAATAAAAAATACTATGCAAGCATAATAAATAATATATTTTTTTATCTAAAGTAATCACGTAATAAAAAAAAAACTATATTTGGTGTTGTATAAAAAAATCACACAATGAAAAATAAAATTTTAGGAATCTCTTTGTTCTTCTTCACTTTGATAGGGTTACTTTCTTGTGATACTGAGCCATTAGACGATGGTTTAGGAGGAGATACAGGCTCACCAGGTCAAGCGGCCTTATTTACGGTTAATTTTAATGATGTTAATTATTCTACGAACAATGTTGTAGCTTCCGTTGAAAACGGTAGACTAACCATCACTGCAGTAAGTAATCAAGGGATTTTTATTTTAAAGAGTCAAGGTGTAGTAACGGGAAGTTATTCTAATTCTCAATTAGATTTTCTTTATACGGATATAGCTACGTCAGGGCAATACTTTAGTGTGCATCCTATGAGTGGAGCAAGTAATTCACAACTTACGATTAGTGCAGTAAATTATCAGTTTAAGAAAATAACGGGAACATTTAATTTTACAGGATATAAAGTTACTACTTCTGAGCAGGGAGTCTCTACTGAACAGATACAGTTTTCTCAGGGAACTTTCCAAAACATAACTTATACAACTTCTCAAAATGGAGATCCAGGTGACCCAGGAGATCCAGGCGATCCTGATCCAGGCGATCCAGGCGATCCAGGCGATCCTGATCCAGAAGACCCCCAAAATGATGATTATTTTCCTATGGCTGTCGGGAATGTTTGGAATTACAGTAATAATACGTTAGGAATTGCTTCTACAGCTACTATTAATGGTAATGCTTATTATAAGCTAAACAATGGATTTTTTCTGCCAGCAGGACATACATCAGATAGCTATGTGCGTAAAGGTAATGGAGATTATCGCGTAAGGATTGAAAATGAGTCTTATCATACATCAGGATATGATATTACAATAAGCCCCGTAGAATATATAATATTAAAGGATTATTTAAGCGAAGGAGATACATGGACAGAATCTTTGCCTTTAACATATTATTATACCTTAGGAGACTTTGAAACAGAGCAATCGGTTACTTCTAATTATCATCATACTATTACAGCAAAAAACGTTACAGAAAATGTTGGTGGACAAACCTATACTAATGTAATTAAAGTTAAAACAGTACATACTGTTTTAGCAGGAGAGCAATCACAATCAGAAACTCAAATTGAAATTTGGTATGCTAAAGGAGTTGGGGTTATTTATCACGCATCGAATGGATCTGGATTTTCAACTTTGTCTTTACTGTCAAGTTATACTTTGAATTAAGATTTATAATAGCTAACTATAAAAAATCCCGAAAATATTTTCGGGATTTTTTATATAAGAAAGGGAGGTAGGGTTAATTTATCTTTCCAAGAATTTTCCGGGTTGTAGCTTTATAGGCAGCAGAATGCTGGTTATAACCATCAGAAAGAATTTGCTTTAGCTCAGGATAAATCCAAGGTTGGTATTTGCCCAAAACAAAGAGAGTTTCAGCCGAATACGCTTTGGTAGCTACTTTTTGGTCAGATATTAACCAGTCCATACAACATTCGGTCAGTTGTTTTATTTGATTCTTGGTTAGAGTAAATTTAGGTTCTTTAGAATAATTTTCGTTGACAACCAAAAATATGGTTTTAGCCATGACTCTAACGGCAGAATCATCTTGATATTTAGAAGCGGAATAACAAAATTTATCTAAATAAGGAGCTAATAATTCTACTTTGTAAAGTGCTAAAAGTTCAATAATCCAACAGGCTTTAAAATGGAATTTATTTTCTAAATCAAAAGCTATATTGGCTACTTCTTTCATAAGCTCAGGTTCTTTTAAAACCCAATCTCGAAAGTAGTTTCTCGATTCTCTATAAATAGTAGAATCATAAAGTTGTTGTCTGAAAGCTTTCATTTTATTAGCGAGAAATGAAATTGCAATCTACTTACTGCTGTCTTCTTCTAATTATTAAGCATTTTCCACAGCCTGTCTTTTAGTTCTGTCAATCCTTGTTGAGTTACTGAAGAAATAAATAAATATTGGTTCTCTTTGAACTCTTTGTCGAGCTCTTTTTTCATCTCTGCTTTGAGCTCCTCATCAAGCATATCTGATTTAGAGACTACAATTAATCTATCTTTATCCAATAATTCTGGATTATATTCCGTAAGTTCATTCAGCAGAATATCGTACTCTTTTTTAATGTCTGGTGCATCTGCAGGGATTAAAAACAACAATGTTGAATTCCTTTCGATATGGCGTAAAAAGTAGTGACCTAATCCTTTTCCTTCGGCTGCTCCTTCAATAATTCCGGGTATATCAGCAATTACAAATGATTGGAAATCTCTGTAAGCTACTATTCCTAAATTAGGTTTAAGGGTAGTAAAAGGATAATCAGCTATTTTGGGTTTGGCAGAAGTAAGTACAGATAGTAAAGTAGATTTTCCAGCATTCGGAAATCCTACTAACCCGACATCCGCTAAAACTTTAAGTTCAAGAATTACGTCAATTTCTTCTCCTTCTAATCCGGGTTGAGCATATCTTGGGGTTTGATTTGTAGCACTTCTAAAATGCCAGTTTCCTAGGCCTCCTTTTCCTCCTTTTGCCAGAATTTTTCTCTCTTCGTGGTCAGTAATCTCAAAAAGTACTTCTCCTGTATCTTTGTCTTTTACGACTGTTCCGAGTGGAACTTCGATGAATTTATCTTCTCCATCTGCTCCTGTACTCCTAGAACTTCCTCCATCTCCTCCATGACCCGCTTTGATGTGTCTTGCAAATTTTAAGTGAAAAAGAGTCCACAAGTTTTGGTTCCCCACAATATATACATGTCCTCCACGACCTCCATCTCCTCCGTCAGGTCCACCTTTTTCGATGAATTTTTCTCTATGTAAATGTGATGAACCTCGACCTCCTTTTCCAGAAGCCACATATATTTTAACGTAATCTACAAAGTTTCCCTCTGTCATTTTTCTTTTTCTTTAAGGTTACAAAGGTAGGGTTTATTTGGGATTTTTAAAGAGAATCCCTGTTTTTAGGAATGTTTACTTTCAAAAAAACGCTTTTCAATAAAATCTATGTCTTTAATTGACTTTCGCGTCCAATCTAATCGTTTGTTTAAAATCTCTTCTTCAGACAACCTCCAATTAATGTCAGAAGCCCGTAATCGCTGCATTAGATTTTGAATAATAATCGCGGCTGAAACAGATATATTCAAACTTTCTGTAAACCCTACCATCGGTATCTTTAGAAAGCCATCAGCATTTTTTATAACCTGATCTGAGAGGCCTTCTTTTTCGGTTCCAAAAAAAATAGCGCTAGGTTTTGAAATATCAAAATCCTCTAAAAAAGTAGAGTTATTGTGTGGGGTAGTAGCGATAATCTGATAGCCTTTGCTTCTTACTGATTCCATACATTCTAAACTATCTTTATGACGGATTATATCCACCCATTTTTGAGCTCCCATGGCAATCTGTTTATCAATTCGTTTGCCAAATCGCTGTTCAATTACATTTAATTCTTGAACCCCAAAAACCTCACAACTACGCATTACAGCACTGGTGTTGTGTAGTTGAAAAACATCTTCTACAGCAATTGTAAAATGTTTTGAACGATACTGCAAGACTTCTATAAATCGCTGTTTTCTCTCTTCTGTAATTATTGTTTCTAAATAATCTAATAATTCCATAAGGTGATGTTTATTTGGCTTTAATTGTCCATTCAAATTCGAATTCAGATACTTGTTCTCCTTTTTGATTAGTTCCAATAGATTTCATCCAACAGGTTTGTCCTTCTCTAGTTTGTATTACCCTTTGGATTGTCTCTTCTATTTTGTTTCCGTCTTCAGAGGTAAATGTTATTTTTCCGGTTGCTTTTTTAGTAAAATTACTTTTGTTAGAAAAAACAAGCATCGATATTTTTTGATTACTTTTTTTGATGTGATACATAACTAAAGCACCTGTTGTAAGTTCCGCAGCCATTGCTTGTACAGCAAAATACATCGATTTAAAAGGATTTTGATTAATCCACCTATGAGTTACAGAAACTTTACATTGTTTTTCAGATATATTTCGGACTCTTATACCACATATAAAAGCGGAAGGGAGTTTAAAAAATAAAAATGAATTTAGTTTTGAGGGAGTAAATTCCATAATTTATAAATTTTGCTAAAGGTACAAATTTAGTTCAAAATTCTCTGAATCTCTTACTATTACTAATTTGTATGCCAGTTTTAGATGTAAAATAAAAAAATATATGTTAAATAAAACTTAAAATAAGGTACTTTGTATTGCATAGTATCTTATTTTAGATATATATTTGCATCAACAAATAGTAGGTAGTGTGTAGTTGCGGTTTTAAGGCTATTAACGAATAACAATAAACAAAAAGAAATGAATATAGAAAACACAAGAGCTCAGATGCGAAAAGGAGTTTTAGAGTTTTGTATTTTGTCGGTTCTAAAGCAGAAAGAGGCTTATACTTCTGAAATTCTGGATACGCTCAAAAATGCAAAATTGTTGGTTGTAGAGGGAACGATATATCCGCTCTTGACGCGATTAAAAAATGACGGATTACTCAATTATAGATGGGAAGAATCTACAAGTGGACCTCCTAGAAAGTATTATGAGTTGACCTCTGATGGAGAAGTTTTTTTAGAAGGACTCTCTGAAACATGGAATGAATTATCACAAGCTGTAACCATTATTACTAATTCGAAATCTTAACAAAAATGAATAAAACAGTAAATATAAATTTAGGGGGAATGTTTTTCCATATTGATGAAGATGCCTATCAAAAACTCTCGCGATATTTTGAAAGTATCAAGAGGCAATTGTCAAATTCTGACGGGAAAGACGAAATTATGTCTGATATTGAATACCGAATTTCAGAATTGTTTTCTGAAAAGCTTAAATCTGATAAGCAGGTCATTTCAATGAAAGATTTGGACGAAGTAATCGCTATTATGGGAGAGCCAAAAGATTATCGTCTGGATGAAGAAGAAGCGGCAACTGGCTCGACATATAGTTCTAGAAAAACTAAAAAGCTATACAGAGATGTAGATAACAATGTCTTAGGTGGAGTTTTAGGAGGATTGAGTCATTATATCGGAATTGATGTGGTTTGGTTGAGAATTATAATGTTAGTACTATTTCTATTTTACGGAACAGGCGGATTACTTTATATTATTCTTTGGATAGTTGTCCCGAAAGCCGTTACAACATCCGAAAAATTAGAGATGAAAGGAGAGGCCGTAAATATCTCGAACATTGAGAAGAAGGTTCGTGAAGAGTTTGAGAACATCTCCGAAAAAGTTAATAACATTGATTACGAGAAATATCAGCACAAGGTACAGGATGGGGCAAAAAAAGTAGGAAATTCGCTAAGTGATTTTTTTTTAGGATTTTTAAACGTAATCGGTAAAATAATAGGAGTATTTATTATCATGTTTGCCATTGGAGCTTTAGCTTCATTGATTATAGCATTAGTTACGTTAGGTTCAACTGATTTCTTTCAACTTCCATGGATGGGAATTTCAGAAGCTTTTAACTATTCGGAAGTTCCGATTTGGGTTTTGGTAATTTTATTCTTCCTGGCTATCGGAATTCCTTTTTTAGGTCTTTTAATTTTAGGCTTCCGTATTTTAATCACCAATTCGAAACCGCTCGGAAAAGTGTTTAAATACTCTATGTTTGGAGTTTGGATTATTTCGATTATCGCTTTGATTGTAGTAGGAGTACGCCAAGCAACGGAAATTGCTTTTGAAGAAAAAGTCTCTCAAACTCATTTGATAAATATACAGCCTACAGATACGCTTCAGATTAGTCTAGCAGAGAACAACAGGTTTAAAAAAGCAAATAGATATACAGATTTTAAATTGGTTTTAGATCAAAACGAAAATGAAGTGCTATATTCTAACAACGTAAAGTTGTATTTCAAAAAAACGAAAAAAAGTCAGCCGTATATTGTTATTGATCAATTTGCAGGAGGAAATTCTCTTTTGACAGCTAAAAAAAGAGCAGAAGAAATAAAGTATGAATTTGTAGTAGACGGCAACGAACTTATCTTTGATGATTATTTTCTAATTGATTTAAAAAGTAAATTTAGAAATCAATCGGTGAATATTGAGGTGTTTATTCCTGAAAAACAAGTCTTTTTTGTAGATGATACTATTAAGGATTATTGGTATAAAGTATATATTGAACAAGGAAGATATGACCATAAAATTACTGCCAATCATAACTATATGTTTGAAGCAAATACTTACAAGTGTTTAGATTGTGATGACCTCGAGGAGCAATCCGCAATAATAAATGATACTGTTTTAAATATACCTGAACAAGGACGTCTCAAAATAAGTGAAGACGGAATAATAATAAGATAACCAAAACCTAATATATTATGATACAATTAATTATGCGAATAACTAAATTTTGTTTAATTCCCATTGTTATACTATTTTTTTCTAGCTGTAAGATGGAAATAGAAAGAGGAAATTTTTTTAATAACATCAAAGGGAGCGGTAATGTAATTACAGAAACGCGAAATATTGAAAATTCTTTTGATAGAATTCATGTATCGAGCGTGATTAAAGTGGAGTTAGAGCAATCACCTGTCCACGAAGTGATAGTAAGAGCAGATGACAACCTCATGCCTTATATCATCACAGAGGTAGAAGGGAGCACTTTGAGAATCCGTTTTGATAACGTGTCTGTCAGTAATTTAAAAGAAGTAAAGGTTTATGTGAAAATGCCTAATATTAGTGAACTAAAAGCTACTTCATCATCAGAAATAGAAGTAAAAGGAGGAATCACCTCAGAATCTATTTCTTTGATTTCTACTAGTACAGCAGAGATTAAATTAGCGGATATTAATGCTAAATACGTAACAGTAGAAGCAAATAGTTCGTCTGATATTAAAGTAGGAAGGATTTTTGCTGTTGAGTTGAATGCCAATACTACATCGACTGCAGATTTTGAAGCCTATGTGGAGGCAGATAAAATTAAAGTTAATGCTTCGAGTAGTTCTGATGTGGAACTAAACGGTAAAGCCTTGGAGTTAATCACAGAAACATCTTCTACTGCTACTATGGATGCTGAACATCTATTAGTTAATGATGTAAAAGCAATAGCTTCTAGTAGTTCTACCATCAAGGTTCATCCCATTGTTTCTCTATTGGCTAAAGCATCATCAACAGCTGATATTTATTATTATAACCAGCCAAAACAGTTGGACAAAAAAACTTCTTCATCAGGAAGTGTAGAATTCAAAAAATAAAAATAAAAAACGTCTCAACAGAAATGTTGAGACGTTTTTTATAAATAAAGTTTTTTATTTTTTGATCATCTCATCATAAAGTCTATAGCTTTCTTCAAGAATCTCCATTGCAGTTTCTCTTCCAAAAAACTCTTCTACAATTACGACTTTGTTTTCTAATTTTTTATAATCTTCAAAAAAGCTACGAAGCTCTGCTATAAAGTGAGGTGCTAATTCTGAAATGTCATTAATGTGATTATAAGTAGGGTCTCCTGCTGAAACAGCAATTAGCTTGTCATCCGCCTCATTGTTGTCAAGCATTCGCATAACTCCGATAATCTTAGCAGGTGTTATACACATAGGAACAACTTCGATTTGTGACAATACTAAAATATCAAGAGGATCTTTGTCATCACAATAGGTTTGGGGGATAAATCCGTAGTTAGCTGGGTAATAAACAGAAGAATAAAGCACTCTGTCCAGAATCAAAAGACCACTGTCTTTGTCTAATTCATATTTTGCTCTTGAACCTTTAGGAATTTCAATAATTCCGTTTACAATTCCTTTTTCTTCAGTTTTTGGATTTACGTGATGCCACGGATTAAAGTATTGTTTCATTTATTTGTTTTATTTTATAGTTTATTGTTATTATTTTAAAGGTATATTTTGCAGAATTTCTAATACAAACTTCCAATATTTTTGAGCTGATGATATGCTTGCTCTTTCGTCGGGAGAATGTGCCCCTTTGATTGTAGGACCAAAAGAAATCATATCCATATTAGGGTAATTAGTTCCTAAAATTCCACATTCTAAACCTGCATGACAAGCGACTACATTGGGCTTGCTGCCGTTTTGTTTTTCATAAATAGGTACTAAAACATCAAGAATTTCTGAATTAGCATTGGGTGTCCATCCTGGATAAGAGCCCGAGAAAGTTACTTCGGCTCCAAACAATTCAAAAGCGGAGCGAAGTGCATTAGCCAAATCAAATTTTGAACTTTCAACCGAAGAACGAGTTAGACACTGAACAGAAATTTCTCCGTCTTTTACTGTAATTTTCGCAATATTATTGGATGTTTCTACCAAGTCTTCAAAATCGGGACTCATTCGGTAAACTCCATTATGAGCAGCGTAAATAGCTCTCAATAAACCTTCTTGAACTCCGAGTTCCATTACGGAATCGGGTAGGGGAGCTTCTTCAATTAGAATTTCCAATTTTGGTTCTGTCGTTTTAAATTCAGCTTTAATATCTGAAATAAACTCTTGCATTTCTGTATGAAAAGCTTCTTTAAAAATATCAGAGATAATTATTTTAGCAACACTTTCTCTCGGAATTGCATTTCTGAGACTTCCTCCGTTGATTTCAGCAATCTGTAACCCGAAGTTTTCGAATCCGTCAAATAAAAGACGGTTCATAATTTTATTAGCATTTCCTAAACCTTTATGGATGTCCATTCCAGAATGTCCACCATTTAGGCCTTTAACCATAATGGTGTATCCGACTGAGTTTTCAGGAACCTCTTCAAAATTATAATTTCTTACGGCTGTTACATCAACTCCACCCGCACAGCCGATATCGATTTCGTCATCTTCTTCTGTATCTAGGTTAAGCAAGATTTCCCCTTCCAGCATTCCTCCCTGAAGTCCCATAGCTCCAGTCATTCCGGTTTCTTCATCAATAGTAAAAAGCGCTTCAATAGCAGGATGAGGAATATCTGTACTTTCTAGGATTGCCATAATGGTGGCTACTCCGAGTCCGTTGTCTGCTCCCAAAGTGGTTCCTTTGGCACGTACCCAATCTCCATCCACATACATCTCAATCCCTTGATTGTCAAAGTCAAAAATGGTATCGTTGTTTTTTTGATGAACCATATCCAAGTGTGATTGCATCACAATCGTTTTACGGTTTTCCATTCCGCTTGTAGCAGGTTTTTTAATAATCACATTACCTACGTGATCTTTAATCGTCTCTAAACCTAACTTTTTTCCGAAATCCATCATAAAAGCAATTACTTTTTCTTCTTTTTTTGATGGACGAGGAACAGCATTCAAATCGGCAAATTTATTCCAAAGCTGTTTGGGTTCTAAATTTCGTACTTCCTGATTCATATTTTTTAATTTCAGTTTTTCAGTCCCGATGAGTATCATTGGGTATAGTAGTGAAAATTTTAAAAGCAGAAAAGCAGATAAAATCACTGCCCGCAAAGATACAACCAACTTATGAAAGTTAAAACGAAACTTTCTTAAATCCATAATAAAAAAAACCGTCTCTAAATATTTAGAGACGGTTGTTGTGTCAAATAGGTTATTTAATTACTTCTTAATCACTTTAAAGGTTTTGTTTATACCTTCAATTGTTACCCTTAATACATAATTTCCTGCAGGTAATCCTGTCATATCTATTTGAGTGTTACCTGATTGTACAGGGAGATTCAATTGTTGACCTAACATATTGAAAACAATTACGTGGCTGATTTCTGTGTTAGCTCTCAAATACAACATCTCTCCAACAGGGTTAGGATAGAAAACAAATCCAAAATTACCGAAGTCTGGAGTGCTGAGAACTTCCTCTACAATGATGACTAAAACATCACTTTGACAATTTCCGTCTGTACTCACCACATAATACGTAGTTTGGTCAACAAGCAGAGTCGTGTCTTCCAAAATAATAGTTAAATCTTCATCGGCATACCAAACTAGGTTATCACCTGTTACATCAAGATCAGCCAATGTCTGTCCTTCTGTAAACTCTTGCTCTGTGAATCCTATAGGAGAAGGAATTTCATTACAAGTAATTTGTAATGTAAAGTCTATAGCCTCTCCTGTGTTGATACTTCCACAAGCTGGAGGAATTGAAGTAGCCCCTTGTTGAGCTCTTATTCTCATTCTGTATGTTCCACTTACAGCATCTTCAGGAATAGCAATTGTTCCTGTTTTGTTACCTGAACCACTTCCAAGATAGAACACTTCTTCTTCATCTTCAAAGATTAAGTTATTGTTCCAATCCACCCAGATTCTCAATCCACTTGCTCCTCCAACATAGTTTGAAGTGAAATCAAATGATGCTCCTGCATCTTGAGTAACAATCATATCTGTATTGTCTTTATAACCCACTCCTAAGTTAGGGCCAGGGTACGAAAACACAATATTCTCAAGAGCTCCAGTAGTATTAAATTGAGTAAAATAATAAGCTTGAGGAGAACTTGGGAGACAATATCCAGAATTAAATCTAAATGGACCTACCCATGCTCCAAAATCTTCTGCATCATCTGTACTACAATCTCTACGAACATAGAACTCGTAAGGTATCGAAGAATCTAATCCGTCTAAAGTATAAGAGTTAGCTGTAATGCCAGAAATAAAACTACCTAATTCGTTTGCTGGATTAAATCCTACATCACCCCATTGTACTTGGAATGTTCCAGGTTCTGCTGTCCAAGTTAAATCCACAGAAGTTTCAGTAATATTAGTATAACCTAAGTCTGCTGGTGGATTAGGACAAGAAGGGATAAGTTCGAATTCTGGGTGAAGAATCCAGCTTCCATCCATCACATAAGAGTGGGTGGTACCACATCCTGTTCCTCCAGAAGTTCTCCATGCTTTTAGAACAAATTCGATTGATCCTGTTGCACCATTAGCAAAAGTAATCTCACGGTTATAGCTAACCATTCCGGGATAGTCATCAACACCTCCTGTTACTACTGCATCTTCACCCATTTCTAAAGTAGGTGAATAAAGTACAGAACGTTGGTGAGAAGTCCATGCAGGGTCAATAGATAACATCACATACTCTACACTCAAAGCTGATAAGAAGTATCCTTCCGGCACCTCTATACTGAATGAAGTAGCACAAGCAAAATCATCTACTTGAGGATTTGTATTAAGTAAAGTAGGGATATCTCCTACATAAGCTCCTGCCACAAATGTATGAGGACCAGCCCAATCACTATAATCACCATCTCCACAATCTTGACGTACATAGTAGGCGTAATTAACTCCTGAAGTAAGCTCTGAAAGAACATACGGATTACCAACTCCTGGTATTGTTGTTCCAGTTCCTGGAGTAAATCCTGCAGGCCCATATTCAATATCATACAAAGTTCCAGTACCTGCCCATGATAAGACTGTAGAAGAAACAGAAGAATTAGAAGAGGTTAGGTTCATAGGATACATACAAGTAGGAGCTGCTTCCCATCGAATATCATCCAGATAAATAGTTCTTAAATTGGTATTATTACGGAAAGCTAAATGTTTAGCATTCACGGGTAAATTCCAAGGAAAAATAATAAAATCTTCCGAAGGATATGTAGTTCCTACAAAAGTAATAGTCTCTATCTCTACAAACGTACTTGGATCAGTAGCATCCGTCAAATATCCTACTGTAAGTGTAGTAGAAGAGGTCGAAGTTGTTCTTGCTCTAAATTTCAACCAATGTGTATTATCGGCAAGATTATCAAGATAAGGAGTTACCAAGTAATTATCCACATTAGTACTCTTATACATATACAAGTTATTTGGAGCACTAAAAGGAGTTGTAGTACTTACATAAGCAGCACTTGTTCCTATTTTTGACCAACAAACAGGAAGAACAGTCGTACCTGCTGTAACACCATCAAAATTTTCGTTAAGCACTGAAACAGGAACACATAATGTAGTGAAAGTAAATGGTCCTGCCCAAAGGCTGTATCCATCATCATCCGCAGTACAATCACGACGTACATAATATTGATACGTAGTGCTTGGATCTAATCCTAACAGAGAATATGGATTAGCTACTCCTTCAATTATAGTTCCTTGCGTATTTACATCAAATCCTGGGGCTCCCCACTTAATATCAAACAAAGTTCCTGTGCTTGTCCAACCTAAATCTGCACTTATAGCTGTTACATCTGCAGTAAGCTCGATTGGAGGCATACATGCAGGAGGATCAATCACCATAAATGTATAATCTTCGGCTTCTCCAGTTGTTGAGCCTGTACTGCCCAAAAAGCCACAAGGAGTTGGATTCGTAGCCGACCAGTTTGCTACTACACGCATGCGATAACTACCTACAGGAGTACCTGCAGGTATTGTAATCGAACCTGTACCTACTGAAATATAAGCTGCCGAATTATAAACGTGCTCTCCTGGGTCAAAAACCATATTATTATTCCAATCTATCCATATTCCCATACCTGTAGTACCATTAGCTGAAGTAATAGTAAATTCTACAGGTGCTCCTCCTTCAAATTGAGCTACAGACTGTACTGTATAATTGGAGTATGAACCTGCTCCAGAAGAATTATTAATATTTAAAACTCCTCCTGATGTACTGAAATTACTTATACCATAAGTTGTACTAGTAGAAGTTACCACACAGTATCCTGTAAAGAAGGTATAGGGTCCTCCCCAATTACTTATTCCATCATCTTCACAATCTTGTCTAACATAAAAATCGTAATAGGTGTCCGATGTGAGACCATTAAGAAGATGAGTATTAGTAGTAATGTTATTTATTTCTGTACCATTACCTAGCGTAAATCCTTCTAATCCCCATTCTATATCAAAAGACGCTCCGTTACCTTGCCAGAGAAGTTCTGCTGAATTGAAGGTTACCGTACCTGTAGACAGGTTGTTTGGAGTAGGACATTGTAGTGTAACAGTAATTGCCAAAGCAAGACCCTCACAATAACCTATTGTTTGAGTAACATAATATGTCCCTTCATAAGCTAATGTTGTATCAGCAATTTGATTTGTAAGAGCAGCATCAGAATACCAAGTGAGATTAGTACCTGTTACGTTAAGACCTGCAAGAGTTGTACCTGCAGGGACTAACTGATTAGAATCGCCTGTAGGAATAGGAGTTGTACTTTGTGGAACAACTGTAGCAATTACTTCTTCTCTATCGGATTCACATAATATTAAACCAGAAGACACAGTCCAGTCATAAAAATAATAATAACTGGTATTTGTGTTAGGAGGTAATACACCGCTAGTGATTTCTCCAACGTTTCCAATATTATAAGTAGTGCCAGCAGGAATACCTCCTGTATCTCTTATTAAAGATGAAAAAGATCCTACTGCCATTAATCGGTAGGTTCCAGGTCCTGGTATATTAAAATTCAAATCAATAGTAAAAGGAGTAAATTGCCCATTGGCAATAGGAATATTTGTTACTTCCTGAATTACTGCACCTGAATCATCTCGTAGCTGGATACTCGGAATAGTAGTTCCGGTTGCAGTATTAGAATAAGCAACAACACTAATAAGCGTAAAAGCTTCTGTTGCTACAAACTGTAATCCGGCTTCAAGAGTATATCCTCCAGGAGTGCTACCAGTATAATTCAATTTTCCTTGACCAGAGATGGTTCCTATTCCTCCTTCTAATAGAACTTCTGAAGCCCAGAATGATGAGGTTTCAGTTAAATTTGGTGTTGTAAAAGAAGTACCTTGTCCTACTAAATTTCCTCCTGTTGGAGCATCATACCAATAAATATTATCACCTGTGCCACTTCCTGTAGCTTGTAATACGGTGGTTCCTGATTCGCAAATACCTCCATCGGTAGTACTGGTAATTTCAAGCATATTACACAATGCCGTATTAAATACTATTATGGTGATTTCTGCTGAATTCTGACAATCAGGATTTGTGGTATCTGTAGCAGTTACCGTATAAGTTGTATGATCTGTTGGAGAAACTGTAATAGAAGCCCCTGTATCGGTACCCCCATCCCAAGTCCATACATAGGTGTAGTTCGGGTTAGTACTTGAAGCGGTTAGTGTAGTACTGTCTCCTGGGTCAATTGTTGTAGCTGTTGCAGTTATATCTATATTGTGTACTGTTGCAGTTACTTCTTCTCTGTCTGATTCACAAATAGGCATAACTTGTTCAATGGTAATGTTGAAAAAGTGATAGTACAACGTTGAGGTGGTAGTAGCACTTCCTGCTCCGTTTATAACTTGTCCTACTGTACCTAAAGGGTAAGGAAATGCTCCTGTCATATAGGCAGTAGCCGCACCAGATTGTTTTACCAACCTGTAATTTCCTGGAGGGATATTAAGGAAGTTAAGATTAACTGTATATAGCACAGGAGCAGTATTCGTTCCACCTCCTGGTAATGTGTCATTATGAGTCATTAAAACAGCGTTACCATTATCAACATCAATAAGGGCATAAGTTACTGCACCTCCTGCAGCTGTGGTACTGCGAGCTTCAAAGCTAATAATAGAAGCTGTCTGATTAAGCACAAATGTGATTCCTCCGTTAGTTGTAGAGCCTAAGGTTGTTGGAGATATATTTCCTTGTTCCGTAAAAATTTCGTTATCAAGATAAACTTCTGTTGCCCAATACGAGGTGGTTTCAGTTAAAGTAGGTGTTGTAAAAGAGGCACCTTGCCCTACTAAATTTCCTCCTATTGGAGCATCATACCAATAAATATTATCACCTGTACCACTTCCTGTAGCCTGTAAAATAGCAGTTCCTTCATTACAAATACTTCCGTCACTAATGCTCAGAATTTCAATAGTATTACACAATGTCATATCATAAACTAATATTTCAATTGTTGATTCGTTCTGACATCCCGTTATTGTATCTGTAGCAGTTACCGTATAAGTAGTATGTTCTGTAGGTGCAACAGTAAGAGACGCTCCTGTAGCACTACCTCCATTCCAGGTCCATTCATAGGTATAATCCGTATTAGTACTTGAAACAGATAACGTAGTGCTATCTCCTACATCTATTGTTGTTTCTGTAGCTGTTACATCTATATCAATGATTTCGTGTACCGTTGCTATAACTTCTTCTCTATCGGATTCACATAATATTAAACCAGAAGACACAGTCCAGTCATAAAAATAATAATAACTGGTATTTGTGTTAGGAGGTAATACACCGCTAGTGATTTCTCCAACGTTTCCAATATTATAAGTAGTGCCAGCAGGAATACCTCCTGTATCTCTTATTAAAGATGAAAAAGATCCTACTGCCATTAATCGGTAGGTTCCAGGTCCTGGTATATTAAAATTCAAATCAATAGTAAAAGGAGTAAATTGCCCATTGGCAATAGGAATATTTGTTACTTCCTGAATTACTGCACCTGAATCATCTCGTAGCTGGATACTCGGAATAGTAGTTCCGGTTGCAGTATTAGAATAAGCAACAACACTAATAAGCGTAAAAGCTTCTGTTGCTACAAACTGTAATCCGGCTTCAAGAGTATATCCTCCAGGAGCGGTGCCAGTATAAGTCAATTTTCCTTGACCAGGGAGCGTTCCTTGACCTCCTTCTAATAATACCTCAGAGGCCCAGAACGAAGTAGTTTCGGTCAATATTGGTGTTGTAAAAGAAGTACCTTGTCCTACTAAATTTCCTCCTGTAGGTGCATTATACCAGTAAATTTTAGAATCAGTTACATCACTAGCCCCTATAGCTTCCAGAGTAGTAGTAGTTCCTGGACCACAAATATTTCCGTCAGTAGTGCTCGCAATACCCAAGTCATCACACAAAGCAATATCAAATGTAAATATTTCAATTGACTCTTGAGCTACACAACCGGTTACTGTATCGGTAGCGGTTACCGTATATATTGTCGAAACTGAGGTTGGTGTAACTGTAACAGTTGCTCCTGTAGCAGTACCTCCGTCCCATGTCCATACATATTCGTAGTTACTGTTAGTGCTGGAAGCCGAGAGTGTAGAGCTCTCGCCCGGTAATAAATCAGTAGCGGTAGCTGTTACATCAATATCAATTGTTTCGTGTACTGATGCAATTACTTCTTCTCTTTCAGACTCACATATTGTTATAGCAGACGAAATAGTCCAGTTAAAGAAATAATAGTACGCGGTTGCTAATGTACCTGTAAAATTATTAGCTCCTGTAACTATTTGCCCTAAGCCATTATCAAAAGGAATTGGATAACCTCCACCAAAATTAGCAGCACCGCTTATATAACGCAAAGGGACTGTTGGAGTAGCAGCTCGTACTATTCTGTAAGTTCCTGGAGTCAGCTCAAAATTTAATGTAATTTTGTGCATTGAAGGAGCTGTTGTAGTTCCAGGATCAACAGTAGTGGTAACTGAATACAAATGATTTCCAACTACTAAATTTGAATTGTCATATAATTCAATATCCATAGTTCCTCCTGCTCCGGTACTGTAAACTTCTACATCTACTAAGGTCATATTTTCAAATACTTCAAATACCATTCCCTGACGAGTAGTAGCAACACTCGAAGTTCCAAAGTCATTTACAACCCCTTGTCCTGGAAATTCCTCTCCATCTAAATATACTTCCGATGCCCAATACGAGGTAGTTTCAGTTAGTACAGGCGTTGTAAAAGTTGGGCCTTGTCCTACTAAATTTCCTCCTGTTGGAGCATTATACCAATAAATATTATCACCAGTACCACTTGCTGTGGCATTTAGAGTAACAGTTCCTTCATCACAAACGCTTCCGTCAGTAGTAGACAGAATTTCAATGGTATCACATAATGTCATATCATAAACTAATATTTCGATTGTGGATTCATTCTGGCAACCTGTTATGGTATCTGTAGCTATTACCGTATAAGTTGTATGTTCTATCGGAGAAACAGTAAGTGATGTTCCTGTAGAAGTACCTCCATTCCAATTCCATTCATAAATGTAATCGGTATTCGTACTTGAAACCGATAGCGTAGTACTATCTCCTGGTTCTATCGTTGTTTCTGTAGCCGTTACATCTATATCAATAATTTCATGTACCGTTGCTATTACTTCTTCTCTATCGGATTCGCATAATATTTCAAATCCTTCAACTGTAATATTGAAAAAATGATAATAAAGAGTTGATGTAGTAGTTGTGCTTCCTGCTCCGTTTACAACTTGCCCTACATTTCCTAGCGGATAAGGGAATGCCCCTGTCATATAGGCGCTTGCTGCACCTGATTGTTTTATCAATCTGTAGTTGCCAGGAGGAATATTAAGGAAATTAAGATTAACAGTGTACAGTACAGGAGCAGCTCCTGTGCCACCTCCTGGTAGTGTATCGTTATGTGTCATCAATACAGAGTTACCGTTATTGATATCAATAAGGGCATATGTTACAGCACCTCCCGCAGCTGTGGTACTGCGAGCTTCAAAGCTTATAATAGAAGCTGTTTGATTAAGGATAATTTCAATACCTCCGTTAGTCGTAGAGCCCAAAGTAGTTGTAGATAAATTTCCTTGTTCAGTAAAGACTTCATTTTCAAGAAGAACTTCAGTTGCCCAATAGGATGTGGTTTCGGTTAGAAAAGGCGTATCAAAAGAAGGGCCTTGCCCGACTAAATTTCCTCCTGTTGGAGCATCATACCAAAAAATATCCTGACCCGTGCCACTTGCTGTAGCTTGTAAAGTGATATTTCCTTCATTACAAACACTATCTCCAGTAGTCGAAGTAATATCTAATAAAGAATCCGAACAATCGGCTGCAGTTTGGAAAGAAAAAGGTCCTGACCAAACACTTAATCCGTCATCAATTCCGCAATCAGCTCTTACATAAAACAGATACTCGGTATAGGGATCTAACCCATTCAAAGTATAAGGATTAGTTACTCCCGAAATAGTAGGGGTTCCTGTAGGTGTAAATCCAGCTACTCCCCATTCAATATCCCAAGAAGTTGCGGAACCATTTTCCTGCCAACCCAACTCTGCACTTTCTGAAGTAAAGTTAGTTGCTGTCAATACACTTGGAGAAGGACAGTCTTCAGTAAAATAAAACTGCATTTGAGGTAAAGTACCTGTTGTTGCTAAAAGCCCACCTGTAGCATCTAAAGGAGGGTTTGCGGGATCAGGGTTATTAACAGCATTATCTGTTCTGTACAATATAGCAGTATCTGAACCAGAGGTAAATGTAAGGAAACTAGGTACACTAGTCCACCCTGGTGTGTTTTCATCAATAGCAACAATTAAGTTGCCCCCAGTGTAATTAAAAGGAGTTGTGAAAGTAATTTCCCACCAGTCATTTAAAATAGGGCTTACTGACCCTTGATAAACCTGTTGTAAATCAGCTAAAGCAACCCAATCTGTATTGGATGAAAAACTTGTTTTTGCAGTATTTCCTAAAAAAACAGTCCAGTCTCCTGTCCATACCGAAGTTGTACCCAGACTGTTGTTATAAAACCGTAATTTTTGAATTTCTCCTATATCACCGCCTCCTGCTGTAATTTGAGCTGCTGTTACAATCATCTGGCAGTAGCTAAAATTATAGTTTGTAATTGGAACTGTAGTACTGGCAGCAGGCGTTGTAGTATTGCCTGAACCAATCTGAACTGTTTGACCCACCGACATCTGCCCAACAAGTAACATCACACAAAATGTCAGCCATCTGAGCCAACCTTTGATTTTCCGTGTTCGACACTCTTCAGTGTCATAAAAAGTTAAGTTGTTCATAAATAAAGGTATAAAAAGTTAAAAATGTCGTCCAATTTAATATTTTTTTATGATTTTATCAAAATAAAAACCTTATTTATATTTTAAAACGATTAAAAAACACATCTTTAATTAGTTTATTTTATTTAATTAAGTTAATTTTTTGTGTTTTTTATAAATGTTAATTTGTGTGTACTTAACTCTTATTATTAGTGTTTATAGTAGCTATCAAAAAAATATGCCTTCTGAAGAGAAGGCATATTTAATAACTTTTTAAGTTAATTACTATAGTGTGTTAATTTTTTCAATTAATCCTCTTGCTTTAGTTTCTAATTCATGATTAATTGATTTGAAGTGAGCTTTTTTGTTTTCTACACCTCTCATATTTACTTTAGTAATTAAGGAGTCAAAAACTTCGATTGCTTCGTCTACGATTGCATCAGTTTTTTCGCTTGGTTTTCCACTTTTTGCAATCTCTGTAATGTAAGTTGCTTCGATAATATCACCTAGAACGTAGTTGATGTCTTTTTTTAAATTTCTCTTACTTGCCATTTTGTTTTATATTTAAAAGTTTGTTGCGTTTCAGCCTTTATTTATGTATCTGAAACAAAAAATTAGTATCTGTAATATTCTGGTTTGAAAGGTCCTTGCACTTCAACACCAATGTATTTAGCTTGCTCCTCTGTTAGAGTTTCTAATTCAACTCCAATTTTTGCTAGATGTAATTGAGCTACTTTTTCGTCTAAATGCTTTGGAAGTGTATAAACTTCATTTTTATAGTTCTCTGAATTTGTCCAAAGTTCAATTTGAGCCAGAGTTTGGTTGGTAAAAGAATTACTCATTACAAAACTAGGGTGTCCTGTAGCGCAACCTAGATTTACCAAACGTCCTTCTGCTAGAATGATAATATCTTTTCCGTTTACTTTATAAATATCTACTTGAGGTTTTACTTCTACTTTTGTATTTCCATAGTTTGTATTTAACCAAGCCATATCAATTTCATTGTCGAAATGGCCAATATTACAAACAATAGTTTTGTCTTTCATTTTTTCGAAGTGTCTTCCTATTACAATTCCTTTGTTTCCTGTGGTTGTAATAACAATATCAGCATTAGCCACCACAGTGTCTAATTTTTTTACTTCAAATCCGTCCATTGCAGCTTGTAGAGCACAAATCGGATCTATTTCGGTAACAGTAACAATACTTCCAGCTCCTTTAAAAGAAGCTGCAGTTCCTTTACCTACATCTCCGTATCCACAAACAACTACTCTTTTACCTGCCAACATTACATCGGTTGCTCTACGAACAGCATCCACAGCTGATTCTTTACAACCGTATTTGTTGTCAAATTTTGATTTAGTAACCGAGTCGTTTACGTTAATGGCAGGCATCGGAAGTGTTCCGTTTTTCATTCTTTCATACAGCCTGTGAACACCTGTTGTGGTTTCTTCTGATAGTCCTTTGATTCCAGGGATCAATTCTGGGTATCTATCCAAAACCATATTCGTTAAATCTCCCCCGTCATCGAGTATCATATTCAAAGGCTTTCTGTCTTCTCCAAAGAAAAGAGTCTGCTCAATACACCAGTCAAATTCTTCTTCGTTCATTCCTTTCCACGCATAAACAGAAGTTCCTGCTTTTGCAATCGCTGCTGCTGCTTGGTCTTGAGTAGAGAAGATGTTACAAGAACTCCAACTAACTTCTGCTCCTAGCTCGATTAGAGTTTCAATCAGGACAGCTGTTTGAATAGTCATATGTAAACAACCTGCAATTCGAGCTCCCTGAAGTGGTTTAGAAGCGCCATATTCTTTACGAAGCGCCATAAGACCTGGCATTTCAGCTTCTGCTAATTCAATTTCTTTACGTCCCCAATCTGCAAGGGAAATGTCTTTTACTTTATAAGCCACATAAGACGTATTTTGTATATCCATTATATTAATAATTTTTGCAAATGTACTCAAAATTAACTTTATATTTATTCTGAAAATTGTCTTTAACTTTTTATAAATAGAGTTTAAGTGTTTATAAGGTAGAGTAAAATCATTTTTTAAAATGTTTTTTAACGTATTGTAATTCAGGATTATGTTTTATATCAGGGAATGTTGGAGGAAATTTTTGAGAAAAAAAACACAAAAAAATAAAATAA
This sequence comes from Flavobacterium suncheonense, assembly GCA_040392465.1. Taxonomy (GTDB): domain Bacteria; phylum Bacteroidota; class Bacteroidia; order Flavobacteriales; family Flavobacteriaceae; genus Flavobacterium; species Flavobacterium suncheonense_A. The sequence continues at coordinate 38,898 of JBEBWA010000003.1, forward strand.
TTATTTGCAAGATTAAATTTCTTGCCTATATTTGCACTCGCAATTAAGCAATGCCTCCATAGCTCAGTTGGCCAGAGCACGTGATTTGTAATCTCGGGGTCGTGGGTTCGAATCCCTCTGGAGGCTCAAATAAAAATCCAAAAATAACGAAAGTTGTTTTTGGATTTTTTTTATGCCTCTCAGTTGAGGTTTTATGTTTTTTTTCTAGTGATTTTAAATTGAGCTTTTGATATTCTAAAAGGATATTGTTAAGGAAAGAGAGCAAACCTTCTAAAATCAAAAAAGCCCTCCAAGTTAATGGAAAGCTTTTCATTGGTCTAACTACTAAACCACCCGATTTCTCGGGCAAAACAACACAACTAATCTTAAATATTTTTCCGCAAAAAAAAGTTTTCGTTTCCGAAAACTTTTCTTACTTTGCTATTTTTAGCGGTCTGGACGGGAGATTAGAGTTTGTTTTACTTAATTAATTATTAATAGATTAGGTTTTAATTTCTATTTGGTATGCCTAAAAGTATGCCTTTTAGGTAAAGAAAACCCTGAATTTGTGCCAATTTTTATAAACTTACTTTTTGCATATGGTATATTTATCTCATTAAGATTTATACATAAATTATTTTTTATACCAGACCATTTAACTGCTAAATATGCTGATTCAAAAGATAAATGGAATACCGAATTTAAGAAATAATAGCTACTACCTATAACAAGGTTTTTTTCAAAATGGCGGAGTAAATATTCTCTTTCAAAAAACACAAATAAAACCACCCTACTTTACTAATAGGGTGGTTTCTCTCAACTCAAAAACCAATGGTGTCCTGATGAACTACCATTAAGTGCTTTAAGCATTCCATTTGCAAAGTCAAAGGCATTTACATTTCTATCGAGGAAAGTATCTATATAGCTTGATTTATTGGCTTGGGTAAACAAGCTGTGGAGTTTCCAAAGGTTAATATCTCCGTTGTCTTCCCGACAGAAATTATCATCTTCGTAATAGTCTTTGGCAATGGTATTTAACTGTCCATCATTAAAACTAAATAAAGGTAAATTCTGCTTTTCCTTTTTAGGCAGATACTGATACATTCTTCCCCTACCTAATAATTGGGCAAACTGATGTTCTGTAAGAGAATATTCAGGAAGCTGTTTCATTTGGCTTAACTGCTTTTCTGCATTATAATTATGGAGTATTTCCATAATCTTGGTTTGTAATTCCTGATAAGAGTTCACTCTTATTTCTTCTGCAAATCCGTCTGAACTGACACAAAGGTTACAACATACCTTAACTTGGAAGCCTATAAAGAACTTAAACTTTTCAATAGTCTTTCTGTTGTATAGGTTTTCCAAATTGTAACTTCTTACTCCTCCAATAGTCAAAGCTATTTCATTACCATTTATGGAATCTGTAATGCTCGGAATCCTGATAATAAAAGCCATTCTCTCAAAATATTGGGTTTTCTCGTGGTCTAACAGGTCTTTGGCACTCTTATGGATTGCTTCAGGAATACGTCCTTTAATCTGATGTGAAACCCTGATTTCAGGACTATCAAAGTTATGGTGTGGAAATACCTTAAATGCACAATCTTGAGCTAATTCAATGAATTCCTGATGTGCAATAGTTCTCTCATTATCTTTAGAGAATACAGGGATTATGCAATCATTTTTTAAATTCTGCAAAGAGGATTCCTGTGTATTAGCCACAATAAAAGGCTTGTCATATCTGATGTTAGAATTCATACTACTTGGAATTACAATACTTTCTGAAACAGGTCTTAATTGAGCTCCTGTATCTTCTTTCCCTATTATAGTAGTAGAATTGTCAAAGATTAGATTTTCCATTTGTTGAGAAATTTTGAGGGTTAGTTAATTGGGTTAAAATTGCCTTTTTATCTGAAAAATACTGATGCAGGTTCTCTGCATATTCAGGATATTGTTTGTACAAGACAGAGAGTTCAGCAACAGTATTGCAGTATTGAATAGCTTCAATTACTTCGGATTCAGATAATTTGTTATTTGCTAATGGTACTGTTCCGCTATTGCACCATTCCAAAATCCTTTTTCCTGTTCCCGAATTGATGATAAATTCAGGTTTTCCCATAAATAACCCTGTTCTGTCTTTAGAGCTTACAGCGAAATGTTTGATATCAACGTCAAATACCAAAGTAAATTCGTAATCCAATCCGTCCCTTTGGACTGCTTTTAATCCTACCTTTTCAGGAATATACTTACCGTCCTTTTGGTTTAATACATAATCCTGTTTAGTTCTCATTGTGGCAATTACGTGAGCATTACATTGCAGGATTTTATCCGTAAAAGCCTTTTGTCTTGGAGTAACTTTAGCCCAATTGGTAAAACTGTTCCCTGCTAATTTGGAATGAAAATCCAATAGCTCGTCCCAAGCGTGAGAAATGGAATCTATAATAATTACTTCCATACCTGCCTGTTCGCATACCTCAATAGCTTTGATATAGTTTTCAGGAGTGTAAGGAGGCTGTAATGAAAGCACGTTGTAATTGCCCAAGTGGGCATACAAATCAGCACTTCCGTTTTCTGTGTCAATAATGGCTACTTTGGAAAAGTTACCATTGGTCAAACCCTGTGCAAGTAGCAAGGAACTCATAGTTTTACCTGTTCCACTTGCTCCCTGTAAAGCCATTTTTATTTTGGCTTTTCTTCTTTCTGACTGTCTTAATTGCATAATTAATAGTATTTGTTATTTGTAATAAGAAAGCCTCTCTAAACGCTTGAAAATACGCTTAAAGAGGCTGTAAATGAGTGTTTTTGTGTTATCCTGTTGTTGTATAAACTCCGTGCTTTAAAATAATTTTATTCATTACTTCTGCAACCGTTTTGGCTACACTTTTCTTGCAGTACAGAGCATCGTAAACGTACAGGACATAAATTCCCAAGTTGTTTAAAATCTCTACGCATTCTGTCATAATCTCCACTTCTTTTTTAAACATTCTTCTCGAAGCTGATTTATAACCATTAACTTCTTTATCTTCTAATAAATTATTAAGCATTTCAGGCTCTGCTTTTCTGTAATATTCGTAAAGAGGATTGGATTTCATATGAGGGATTTCCATATTGAAAAAGGATAAGTGGTTTCTTTTTACTATTCCTAAATCAATATTTAACTCCTTTGCAACCTGTTGATGTGTGAGATATTTTACTTTTCCTCCGTATAAAGAAACTGCAATGTTTGGGTGCAATGCCTTATAATCCAATTCTTCTATAGGCTCTCCGTCAATTAGTATTTCTTTTCTTGCCCAAGAGGACATCAGAACAAAGCTATCTGTTAATCTTCCTCCTGATTTTTCATCGCCTACTTTTGGAAATATAAATCCCTCTGACGTCAAATCATTAAATCTTTTAATGTTCTCTTCGACAAAAGACCTTTTGGAACTATCCTTATAGTAATCTCTTGATTTTTTATTTAGAAGCGTCAGGATTTTTCCCTTTTTAGTTACGTAATTATATGCTATCAGTTCTTTTGCAACAGAGATTAGGTGTTCTTCACTTGGTAGTATAACTTTATTCATTACTTCAACTGAATTTTTAAACAAAGGATTATTTTGATTTTTGGAATATTCTTCTTTAAAATACTTTGTTCTTTTCTCTAATAAATCCGAACAGGTTAATTTATAGCCTATAGAATATTTACTTCTGTACGTTTCAGTAAGACGATATTTTTTTGAGCTATTTCCAACTTCATAAGTATCATTTCCGCTAGAATTTTTTAAGACCTCGATGATAGGTTTTTGTTTAGGGGTGCTGTACATTAAAGCATCTAAAACTCTCGGATAAATAAATGTGTTGTCATTTCCCTTTTTTGTTTGTTCGTGAAGAATCTCTGAATTTAATGACTTCCAAAAGTCTTGATTGTTATCTTCCTCACGAAATAAGGTGCTTGTAAGATTGGAAACTACAACAAGACATTTTTCTACAGCTACCTTTTTATTCTTGTCTATTTTGAAAAGAATACCTTTAGGTAAGCGTTCAATGCTTCTTTTGACCTGTTGCGGAATTTCAACAACACTAAAATCCTTGAACTTTTTCGGAAAAGTGTCATTGTCAAGAGATTTGAAATTAAGTAAAAACGGATTAAAATCCTTTCTAAACCCCTTATTTTTAAGGGTTTTTTCTTTGCATCTTGAAGTTTTTGTTTGTTTTGAAACAGTATCAGTTGCAGTAACATAAAAGATAGGGGTTGTACAGAACTGATTGGATTTAATTACTGAATAGTTGGAACTTGATAATGTTCCTAATTTTGTGTTTTTTGTCAAATAATAAAATTTAAAAAAAGTTAAACATTAAACTTTTTTCAGCACATTACTTGATGTATTTTTGAATTTGGAAGTATTTTTTTTGTAATTGGAAGTATTTTAAGAGTAAAAAACTGAAAAATCCTGCAAATGTACAAAAAAATATTCACATACGCAAATAAATTTAACTATTATTTTATTAAAATGATAATTTTGTAGATTGGAAAGCCTTTTTAATTGAAGATAATATAAAAAATATCCTTTTAAAGTATAAACTATATCAATTTTCGAGGATTTCAAAGCTGTGGTAGTAGTAAGGCTTTCCTCTAATCATATAAACCGTCTTTAAATTGGTATCAACCTTAATTTCATCTACAAAAACAACCTCTCCAATGGTTAAATCTCCGATGTTTTTTAGAACTTTTACACGAAACGGACAAAATAATAGCTTTAAAATGTTGTTCCACGTTACGATATAGAGAGTTTTTGGAGAAGAATATTTTAGTATTTCTGCTAATTGTTTGTCTGTCATATAATCTGCTTTTGAATATTAACGCTATATATATAATAAAGGTGGCTTCATAATTTTGACGTGTGATTTTGTTTTTTTAATAGAGATTATTTCTAATCTGATTACTCCTAAAGGTTATCTGACAGCATTTAAAACAGACAGAAAAAAAGAAAGAGCTCAAATTACTGAACTCTTTCCTTTAGATGTGGCTAAAAAACCGATTCTTTCTGCACATTCTGTTGAAGAACAGCTTGTTCATCGTTCATAAACATATAACGATGATTTCTTTCAATAACCTCGCCTGTTTCTTCAACCGTGAAAGAATAAGGTTCAACCTCAACCTGTACGATTTGTCCCGACAGCTCTGTTCCTATCAAAGAAATACAGGTTTGCTCGTCAAAAGTACAGGGAACGGACGCTTTTCGGGCTGTTAGATACGTTCTCCCTGTTTCTTTGCTGATGATTGATTCAACACCTCCTTGAACAATCAGGGCATAAAATGAATCGCCATTCTCTTTTTGGAATGACTTGTAGTCAATTACTCTTACCATAATTTTAAAATTTAAATTAAACAATAGTCTTGGGATTTACCCACGATTTGAAGCGAGTGGGCTGATACTTCAACTTCCTCAACTTCTACGGGGGCTACCTCCCAAAGTTTAAAGAGAGTGGGGGTAGTGTTGGGTTATCCTGTGTTTATGTCAATGAAAAAAAATTTGAAAAAAAATAGAAAGTTTTAATTAACTAATAATCAGACTTTCAACTATCATAAGTTATTACAACACCTATATAATAATTCCTATATCATATATGTTACTGAATTGTAAAAACAACAAAACCCTTGTAAATAAAGGTTTTACAAAGGTTTTTAGTATTTTGTCAATGACAGTTTTGCGAAGAGGTGTTAGTCGTAATATTCTATTTCTCGTTCTGTTATTATTTTAGGAATGTCATTTTCCAATCATTAATTTTTATGCTTCTTTTCAGTACTATCTCAATTTCATTGTCAATCAAATTGATTTCTTCATTGGTCAATTTTATTTCGTTGCTGAAAGAATCAATATTTGAGGTGTTTCCATTGTAAACACTATCAGAAACAAATTTTGAATTGAAAACATAAACGTCAAGTTCTGAAGCGATAATATTTTTCAAAGAAATTTTACCGCCTGTTGTTTCAATTTCTATTTCTGAATCACTCTCTGTTAATTCATCAAAAAGTGTTTGTTTATCCTTACAATGTTTGGATAAAAGATAAAGGATATTACTAAATGTTGTTTTACCGCTTCCATTATTACCAAACAGAATATTTACCTTATCAAATGGCTTGTTGGAATTTGTTGATAGGTCTTCGTAACAACCTACTTTTTTTATGGAATTAAATTTAGTTATCATCAATTCAAATTCATTCCGTTAATAAATGTCTCTACAAAGTCCACTATCCGTTTCAAAATTCGGTCTCCTAATTTTTTACGTTGCAGTAAGCTTGGTTTTTCGCCTTCAATGAGTTCCAAAACTTCGTCACGGAGTGGTTCTCTTTCTGCAAAAAGATAATCTTCAATGAGTTTTTCGGTTTTCTCGGCAGATAGATTTTCTTCTTGTACAATTTTAGAAAATTCCTTTTGTTGTTCTTCGTTCCAAAACTCCTCAAAGGCAGTTGTAATGTTGTCGGGGTCGCTTATGACTGGAAGATTCTCTAAAATAAATTTCTCTATGAGCTCTCGTTTGCTTCTTAGAGTAGCTTCTGTACTCAATAAATTGAAAATTTCCTTTTCTGCTTTTGTCGTGTCTTTCTGTGTTTGAGATTTCAGTTTGATTAAAAGCTGAATGATATAAGCAACATTGATTTCATCACGGTGTATCAACTCCAATTCAAAGTCAACATCTTCCAAAATGGAAACTTTCTCTTTTTGGTGGTTGCTTTTTACTTTGTCGTATAAGTCAAGGTATTTGCTTTTGAAGTCCTCAAAAAGTTGCTCGTTCATTTGCAGGTCTTCCCATTTGAAGTCTGAAAAGGCAGTGAGAATGTTTTTAATTCTCATCAAGTCACGAAATGCCTTAATGAAATTCAGTTCGTCATCTTCGCTTTCAAGGTCGTTAACTGCGTCAGTTGTCGGTGTAACCTCCAACAACTTTTCAAAGGCTTCATCAAACTTGGCAACATAATCTTCATAAGGTTTCATTATAATAACCTCAATCGCTTCTTTGTTGCTGAATAGGGTAATGGCTTCGTCTGTTCTGTTTTTCAGGTTTCTGAAAACGACAATATTACCTTGTGATTTCTGCTCGTTTAAAATTCGGTTAGTTCGGCTAAAAGCCTGAATCAATCCGTGATATTTAAGATTTTTGTCCACATAAAGCGTATTCACTTTTTTGGCATCAAAACCTGTAAGGAACATATTCACCACCAATAAAACATCTATGCGATTTTTTACATTTTCAGGTTGGCGTTCACGGTCTTTCAGTTTCTTTGAAATGTCGTTGTAGTAATTGTAAAAATCTTCACTGGTTTTGGTGGAATATTTCACATCATACAATTGATTGTAATCTTCAATGTACTCGTCTAATTTTTCACGGCTGTGAGCTTGCAAGCCATATAACGCTCTTGGTTCTTCCACAACAGAAACTTCTTCAGGTAAAAAGCCATTGGCCTCTGCATCATCTTCGTTGGCTGCATAGCTAAATATAGTTGCAATATTTAGATTGTGTTCTCCTGCTAATTTTTTGCGTTTGAAAATATCATAGTAGCGAATCAATGACTTTACACTGTCCACACAAAACATTGCAGAAAAATCTTTGCTGTGCGTTTTTCGGTTGTGATTGTTGATGATGTAATCAGCAATTTTTTCTAATCGCTTTTCATCTTCCATTAACTCTTGCGTGTCAATGTCTTCCACCTCTATGTCAATTTCAGTAGCTGTGTCTTTTTGCTTATATCTGCCTACGTATTCAACCGAAAATTTCAATACGTTTTCATCTTTGATGGCATCTGTAATTACGTATTTGTGCAAACAGTCTTCAAAAAGGTCTTTGGTTGTGCGTTTGCCTAATTCGTTTTTGTTGGCATTGTCGGCAAAAATGGGCGTGCCTGTAAAACCAAACATTTGAGCATTGTTGAAATACTCTTTTATTCTTTTGTGTGTATCTCCAAACTGGCTACGGTGGCACTCGTCAAAAATGAAAATGATTCGTTTGTCCTTCAAGTCTGCCATTTTCTTCTCATACTTCAATTTACTGATTGCAGTATTGAGTTTTTGAATGGTGGTAACAATCAATTTTGTGTTTTTGGCTTCGCCTTTTTTGTCTTTGTATGTACCGATAAACTGTTTTACCAAATTGGCTGTGTTGTCTGTTCCGTCAATGCAACCATCACTAAAACTGTTGAACTCTTTGGTGGTTTGGTAGTCCAAATCTTTTCTGTCCACCACAAAAACAACTTTGTGAACTTCTGGGGAATTCATCAAAATTTGACTGGCTTTAAAACTGGTTAAGGTCTTGCCCGAACCAGTGGTATGCCATATATAACCGTTTTTGTTGGAGTTTTTTACTCGGTCAATCAAAGCTTCTACCGCATAAAATTGATATGGGCGAAGCACCATTGGTATTTTGTAAGCCTCATTCAAAACAATGTACTTGCAAATCATTTTACTGATGTGGCAAGGTTCTAGAAAAGCATCTGTAAAACCGTTGAGAATATTGGTTTGTCGCTTATTTTCAACATCTGTCCAATAAAAAGTTTGCTTATAACTTTGGTTTCGATTGTTTGCGTAATATTTTGTATTTACTCCGTTGCTGATGATGAAAATCTGAACATATTGATACAAAGCCGAATTTGCACCAAATGAATGGCGTTGATAGCGGTTTACTTGGTTAAAGGCTTCTTTGAGTTCTAATCCTCTGCGTTTGAGTTCTATTTGAACCAAGGGTAAACCGTTGATTAAAATCGTAACATCATAACGGTTTTTGTACTTCCCTTCTTGGGTAACTTGGTTGGTTACTTGGTATTGGTTTTGACACCAATGTTCCGTATTCAGAAATTCAAAATAAAGATTGTCTCCGTTATCTCTTATGATGTGCTGTTTTTGGCGAAGTGTTTTTGATTTTTCAAAAACTGAACCTTTGTTCAAAAGGTTTAGCACCTTGTCAAATTCAGAAGTTGAAAGAGAAATATTGTTATGCTTTTCTAATTGATTTTTAAGGTTGCCCAACAAAGCCGCTTCATTACTGAGCGTAATATATCCGTAACCCAATTTTTGTAATTGGGCAATTAATTGTTCTTCTAATATTTGTTCGCTTTGTTTACTCATAAATCCAACTGCAATCTTGTTTTAGCGTGTCCTACTAATTCGCTATATGTAAGCACCTTAATGTTTTTGTAAGTATTCTTTAACTCCTTGTATGCTAGTTTCCCGTTTGTTTCATATTGAACCTTTGAAATTTTTGCTTTTTGTGAAGCATTTAGATTCTCATATTGGGTGAAAATAGAATTAGAGTTACCTATTATAATTGTTCCTGTTGGTCTTACAGATTCAACATCTAAATTATCCGCACCTATTTGTTCTTGAAGAAATTCTCTGATTTTTTTATTGTCAATTTTGAAACTTTCATCATTGTCTCTATTTATTGTTGTTATGTATCGTTCGCATTGAGAAATTGCGGCTGCTAATGTTTTTGTTGGGTAAAACTTTTTTCTCCCAAAATCAAAATCCATTAATATTTCATCTGACCTTTTTAGTTCTACAAGTTCAATATCGCCTAGATGCGTAATGAGAATTAAATCTAATTGAGAGCGGGATAAATCACCGTGATGAATAACATATTTCTTTGTATTAATCATTGCAGGGACACCAAAGAAGGTATATTGACCATATTTAGTCAAAATCTTTTCCATCAAATCCTCTGGACCTTTAATTTGAATTTTAGGAAATCCGAAGTATGTATTTCCTATAGTTTTAGCATCAGCAGTGGTAATTTTTAATTTGCTTAATATTTGTTCTTCAATAGTTGTTATCAACCAATCAACTTGTTTATTAATTTTTTTTTCAACTACAAGGTTGATGTTTTCACCTGTTTCAAGATTTCCTGTAAGTTCTATTATATCAGCCTGTGATACTTGATTACTGGCGATTATCTCTTTTAGTGCAAGGGAATAATCTTTTTGTGCTTCAGCCTCATTAAGTTCTATATCAAAGTGATTTTTTAAATATGGAGCTACTCTATTTCTTATTCGAATATTTTTATCAATTCCTTCTTCTCTTGCAATTTTTTTATAGTCCTCAAATAATGATTTAGTTGTATAGAGTATTGGTGGTTCTACTTTATTTTCATCCGAAATCACAATCTTAGTAAGGTCTTGGGCAGTTATGTTTTTCATAAAGCCCAAGAAGTATCCAAAATTCTTATCTGGTTTTGAACTTGATGAACTTATGAGAGAAAGATTTTCTCTGTTTAATTCAATTTTTACTGTGTAATCTCTTGTATAAAAACGGTCGGCTCCGTCATACGCATATCCGTTTTCGGTGTACTCAACAAAATTTTGGCTGTACTTTATAAGAATCTTATTACCTGCTTTTAGGCTACGATTTGTCAATGACATATTGCCATTGATACATCTGTTAAGCTTTGTCCTTAATAATTCTATAGGTTCTTTTCTAATAGCCATTAGCAAAACATTTTACTTAACAATGCCTTTTTAAAGGTTCGGGTTTCTTCTAACTGTTCATTGACCAAACTGATTTGTCGGCTGATTTCATTTAAAAACGAGGCGATTTTTTCTTGCTCTTTGATGTGTGGAAATGGCAAAGGTAGTTTCTCAAAATCATCATTGGTAATATTCATTCTATCGTGTCTCACTCCATAATTTGCAATGCCTCTCATATACTTGTGCCAAAATGAAGTTTGAAAATAGTGCTCGTAAAAGCATAAGTTGCCTTTTTTAGGTTTTAATACCGTGTAGAGGGGCGACATAACTCCTTTCTCTAAATGATTTCTCTTTAACGGACCAACTGGTGCTGAAACAGAAATTCTAGGATTGTAAACAAAATCATCAACTTCAACAATGTAGTAGCCTTCAAGATTATTTTGATTTGCAATGTCTTTGTCAAAGTAATCACCTTGTGAAATAATTCCTCTTGTTGCTGAATTAGTCAATACATTTTTAATTAAACTCCCTTTATTTTTGACTGTTTTTCTTGAAAAAACATCCTTTAACTTTTTTGTTTCCCACTCTGGAAATTCCTTTCCATTTTCATCTTTAAAGCGAAGTTTTTGGGTGAATATCTTTTGTGTAATTCCTTTTTTGTATAGTTCTAAATTTTCCTTTTTCTCTTTGAGTTGAACAATGCGGTTGTCTATTTGAATTAAAAAATCTGTGATTTTTTGCTGTTCCTCTTTTTTAGTTGGAAGGTAAATTTGTCCGCTCAATAGATAGTCCGCATCCGCTGTAATGTACCTATCTCCAACTAAAACATATTTTTTCAAAAAATTATTAGCTCTGTTCAAATGACTGAAATAACAATCAATAAACTTTGGTAATACATTCTCTTTAACCTTAAAAGTATAATAGAGCGTAGATAATAAACCGTCTTTAAAGTCATTTACTTTAAATAAACCATAAGGATAACTTGCACTAATACTTTTGCCATAAACTAAATCATTCAACCTTGTTTTCTTGTAGCTCAGGTGATTAACATTGCTGTATGTTTCTTCAAGTAGCTCCCTTCTGCTGACAATTCCATAATGAGAGGATAAAGACAAAATTTCATCAAGGCTAAATTCTTCATCTTTATTGGTTTCTGAATATCTAGTCAAGAAATCTGAAAGTCTATATTCTTTCCAATCCTCTTTAAATTCAGGAAATCGCAAAACTGGTTTTGTATTGGTATTTCTCATCATTAAAAAGGCGTTGAAATGTTCAATTCTTTACAAAATTTAGCTATCTCGCCTTCCGTAGTTTTGATGGCTTTGTCCAAGTCAACCAATTTGGTAGAAACTGCATCTAAATCAATTTCCTCTTCTTCCTCAAATGTATCTACATAGCGAGGTATGTTCAAGTTGTAATCGTTTTCACGAATCTGTTCAAGGGAAGCTACAAAACTGTACTTGTCTTCTGTTATCCTGTTCTGATAGGTGTTTATGATTTTATCAATGTCCTCTTGTCTCAAATAATTTTGAGTTCCTTTTGCATAGTGTTGACTGGCATCAATAAAAACTACATCATTAGGGTTCTCTCTGCATTTCTTGAAAACCATAATACAAGTTGGTATGTCCGTCCCAAAAAATACCTTTTCGGGCAATCCAATCACTGCATCTAAATAGTTTTTATTTTCAATTAAAAATTTACGAATGTGTTGTTCAGCTCCACCTCTGAACAATGCACCGTGTGGCAATACGATGGCCATAGTTCCATTTTCAGCCAAATGGTAAATCATATGTTGCACAAAGGCAAAATCTGCTTTACTTGCAGGAGCTAATTTTCCGTATTGGCTAAAACGGTCATCACTTGTAAAAATAGGGTTCGCACTCCATTTGGCAGAGAAAGGCGGATTGGCAACAATAGCTTCAAAAGGTAACTGTTCTATATGTTGCGGATATTCAAGTGTATCTTCTTGCTTAATGTCAAACTGGCGATAATGCACACCGTGCAGAATCATATTCATTCGGGCAAGGTTGTATGTAGTACGGTTCATTTCTTGTCCGTAAAACATTGCCACGTCTTTTACTTCTCGGGCTACTCGCAGCAACAAAGAGCCTGAACCACAAGTAGGGTCGTAAACCGATTTTAGTTTCTGCTTTCCTGTAGTAACAATCTTTGCCAATATTTTAGAAACCTCTTGTGGCGTGTAAAATTCACCCGCTTTTTTTCCTGCTCCACTGGCAAATTGTCCAATCAGATATTCGTAAGCATCACCCAAAACATCTAATTCCGTGTTCTCCAATTTGAAATCAATCTTGTCAAGGTGCGTCAGCACCTTTGCAATAATTGTATTTCTTGCTTCGGGTGTTTTACCAAGTTTGGTACTGTTCAAGTCCATATCTTCAAAGAGGTTATCAAAATCCTCTTCGCTTTCAGTACCCATTGTACTTAATTGGATGTTGGTCAGTATTTTTTGAAGGTCTTCAAGGATGAAATTGGTTTTGGTCTCGTCAAACAATGATTCATCTTCATTTTCTCCCATTCCTCTTTTAGCCACTTCGGTAAAGAGTTCTTCGGGTCTAAGGAAGTAACCCAATTTTTCCAAAGCTTCTTCTTTGATTGCTTCCAAAAAGTCGTTCGCTTGTGCTGTTTTTGGCGTTATTTCCCGAAACTTGATTTTGTCTTGTTGCAAGATGTCGTTAGCGAAAATTTCCATTTTCTCGCTCAGATATTTGTAGAAAATGAAGCCCAAAATATAGTCACGGAATTCGTCCGCATTCATTTTTCCTCTCAGCGTATTGGCTATATTCCAAAGTTGTTGCTCTAGTACTCGTTTTTGGTCTTCACTCATTTAAAATTCTCTTTATTTATTGGTTCGCTAAATTACTTTTATTGTTGGTCTTTCTGTCCGTGCGTTGGAAAGAAATGGCTCTTTTGGTTTTTAGAGCGTTGGCTCGTGTGTTGGGAAAAACCAAATGTGCCTATTTGTGCGTTGGCTTTTTCAGCATGTTGCACAACATTGAATTTGTACTATAAATTTCTGTTGTAGCAAGAAAATTTTCCTTTTCTTTTCCGTACAATAAAAGTCTTGCCATAGTGGAAGCAATGCCTCTTTTTTCATAATTTGGGTCGGTATAGAAGTAACCTAATTCCCATTCAAATTTTTCTTCTAAATTTGGCAAATCAGCTTTAGCAACGTTAAAATCAGCTTTTGTTTTTTGCTTTAATGCTCCAATTCCTACCAAATCATTCCCTACACAACAAAGAATTATTTGTCTGCACAATTTTATCTTATTCGTATTGGGATTACGAACTTTTTCTTGCTTTTTGAGTAGTTTTAAAAAATCATCAGCTATATCATCTGTGATTTCTTCTTTGTTGTAAATTTTGTATGTAATTTCTTTCATTATTTTATGATTCACTAATGGGCATAAAAAACGTGGGCTAATTCCCATTGCTTGTTTAGAAAGCCCGACCAAAGGCAACACTACAAAGCAAAAAGGAACGCCCACGCTTTAACGTAGGCGTTTCCACTTTCACTTTTCCGTAGTGTTTTGAAAATTGGTCGTATTTCAGGAACGGAAAATTCTTAAAGCGAAACGCTATATTTTATATGTCAGTTATCTGTTTTCTAATTCATTTTATTATTTTAGATTTCAGACAAATATACATATTTTAAGAATAGCGTTTCTACTTGGTTTTAAGATTTTTTAAGATTTCAATTTCTCATTTAATTTAGAGATATGCTCACTGACTTTCTTCTGAACTACTTTAGCATAATGTTCTTGTGTAGTACTGATTTTGGAATGTCCTAATAATTCTGATACAATTTCCATAGGAACATCATTATAAAGTAGGACAGTAGTGGCAAAGGTTTTCCTTGCAAGATGATGAGTTAGATTTTTCCTGATTTTGGCTACATCTGCAATCTCTTTGAGATAGGCGTTGAATTTAGGATTTGACATTCTCGGAAGTGCATATTCTCCCTCAAGGTCAGCATATTTTTCCAAAACAGCTTTTGCCTGTTGCATTAGAGGAACTTTATAGCTTCTTTGGGTTTTAGCTCTTTTAATATCAAGCCATAATTGCCCATCAAACCCCTCTACAATATCAGTCTTTTTGAGGTTACTCATTTCCTTAAATCCAAGCCCTGTATAGCAACAGAATACAAATAAATCCTTAATCTGTTGTACTCTTTGGATTTCAAAATCTTGCTTTTCAAGATTAGATAATTCTTCTTTAGTCAAATAAATAACCTCTTTTTTCTGTGTTTTAGCTTTATACAGCATAAAGGGGTCTTTGTCTAAATGGTTGTTTCCAATTGCAAAGGAAATGACTTTTCTGAACCTCTGTATGGCTTTGTTTAAGGTGCTTAACTGAAAGTTCTTCTCTACTTTGAGGTAATACTCATATTCCGTAATAAAGCTGAATTTAATGGAGTTTAGCTTGACATCAGAGGTTTTGTATTTCCATTTTACAAATCCTTTCAGATGAGCTAATGATTCCTCGTACTTTTTATAAGTAACCATTTGAAGTTCTATATCTATCAGTTTTTTAATTCTTTCAAGATATAGATTATAGACTTCAATTACACCATATTCCTTTTGTAAGGTTTTTCCTTTGTATTGGCTATATAAGTCATTTACATCAAAGTCAGAATTGTTCACTTGTAGGAACAAAAAAGCCTGATTAACTTTTTGCTTAATCAGGCTTAACTGTGTATTGATAAAATCATTTTCCTCATTGGGAGGTTTGGCTTGTTGGGACTTACTGTCCCAATAATTAGGATTTATGAATAATCCTGCGGAAAAAACTTTTCTCTCATTGTTATAAGTCATTCTGCATCTTAAAGGAGTTATGCCTTTTTTTGAATTATGTCTTATTTTATCTAATACAAAAAGTATATTTAGTTTGTTGTTTTTCATAGTGTTAAGGTTTTAAAAATGTATGCCTTTTTGAAAAAAGAGGTATGCCTCAAAGTGTGTCTTTTTTCAGTAAAATGAAGTGAAAAAGAATCTGGTCACAGTTCGGAAGAGTCCTTAAAAATCAAAAAAGCCTCCCAATTTAATGGAAAGCTTTTCATCGGTCTAACTACTAAACCACCCGATTTCTCGGGCAAAACAACACAACTAATCTTAAATATTTTTCCGCAAAAAAAAGTTTTCGTTTCCGAAAACTTTTCTTACTTTGCTATTTTTAGCGGTCTGGACGGGACTCGAACCCGCGACCCCATGCGTGACAGGCATGTATTCTAACCAACTGAACTACCAAACCAGTGCCGTATTGCGAGTGCAAATATACAACTGTTTTTAATATCTGCAAGACTTTTTTTTAAAAATTTTACTCTTAACCGAACTTTTGTTTTTCGGTTAAATAAGTAAGCATAATTTTATCAAAGCTATCTTCCACAGCCACAGGTATATATTTAATTCTGTATTGCGAACAGATAAGCGAAATTTTTTCAAAATATTTTTTTACTGCGATACTATAGGTCTCCTGAATATTCTCTGCAAACAGGTTTATCTCTTCTCCGCTTTCAATATCAATGAACTTTTTAGGGGTGTTGCCGAACTCGAAATTTAATTCATGTTGTTTGCTGTATACGTGAAATACAATCACTTTGTGTTTATTGTGTTTTAGGTGTTGTAGTGCGCGAAACAATTCCTGCTCATTTTGATTCTGAAACATATCCGTAAACAGTACAATCATAGAACGTCTATGGACTTTTTCGGCTATTTGATGCAGAAAATCAACCGTATTGGTGGATTTGTTTTGAGTAGGCGAGGCAGAAATATTTTCTAATGTATTTAAGAGCATCCTATGATGTCTCTCACTTCCTTTTTCAGAGGCATAATATTCATAGGTATTAGAATAAACGCTCAACCCTACAGCATCTCTTTGTTTTTTAAGGAGGTTCATCAATACAGCACTTGCTAAAACCGAAAAACCAATTTTATTTTTATAAAAAGGTTCCTCGTGCGACAAAGTTGGATAGTGCATCGACGATGAATTATCCAAAATCAAATGACATCTCAAATTAGTCTCCTCTTCAAAGCGCTTGGTATATAAACGGTCGGTTCTGGCAAAAAGTTTCCAATCGATGTTTTTGGTGCTTTCTCCTGTATTATAAATTTTGTGTTCGGCAAATTCAGCCGAAAAACCATGAAACGGACTCTTGTGCATTCCCGAAATAAAACCTTCTACCACCTGATTGGCCAAAAGTTCGAGACTCTGGAAAGAAGCAATTTTTTCAAAATTTTGTTCTATCTTCATAAAGTCAAAGATAATAAAATTATTGTTTTTTCTTGTTTGTCTGTTACAACTGCAAAGCTAGAAAATATAAATAGCCACTCCTTGCTTTGTCTTTCGTCTAAAAAAACTATTTTTGCTTAAATTTAATACTATGAGACGTATAATAGGTTTTATTTGCCTAGCGCTTTTTATGTTAGGATGTGATGATGGAGATTTTTCTGTAACTACTTTTAATTTTCCTTCGCTTAATTTAAATAGATGTTCGGACAATTCATTTATATATAATGTAAATCAGAATGAGGTTTTATTATTGGATATTCCTTTGAACAACTTTGTAAATATAGAAGGCACAAGATTCTATGTTTTGACCCCAAGCGATAAATTAGTCTATAGGCTTTATAACGGAGCAGTAAATAATGCTGTTCTGTGTTCTGATTTTCCGATTGCTACCCCACAAGTTATAGACGAGTGGACGGCTCTAGCGGGTGCTACTATAGAGATAACAACCTATGCGAATGTAGATTCTGAAAACGGTGGAGTTCTGGGGATTTCAGGCTATACGCACCATATCGTTCTAAAAGATGTAATTTTTAAAAAAGGAAGTAGCCAAATGGTTTACGAAGAATATGTTTTCGGAAATTATACTACACCAAATCTAGTGAAATTCAATTTTACAGATGTTATACAGAGTTGTACTACTAACGATTTATTATATAAACTCGACTTGCGGGAAGCCTTGGTAATGAATTTAGAACAAGATTTATTTCAAAACACACCCACTAACGGAATACCCAGAACCGCACTTATTAATTCCATTACTAATCCAATAATCTATAAAGTTTTTGATAATAACGTCACTGGAACTTATTTTTGTTCCACTATTCCGCAAACTGCTCCAAATGTAGTTGAAGAATGGTATGCTCAAAACGGAGTGGAAGGAGAGTCTGGAATTATAGAAGTCGAAACCGAAGCCGTTTATGATGAAATTACAGAAGATTTAGTGGGTTATATTCATCATATTACACTAAAAAACATAACTTTTAATAGTGTAAACACATCATTTATGTTCACTCAATATTATGTAGGAGGATATGGAGTAGAGCTTTAAACAGCCTCTATAAATAAATACAAATTAATTCTTAAACCTTAAATTAACCCAATGGATATTAACTTTAATATAAACGAAGACTACAATAAACTTTTAGTATCGGATTTACGTAAAAGGTTTGCAAGAGTAAAGCTTGGAGGAGGTGAAAAACGCATTGATAAGTTGCATGCTGAAGGAAAAATGACTGCTCGCGAACGCATTGAGTATTTGTTTGATAAAGGAACTGATAGTATTGAAATTGGTGCTTTTGCAGGAGAGGGAATGTATAAAGAGCACGGAGGTTGCCCGAGTGGGGGAGTAGTTGTGAAAATGGGTTATGTAAGCGGAAAACAAGTGATAGTTGTGGCTAATGATGCTACTGTAAAAGCAGGAGCATGGTTCCCGATTACAGGGAAAAAGAATTTAAGAGCCCAAGAAATTTCGATAGAGAATCGCCTTCCCATTATTTATCTAGTAGATAGTGCAGGAGTTTATTTGCCTATGCAAGACGAAATTTTTCCGGATAAAGAACATTTTGGTCGCATTTTTAGAAATAACGCTATTATGAGTAGTATGGGAATTACTCAAATAGCAGCTGTTATGGGAAGTTGCGTGGCAGGAGGAGCTTATCTCCCGATTATGAGCGACGAAGCTATGATTGTAGATAAAACAGGAAGCATATTTCTGGCAGGAAGTTATTTGGTAAAAGCGGCTATTGGAGAAAGTATTGACAACGAAACGCTTGGAGGTGCTACCACCCATACCGAAGTTTCGGGAGTTACTGATTTCAAAGCGAAAGATGATAAAGATGCTTTGGATAGAATTAAAAGCATAGTCGGGAAAATGGGAGATTTCGAAAAAGCAGGTTATAATCGCGCTGAATCGCACAAACCCGCTTTGGACGAAAAAGAAATTTATGGAATCTTGCCTAAATCAAGAGCTGAACAATATGATATGTACGAAATTATCAAACGATTGGTTGATAATTCGGAATTTGACGAATATAAAGCAGGTTACGGTCAAACCATTATTACGGCTTATGCCCGAATTGATGGTTGGGCAGTTGGAATTGTAGCCAATCAAAGAAAAATTGTAAAAACTACTGGAGCCAAAACGAAACCGAGCGAAATGCAATTCGGAGGAGTTATCTATTCTGACAGTGCAGACAAAGCAACCCGGTTTATAGCGAATTGCAATCAGAAAAAAATTCCACTTGTGTTTTTGCAGGATGTTACTGGTTTTATGGTAGGTTCTAAATCCGAACACGGAGGAATTATCAAAGATGGAGCTAAAATGGTCAATGCCGTTTCTAACTCGGTAGTGCCAAAATTTACGGTTGTAATCGGAAATTCTTATGGAGCCGGAAATTATGCAATGTGCGGAAAGGCCTACGACCCTCGACTTATTTTTGCTTGGCCAAGTGCAGAATTAGCCGTAATGGGAGGGGCACAAGCAGCAAAAGTTTTGTTGCAAATCGAAGCTTCTTCGCTCAAAGCCAAAGGAGAGGAGTTGACCCCAGAGAAGGAAACAGAACTATTTGAAAAAATAAAAGCCCGTTACGATGAGCAAGTTTCTCCTTATTATGCAGCAGCAAGATTGTGGACTGATGCAATTATCGACCCGCTTCATACCAGAAAGTGGATTTCTATGGGAATTGAAGCTGCTAACCATGCACCCATCCAAAAACAATTTAATTTAGGTGTTATTCAGGTTTAATATTATAAAAAAAAAATAAAGATAAAATACAATTGATAGGAATAATATTATTGATTGTAACATCTCTTATGTACTTATATGATTATTATTCAGATTCAGAGTTTGAAGAACAAACTGTAATTGATGAAATGTGGTATGCCCAAAGAACTTTAAGATCAACGGGAGATGTCTTCGTCTTAAAAACAAAAAAGTATAATATCCCGATAAGGAGAGAGTTATCTAAAGTTATTTCAATAGGAGAACAAATTCAGATAGAAAAATCTAATTATTTTAAGATAAAGAAAAGTGTGTTTTATAAAGGGATAAAATACGAGATACCTACAATATATTGTGGAAAAGGAATATTACTATATATGTTTTTAATATCCTCAATTGTAGCTCTAATTCTATTTAAAACTAATTCTGAATGGGATTATACAGCTTTAGCATATAGTGTTTTCTTCCTTTTAGTTTTGATATTTATTAATATTTTAAATGGAATAGATAGAATCAAAATCTTTCCTGAGTAATTAAAGTTGAAAAATAAGAGGCAATATAAAAGTACTTTTACTTTTGGCTTGATTCTTGTTTTTCGGTTAAGCGATTCAATAATTTAACAACAAAGAATATGAAAAAAATTGCCTTTATTTTTACGTTTATTTCAGGAATGCTATTTCTGCAAAATTGTACAGGTCCCGAAGGCCCTCGAGGACCACAAGGATATCCTGGTCCTGCTAGTGAAGTATTTGAAGTGACGGGGTCTTTTACTACAAATAATGACTATACTATAAATGTTCCTCTAAATCCTGCTATATATAACTCAGATGTAGTTTTGGTTTATGAGTTATCTGGAGTTGTTGGAGGAAATACAGATGTTTGGAAACCACTACCTGCAGTATATTATCTGAACGACGGTAGAGATTTAAGATACTTCTTCGATTTTACAAGAAATGATGTTCAGATTTATTTAGATGTAATCGATCCTTGGTTTGATATTCCAGACCCTTACCGAATCAATAAAACTTTCCGTATTGTGATTGTTTCTGGATATTTTTCTCTAGACGGAATTGATACTTCGAATATCAATGCAGTTATGCATGCTTTAAGTTTAACCAGTGATTCAGTACAACTTGTGGATTAGAATTTTTAAAATTTAATGAATACTACGAATTTAAGCGAATAACAAAATCGTGAAAATTCGTAGTATTCGTATTTTATATATAAATTTGCACCTTACAATTTTAGAACATGTCAGAGAAAGAAAAATCACTCAACTTCATTGAGCAAATTATAGAAGAAGATTTAAAAAACGGTCTTGATAAGAACAAACTTCGCTTTCGTTTTCCTCCAGAACCGAATGGTTACCTGCATATCGGACACGCCAGTTCTATTTGTTTGAATTTTGGTTTAGGCCTAGAATATCAAGCACCTGTAAATCTTCGATTTGATGATACAAACCCTGCTAAAGAAGAACAAGAATACGTTGATGCTATAAAAGCAGATGTAGAGTGGTTAGGCTTTAAATGGGCAGAAGAGCGATACGCTTCTGATTATTTCCAGCAGCTATATGAATGGGCAGTTGAATTTATTCAGAAAGGGAAAGCTTATGTGGATAGCCAAACATCCGAAGAAATGGCTAAGCAAAAAGGAACCCCCACAGAACCTGGAGTAGCAAGTCCGTACAGAAACCGTTCTGTAGAAGAAAACTTAGACTTGTTTGAGCGGATGAAAAATGGAGAATTTCTAGAAGGTACACATGTTTTAAGAGCAAAAATAGATATGGCTTCTCCAAATATGCTTATGCGTGATCCTATTATGTATCGCATTCTTCACAAAGAGCATCACAGAACAGGAAATAAATGGTGTATTTATCCAATGTATGACTGGGCACATGGAGAGAGCGATTATTTAGAACAAATTACTCACTCGCTTTGTACATTAGAGTTTTTACCTCACAGAGAATTATATGATTGGTTTTTGAACCAAATTTATGATACTACATTAGTTAGACCTAAACAAAGAGAATTTGCTAGACGAAACCTTTCGCATACTGTAGTAAGTAAAAGAAAACTGTTGCAATTGGTTCAAGAAGGACATGTTTCGGGTTGGGATGATCCTCGTATGAGTACTATTTCAGGAATGAGAAGAAGAGGATATACTCCGAATTCTATACGCAATTTTGCTAATACTATCGGGATTGCAAAAAGAGAAAATCTAATTGACGTTTCGCTTTTAGAGTTTTGTGTAAGAGAAGATTTAAACAAGATTGCTCCTCGTGTAATGGCGGTTTTAAATCCTGTTAAAATGGTAATTACTAACTATCCTGAAGCTAAAGAAGAATGGCTTGAGGCAGAAAATAACCCAGAAGAAGAAGTGATGACTTTCAGAAAAGTTCCATTTTCGAGAGAGTTATATATCGAGAGAGAAGATTTTAAAGAAGATGCAGATAAGAAGTTTTTCCGATTGACTTTAGGAGGAGAAGTGCGACTTAAAAATGCGTATATCATCAAAGGAGAAAGTGTCGTAAAAGACGAAAACGGAAATATCACTGAAATTCACGTTACTTATGACGAAGATTCACGTTCAGGAAGTGGAACCGAAGCAAGTAAACGAAAAGTAAAAGGAACTATTCATTGGGTTTCAATCCCGCACGCAGTTAAAGCAGAAGTCAGAGTTTATGACAGGTTGTTTACGCACGAAAATCCAGACGGAAATAAGGAGGTTGATTTTAAAGAGTTTATCAATCCAAATTCACTTGAGATTATTACAGGATACTTAGAACCAAGTTTGAAAGAAGCGAAAGCAGGTGATAAATTCCAATTCCAGCGTTTAGGTTATTATACTATGGATAAAGATTCTACAGCTGACAATTTAGTGTTTAACAAAACTGTAGGTCTTCGTGACACTTGGGCTAAAGTAGAGAGTAAAGAATAATTACTTTTAAACTTATTTTAATCCCTTTAATAGCTATTAAAGGGATTTTTTTTACCGTATATTTTCACGAACTTTGTAGGTATAACATCTCAATACTAATCCTATGGACTTTAATGCCTACCATACTTATTTTCAGAATATTATTGAAGATAAAGAAAATCTCCCTGAACTATATCAAAACCCTGAATATTTTGAATACACCCAACTAAATTGGAGTAGAATGAACCGCTGGCTCAAGACAGGAAAATTACTTGAGCAAACCATTGAAAAACTAAAAGCAATTCAGGCTCCTCAAAATTGGATTGTAATTACAGAACCTTGGTGTGGGGATGCTTCTCATATCGTTCCGTTTATAGAACTTATGGCAAGAGAAAATCCTTTAATCACAGTTTCGTATGAACTTCGTGATGCGGAACCTTTCCGGATTGATAATTATTTGACTAGCGGGAGTAAATCTATTCCAATTTTGATAATTCAAGATCACAACAAAAATGATCTGAAAGTTTGGGGACCAAGACCCAAGGAATGCCAAGATTTTTTTATGTCCGAGAAGGCTAAAGGAGCAGATTTAGAAGCATTGAAAATTGCTTTACAAAAGTGGTACAACGCAGATAAAGGAGTTAAAATTCAACAAGAGATTATGAATTTTGAATAAGAATTCTTTTTGAATATTCTGACCAACACAAATCTTTGTCTCTTTCGTTCAAAAGGTTTACTTTTGCATTCTTTAGAAAAAAGCTATGAGTTTTATAGACGAAATACACAAGAGACGTACATTTGGAGTAATTGCTCATCCTGATGCGGGTAAAACTACTTTGACCGAAAAATTATTGTTGTTTGGTGGAGCAATCCAAGAGGCAGGTGCAGTAAAAAGCAATAAGATTAAAAAAGGAGCTACTTCGGATTTTATGGAGATTGAAAGGCAGAGAGGAATCTCGGTTGCTACGTCTGTTTTAGCTTTTAACTATAAAGACAAAAAAATAAATATCCTCGATACTCCAGGACATAAGGATTTTGCAGAAGATACCTTTCGAACACTTACGGCTGTTGATAGTGTGATTGTTGTAATTGACGTAGCCAAAGGGGTAGAGGAACAGACTGAAAAATTGGTTGAGGTTTGTCGAATGAGGAACATTCCGATGATTGTTTTTATCAATAAGCTCGATAGAGAAGGAAACGACGCCTTTGACTTGATGGATGAAGTGGAACAAAAGTTAAAACTTAAAGTTACACCTCTGAGTTTTCCGATCGGAATGGGATACGACTTCCAAGGGATTTATAATATTTGGGAAAAGAACATCAATCTTTTTACGGGAGATAGCAGAAAAGATATTGAAGACACCATTTCGTTTGATGATATATCAAATCCTGAACTCGATAAAATAATAGGAGAGAAGCCCGCCAAAAAACTCCGTGAAGAATTAGAACTGGTAGCAGAAGTATATCCTGAATTTGACAGAGAGTCCTATTTAAACGGAAACCTTCAACCTGTATTTTTTGGTTCTGCTTTGAATAATTTTGGAGTACGTGAATTACTAGACTGTTTTATCGAAATAGCTCCTTCTCCAAGAGCCAAAGAATCAGATACTCGACTTGTAGGGCCAGAAGAGTCAAAATTTTCTGGTTTTGTATTTAAGATTCATGCTAATATGGACCCAAAACACAGAGACAGATTGGCTTTTATTAAAATCGTATCGGGTACATTCGAAAAAAACAAACCTTATTTGCATGTGAGGCTAGGAAAAAATCTTAAATTCTCTTCTCCAAATGCTTTTTTTGCAGAAAAAAAAGAAGTGGTAGATACTTCATATGCAGGAGATATTGTTGGATTACATGATACGGGTAATTTTAAAATCGGAGATACATTGACAGAGGGAGAATTGATGAATTTTAGAGGAATTCCAAATTTTTCTCCTGAGCACTTTAGATATATAAACAACGCAGATCCGATGAAATCTAAGCAATTAGAAAAAGGGATTGACCAGTTAATGGACGAAGGAGTAGCACAGCTATTCACTTTGGAAATGAACGGGCGAAAAATCATCGGAACAGTTGGAGCTCTTCAATATGAGGTGATTCAATATCGCTTGGAACACGAATACGGGGCAAAGTGTTCGTATGAGAATTTCCCTGCTTTTAAGGCGTGCTGGGTAAGACCTGAAGATGCTAAAAGCGAAGAGTTTAAGGAATTTAAAAGAGTAAAACAAAAGTTTTTGGCTACCGATAAATATGGTCAGTTGGTATTTTTAGCTGATTCAGATTTTTCGATTCAGATGAGCCAACAGAAATACCCAACCGTAAAACTTCATTTTACTTCAGAAGAAATAGTTTAATATTATATAGGTTTTTTGTCTATTAGATAATCAGGTAGTGGAACATAAGTATCATCATTCTTTACTTTAGGGAAATTTTGATGTATCCAATCTTGCTTTGCTTGTTCTATTCTATCTTGTCTTGAACTAACAAAATTCCAGAAAATATAACGCTTTTCGTCAAATGGCTTTCCTCCAAAAATGTAGATGGTAGTGTTTTCTTCCATTTCGAAATGACACAGTTTTGTATCCTTGGCAATCAAAATTTGTTTAGGCTCGTATCTGTGCGCTCCGTCTTTTATAGCACCTTCCAAAATATACAGAGCACTTTCACCATACAAATCGTCTCCGATAGTAAGAGTGGTAGCTTTTTCGGATTTTATTTCGATAAAATACAATTTGCTGTGTACAGGAACTGGAGATTTCTTTCCGAACGCTTCGCCCGCAATCAGTTTAATTTTACAATCATTTTCTAACCATTCCGGGATTTGAGAGGCTTCAATATGATGAAAGCTAGGTTCTATTTCTTCTAGCTCTTTGGGTAATGCTACCCATATTTGTAAACCGTGAAGGGATTTTTCGGTATTTCTTAAATATTCAGGAGTTCTCTCCGAGTGTGTTACTCCACGCCCAGCTGTCATCCAATTTACAGCCCCTGGTTTAATTTCCATATCCGAACCAATACTGTCTTTATGCATAACAGATCCTTCAAATAAATAAGTAAGCGTAGACAACCCAATATGAGGATGAACATCAACATCTAAATTTTGATAGTCCTTTAGCTTTGCTGGTCCCATGTGATCAATAAAACAAAAAGGTCCAACCGAACGTTTTTGCTTAAAGGGAAGTAATCTTCCAACCATAAAGTTGCCAATATCTGCAGCTCTCTCTTCGATAATCATTCCTACGTTTGACATAGCTTTTAGTTTAAGGTATTTAAATTTACTTTTGCTTGCTCCTAAAAATGTTTAGAAGCTAGTTTTTAATCTCTAATTATATTAATAATTCCCTCTGGAAGTTCCTCTAAATACATTTCGGTTTTCAGGGGAATCATTTTTTTAGAATCGCTTATCGGAATCACTAACGGGAATTGTTCTCCAGCAGATGGGGGAACAGGAATTCCTGTGATTTCAGAGATGGCAGTTGCGAGAAATAATTCTGTTGGATCTCCTAAAGGTTTCATGTTTGCAAAATTTTCAGACACTAAAACATCGGGAGCTAATCCTAATTGATAATCTCCAAAGCCGTCTTTATTAGCTATTTTTAAAGTCAAAGGTTGCATGGCATATTTATGCCTTGGATTCTTGTTTTGTGACCCATAATTGGGAGAGTCATAAAGTGTAACGGAACCAACATTCTTTCCAGTAGTTTTTCCTCCAATCTGAATAACATTGATATACGAGGTTAGTCCATTAATAACTAATTCGCTTGCAGAAGCGGTACTTGAAGTCGTTAGTATATAAACTCGATTTAAGTTGAGGTGATTGAGCGGTGCTCCGGCTGTTAACTTGTCTGTAAAACGATTAATTAATTCTTCTTCTCTTCCGTTATCTATATAATAATTGGTTATGGTGCTATTCCATTGTTGTTTGGCAAAAATCTCTCCTGTAAATTGTCCAGTTATCATACTAGCTAAAAGTGAAGCTGATGATATTAATCCTCCCGAATTATATCTTAAATCCAACACTAAATCTGTAACTCCTTGTGCTTGAAAACTACCAAACACGTTGTTGAGTTGTGAATCATAATTTCCGTAGAATCCATTATAAACAAGATATCCAATTTTGTGTGTTTCAATCTCATATACATCAGAAAAATAAACTGGATTTTCGGCATATTCATATTTTGTAAGGCTTACACTCTGTCCGTTAGGAGTATAATTCCCATCATCATAATCTGCTAAATTCAATGTGTAAGTTTCGTTTGCTAATAGAGATTGATAATTCTGTAGGGTTAAAGGCGTTCCGTTTACTGCATAAAACAAATCTCCTCTTTGAATCTCTTTATTAGAAGCATCAGAATTAGGCAGAATATATCTCACCCAACCAATAACTTCGTCGGATTGTGAACTTTTTCTAAACAACCCATAATCTACTCCGTTGTTTTTATTGGTCCCAGTCAATGCTTGTTCTAAAATGGTGTAATCACTATAAATCACACTAAAGCGATCAATGGTTCCTTTCTGATATAATAAACTATTAAATAAATCTGCAGGATTAGGATAACCTTTCAAGAAACTGTTTAACTGATCTTGGGACTCAAATCGATTATCGGCCAAATTAGGTACATCGTCTTTCCATAAATAATATAGGTTAAGTCCTTTCCAGACAAAGTCCTGAACCTCAATTTCTCTCGGTACTTTATTGTCGTCATCAGTGCTGCAACTAAACAAAAATCCGATACAAATCAATAATAAAAAGGACTTTTTCATAGATGTTATTTTAAAATTTGTTGGGTGTGTTCTTTGGTTTTTACTTTAGTAATTACATCTTCTATAATTCCGTTTTGGTCAATTATAAAAGTAGTTCTATGAATTCCGTCATAGGTGCGTCCCATAAATTTTTTCTCACCCCAAACTCCAAAAGCTTCTATTACTTTTTTGTCTATATCTGCAATTAAAGAAAAAGGCAATTCGTTTTTTGCTTTGAAATTTGCTTGTCGCTTAGAATTATCTGCACTAACTCCCAAAACTTCGTAACCTTGCGCCAGAAAACGGTGATAATTATCTCTTAAATCACAAGCCTCTACCGTACAGCCTGGAGTACTTGCTTTCGGGTAAAAGAAAACTACTAATTTCTTTCCTTTATAATCCGAGAGTTTATGTTGCTTTCCGCTTTGGTCAGTACCTAAATCCTGAGGGGCTTGATCTCCTATTTGTAACATTTTTGGTTAGAACTAAAATTAGTTTTAATTTATAGGCCAGATTATTTCTTCTAAAAAGCGAAAAATAATTAATTGGCTACCTGACTGATAAACTGAATTCGCATTAAACGTAGTTCATCATAATCATAATCCCCGTCAAACTCTTTAATAGCTTTACTTATTTTATCGGTTTCTGAGTCCATAAAATAATCGTGTATTTCTTCTTGTTGGTCTTCGTCCAAGATTTCGTCAATCCAATATTTGATATTTAGCTTTGTTCCAGAATATACTATTTGTTCCATTTCTTTTAAGAGGTTGTCCATAGTCAATCCTTTTGCATTGGCAATATCTTGTAAAGAAAGCTTTCTATCAATACTTTGAATAATATATAGTTTGAGAGCTGAATTGGCTCCTGTAGATTTTACGATTAAATCATCCGGACGCATTATGTCATTCTCCTCTACATATTTAGCAATAAGGGTTACAAATTCTTTTCCGTATTTCTTAGCTTTTCCTTCACCTACTCCATGAACATTTGATAGTTCTTCAATAGTAATAGGATATTTAAGTGCCATGTCTTCTAGAGAAGGGTCTTGGAAGATGACAAATGGAGGTAATTCTAATTTTTTAGCAACTTTTTTGCGTAAATCTCTTAGGTATTCCATAAGCTGTTCATCTGCTGTAGCCGAACTTTTAGAAGAAGAAACAATGGTCTCATCATCTGCTTCTGTATATTCATGATCTTCGGTCATCATAAACGAAACAGGAGCTTGTAAATATTCTTTTCCTTTTTCGGTTAGCTTAATAACCCCATAGCTTTCAATATCTTTAGATAAAAAACCTTCTACTAAAACTTGACGGATGAGTGCCATCCAGTATTTATCATCAAAATCTTTTCCTTTTCCAAAAATAAAATTACTGTCCGTTTTATGAGCTTTAATATTGGAATTTAATTTTCCGACTAATATAGACACCAAGTCTTTTGCTTTGTATAATTCCCCGGTTTCTTTAACAGCATCTAATAATAGAACTGCTTGGTCTTGAGCCTCTACTTTTTTCTTCGGATTTCTGACGTTGTCATCCATATCTGCTCCATCGCCATTTTCAGAGTCAAATTCTTCTCCAAAATAATGTAATAAGAACTTGCGTCGGGATATTGAAGTTTCAGCATAAGCTACTACTTCCTGTAATAAAGCAAAACCAATTTCTTGTTCGGCTATTGGTTTTCCGGACATAAATTTTTCTAATTTTTCTATGTCTTTATACGAATAAAAAGCAATACAATGCCCTTCGCCACCATCTCTTCCTGCTCTTCCTGTCTCCTGATAATAACTTTCTAACGATTTCGGAATATCGTGGTGAATTACAAAACGAACATCTGGTTTATCTATTCCCATTCCAAAAGCAATTGTAGCTACCACAACATCTACTTCTTCCATCAAAAACATATCTTGATGTCTTGCTCGTGTTTTAGCATCTAAACCAGCATGATATGGAACGGCCGAAATACCATTTACCTGTAAAAGCTCTGCAATTTCTTCTACCTTTTTACGACTTAAACAATAAATAACTCCTGATTTTCCTTTTCGCTGTTTGATAAAACGAATAATATCAGATTCTATATTTTTGGTTTTTGGGCGAATTTCGTAATACAGATTAGGCCTATTAAAAGAGGCTTTATAGGTATCTGCATCTGGCATTTCAAGGTTCTTCAGAATGTCTTCTTGTACTTTTGGGGTTGCCGTTGCCGTCAGTCCAATCACCGGAATATTTCCGAATTGTTTTACAATATTTCTTAAATTTCTGTATTCAGGGCGAAAATCGTGACCCCATTCCGAGATACAGTGAGCTTCGTCAATAGCAACAAACGAAATTTTTTGTTGTTTTAAAAACTGAACATATTCTTCCTTAATCAAGGATTCGGGAGCTACATATAATAGCTTTGTAACCCCAGCTATTATATCTTCCTTAACCTGGCTGATTTCGGTTTTAGTAAGAGAAGAATTTAGAACGTGAGCAATTCCAGAAGTTGAAGAAAGCCCTCGTATAGCATCTACCTGATTTTTCATCAGAGCGATAAGCGGAGAAACTACAATAGCTGTTCCGTCTAACACTAATGCAGGGAGCTGATAACAAAGAGACTTTCCGCCTCCAGTAGGCATAATAACAAAAGTATTACGGCCTTTAATTATACTGTTTACAACCTGTTCCTGTAAGCCTTTGAACTGGCTAAAACCAAAATGCTTTTTCAGCTCTTTGAGTAAATCAATTTCAGATGAATTCATTTCTTATTAAAACTAATTTTTACGTAAGTTTGCATAATATAAAGATATAACATCTTTTGATAATTACAAAATTTTAAACTACAACGTTTTGGGAACACAACAAAATATTCTGCAAACAGCAAAAGAGACTATTCTTGCAGAAAGTAAATCCATCGCTAATTTAGCTGATTTAGTTGATGATAATTTCAAAAAATCAGTTGAAGCCATACTAAAATCAGAAGGAAAAACTATTGTAACCGGAATCGGAAAAAGCGCAATTATTGCTCAAAAAATAGTTGCAACACTTAATTCTACAGGAACTCCAGCCCAATTTTTACATGCGTCAGAGGCTATTCATGGAGATTTAGGAATGATTCAACACGATGATATAGTAATCTGTATATCAAAAAGTGGAAATTCTCCAGAGATAAAAGTTCTTGCACCAATTATAAAAAGTTTTGGGAATATACTGATTGGAATGACAGGAAATACAGACTCATTTTTGGCAAAACAATCTGATTTTATTCTGAATACTTTTGTAGAAAGAGAATCTTGTCCAAACAATGTGGCCCCTACAGACAGTACAACCGCTCAGCTTGTAATGGGAGATGCTATTGCTGTATGTCTGATGAAAGAAAGAAATTTTACGGCAAATGACTTTGCAAAATATCATCCCGGAGGAGCTTTGGGCAAAAAATTGCTATTCAGAGTAAAAGATATGCTTGATACCGAAAACACTCCTCAGGTAAATCCTGACACACCGCTTAAAAATGTGATTGTGGAGATATCCGAAAAACGCCTCGGAGTGACTGCCGTAGTTGAAAATGATAAGCTAGTCGGGATTATAACAGATGGGGATATTCGTAGAATGCTCGAAAAATACGATAATTTCCAAGGTATGATTGCTAAAGATATTATGACGCAAAATCCAAAAACAGTAGGAATCGATGATATGGTTGTGGATGCGCTAAATGTTATGGAAAACTTTTCAATTACACAGTTGATTGTTACAGACAATAGCAAGTATAAAGGAGTAATCCATTTGCATGATATTTTAAAAGAAGGAATTGTAAATTAATTAAAATCTTAAGGTTTATTAGGTACTATCTCACTATTAAACAAGGAGGTGACTTACCCTGTAAACGGTTGAAAAATAAAAATGAGTAAAGGAGATTTAGGCGAAATGTCATTTTTGGATCATCTCGAAACCTTGAGATGGGTACTTATCAGAAGTACATTGGCTATTGTTATTGGAGGCGTAATTTCGTTTTTCTTTTTAGACTTTATTTTTGATGTCATCATTTTTGGTCCAAAAGATCCAAATTTTGTAACCTATCGATTTTTTTGCGAGCTAGCTCATATGTTTGGAGCAGATGACAGTATGTGTATTAATGAGCTGAACTTCACTATTCAAAGTAGGCAAATGGGTTCGCAGTTTAACACGGCTATTTGGATGGGAATTACCGTAGGGTTTATTCTGGGATTTCCTTATATTTTATGGGAATTATGGAAGTTTATTCGCCCTGCTCTTTACGAGAATGAAAGAAAAAATGCTAAATGGTTTATCATTGCAGCCTCTTTTTTATTCTTTTTAGGGGTGCTTTTCGGATATTATATGTTAGCCCCTTTGTCTATAAACTTTCTCGGAAACTTTACGGTTAGTGAGCAAGTAAATAACGAATTTGATATCAATTCATATATCGGAACCATTAAAACCTGTGTATTGGCATCTGGGCTTATATTTGAACTTCCTATTCTGATGTACTTCTTAGGAAGGCTAGGAGTGGTAACCCCCGAAACACTTCGAAAATACAGAAAGATAGCGATTGTGATAATTTTAATTATTGCCTCTGTAATTACTCCCCCTGATGTGGTAAGCCAAATAGTTGTTTCTATACCTCTTTTAATACTATATGAAATAAGTATCTATATAGTAAAATGGGTTGGTAAGAGAAAAAAGCTTAATTAACCAAAAGCAATTAAAACAAAAAACCTGATAGAATTATCAGGTTTTTTGTTTTATTCCAAAATGCTATAAAAAGTCCTTATGAAAACTCAAAGGGAGTAGATTTTCTAAAGAATCTGATTTATAAATCTCTCCTTCTTCGCCCATAAAATAGATTTCGATAGAATTATCTTGTTTTTGTTCGTATTCTGAAATGCTTTGCCTACAAGCTCCACAAGGAGGAGTAGGCCGCTTGGTAGGGTGAATATCCGAAGTGGCAGAAATAGCTATTTTTAATATTTTAGCATTTGGATATACACTTCCAGCCTGAAAGATAGCCACTCGTTCGGCACATAACCCCGATGGATAAGCAGCACTTTCTTGATTGTTGCCTAAAACAATTTTTTGATTGTCGAGCAAAATAG
Organism: Flavobacterium suncheonense; assembly: GCA_040392465.1. Classification (GTDB taxonomy): domain Bacteria; phylum Bacteroidota; class Bacteroidia; order Flavobacteriales; family Flavobacteriaceae; genus Flavobacterium; species Flavobacterium suncheonense_A. The sequence goes on from JBEBWA010000003.1 coordinate 71,079, forward strand.
CCGCTCCAACTTTGAATTTAGAATAAGGAGCATAAGCCTGTTTGCGAATTTCAATTGCTTGGAGCATTAACTCTCTGGTTGAATGATCTAATTCATCCAATGATTTGTATGCCCAAAATGTGGTATTTACACTTATTTTTTTCAATTGCTTTAGGAATTTACATTCTAATATTCATCATACTTGTCTCCAAAGTTGAATGTTAGAGAGAAACGTAAAGTATTTTCTAAAGGGTTTTGCACTTTAGAAGTTGACATTAGATAAGATACATCTATTTTCATGATATTATACTTAAAACCAGCACCTAAAGTAAAATACTTTCTTGCCCCTTTAGTTTCATGCTCATTAAAATAACCCAAGCGAAGTGCAAAGGAATCCATATAAGAATATTCAACTCCTCCTCCGATTGTAAATTCTCTTAATTCTTCGCTAAATCCGTCAGGTGCATCTCCAAATGATTCAATAACTCCCGAAAACCAGTTGGTTCTTTGATAGTCGTCATAAGCTTGAGCTCTTTCATCTGCAGTCATTCCTTCTCTTGTTTGTGGGGTAGGAACTAATAATTTGGTGGTTTCTAAAGTCACTCCAATAGTGTTGTATTCGTCCATGATAAAGTCAAAACCTCCACCTAGCTTTAAGTTAGATGGCAAGAAGTTTGAGCTGAACTCATCATCATCATAGCTAAGTTTTGGCCCTAGATTCTGAAAGTTAAATCCAGCTCTCCAACGACCATCAAAATCACCATAAGCCGTGATTTCGGATTGATAATATCCCGCTAAATCAACAGCAAACGTATTAGCAGCCGAAGCGTCTGTGAGTTCATCTGGAATTTTAAGAGCCGAACGAATGTAGCGACCTGCTACAGCCATCGCAAATCTTTCGCCTAAACGCAATGAATACGAAACATCCAGTGCCAATTCATTCGGGCTAACGGGTCTTCCTTCATCATCAAAACTTTCAGTAAGTAATATGTCGCCTAATCCAAAATAACGCAAACTTGCACCAAAAGCACTACGTTCGTTAAGTCTGTAGTAGTAGTTTAATTGACCTAAATTAATATCATTTACTAATTCGGTAAGGTAAGGGGTATAACTTACAGAAACTCCTTGCTCATCAAGGGCAAAAGCATATTTTGCGGGGTTGTGTTGTTGTGAATATCCATCTGCAGAAGTAGCAACTCCTACATCTCCCATTCCAGCAGAGCGGGCATCAGCAGGGATTAATAAAAATGGTACTGCAGTCGAGATGACTCTATTATTGTCTTGAGCAAAAGCTCCTTTGAGCGTAAATAAACAAATGGCTAATAATGCGATTTTTTTCATTGTATGGTATTCTTCTTTAATTTGCACAAATATACTATTCTATACTAAAGTATAACGAGTTTCTCGTGTTTTTCTGCTTTTTTTCCTGTTAAAGTTGATCTTACAGTAAGCTTATAAACGTAAACTCCTTTTCCTATTTTATCTCCAAAATCATCTTTTCCGTCCCAAGTAATATCTCTTGACAAAAAGCCTTCGGTTATAATAGTCTGATTTTTAGTCCAAACAACTTTTCCTGTAATGGTTAAAACTTGAACCTGTACTTCCAAAGGCTCAAAAGGACGGTTGTGCGAAAACCAGAATTCAGTATAACTCACAAACGGATTAGGATAATTCAGTACATTTTCGAGTTGAATTTTATCATCTCCCACTACAATAAATTGAATTTCAGCCGTAACCATATTATTATAGACATCCCAAGCTTTAAAAGTAATGGTATGTAATCCAGGAGCTAAATTTCTGAAAGGATACGAAACTTTCCCTTTGGTATAATCATCCAAGTTCGTTTGATAATAATCATTCAAGATATAAGGATTGGTCTCATCTCCGTCCAAAATAGCAACCATATCATGACCAATCCCCCCTGCTGTATTCATTCCGTTTTCATCTTCCAGATAAGCTAAAAAAATAGGGGAATGGTTGGTGATTCCGCCCGAAATAAAATTAGTGTCGTTCATGTATAATTTTACTGTAGGAGGGATGTTGTCCAGAGGAGCATTTTCATTCACCCCACCAATTCTAATATCTTTAGAATAGCCTGCTTTGTCTTCTAGAGGATTTAATCGCTTAGAATAGAAACTTACTTTTCCATAATCAATCGGAATGCGTATATCTTTTGGAACTACAAAATCAAATTCAAAAATTCCACCAATAACAGTTACATTTCCTCTAAAAATGGTTTCTCCCAAAATATCGAAATTCATAGTTACCAGTTGCCCCGCTTCGGTATATCCGTCATTTCCTAGAGTATTTCGATTTATTTTTTTGTCAAAAATCTGGATAGCTAATTCTCCAGTATAATTGGATAATAAAGCTCCTGATTCGTTGGTTACTTCTCCTTTTATTTTTACATACGACAGAGCTTGCAGGCTACCGTTGTAGTTGTTTATAGGAGTATCATTAATGTGAGTTAAAACGATATTTGGTTTAGGAATAGCGAGTTGTAAGGCTGGGTCTCCTACACAAGCAACCATTCGAGTAGCGTCCATACCTCCATGATAATTTTTGGCTAATCGCAATGCTTCTCCAATTGTCGGATAAGGCTGGCCAGCATAATTTCCGTACGAAAACAATACTTCTCCAAGTCGACGGTTGAAGTTTTCGGCTGTCCCAATTCCGATAACCCTTGTGGTAGTAATCATCGCAACTGCTCCTCCCGTTGGATTCCAATATACATATTCTCCAGCTGTTGGTCGCAAGGGGTTGTCAAATTTAGTAAACGAACAAGTAACGGTTATAAATAAAGGGTATTTAAACTGATTTCCGAGATTCTCTCCGTCTGATTTTTCGAAAATGCGTTCGTGAGCCAAGCCTTCTTCTCCTCCATGTCCTAAATAATTAAAAACCAAAGACCCTGTTTCAAAAGCGTTTACAATATCTGTTCGAGCTTGTGGGTATCTTGCCCCTCCCGAAGCAGTTTCTTGAACATAAGCATCGGTATAAATTTTATTAATATTAAAAAAGGGTCTGTTTTGTTCGATATCTATGGCTAGTTGGTCCATTTGAAATTGCATATTCCTGTCCGAACTTTTGTCTATATCGTCAGCTATCAGAGTAATGGTGTTTCTCCATTTTCCGTATGATTTTGGGTCGTAATAGTCAATAACTTTCTGAACCATTTGTTCGGCTTGAGTTACTGTGCTAACTAGCATTCGCCCTACTGCAATATCAGGTCTATCGCTATTTGATAAGTTTCCTTCGTTGTCATCCATCATCACAAAATAGTCGTCCGAACACCTGTCTCCAGTATAAAAGTTTCCATTGCCTCTATAGGGCTGATAAATCGGAACAATGTTGGTGTTTCCTTGGATTCTGTTTTTGTAATCGTACGAAGCATCCCCAAAAAGATTCAGGTATTTAATGCGCTTGTCAGCTTGCGAAGCATTGTGGTAAACGTATCTGATAAAATTTCGGATAGCTCCTATGTCCTGTTTTCCAGAAGAAAATTCTTGATAAATACTCTCAAGATTAACCACCTTGACAATAAGCCCTGAGTTATTTCTGTGAAAATTGGCTAGTTTTTCTGCTTGTGTATTCAAAAAAGCGGGAGTTACAATGATGTAGTCCACATCAGTGAAATTTCCAGTATTGTCTTTAAAAATAGTGCCTTTTAGATTTTGATTGACCACTTTCATGTTTTGAGTCTCTCTCAAAGGAGTATAATAATCATTGGGTTCAAGCGCAATATATTTTCTTTTTTCTCCCATATTTGCCTTAAAAGAAAAAGTGGCGTTGGCAGTATTTTCTTTTTTAGTTACATTAAAAATATCCGTAACATCCCAAACTTCTTTTATGGTAGAGGCAAAATTGATTTGGTATTCAATAATCCCGATATTGCTTTGTGCCTCATCATAAAAAAACGCAAACTGTTTATTGATCCCACGGAGTTGTCTTCGTGCCGAAATAGCAATATAGTCGAGATATCCTGTTACTGTCGGAACTCCGTTGTTGTTGTAACTAACTGTAATGTCTATGTTTTCAGACGAAGCATTAAAAGTGGTAGTAAGTGCTTTTTCTCTTCCTGAATAATCCTCGTTAGGACTTCCTGGAGCAAAGGTTGTACTGCCGACAGTGTTTCCATTGGCAGAAAAAACAAATGTAGCAGGCAAGTGATGACTGTTTAGAGCTGTGTTTGTATTTAATTTGACAGGTACTGATGTAACTAAATTAGGAAAGCTAAATTTAAAAGTCTGCTCATTCTGAATGTTAAAGGTTTCTCCAAACCACTTTCGGTCCATTCGGGCAAAATTGTTTAAATCCCTTTCGTAAAACTGATAATCATCAAATTCTGATACAGATAGAGTGGGAGCTCCACCAGGTTCAGACATAGTGTTAATTCGTTTACCGTCATTTATTCCGCTGGCAGTAATATAATAATAGGAGCGATTACTGTATAAATTTAGATGAGTATCACTTTCTTGATTGTAAGTATCAACTCCTTCTGCATAAAAAAGCACATAATCTTGAGAATCGAACTTCCCGTCTTCTTCTCCGATAAGCTGGATGGCATTTTCTTGTAAATCAAACGGATATTCTACATTGTTTCTCAACGGAATCATTCGTCCACCATTTCCGTAAATTTTTATCTTTTGAGGATTTACGTTATTTAGGTTCATTCCCAAACTTTGAATAAAGGAACGCGATAATTTATATACGCCTGATTTTTCAACATAAAATTTATACCACTCTCCAGTTGCTAAAACCGAGTTGGTAAGAGTAGGGACTTCATTTATATCAGAAGTACTATAAGTGGTGTAGGATTGTATAGGGTTTAAAGTAAAAGATTTTACTCTCTTAAAAGAATTACCTTCTTTAATTATAGGTTCGAATTCTATGGTCAAAAAACGATCATCGCGACCTCTACTTACAAATACTTCTTTTCGAATTTCTTGGGGTAGCTTTTCTGTGTCTAACCGCCCTAATTGTTCTTTAGTAATGTTTTCGTAGGTTATATTGCTAATGACCAAATCATTTTCTGATGAATTCAAAGAAGAATAAGTGAAGAGAATGATGTTCTTGCTTCCGTCATAATGAAAGTACTGTGACTGAAAATGAGGAACCTGAATACTTATATCTTCAGAAAATACAAGTGGTGTGTCTTTCCATTCCAAGTTGATATTGATTTCTTTCTGACCGAAAGAAGCCATACAAGATAGTAGCAGTATGTAGTGTATAATGTTTTTCATCGCTTACCAATAACGATAATAAGTGTTAAATATTACAAAAAAGTAAAAATAATTATTTCGAATAACAATTTATATAATAAAACTTATAAATTTGCGTTCTTCTGAAAAACACATAATTTCAGAGAGTATAAAAATTTTAATAATTTGTTGTTGTGATTTAATTGTTAATTATTATATTGCACCGCTAATTTAGTATTTGTTAAACATTATGAGAACTAACAAAATTGTAATTTTAAATTTACTTCTTCTTGCTGGACTAATGGCAGGAATGACAAGTTGTAGTAAAAACAAATCGGGTGTTTCTAAAGCTACCGGCTGGAAAATGGACGGTAGAGAGGGAAGATTTAGTTATAACTCCAAATTCAAGAAACAGGATACTCCTATTGGAATGGTTGCTGTTGAAGGAGGTACTTTTACGATGGGTAAAGTACAAGACGACCCGATGCATGACTGGAACAATACTCCAAATCAACAACACGTACAGTCATTCTTTATGGATGAGACGGAGGTTACCAATATGATGTATGCAGAATATTTATTCTATATCAAAAAGGTATTCCCACCTACGCAAGAAAATTATAAAAATATTTATACTGGAGCACTTCCTGATACACTTGTATGGAGAGATCGTCTAGGATATAATGAATCTATGGTGACAGATTATCTCTGGCATCCTGCTTATGGTAACTACCCTGTAGTAGGTGTGAACTGGATACAAGCTATGGAGTTTTGTAAATGGAGAACAGATTTTGCTCAAATGGATATTTTAGAGCAAAATAAATTCCTTGCTAGAGGTGCAAAATCAAAAGAACTAAATGCAGAAACATATTTTAGTAGAGATGCTTATGTTGTTTCTCCAACTACTTCTTTTGCAGGAAATGAAGAGGTTGTTCTTAAAAGAAGACAAAGAGGAGAAGAAGATACTTTAAATGTATACGCTTCTAGATCTTCAGGGCTTATTATTTCTGAATACAGACTTCCTACTGAAGCAGAATGGGAATATGCGGCTTTAGCCTTAAATGAAAACAGAGAGTATAACCTATATAGAGGTAAGAAAAAATATCCTTGGAGTGGTTCTTATACTCGTTCAGGTAAAAGAAAATACAGAGGAGATCAGTTAGCTAACTTCCAACAAGGTAAAGGAGATTACGGAGGACCTGCAGGTTGGTCAAGTGATGGAGGAGATATTACTGTTCCTGTAGCAAGCTATCCAGCTAACTCTTTCGGGTTGTATGATATGGCAGGAAACGTAAACGAGTGGGTTCTTGATGTGTATAGACCTATTGTTGACGACGAAATGAACGATTTCAACTACTTTAGAGGTAACGTTTATACTAAAAATGAAATCGGAGAAGATGGAAAAACTGTTTTTGTAACAGCTGATTCTATCAGATTCGAAACTACACCAAGCGGAAAACAAATTGCTGTAGGACTTCCAGGACAAGTATCTAAGGTGCCAGTTGACGAAAACGAAACTTATTTGAGATATAACTTCGATAAAAGTGATAACCGTGACTATCGCGATGGAGATCCTCAATCAATGAAAGATTTTTATCTATCAGGTTCAGAAGATCGTTCTGCAGACGAAAATGGTAAAAGAATGTATAACTCACCACGTCATAAAGCAGAAGTTACTGAAGATACACTTTCAGGAGAAGAAGAACTTTCAAGACAGTGGGATCAGTCTAACAAAAGAACTACTCTTGTTGATAATAACTCAAGAGTTTATAAAGGAGGATCATGGAGAGATAGAGCGTATTGGTTAGACCCAGCTCAACGTAGATATTATCCTCAATATATGGCAACAGATGATATCGGATTTAGATGTGCGATGAGTAAAGCAGGTTCAAAATCTAATAGAAAAAAAGCGAGAGGTTAATTCTTTCATAATGTAAATTACAACAAAAGCCCTTAATTGGGCTTTTGTTTTTATTATTACTTTTTGTCTTTGTATGAAAATATCAGAAATACATCAATGGTTTCTCAAATCAGAGAAAGTTGTTATAGACTCTCGGAAGATTCAAGAAAATGATTTTTTCGTAGCTATTAAAGGAGAAAACTTTGATGCAAATACTTTTGCTAAACAAGCTCTTGATAATGGAGCTCTTTGTGTTATTATTGATAATCCAACGTATTATATTGACCAGAGAACAATTTTAGTAAATAATTCTCTTGAAACCTTACAAGAATTAGCTCAATTTCATCGAAATCAATTAGGGCTTCCTATTATTGCACTCACAGGAAGTAATGGCAAAACCACTACCAAAGAACTCATTAGCGTGGTTCTTTCACAGAAATATAACGTAAAAGCTACTATTGGGAATCTAAACAATCATATAGGAGTACCTCTTACTTTGCTTTCTTTTGATAACAAAACTGAGATAGGTGTTGTTGAAATGGGGGCTAATCACCAAAAAGAAATAGAATTCTTATGTAATATAGCTCAACCCAATATAGGATATATCACTAATTTTGGAAAGGCACATTTAGACGGGTTTGGTGGTTTTGAAGGAGTGATTAAAGGCAAAAGCGAACTTTATGAGTATATTCGAAATGAAGAGTTTGATAAAGATGAAGGAGAAAAGCCTGAAAAAAAAGTTTTTATAAACCTTGATGATTCTCTTCAGGTAGAAAAATCAGAAGGATTAAATCAGTATGCTTTTTCGTTCAAAGATAATAACGCCTTTGTTTTTATAAATTCGGTTGAAGCGAATCCATTTGTAAAGATAGACTTTGAAGGGGTCGAAATTCAATCTAACCTTATAGGGAATTATAACGCTCCTAATATTGCAGCGGCAATCACTATCGGAAAATATTTTAAGGTAGAAAATACGAAAATTAAAAAAGCAATCGAAAATTATATACCTACAAATAACCGTTCACAGATTATTGAAAAGAATTCTAACAAGATAATATTGGATGCTTATAACGCTAATCCGAGTAGTATGAAAGTAGCTATTGAGAATTTTATAAATTTAAAAGAAGGCTCAAAAGTTATGATTCTTGGAGATATGTTCGAACTTGGCAAAGAAAGTTTAATAGAGCATAAAAATATAATTTCACTTGTTCAAGATTGTTTAGAGACAGAAGTTTTTTTTGTAGGTAATGATTTTTATTCAAATCGAATTGAAGCTATAAATAAGAGATTTTATAGTTCTTTTGAGGAACTAAAAAAATATTTTTCAGAGAATAGAATAACAAATAAAAACATTCTAATTAAAGGTTCTAGAGGGATGGCTTTAGAGCGAATAATAGATTTTTTATAAAAGAGGTAAAATGTAGTAAAACAGGCTGTCAGATGTAATATTCGTAAAAATAATTCATTTGTAGTGAGAAATCCTCTTTGTGAAATAGAGATTGAATGCTTATATTTGTAAAATTCATAAATGACTATACAGAATGAGTACTATAAAAAACAAAGAAATCCTTTCATTCGAAGATTTTAAAACCGAGGTTTTAAACGATTATAAAACAGCTCTTATTAGTAGAGAATGTAGCCTTCTTGGAAGACGTGAAGTACTAACAGGAAAAGCTAAATTCGGAATTTTTGGAGATGGAAAAGAAGTGCCTCAATTGGCAATGGCAAAAGCTTTCAAAGATGGAGATTTCCGCTCGGGATATTATCGCGATCAAACTTTTATGATGGCTATTGGACAAATGACTATTGAACAGTTTTTTGCTGGATTGTATGGTCATACTGATTTAAATTTTGATCCAATGTCTGCAGGACGTCAGATGGGAGGACACTTTGCGACTCACTCTCTTGACGAAAACGGAAATTGGAAAAACCTTACACAACAAAAAAATTCAAGCTCTGATATCTCTCCTACAGCAGGTCAGATGCCTCGATTGTTAGGACTGGCCCAAGCCTCGAAAATATACAGAAACGTATCAGGAATTGACTCAAGCAACTTTTCGGTAAACGGAAACGAAGTAGCTTGGGGGACCATCGGGAATGCCAGTACATCCGAAGGACTGTTTTTTGAAACCATTAATGCTGCTGGAGTTCTTCAAGTGCCAATGGTAATGAGTGTTTGGGATGATAACTACGGAATTTCGGTTCATGCAAGACACCAAACTACTAAAGAAAGCATCTCTGAAATACTAAAAGGCTTTCAAAGAGAAGAAGGAACTAATGGATACGAAATACTTACGGTAAAAGGGTGGGATTATGCAGATTTGGTTGCTACCTATCAAAAAGCAGCTGAGGTGGCGAGAGAGAAACACATTCCTGTTTTAATTCACGTTCAAGAACTTACACAGCCTCAAGGACACTCGACTTCGGGGTCTCACGAGAGATATAAAAACGAAGAGCGATTAAAGTGGGAAGCTGATTTTGATTGTATTCGTCAAATGAAACTCTGGATGATGGCAAGTGATATTGCTTCGGAAGAAGAGCTTAATGAAATGCACGAAGCAATCAAAAAACAAGTACTTGAAGGCAAGAAAAATGCTTGGAATAACTACTTGAATCCTATAAAAAACGAACAAAAAGAAACTGTTGCACTATTAGAAAAAGTAGCTTCCGCAAGTTCAAATAAAGTATTTATCGAAAGTTTAATTTCTGATTTAAAAGCTTCAAAAGAGCCTATTCGAAAAGAAATTTTAAGCACAGCCCGAAAAGTATTGCGCTTAGTTATTGGAGAGGCTTCGCACAACGAATTAGCAAATTGGATTACTGCTTACAAAGAAAAAATACAACCGAATTTCAGCTCGCATTTGTTCTCTGAATCAGAGAAGAATGTTTTTTCAGTTCAAGAAATCAAACCTCAATATGACGAAAATGCAGAACTAGTCGATGCAAGACTCGTTATCAGAGATAATTTTGATGCTATCTTCTCAAAATACTCAGAAAGTTTGATTTTTGGAGAAGATTCTGGACATATTGGAGATGTAAATCAAGGACTTGAAGGATTACAAGAGAAGTTTGGAGAATTGCGCGTTGCTGATGCAGGAATTCGTGAAGCTACTATCCTAGGACAAGGAATCGGAATGGCTATGAGAGGATTACGTCCGATAGCTGAAATACAATATTTAGATTATTTGCTATATGCTATCCAAATTATGAGCGATGATCTAGCAACACTACAATACAGAACCAAAGGAAGGCAAAAAGCTCCTGTAATTGTTCGTACGCGTGGACACCGTTTGGAGGGAATTTGGCATTCAGGTTCTCCAATGGGAATGATTCTGAACGCTATTCGTGGAATCCACGTATTAGTTCCTAGAAATATGACAAAAGCCGCAGGGTTTTATAATACTTTACTTCAAACAGACGAACCAGCCTTGGTGGTAGAGTGTTTGAACGGATACCGTCTGAAAGAAAAAATGCCATTAAATTTAGGGGAATTCACAACTCCAATCGGAGTAGTAGAAACCATCCGTGAAGGACAAGATATTACTGTGGTTTCTTACGGTTCTACTTTAAGAGTTATTGAGCAAGCAGCCAAAGAACTGTCAGAAGTAGGAATTGAAGTAGAGATTATAGATGTGCAGTCGCTTTTGCCATTTGATATCAATAAAGACATCGTTAAGAGCATTGCTAAAACCAATCGTTTGCTTGTAGTTGATGAAGATGTCCCTGGAGGGGCTTCGGCTTATATCTTACAACAAATCGTTGATGAACAAAATGCTTATCAATATTTAGACAGTAAACCACAAACACTGGCTTCAAAAGCGCACAGACCAGCTTATGGAACAGACGGAGATTACTTCTCGAAACCATCAGCTGAAGATATTTTCGAAAAAGTTTATGCGATGATAAGCGAAGCAAATCCAACTAAATTCCCTGATTTATATTAGTTATGAAAGTATCTGTCGACATCAGTCTATATCCAATAAAAAATGAATATCAAGAACCTATTTTAGATTTCATCAAAGAATTGCGAGCTTCTGAATTTAAAGTGATTGAAAATAATTTAAGCACTCAGATTTATGGAGATTACGACAAGCTTATGCCTTTCCTCAATTCTAAAATCAAAGAGGTATTTTTTGATGATAATTTATACGTGTTTGTGTTGAAAATTATTAAAGGAGATAGAAGTGAATGATTAGTTTACAGTCGTGTTTTTTCTGACTGTAAATAACGACTGTAAGCTAAAAAGATGGAAATTCTTTTCGAACCATACAAAGACTATTCAACTTTACACATTGTGTTAGAGCTCGTAGCAGTTCTTTTTGCTATTGCGAGCGTATTATATTCCAAAAAAAACAATATAAGAGTCTATCCGACAGGAATTGTTAGCACTCTGATTTTTGTGTATCTCTTGTATAAATGGGAACTTTTTGGAGATATGATTATCAATATTTATTACTTCGTAATGAGTGTTTATGGTTGGTTTTTATGGAGTACTTCCTCCGATAATAAACCGCTACTTCCTATTACGAGGCTCAATCGCAAAGATTATCAAGCATCTGCTTTACTATTTGTCTTTTCTACTATATTTGTAGTATTAGTGTATCTTTATTTCGAAAAATTTGGGGTTTGGTGGTCGTATGTGGATGTCTTTACCACAGGATTGTTTTTTGTGGGAATGTATTTACTGGCCAAACGAAAAGTCGAACATTGGATTTTTTTGATTGTAGGAGATTTTATATCCATTCCGTTATATTATTTTAAGGGATATACAATAACAAGCCTATTATTTCTTATTTACACTATTATAGCTGTTTTGGGGTATTTAGAATGGAAAAAGATTTGGAACAAAGAAAATCAGACTGTATAAAAATTGTATTAGTTGGACCAGAAAGTACTGGTAAAACAACTTTAGCTAAGTTTTTGGCCGATAATTTTAATACGGTTTGGGTAAAAGAATATTTGCGGGAATTTTCGGTAGCAAAACTTGAAAACGAAAACAAGTTAGTCGAACAATCTGATAATTATACTCTGGTTGAAAATCAAATTTCTTTAGAAAATGAAGCCTTAAAGCAAGCTAATAAATTTGTGTTTTGTGATACAAACTTTGTTCAAACCATGATTTATTCAGAGCTTTACTTCAAACAGGCTGACTCGTTTTTTGCTGAATGTATTGATAATCTAAAATATGATTTGTACCTTTTGACCGGCATTGATGTAGAGTGGGAAAATGACGGAATAAGAGATGCTCCTTTTGAAAGAGAAAATCATTACAATTATTTTAAAAAGAGGTTAATGGATATAAATGTACCTTTTATTGAAATTTCGGGCAATGAGCAAGAAAGAAAGCAAAAAGCGGTTCAGATAGTAAATGATTTAGAATTAGCTCAAAAGCGAGGCTTTAGCACCGAGGACCTAGTAGAATTTGAAAAAAGAGGAATTACCCTAGAGGATGTTCTAAGGCAAATAGAGGTCTTTGAAAGAGGAATTCCCTTTATAAATTTAGATAGGGCAGCTACGATAGAGGACGGAATTTATAAGCTTGCAGAAGACGAAATTCAAAAAAAAGCATTACTGTTTGATGCGAATAAAGATAGCTATAATATTCAAAAATTTGTCCCTGCATCAGGAGCTGCGAGTAGGATGTTTCAATTTTTGAGTAAGTTTTTGACTTACTTTAACCCTGAAGAAGAAACCATAAATGCTTATATAAATCATAACCATGCTTACGATTTAAATGCTTTTTTTGTAGGACTGGACAAATTTCCGTTTTATAAAGATGTAAAAAAGATCCTAAAAGCAGATTTTCCAAATTATAAATCATGGCCTAAGGATAAGTATTACTATACTGTTGTTAGTATTTTACTCTCTGATAAGTATTTGAACTATTGTAACCTTCCTAAAGGAGTTTTGCCTTTTCACAAAAATGAAACACCCGTAAGCGAACAGTTAAAAGAAGCTTTTTTGTATGCTAATTCGAATCAAAAGACAAAAGTTCATTTTACCATTTCAGAAGAGCACTTATCCACTTTCAAGAAAGCTACAGAGGAAGCCATAGAAAGATTGGAACAAAACGGATTGGAAGTAGATTTTTCGTTTCAGAAAAAGTCGACAGACACCATTGCAGTACACTTTAATAAGACACCTTTTCGCAAGAAATGCGGCAATATCCTGTTTAGACAATCGGGACATGGAGCCTTGCTAGAAAATTTGAATGATTTAGAGGCGGATATTATTTTTATCAAAAATATCGATAACGTAAGTTCTAATTATTTTGACGAAATTATCTTGTACAAAAAAGCCTTAGGAGGAATACTTATTGAGTTGCAACAACAAGTATTTAGCTATTTAAAAGAACTAGAGCAGGATGTTTCAGATAATACTCTTAAAGAAATTAGCTTGTTTGCTCAAAAAATAAATATTCTTATTCCAAATAATTTTGATAATCTCAATAAATTAAACAAAATAGAATTCCTAAAAAATAAGCTCAACCGACCGATGCGTATTTGTGGAATGGTGAAAAACGAAGGAGAACCTGGAGGAGGTCCGTTTTGGGTAAAGAATAGTAGGGGAGAAGTGTCATTGCAAATTGTAGAAATCTCACAAATAGATAAATCTAATGAGACTCAAAAACAAATTTTAGAGCATTCCACCCACTTTAATCCTGTTGATTTAGTGTGTGGAATTAAGAATTATAAAGGAGAGAAATTCGATTTACTAAATTACAGAGATAACAACACTGGTTTTTTGACCGAAAAAACAAAAGACGGTTACCCTATATTAGGATATGAGCTTCCTGGACTATGGAATGGAGCAATGTCTGATTGGATTTCTGTCTTTGTAGAGGTTTCCCTGCAAACTTTTAATCCTGTTAAGACAGTTAATGATTTGCTTAAACCTGCTCATCAATAAATAGTTACATTTTTAAAACAAAAAAAGTAAATATTTTTTTGTTTTTTTATTTGCAGAATATAAAAACAGTTGTATATTTGCAACCACAAAAAAGGAAGTAAAATTCCTCCTTAGCTCAGTTGGTTAGAGCATCTGACTGTTAATCAGAGGGTCCTTGGTTCGAGCCCAAGAGGGGGAGCAAAAGAGCAACAGAGATGTTGCTCTTTTTTTATTTGCATTAAAAAGCTTTTGATATGATTATCCCAAAAACAAGAGAAGAAATAGAATTGATGCGTGAGGCAGCCCTATTGGTTTCTAAAACATTAGGAATGTTAGCAAGCGAAATAAAAGAAGGTGTAACCACACTTCACCTTGATAATTTAGCCGAACAATACATCAGAGATAACGGAGGTGTTCCTGGATTTTTAGGGCTCTACGGTTGTCCTTCAACTTTATTGACTAGTGTAAACGAACAAATTGTTCACGGATTACCAACTAATCGACCTCTTCAGAACGGAGATGTTGTTTCTGTTGATTGTGGAGCTATTGTGCACGAGTTTTACGGAGATCACGCTTATACCTTTGAGGTAGGCGAAGTGTCAGAAGATAAAAAACGTCTTCTAAAAACCACCAAAGAATCGCTCTACGTGGGTATTGACCAATTCCGAGCAGGTAATAGAGTAGAAGATATTGGAAGCGCTATTCAGAAGTATTGTGAAGAAAGAGGTTATAGCGTTGTTCGTGAGCTTGTAGGACACGGATTAGGACGAAAAATGCACGAAGATCCCGAAGTTCCAAACTACGGAAAAAGAGGCAGAGGAAAGCTTTTTGTCGAAGGGATGGTTATTGCTATTGAACCGATGATAAATATGGGGACGAAAAATATTCGTCAGCTTAAAGATGGTTGGACAATTTCTACAAGAGACGAAAAACCTTCTGCACACTTCGAGCACGATGTAGCGTTGATTGACGGGAAACCAGAGATTCTTTCGACTTTTTATTATATTTACAAAGCATTAGGAATCGAAAGTACAGAAGAAGACGCTTTTAGACAGAACAAACTTATAGTTTAATGAAAAAACTATTCAAGTTTATATTAAACTTGGTACCAAGACCAATACTTATCAGGATGAGTTACTTAATTCGTCCTGTTTTGGTTTTATGGCTAAAGGGCAATCGCTACACTGATCCGATTGATGGTAAGAGCTTCAGAAAATTTTTGCCCTACGGATACGAAAATCAAAGAGAAAATGTACTCTCACCTAGTACGCTCTCACTTGAAAGACATCGACTCCTGTGGTTGTACCTAAAAAACGAAACGGATTTTTTTACTGCACCCCTAAAAGTATTGCATTTTGCTCCCGAACAAGCATTTTACAAACGTTTCCGCAAGCAAATAAACCTTGATTATACTACTACGGATTTAAATTCGCCTTTAGCAGATATCAAAGCAGATATATGCAATCTGCCTTTTAAAGAGGAGGAATTTGATATAATCTTCTGTAATCACGTTTTAGAACATATTCCTGATGATACTAAAGCCATGCGGGAATTATATCGGGTACTTAAAAGAGGCGGAATGGCAATTTTGCAGATTCCGCAAGATTTATCAAGAGACAATACTTTTGAAGACAATTCAATTACCGACCCAAAAGAAAGAGCCAAAATATTCGGGCAATATGATCACGTAAGAATTTACGGAAGAGATTATTTTAATAAACTTCGCTCGATTGGTTTTACGGTTCTTGAAGAAGATTATACCCAAAAGATTGCTCCAGAACTAGTCGATAAATACCGATTAGCAAATGGTGAAATTATTCCGGTTTGCTTTAAATAACAGGTAATTGTTTGGTATTCATAGGAATAGGTGTTTACTGACAGGCAAATCACTAAATTTTCTTTGCCTCGTTCCAATACACATCCATTTCGGCTAGGGTCATTTCAGAAAGTGGTTTTCCGATTTCGTTAGACTTTTTTTCTAAGTATTTGAATCGCTTGATAAATTTTTTGTTGGTTTGCTCTAAAGCATCTTCTGGATTTACTTTCAGAAAACGCGCATAATTTATCATCGAGAATAACACATCGCCAAATTCCTGATAGATTTTTTCTTGATTTCCGCTGCTTATTTCGGCTTGGAGTTCGCCCAATTCTTCCTGAACTTTTTCCCAAACTTGTTGTGGTTCTTCCCAATCAAACCCCACTGCTTTTACTTTTTCCTGAATGCGATTAGCTTTAACCATAGCAGGAAGACTGTTGGGTACACCTTCTAAAACGGATTTTCGACCTTCTTTGAGTTTGAGTTCTTCCCAATTTCGCTTTACATCTTCTTCGTTTTCTACTTTAACATCCCCGTAAATATGCGGATGTCGATGGATAAGCTTTTCGCAAATTCCGTTAGCTACATCAGCGATGTCAAAATCTCCTGTTTCTGAACCGATTTTAGAATAAAAAACAATGTGCAGTAGTAAATCTCCCAGTTCTTTTTTGATTTCCTGTAAATCGTTCTCCATGATAGCATCTCCGAGTTCGTAAGTTTCTTCGATAGTCAAGTAACGGAGCGATTGAAGTGTCTGTTTTTTATCCCACGGACATTTCTCGCGTAAATCGTCCATAATATCAAGTAGTCGAGAAAATGCCTGAAGTTTTTGTTCTTTAGTATTCATGGGCTGAAAGTATTATGTACAAATATACTGCGTTTATTCCTTTTTTAAATCCATCGTAGCTCTAAACAATCGCAATTCTTCCCACGAGAATTCATTATTTGAAATTTCTCGAAGCTCTCCTGAAGTTTTACCCGGGTTTTGAGAGAAAAGTTCATACAGCTCTGAAATTCTTGCAGCAGGAAGTACATCAGCTAGCGTAATTGCTCTTTGCTCAATGAGTTTGGCCAGATGTCCGTAGATGGTGTTGGTGGTCAGTTTTCGCTCCACAGAAATTTCTTCAACCGATAGTTTTTTGTTCCAAAGCTCCAGTGTTATATCTGTAGTAGGTTTTTTCTGAACTTTTTGTTTTTTAGGTTTGTCGTAATAGCCCTCATCAAAATCATCATCATCCTCAAAATTCAAAGCGTGTTTTCTGATGATTTCAGCAATCCGCACCAAATGATTGATACGGTATTCGTCCATTGTATTTGATTTCAGCGTTTGTTTAGAGAGGTCTTTGCCTTCTGCAATTGCCTGAACCAGTAGTTTTGTCTTTTTTAGATTTAAAACGGTTTTGATTTGCAGTTCTTCGAGTTCCGAGATTTCCTCATAAAAGCTTTTGACCCTCTTAATGCGTTTTACTTTTTCGCAGGTATATAAAACCCCAAAAGTCAAATCGTCTAGTTTTGGAAAGAAATAGTCGTAAGCCTTATTAAATCGCTCTTCAATATAACTAAAATTATAAGGCTTAGAGCTAAAGAGGTGATTGAGCTGAGCTATGAATTTTTCGGAATGAACAAGGAGCTCTTCAATTTTACCGAATTGCTCTTCTGCCCATTTTTTAAATTCACTTTTTTTGCTTTTCGGAAGCTCTGTAGCATAACTTTGCACGTGATTTCTCCACACACTTTGCATCATTCTCCACGAAAAAGCTTTGGAAATACAACGTTGAATATATTTTCGGGTCTGAATATCTAGCTCGTATTGTAATACTTCCTTTTCCGTTTTATTCTTCGAATAGTCCATTACCGAAACATCGTTTGTGATTCCGTTGAGCTGAATAGGCTTTAGTAAGACCAATCCATCTAAAGAGCGCAATCTAGAGAGCGCTACATAGGCTTGACCAGGTACAAAAACTTGCGAAACATCCAGCACAGCCTTGTCAAAAGTGAGTCCTTGACTTTTATGAACCGTAATTGCCCAAGCTAATTTTATGGGATAATGGGTAAAAGTTCCCAGTACTTCGTCATTGATTTCTTTGGTATTTTCATCTACCGTATAACGAATGTTTTCCCATTCGTATTTTTCGACTTCGATGTATTTATTTTCTTCAGGAAAATGAACCACAATTTCTTCTTCAGATAACGAATGAACAATTCCCATTTTTCCGTTGAAATAGCGTTTTTCAAAGCTTAAATCGTTTTTGATAAAGATAATTTGAGCTCCTACTTTCAGTTCGAGTTCTTGATCAACGGGGTAAATTTTATCTGGAAATTCTCCGACTATTTCAGGATAATATTTAAAAGATTTTCCTTTTAAGTCTTTTAAAGACTGGTTGTTAATGCTGTCGGCTTTTGCGTTATGAGTAGTAACGGTAATATAACTCTGGTTGTTTTTGATGTCAAAATCTGGTCTTACGTATTGGTTTAAAATCTGAATATCCTGTGGTGAAATTTTATTATTTCTGAGATTGTTCAGAATATTGATAAAATCTTGATCGGTTTGTCGGTAGATTTTGTCGAGCTCAATATACAGTAATGGGTTTTGCTGAATCACATGTGAATGAAAAAAGAACATCCCTGAATAATAATTTTTTAAAACAGACCACTCTTCTTGACGAACAACAGGAGGAAGTTGTAATAAATCTCCAATAAATAATACCTGAACACCCCCGAAAGCCTCATTATTTCTGCGTACAGACTGCAACATAAAGTCCATAGCGTCCAGAACATCAGCCCGAAGCATACTTACTTCGTCTACAATTAAGAGCTCCATATTCCGAATCACATCTTGCTTAGTTTTATTCATCATAAAGTGTTTTCGTAAGGTGTTTCGGTTTTCAAAACGAGTGTTAGGACCTATTTGAGGAGGCTGGTTATGTGTAGGTAAAAATCCGGCAAACGGAAGTTGAAAAAGCGAATGGATGGTAACTCCACCTGCATTTAGTGCTGCAATTCCGGTAGGAGCAACCACAACCGTGTTTTTGTGTGTGGTTTCGATAATTTCTTTGAGCAAGGTTGTTTTTCCTGTACCAGCTTTTCCGGTCAAGAATATATTTTGATGCGTTTTGTTGATGAAATTTACGGTGTAGTTTGCTAACTCGGAGACTTGCATTGTAAGAGAAATCTGATTTCTTCAAATATAATTATTAGTGGTGAATTTCACTACTATTTCTTGATTAAACCTATGGTTTCTGTATTTTTTTTGGAGTTTAATAACTAAACCAAGTGTACATATTCTAAATTATAACGTTTGGTGATTTTCTCTCCGTTTACTCTTCGCATATCTGCATGAGGATTGTCTACAAATTTAGGAATAGGAGAGAGATTTAATTTTTGTGCCTCTTGAGTATAAAAATCCCTACGATTCAGACGGATGGGAGCTACAATATTAAAAATTTCGTTCGGAACGGCTTGTCCAACGATTCTCTCTAGAAAGCATATAATATCACTTCTATGAACCATGGTCACAGGATTGTTAGCATCTTCGATAACTTCTCTTTTTACAATGAATGTTACTGGATGACGGTCTTCTCCGATAAGCCCACCTAATCTTAAAATAGTAGCGTTGAAGTTCGGATTATGGATTAATAAATTCTCAATTTCAAAGATTTGTTTGTCCATTTCAGAAACAGGAACAATTGGAGTTTCTTCGTTTACTTCGCCTTGTAACGAGAGGTAAACCGTTGTGGAGCTCGTATAAATAACCTCTTTGATATGGTGTTTTTCTATAAACGGAATAATTGATTTTATCTTCTCAACATAATTGCTTTCTATATTTTGTGTCCGTCCAGGCGGAATAGTAATAATTAAAATATCAGTATCTGAAAAGAGTTTATCTATATTTTCGTTATCAGAATCCGAGCCTACGGTAATCAGAAAACTCTCCATATTGTGCTTCTGAAAAAAGGAAATTTTCTCTGGACTTGTAGTAGAAACTTTTAGTTGATTTCCGTTTTCTTTTAGTTGTAAAGCAAGGGGAGAACCCAACCAACCCGCCCCGAGTATGCTTATTTTTTTCATATTAATGGTTTTTATAAACTAAAAAGGAAGTTAAGACAAATCACCTTAACTTCCGTAAATCAATAAGTTAAATAAATTTAATTTTTTAGATTTAAAGCAATCTGAAGCTCATCTAATTGCAGGCTGTCAATAGTAGCAGGGGCATCAATCATCACATCTCGACCTGAATTGTTTTTAGGGAATGCAATAAAGTCGCGAATGGTTTCTTGACCTCCTAAAATAGCCACCAATCTATCTAATCCAAAAGCTAATCCTCCGTGTGGTGGTGCTCCGTACTGAAAGGCATCCATCAAGAATCCAAACTGTGCTTTGGCTTGTTCGTCAGTAAATCCAAGGAGTTTAAACATTCTGGCTTGCGTTGCTTTGTCGTGAATTCTGATGGATCCTCCACCAATTTCGTTTCCGTTTAACACCATATCATAAGCGTTTGCTCTCACTTTGCCCGGATTGGTTTCCAGTAAGTGCATATCTTCTGGTTTTGGAGAGGTAAACGGGTGGTGCATCGCATGATAGCGCTCTGATTCTTCGTCCCATTCCAAAAGAGGGAAATCTACTACCCAAAGCGGAGCAAATTCGTTTGGTTTGCGAAGTCCTAAACGGTTTCCGAGTTCCATACGAAGAGCAGATAATTGACTTCTTGTTTTATTAGCAGGTCCTGATAATACGAAAATAATATCTCCTTTTTGAGCTCCCGTAACTTCTGCCCATTTAGCTAAATCGTCTTGGTCATAGAATTTATCAACCGATGATTTATAGCTTCCGTCTTGCTCTACTTTACAGTAAACCATTCCTGAAGCCCCAATTTGCGGACGTTTTACCCAATCAATCAATGCATCGATTTCTTTTCGGGTATAACTTGCTCCTTCAGGAACTGCAATTCCGACAACTAGTTCTGCCGAATTGAAAACTCCGAAATCTTTGTGCTGGGCAACAGGATTAAGCTCTCCGAATTCCATTCCAAAGCGGATATCGGGTTTATCGTTACCATATTTACGCATCGCCTCATCAAAAGTCATTCTCGGAAACTTCTCAACTTCTAATCCGTGGATTTCTTTTAGTAAATGTCTTGTTAATCCTTCGAAAGTATCTAAAATGTCTTCTTGTTCTACAAAAGCCATTTCGCAGTCAATTTGGGTAAACTCTGGCTGACGATCGGCTCTTAAATCTTCGTCTCTAAAACATTTTACGATTTGGAAGTATTTGTCCATTCCTCCTACCATAAGTAACTGTTTGAAAGTTTGAGGAGATTGCGGAAGTGCATAAAACTGCCCTGGATTCATACGGCTTGGCACCACAAAATCTCGTGCTCCTTCTGGAGTTGATTTGATTAAATAGGGAGTTTCTACTTCACAAAACCCTTGTTCAGAAAGATAATTGCGAACTTCTTGAGCTACTTTATGCCTAAAAATTAAACTGTTTTTAACCGGATTACGACGAATATCCAAATAGCGGTATTTCATTCGAATATCTTCACCACCATCAGTATTATCTTCGATTGTAAAAGGGGGAACTTCTGATTGGTTTAGTATTCTAAGTTCTGAAACCAAAATTTCGATATCTCCAGTAGCCATATTCGGGTTTTTTGAAGCTCTTTCGATTACCTGTCCTTTGGCCTGAATAACAAACTCACGACCTAAAGTTTTTGCCTTTTCGATTACTTCTGTACTGGTTCTTTCAGTATCAAAAATAAGTTGAGTAATTCCGTAGCGATCACGTAAATCTACCCAAACCATAAAACCTTTATCACGTGTTTTTTGTACCCAACCCGAAAGTGTTACTTCTTGACCAATATTTGAGCTATTGAGCTCTCCGCAAGTATGACTTCTATACATTTTTATGTTTATTTTTTGAAAGTGCGAATTTAGTTAATAGTTGCTAGTTACCAGTAGACAGTTGTCATATTTTTTAAACAGCAACATTATATTCTCTCAACGCATCGTTTAGAGAAGTTTTAAGATCGGTTGAGGGCTTTCTTTTTCCAATAATTAAAGCACACGGAACTTGGTAGTTCCCAGCAGGGAATTCTTTGGTGTAACTTCCAGGAATCACTACCGAACGGGCAGGAACAATTCCTTTATATTCTACAGGTTCACTCCCTGTAACATCGATTATTTTAGTTGACGCTGTCAACACTACGTTAGCACCCAAAACAGCTTCTTTTTCTACTCGAACGCCTTCTACTACAATACTTCTAGAACCTAAAAAAGCATTGTCTTCGATAATTACTGGGGCGGCTTGCAAAGGCTCTAACACACCTCCAATTCCTACTCCTCCAGATAAGTGAACATTCTTTCCGATTTGAGCACAACTTCCGACTGTAGCCCAAGTATCAACCATGGTGCCCTCATCAACATAAGCACCGATATTCACATAGCTAGGCATGAGTATCACTCCACTCGAAATATAAGCTCCATGTCTTGCTACAGCATTCGGCACCACGCGAATTCCTTTTTCAGCATAACCTCTTTTTAAAGGCATTTTGTCGTGGTATTCAAAAATTCCAGCCTCTAAAGTTTCCATTTTTTGAATAGGAAAATACATCACTACAGCTTTTTTAACCCATTCGTTTACTTGCCATCCATTGGTAGTCGGTTCAGCAACGCGAAGTTTACCAGTATCTAGTAGTTCTATTACTTCTTGTATTGTACTTTGCGTTGTGTTTTCCTGTAATAAAGCTCTATCATTCCAAGCTTTTTCAATGATGTTTTGTAGTGATGTCATAGTTTTAAAAATTTGTACAAAAATAGCGTTATTTTAAAGAAAAGACAAAGTACAGATTGATAAAACACAATATAAAAAAGTTTTTTATTACAAGTTTAAATTTTAAATCTAAAACTTTAAACTTCGATTTACTAAATTTGCATTTCTTATAAAAACACAAAGAATATGTTTGGAGATCTAATGGGAATGATGGGTAAGTTAAAAGAAGCCCAGAAAAAAATAGAAGAAACTAAAAAGCGTTTGGATACCGTCTTGATTGATGAACAAAGTTCAGACGGATTACTAAAGGTAACGATGACCGCTAACCGCAGAATTAAAGCTCTAACGATTGATGACTCGCTTTTACAAGACAAAGAGCAGCTAGAAGATTACCTGATTACGGTTTTAAACAAAACTATCGATAGAGCTACGAGTATCAACGAAGCAGAATTGGCTGCAGTTGCTAAAGAGGGAATGCCTAATTTACCATTTTAGTCGAAAGTCAAAAGTTTTAAAGTCGGAATGGACTTTTGACCTTTGATTTTAAGACCTTATGACTTTATACTATTAAGACTAAAAAATAATGATAACCATAGACGACATAAAAGATATTGCACAAAGAGTTGAAGCCCTCGAGAGTTATTTAGATATTGAGCGCAAGCGAATTCAGGTAGCTAATGAGGAAGAAAAAACCTTTGCACCCGACTTTTGGAACAACCCGAAAGAAGCCGAAATTATCGTAAAAAACTTACGTACCGAAAAAAAGTGGGTTACAGATTACGAAAAAGCAGTTGCTGATGCAGAAGAATTACAATTAGCTTACGAGTTTTATAAAGAAGGAGGTTTTACCGAAGAAGAACTCGAAGAGCAATATAGAGTAACTCTGAAACATCTAGAGGATATTGAATTCCGAAATATGCTTTCTGAAGAAGGAGACAGTATGAGTGCTGTGTTGCAAATTACTGCTGGAGCAGGAGGAACAGAAAGTAACGATTGGGCTTCGATGTTGATGCGTATGTATTTGATGTGGGGCGAAAAAAATGGTTATAAGATTAAAGAATTGAACTTTCAGGAAGGAGAGGTAGCAGGTGTTAAAACCGTTACTTTGGAGTTTGAAGGAGACTTTGCATTTGGATATTTGAAAGGAGAAAACGGCGTTCATAGACTAGTTCGGATTTCGCCTTTTGATAGTAATGCAAAGCGTCATACATCATTTGCTTCAGTTTATGTCTATCCGCTTGTGGATGATACGATTGAAATCGAAATCAGCCCTGCAGATATCGAAATTACAACAGCCCGCTCTAGTGGAGCAGGAGGGCAGAACGTAAACAAAGTAGAAACAAAGGTTCAATTGTTACACAAACCAACCGGAATACAAATTCAATGTTCCGAAACCCGCTCTCAACACGATAACCGGGAGAGAGCTATGCAGATGTTGCGTTCACAACTTTATGAAATTGAGCTCAAAAAGCGTTTGGAACAAAGAGCAGACATTGAAGCTAATAAAATGAAAATCGAATGGGGTTCCCAAATACGCAATTATGTGATGCATCCGTACAAGCTTGTCAAAGATGTTCGCACATCTTACGAAACAAGTGATGTAGATGCAGTAATGGACGGAGAAATAGATGAATTTCTAAAAGCCTATTTGATGTTAATGGGACAAAAAGAATAACATAGTTATGGATTATAGGTCGTAAGTATTTACTTATTTGAATTCATAATTTAACGCTCAATACTTTAAAACTTGAAATTATCTTTAATTATACCTGTTTATAATCGTCCAGATGAGATTGACGAGCTTTTAGAAAGTTTGTCAAACCAAAATTTTACGGATAATTATGAGGTTGTAATAGTGGAGGATGGTTCTTCTATTGATTGTAAATCAATTGTTGAGAACTACCCGAATTTGGAGATATCTTACTTTTATAAGCCTAATTCAGGGCCTGGGGATTCGAGAAATTTCGGAATGCGACATGCAAAAGGAGACTATTTTATAATTTTGGATTCAGACTGTATTTTGCCCATAAATTATCTCGCTGAAGTAAAAAAATCTTTAGAAAATGACTATGTGGATTGCTTTGGAGGCGTGGATGATGCAGACCAAAGTTTTTCGGACATTCAAAAAGCCATAAATTTTGCGATGACTTCTGTTATCACAACAGGTGGAATTAGAGGAAGCTCTGAAAAATTAACCAAATTTCAACCTCGAAGCTTTAATATGGGAATTTCTAAAAATGCCTTCGAAGCTTCTAATGGATTTGGAAACGTACATCCCGGAGAAGATCCGGATTTAACCATGCGTTTATGGGATTTAGGATTTGAAACACGCCTTTTTAAAAACGTAAAAGTATATCATAAACGTAGAATAAGCTGGGATAAATTTAAAGTTCAAGTACATAAATTCGGAAAAGCGAGAGTAATACTGAACAACTGGCATCCGAGATATGTGAAACTTACATTTTTATTTCCAAGTATGTTTTTAATCGGATTTTTACTTTCGTTTCTTATGGCTTTGTTTGGGTCAGGGTTTTTCTTTGGATTGTATATAGTGTACTTTGTAATGTGTTTTTTACTTTCAACCCTTCAAAGCAAAAATCTTAAGATTGGATTGCTATCGGTTTATGCTGTCGGAATACAATTTTATGGGTATGGAACGGGATTTTTAAAAGCTTTTTATAAGATAAACATACAACGCAGACAACCTGAAGAAGCGCTTCCAGAGATGTTTTTTAAACCCTAAACTAAGATAAGTATGGAAAATATGAATATACAAGAAATGATTTATAACCAAATGAATCATTTTTTAGATAAGTCAACCGACCAAAACGGACAAGTTTCTTACCAGACGGTTATAGATATTGCTTCCTGGACATCAGCTTATATAATTCGGCAAAGACATATCCAAAACGGAAATATTTCGGAAGACGAAATGCACCTTGTTTTAGGGACAGTAGGCAATTTTTGTAAAGAAAACTTCGGTGATGACTTTACTCAAGAAGACTTTGATTTAATGAAATCTAGAGCTTTAGAATTATTACAAAAACCAACCTTCGATTCGGATTCAAGAGAATATTTCGGACAGTTTTATCGTTAAGAACTCCAACAGCTTTTGATAACAACCAAATCGTTATCTTTACAAAAAAATATTTTTGATATGGGTTTGACCTCTAAAAGTCTGTTGGCATTTTTTTTAATAATTGGTTTTTGGTTTTGTAATGGGCAAAATATTACTGAAAACAATAAACAATTGCACTCTGAAGGGTTTAGAACGGGAGCCAATAATTTTTCTGAATATTTTCCTCTTTTAAAAGATAAAAAAATAGGAATCCTTACCAATCAAACAGGGATAGTTTTATTAGAAGAAGTCAAAAATCAATATGAATTAGGAGAAGTTGAAAGACAAGTTGTAGGGTATTCTTATGAACATCTGATTGATTATCTCATACATTATAATTTCAACATCCAAAAAATCTATGCACCCGAACATGGATTCCGGGGAATAGCTGATGCAGGTGAACTCATCAAAGACGGAAAAGATACTAAAACGGGACTTCCGATAATTTCACTCTACGGAAATAACAAAAAACCAACCAAAGAGCAACTTTCAGGAATTGATATCATGGTTTTTGACTTGCAAGATGTAGGAGCAAGGTTTTACACCTATATTTCTTCGCTTCATTATTTAATGGAAGCTTGTGCTGAAAATAATATTCCGCTTATAGTTTTAGACCGACCCAACCCAAACGGAACTATTATTGACGGGCCCACGTTAGAAATGGAGCACAAAAGCTTTGTTGGGATGCACCCGATTCCGGTTTTGCACGGAATGACCATCGGAGAATATGCCCAAATGATAAACGGACAAAAATGGCTCAAAAACGGTATCCAATGTGATTTGACTGTTGTTTCTTGTTTGAATTACAAACGTGATATGGCTTATAACTTGCCTGTTGCTCCTTCTCCAAATCTTCCGAATAATAAGGCGATTAATCTATATGCCAGTCTTTGTTTTTTTGAGGGAACAAATGTGAGTTCAGGTAGAGGAACCGACAAACAATTTCAGATTTTTGGATCACCTTTTCTAAAAAATATGGATTTTAAGTTTATTCCAAAACCAAATTTAGGAGCAAAAGACCCTATGCATAACGGAAAAGAATGTTCTGGAAGAGATTTATCACAGGCAGAAGACTTAAATAAATTAGAACTCAAATGGCTTATTGAGGCTTATAATAATACTGATGATAAAAATAAATTTTTCAATAATTTCTTTGTAAAACTGGCAGGAACAAAAAAACTGCAACAACAAATCGAACAAGGATTGCCTGAGGTTGAAATCCGAAATTCATGGGACAAAGATATAAGAGAGTTTAAAGAAATCAGAAAAAAATACTTAATTTATAAATAGAATTTAAACTCTAAATAAAAATGAAAACCATCAAAATAGCAGGAGTACCCGAACATTTTAATTTGCCTTGGCATTTGTGTATTGAAGGCGGAGAGTTTGAAGCAGAAGGAATTGATTTGCAATGGAAAGATATTCCAGAAGGCACAGGAAAATTATGTCAGATGTTGCGTGAGGGAGAAACGGATATGGCTATTATCCTGACCGAAGGAATAATCAAAGATATATTAAATGGCAATCAAAGCAAGATTGTTCAGGTTTTTGTGAAGTCTCCTCTTATTTGGGGAATCCACGTAAGAGCCAATTCACCTTATCAAAAGGTAGAAGATTTAAAAGATACTAAGGTAGCTATTAGCCGTTATGGTTCGGGTTCACACTTGATGGCTTTTGTCAATGCCAAAAATCAAGGGTGGAATCCATCGGATTTGAAGTTTGAAGTTATCCATACACTAGACGGAGCAGTTGAAGCTCTAACTGGTGGAACAGCCGACTATTTTATGTGGGAACGATTTATGACTAAACCCATTGTAGATAAAGGAGTTTTTAGACGTTTAGGCGATTGCCCTACTCCATGGGTGAGTTTTGTGGTAGCGGTACGAACAGAAATTTTAGAGGAACACCCTCAAACTATAGCCTCTATCTTAAGAATTGTCAATCAGACCACTTCGGAATTTAAATATATTCCGAGTATAGATAAAACATTAGCGGTTCGATATAACCAAAAACAAGAGGATATTCAAGAATGGTTAACACTCACTCAATGGAGTCAAAATAACCTGAATGAAAAAATGTTAAACAAAATTCAAAATCAGCTTCTTGAACTCGAAATTATCAATAAAAAAGGTACTTTTGCTGAAATTGTAAGTACCTGATTATTGAGGTTATGACCCTACTTCCGAAAGAAAAACTAAAGACATTCTACCAAAAGCTTACACTCAAAAAGCCTTGGGATAATGTTGTTATTTTTCTTTTGAATATTCTGATAGCCATCCCTATTTTTATTATTATACATCAAAACATTATAGATCCTGAATGGTTTTTGCACCTTGATAGAATTCTAATCTTTATAGTACTCGTAGTAATTATTCAGCTGTTATTGAGGTTGATGCGAAGAATAATAATTATTTGTATTGCTTTGTATCTTTTGGTTTTGTTGTGGGGGAGTCTCTTCGGAGGTTATGGTTTTAGAAGTGTTTTTGATGATTATCGAGTGATGATTTTTGCTATGGCAGAAGATCCTTATCCACAAGATGTTATTGTCTCTAAATTGCTCCCTTTTCCGAATCGCTCTAAAATTTTAAAAGCAATTGAATATAATAACCCTAAGGTCAGAAATTTTGCTTTAAGCGCAACAACTAAACATTTCCGAAATATAAAAGGTTATCAAAAATACCGACAAACAATTCAGAGTTTTGCAGTATTTAAAGAAATACAAAGTAATTGGAATTATGTCAACGACCCAAAAGGGCGAGAATATATTGCGAATGCCTCTGAATCCTTACAACATTTTTCTGGAGATTGTGATGATCACGCCATTCTAATGGCTGCGACCATTCGTGCTATCGGTGGAACTCCAAGGCTTATTCATACTCAGGCACATATATATCCCGAGATGCTTATCGGGAGTAAATCAGATTTAGAGACAGTAATCTATTTGATAAAAGAAGTTCTTTTTGTAGAAGAGAGCAAGAATCAAGAAATTCATTACCATATTGATGAGAGAGGACAAATATGGTTAAATTTAGATTATACTGCAAAATACCCAGGAGGACCTTTTATGTCACAAGAGATTTTAGGCGCGTTGACACTGAATTAATTGTGTATAACCTTGTTAAAAAAATATAATTTTCATTTCGCAGAATAATTTTTTAATTGTACATTTGTGCTTTATAGGAACACAAAAAATTAAATTATGTTTGACTTTCAGCAATATTTAGGATTTCTTTTGTTTTTAACCGTTTTTACGATGGGATTTTGGTTATTGTTATTCTTGATAGGATTTGCTTTTTATTGGGTAACAGGACATTCTTTCGAAATGTGGAAAGAAAAAAGAGCAGAGAAAAAAGCTCAATTAGAAAAAATGGACTAACCTTTCTCTCTTGCTATTAAATTTAGTGTAGAAGAAAACTGTAATAAATAATAATAAGAAAAAGCTACAACTTTAAATTTCAAAGTTGTAGCTTTTTTGTTGATTAAGAATGTGTAATACTTTGATGAAAGTTTTTAGATCGCCATCGAAAACAATCTGGTTTCTGGGTAATTTCGCTTGAGTCGTAAATCAAAAGCCATACAGATATTTCTGATATACGGTTTCCCAGCCTCAGTTACCTGTAAAGAATCCTTACTAAAAGTGACTAAGCCGTCCTTTTTCATTTCTTCTAAGCTTTGTAGTGTTTCTGTAATTTCGGGGAAAAATTTTTCGGGGTCTTTCCAAGAGGTATAAAAATGACACATCAGAGCCAAAATATGTTCTCGGATTATTAAATCTTCTTTGTTTAGTATATGACCTCGTGCGATGGGCAGTTTATTGTATTCTAAAGCAGCGTAATAATCTTCAATAGTTTTTTCATTTTGGACAAAGCTATACCAAGTATCTCCAATTGATGAAACTCCCAATCCAATCATTAGTTGAGTTTTAGAAGAAGTGTACCCCATAAAATTTCGATGCATTGCATTGTTCTTGTACGAAGTATAAAGAGAGTCTGACTTAAGAGCAAAATGATCCATTCCGATTTCGATATAGCCTTTGTCTAAAAGGAGTTGCTTTCCTTTTTCGTACATTTCTCTTTTTTGTTCATTTTTCGGGACATCCTCGTCTTTAAATCCTCGTTGTCCATTCCCTTTAATCCACGGAACATGTGCATAGCTATAAAAAGCCAATCGATCGGGTTGTAGCGAAATTGTTTTTTCGATTGTATCAAAAATATCCGCTAGTTGTTGAAAGGGAAGTCCAAAAACCAAATCGTGGCTTACCGAAGTATAGCCAATTTCACGAGACCATTCTGTTACTTGCTTTACGTTTTGAAAAGGCTGAATTCGATGTATGGCTTTTTGAACAGTAAGAGAATAATCCTGAACTCCAAAACTCACTCGTCTAAAACCTAAGTCATAAAGAGCTTGTAGGTGTTCTTTAGTTGTATTGTTAGGATGTCCTTCAAAACTAAATTCATGTGCTGTAGCAATTTCGGACTTTTCAAAAATTCCGATTAATAAGTTTCTTAAATTTTCGACAGAAAAAAAGGTTGGAGTTCCTCCTCCTAAATGGATTTCTTTTATAATGGGTTTTTCTTTAAACTGTTCACAGTACAGAGACCATTCTTTTAGTATGGCCTTAATATACGGAACCTCAACCGAATGTTGTTTAGTGATTCGTTTATTACAACCACAAAACGTACATAAACTCTCACAGAACGGCAGGTGTATATAAATAGAAATTCCTTCAGTTGAATTACTTTCTTTAAATGATTTGCATAAAGTTTCTAACCATTTTTCGTAAGAAAACTTATCTTCTTCCCAATACGGAACCGTTGGATAACTGGTATATCGCGGGCAGGGAATATTATATTTTTGAATCAGATTATTATTCATCTCCTATAGATTGCTCCTATTTGGATACAAAAGTAACTCTAAATGATAGGTAGTTTAATGATAAATATCATAACCCTCAACAAAAAAACCAACTCTATAGAGTTGGTTTTTTATTTTTTGTAGAATTCCAATTATTTTTTGATTGCCAAGCGGAATCCTTCCCCATGTATGTTGATTATTTCCACATTTTCATCAGGTTTTAGGTATTTGCGTAGTTTAGCAATATAAACGTCCATACTACGAGAGGTAAAATAATTGTCATCTCTCCATATTTTAGTAAGAGCTAATTCGCGCGGCATTAAATCGTTTTCGTGTAGCGCTAACATTTTAAGCAGTTCGTTCTCTTTTGGAGAAAGTTTTACAGGCTCTTCGTTTCTAAATGTTAGAAAACGAAGTTTTGAATTCAAATGAAAATCTCCAATTTGAAATTCAAATTTAGCATTGTCCACTTTACTTGCTTCTTGCGCTTTTCTTTGAATAATGGCTCTTATTTTGACCAAGAGAACTTCTGAATCAAAAGGCTTATTTAAATAGTCGTCTGCACCCACTTTGTATCCTTTAAGAACATCTTCTTTCATGGTTTTAGCCGTTAAGAAAATAAGGGGAATTTCTTTGTTTTTTTCTCTAATTTCTTTAGCTAATGTATATCCGTCTTTATAGGGCATCATAACATCTAAAATACATAAATCAAAAGTATCTTTTTTGAACTTTTCAAGCCCTTCCATTCCGTTTTTTGCAAGTGTTACATCAAAATCGTTTAAAGCCAAATAGTCCTTCAAAATTGCTCCAAAATTTGGATCATCTTCTACTAAAAGTATTTTTTTGTTTGCTTCCATGTCTAATTTATATTTTTTTATTTGTTTTTTTAGTTAATAAGAGGTAGCTTTATTGTAAAGGTGCTACCTTTTCCCTTTTCACTCTCCACAAAAACCTGACCATTATGATCTTCGATCATGGTTTTTACGTAAGCAAGCCCTAAACCATGACCTTTTACGTTGTGAATATCGCCTGTATGTTCTCTGTAAAACTTTTCAAAAACTCGTTTTTGAGCGGCTTTACTCATCCCTTGACCTTTATCCTGAATTTTGATAAGGATAAAGTCTTTTACGTTCTCCGTATAAACATCAATTACTGGTGCTTCGGGAGAGTATTTAATTGCATTATCTAATATGTTTACTAATACATTCGTAAAGTGAACATCGTTGATAAGTACTGTTGTTCTACTTGCATTAAAATGCTTACTAATTGTTCCGTTTCGATTCTCTACAATAAGTCGTACGTGTTCTATGGCATTTTCTATATAGGCCATAACATCATCATCTTCTTTGTCAATATCAATTTCTCGCTTTTCGAGCTTAGAAATTCGAAGAACATTTTCGACTTGTGCATGCATTCGTTTATTTTCGTCGCGAATCATCTGCAGATATCTATCAGAACGCTCTATGTCTTCACGAACTTTCGGATTCTTAATTGCATCCAAAGCTAAATTTATAGTTGCAATTGGCGTCTTGAATTCGTGGGTCATATTGTTGATGAAGTCCGTTTTGATTTCAGATATCTTTTTCTGTTTAATCCACTGATTAAGAGCACTTGCATAAGCAATAATTATTATGAGCGTAAACAAAATACTCAAAGTGGTAATCCCTACAAGGTCAGAAAAAAGATATTCTTCTTTTTGAGGAAAACTCACCAGCAGTTCAACTTTATTTTTAGCGTCGTCATAGTCATCAAAAACAGGGATTGAAAAAGTACTTTCTTTGTCATACTTAAACCTGCCTGATTTGACTTTGGTCGCTAAATCATTACTGTAAACAGCAAATTCAAATGGGGTGTTGATACCATAATTTTTGAATTGCTCTGTAAGTAACCGTTCTAATTCCGTTACAGAGATTCTACTTTGTATCGGAAGTAAAGAAGCAATATTTTTAATAGAAATTTCAAACTGCGCTCTTTTCAAAATATCTAACTCCCCTTCATGTTCTATAATTTCGTCAGGAATAGTATTTGCAGAAACTGAAGAATTATCTTTTAAATGATTGTTTCGATAAATTTCTGCTCTGGATCTACTCGTATAGCTTCTAACCGGAATTGAATCTGCATTTATATCAAAGAACGATAAATCGATATTATAATCGTGTGATGTTAGGGTATTGGAGTAAAGTATGGTTTCGTTTGTTGAGGCATTAGTCTGAATAGCTTTGAAAGCAATTAAATCTCCTTTGTATACTGGTCTATCAATACTGTCTTTGAGTTTGTTATACTGACTGAAAAAAGCATTCATTTCATTCTGCTCAAGTCTGTCCGACACATTCCCAATAACCTGCTTTACTTGATACTTAAATTGTTCTTCGCTTTGCTCTAATGATGATTTTATCCAGTAGACCTGGACTAAAATAATCCCCACTAAAGCTAATGACATAAGCACAACAAGTGTGCGAAATAACACCTTATTCATCACTACAAAAATAGAATTTTAACATTTAAGCTTTCGCTTAATTAACCAAAAATTAACAGAGTAAGTATTTTATCAAATAGAATTTAAAGTTTTGTGCAATCTCTTTACTTCTTTTTTTACAGCGTCTAGATTGATGTTGTGAATAATAAAGTCGCTTTTTTCTATTTTTTCAGAGTCAGGTAGTTGGTTGTCAATTCGTTTCAAAATTTCTTGTGCAGAAGAATTATCTCTCTGGATAACTCTTTCAATGCGCAAATTTAAGGGCGCTGTCACCAATATAATTTTGTCAAATTGCTTTTCGGATTGAGTTTCAAAAATAATTGCAACCTCTTTAATAATATAAGGGTAATTTTTATGTTGTTTTAACCAGTCTTTGAAATCTTGGTTCACTTTAGGGTGGATAATCGCATTGAGCTTATTTAGTTGCTCAGAGTCGTTAAATACGATAGAAGCAATCTTTTTTCGGTCTAGTTTTCCGGTTTCTAAAAGCACGTTTTGGTCAAAAATCGCTTGAACTTCTTGAATAGTTTCAGGATAATCCATAATTTTTTTGGCTTGAGAATCTGCAATATAAACGGGTACCCCTAGCTCTCTAAAAAAGCCAGTTACGGTAGATTTTCCGCTTCCAATTCCCCCAGTAAGACCAATTATTTTTGACATTTCTTTAAAAAGGATTACAAACTAATGTATTTGATGATTTGTGCAATATTTATTTGAACCAGAGGTACTTATTCTTTGATATAGCTATATTCAGGGACTTTACCAATAACACCTTCAAAGTGTTTTTCGAGTTTTTGAATATCTTCATTTATATAATCTGTTACAAAATAAGGTTTCCCTATTTTTACAATTCTGTTTTTCCAATCAAAGGCAACAGGAACAATAGGTACATGGGCTTTTTTAGCAATATAATAAAATCCGGTTTTCCAGCTGGTTACCTTTTTTCGTGTTCCTTCGGGAGCGATTGCTAGTAGAAATTCTTTTTTTTGAGCGAATATTTTAGCAATTGCCTCTACTTTATTCTCATTTTTATCTCGATTGAGTGGCGCTCCACCCATCCACTTAAAATAGTGTCCAAACGGAAAAATAAACAATTCTTTTTTAGCTACAAAATTCATGTCTTTTCCAATAATTCCTCTTGTAAAAACACCTATGTAAAAATCATGCCAACTGGTATGAGGAACAACAAGTAAAATACATTTTTTAGTTTCTTCTGAAATAGAACCTATTATTTTCCATCTCATTAGCTTGAAGAATATAAATTTATAAAGACTTCGCTTCATTCAAAATATTATTTTTGTAAAAATACGACTATTTTTGATTATTGTGAATACCTTGCAAAGGTCAATAACTCAGTCAACAAACAATAGACAAAATAATATTCATGTTTAAAAAACTTTTGAGCTATATTTTTCCAGTTTATCTCCATAAGACGCATTCCAAAATCAGTAAAACTCTTGAAGTTACACTTTATAATGGAGAATTGGTTTTGGATTCTAAAAACACTAATTATTCTTACGGAAGCCTACAGAGGGTTCTTCGATTTGGACTTAAACAGATAGGTTTTGATAAAATAGGGCAAATGCAAAATATTTTAGTTCTGGGAGTGGCAGGAGGAAGTGTGATAAAGACATTGGTTGACGAAGTAAGATATACAGGAAAGATAAAAGGTGTTGAAATAGATAGGGATATTGTAGAGATAGCCAATAAATATTTTGGATTAGATAAGATTTCTAATCTGGAAATAGAGATAAACGATGCTCAGCAATTCGTCAAGGAGAACAGAGATAAATATGATTTAATTATAATCGATATTTTTCAGGATAAAGAAATGCCTGCTTTTTTATTTCAAAAAGAATTTGCTGACAACCTGATTTTTTTGTTGAATAAAAAGGGAATTATTTTGTTTAACACTATGAAAATCAATTCAGAAGACGAAGTGAGAAATAAGGATTTTAAATTTAATTATCATCAAGAAAAATTCGATATTTTTAGTTTTTCTAATATAGAAAGATATAATGAGGTTTTTATTTGTTATAAAAAAAGCTAAAATTTAATATTTTTATTATTGTTGTTTGAAAATATTTTTTACATTAGTATAATCAAAGTTGATTAGGCTTATGAAGAATCTTATACTCATCCGACATGCAAAATCTAGCTGGGATTTACCCGTTTTAGATAAAGAAAGACCTCTAGCTCA
Organism: Flavobacterium suncheonense; assembly: GCA_040392465.1. GTDB lineage: Bacteria > Bacteroidota > Bacteroidia > Flavobacteriales > Flavobacteriaceae > Flavobacterium > Flavobacterium suncheonense_A. Next base: position 106,279 of record JBEBWA010000003.1, read on the forward strand.
TAGAGGAATAAAAGATGCTTATCTAATGTCGGAGAAGGTACTTACTTATCTGCCTAGTTCTTTTGTTTTTTGGTCAAGCACAGCCAAAAGAGCATCAGAAACTGCAAAGATTTTTGCTGAGAACCTGAAGTGCCCCCCCGAGTTGATTGTATTTAAAGATTCTTTATACACCTTTGACGAAAAACAACTTCAAGAAGAGATCAAAAAATGCAATGATCGCTTTGATAACCTCATTGTTTTGGGACATAACCCAGCTATTACAGAATTTGTAAATGAATATGGCAATGTTTTTTTAGACAATGTAAAAACCTGTGGGTTTGTTTCCATTACGTTTGAACAAAATAAATGGAAAAATATTTTCAAAGGAAAGGTTCAAAAAGTTATTTTCCCAAAAGATTTTAAATAAAACCTCAGTGTCTTAACTATAATTAAGGCAAAGTCCGTTATCTCCTGAAATTTTTAGCAGAAGTTCTGCTCTGAAGACTATTATAAATTATTTTGGTGGTAATTAAACCAGGTTTTTAAATGTTTTTTAAAAATTCCGATACATTTTATGTGAAACATAATTCCGATATTTGTCAGGATTTAATATCGGGTTGACTATGATGCATCTTAATAAAGAAAAGAATTACAGATATATAGATAGAGAAAAAAGTTGGCTGGCTTTTAATGCAAGAGTACTACAAGAAGCTGCTGACTCTAGAGTCCCCCTCTTGGATAGATTCCGATTCTTAGGGATTTTTTCGAATAATTTAGACGAATTCTTTAGAGTTCGTTATGCGGCTATCAAACGCTTGCAGATGGAAGGGAAATCAGGTAAGAAAATACTAGGAGGTGTTACTTCGGATGAGTTGCTCTACGACATTACGGATATTGTAATTAAACAACAAGCAGAGAGTTTAAGAATACTAAATCAGATTGAAGAAGAACTCAAAACGCATGGCATATATATTATTCAGGAAAATGAAGTTTCGGAAAGCCAAAAGCAATTTATTAAAGATTTTTTTCTTCAAAGAGTTTCCCCAGAATTAGTTACCATAGTTTTGAATGATTTAGCAGAATTTCCTTTGCTCAAAGATACTTCAGGATATTTAGCTGTTAAATTGGTAATGAAGCCAAAACAGGAAGAGAAAGATATTCGTTATGCTATTGTCGAAATCCCCTCCACTATAAATCGATTTGTGGTCCTTCCGAAAGAGAAAGGGAAGCAATATATTATAATGCTCGATGACGTAATTCGTCTGAATCTCGACAATATCTTCAGTTTGTTTGATTATGAAAGTGTATCGGCCCACATGATTAAGATTACAAGAGATGCGGAGTTGGATATAAGTGGAGATATGAGTAAGAGTTTGATGGAAAAGATTTCGAGAGGAGTTAGAGAGAGAAAAGTAGGAGAGCCTGTTCGATTTGTTTATGACAAAGAAATCGAAGCAGATACATTGAACTTTTTTCTTGATAAAATGGATATTGATGTCACAGATAGTTTAATTCCAGGAGGAAAATATCATAACCGACGTGATTATATGAAATTTCCTGATTTAGGACGGAGCGACTTATTATATCCTAAAGTACTTGCACTTCCTATAAAAGGATTGAGTCTAGAGGGTAGTATTCTCGAGAAAATAGCAGAAAAAGATTATCTGATTCATGCTCCCTATCAGTCATTTTCGTATGTTATAAAGCTTTTAAGAGAGGCAGCGCTCGACCCGAAAGTAACTACAATTAAGATTACCTTATATCGTTTGGCTAGAAATTCTCAAATAATCAGCTCTTTAATCAATGCGGTTAAGAACGGAAAAAGGGTAGTGGCACAAGTAGAATTACAAGCCCGATTTGACGAAGAAAGCAATATTAAATATTCTCGGCAGATGCAAGAAGAAGGCATTGAACTTATCTTCGGGATTAAAGGTCTTAAGGTTCATGCGAAAACCTGTATCATAGATAGGATAGAGAACGGAAAAGTGAAGCGTTATGGGTTTATATCGACGGGTAACTTTAATGAATCAACAGCAAAAGTATATACAGATGTCACCCTTTTGACAGCTAATCAAAAACTACTGAAAGAGGTAGAAAAAGTATTTGAGTTCTTAGATATTAATTATAAACTCCATAATTATAAAAGATTAATAGTCTCTCCGCATTATACTCGAAAGCAGTTTTATAAATTGATAGACAGAGAGATACTCAACGCCTTAGAAGGGAAAGAAGCTTATATAAATTTAAAAATGAACAGCCTTACAGACTACGAAATGATAGATAAGCTGTATGAGGCTAGTCAGAATGGGGTACAGGTACGCTTAATTATTAGAGGGATTTGTTGTTTAGTGCCTAGAGAAGAAGGAATGAGCGAGAATATTGAAGCGATAAGTGTGGTGGATAATTATTTGGAGCATTCCAGAATCTATATTTTCGGAAATGGAGGTAATCCAGAGGTTTTTATTTCGTCAGCTGATTTTATGACCCGCAATATTGATGAGAGGGTTGAAGTTACTTGCCCAATTTATGATGAAGATATTAAAAAGGAATTGATAGATATATTTAATATCGGTTGGAAAGCCAATGTGAAAGCCCGAATTCATTCCGAAAAATTAGATAATAAGTATGTATCTACTAAAGACAAAAAAGAATTTCGTTCGCAACAGGAAATGTATAAATATTATCAGAAAAAATTAGAGAATTAAAACTCAAAAGTAAAAGGATTAGTTCTGGGTAAGGATTTTTGATTTGATGGATATTTGTATGTATAATTTAAAAACATCTGAATGATTACTATTAAGAAATATGCAGCTATTGATATTGGTTCGAATGCCATGCGTTTATTGGTAGCTAATATTGTAGAACAAAAGGGAAAGCCAACTCAGTTCAGCAAGAGTTCTTTGGTCCGTGTTCCAATTCGTCTAGGGCAAGATGCTTTTACGGTTGGAGAGATTTCGGACGAAAATATCGAAAGAATGGTAGATGCTCTCAAGGCATATTCCTTACTTATGAAGGTGCATAAAGTAGAGAAGTATATGGCTTGTGCTACATCGGCTATGAGGGAGGCTCTCAATGGTGAAGAGGTGGTAGAATATATTAAGAAAAAGACAGGAATTAAAATAAATATCATCGACGGTAAAAAAGAAGCTAAGATTATCGCTTCGACTGACCTACACGATTTATTAAAAACAGATGAATGTTATCTGTATGTAGATGTAGGAGGAGGTAGCACAGAATTTACGTTGTTTTCTGAAGGGAAAATAATTACCTCAAAATCATTCAAAGCAGGGACAGTCCGGTTTTTGAATAACCAAGTAACAGATTTGGTTTGGATAGAAATTGAAAAATGGATTAAGACAGTTACAAAAAAATACATAAACGTTATTCTGATTGGATCGGGAGGAAACATCAATAAACTCTTTAAAATGTCTGGTAAAACACAAGATAAGCCCCTTTCTTTATCTTATGTGCAAAACCAATTTAATATGTTAAATAGGATGAGTTATGAAGAGAGGATAACTGATTTAGGGCTGAATGCAGACCGGGCTGACGTAATTATCCCCGCTTCTAAAATATATTTGAACGCTATGAAATGGAGTGGGGCAAAACAGATATATGTTCCGAAAATAGGGCTTTCGGACGGAATTATTAAAGTGCTATATTACAATAGAATCTAATAGGTATATAGCGTGGGTTTTCACGACAATCCCATAGAGCGTGAGTATAAATTAGGGATAGTATTTTTAATTCAAAATCCATTTTTAATCTTTAATACATGGCTAAAGTAATGATTGATGATTACAGCTTTAGGCATCCACCACACAATATCGTGTATCTAAAATGAAAGCAACCTACTACAAATATATTCTTGATTTCAAACGCCCGAGCGGAACCTCTAGAGGAGTTCTTACTCAAAAAGAAACCTGGTTTATTGTTTTGGAACAAAACGGTAAACTCGGAATAGGAGAGTGTGGAATTTTGAGAACTTTGAGTATAGATGATCGTGATGATTATGAAGATAAACTGAAATGGGTTTGTCAAAATATTCATCGGGGAATAGAAAAATTATGGGAAGAATTATTAGAATTTCCGTCTATCCAATTCGGAATAGAAACTGCTTTTTATTCGCTCCAAGCAAAAAATAATCCCTTCGAAATTTTTGAATCCGACTTTACAAAAGGGCAAAAAAATATTCCGATTAATGGCCTTGTTTGGATGGGGAAAAAGGAGTTTATGAAAGCTCAAATAGAGGAGAAAATAGCACAGGGATTTTCGTGTATAAAACTCAAGATTGGAGCTATAGATTTTGATAAAGAATTAGAATTATTAGACTTTATTCGGACTAATTTTGATGAGAATCAAATCGAAATTAGAGTGGATGCAAACGGAGCTTTTAGCAAAAGTGACGCTTTATATAAATTACAACAATTATCTGGTTATAAAATACATAGCATTGAACAACCTGTCGCAAAAAATCAACCTGACAGTATGTCAGAGCTGTGTAAAATCACTCCTTTTCCGATAGCTTTGGATGAAGAGTTGATAGGAGTACTTACGTACGAACAAAAAGAAGTTTTATTGCAAAAAATACAACCTCAATACATCATTTTAAAGCCTAGTTTAGTAGGTGGAATTCGAGGTTCAAACCAGTGGATTGAGTTGGCCCAAAAGTATAATATCGGATGGTGGATTACTTCTGCTTTAGAGTCAAATATTGGTCTAAATGCTATTGCGCAATTTACTTTTTTATACAACAATCCCATGCCTCAAGGATTAGGAACCGGAGGTTTGTATACAAATAATTTTGATTGCCCTTTAGAGGTTAAAAATGGAGAACTTTGTTATAAGGTATCTCAAAGTTGGAATTTAGAGACTATTCTTAATCAAATCGGTTTTTTAACGAGAAGTTAAATTTTGAAGAACCTCTAAAAATACTCTTGCTTTATTTTGGAGTTGATAGAAATAGAACTAATTTTGCCGTTTAAAATTAGAATTGCTCAATAATGAGAGTTTTTCCGATTATGTCTTTGAAAGACTTATCCTGCAATTGTGTGTGTTTGAAATCAAGCACTGATTCTTTGGTTTTATTTGTTTCTTTGCCTTTAACAAATAAAATGTACTTCCGATTTAATAAAATTCTGTAGCTAATTAAATTCATCCTTTGTGTTATGGTAAAAAGAATTTATAATAGTTTAAGCGTTCGCACGATGATTTGGGGTGCAACTTTACTGTTTTTGGGTTTTGTGGGTGTTATGATTATCTTCAATTCCTGGTCGTACTGGACACTTATTTTTCCAGTATTATTGTTAGAAGCAGTATTATATGATACTATTCAGAGCAAGCATACCTTGCGAAAAAACTATCCGTTTTTGGCTCGTTTTCGATATATGTTTGAATCGGTTCGCCCAGAATTCCGTCAATATTTTTTTGAGGGAGAAACTGACGGAAAACCCTTTAGTAGAAGACAGCGTTCTATTGTTTATCAAAGAGCTAAAAACGAAAAAGAAACAGTAGCCTTCGGAATGCAAGATGAGCCAACCAGAGTGGGGTATGAGTGGGCAGCACATTCGATTTACCCCAAAAAAGCTAACCCTGAAACTTTTAGAACATTAGTAGGAGGAAAAGATTGTAAACAACCTTATAGTTTGAGTTTGTACAATATCAGCGCTATGAGTTATGGAGCCCTCTCAAAAACAGCAGTTATGTCTTTGAATAAAGGAGCTAAGATGGGAGGTTTTGCTCATAACACAGGAGAAGGAGGTATTAGTGAATACCACAGGCAAGGTGGTGATTTGATATGGCAAATTGGAACAGGATATTTTGGCTGTAGAGATAAAGACGGATTCTTTAACGACGAATTATTTACGGAAAGAGCTAATTATCCAGAAGTAAAAATGATCGAATTAAAGTTGTCTCAGGGAGCTAAACCTGGGCATGGAGGATTATTGCCTGCCAAAAAGAATACGCCTGAAATTGCAACTATACGCAGTATTGAGCCTTATACCGACGTACATTCGCCTTCTTCGCACTCTGCTTTTTCGAATGCAACAGAACTTATTTATTTTATTCAGAAATTAAGAAATCTATCTGGAGGTAAACCAGTAGGATTCAAGTTGTGTATCGGTCGTAAAGATGAGTTTGAAGATATTGTTGAAGCAATGCTCGTAACGGGAATCAAACCAGACTTTATTGTGCTTGATGGAGCAGAAGGAGGAACAGGAGCAGCTCCGATGGAATTTATAGATTATATCGGAATGCCTGTAGCTGATGCACTCGTTTTTGTTACTACTTTGCTCAAAAAACATGGGTTGAGAGATGAAATCAAAATTATTGCATCAGGAAAAATAATAACTTCGTTTGATATTGCTAAAGCTATGGCTTTTGGAGCAGATGCTTGTTATAGCGCAAGGGGGATGATGTTCGCTTTAGGATGTATTCAAGCCTTGCAATGCGATAGCGGAAGATGTCCTGTCGGAATTGCAACCCAAGATAAAAACCTGTACAAGGGAATGGATATTACCAATAAGAGTGTAAGAGTTGCCAATTTCCATAGAAATACGATGAAAGCGGTAGCTGAATTTATTGGAGCTTGTGGATTCGAAAATCCTCATGAGGTCACTCCAGATGTACTATTCAGAAAGACGGATAAATACAAAAACGAAAGCTTTAGAGAGATGTATTTTGACAAAAAATCAAAATCGATATAAGCTGGAAAAAAGAGTTATAGATAAATATTTTAAGGTTTGACGCGCTTAAAATTGGATTCTAGGATCTAGGTAAGCGTAAATTAAATCCACTAAAATATTGATGATAATAAAGGTTGTAGCGATTACTAAAACAGCTCCCATAATAACGGGTAAGTCTTGGTAATTCAAGGCATCTACAATCTCTTTACCAAGCCCGTTCCAGCCAAAAATGTACTCTACAAAAACAGCTCCTGCAAGCATAGAGGCAAACCAGCCAGAAATAGCTGTAACTACAGGATTTAATGAGTTTTTTAAAGCGTGCTTTCGGATGATTGTAGCAGGAGATAATCCCTTAGCTTTAGCTGTTCGAATATAATCCTGATTTAGTGTTTCTAAAAGAGAATTTCGCATGAGCTGAACTACAACTGCTAAAGGGCGAATGCCGAGTACTACTGCAGGGAGAATCAGGTTTTTCCATTGTATAAATTTTCCTTCACCGAAATCATCTACCTCATAAAGGCTTCCTGTCATATTCAGGTTGGTGTATTGATACAAAACAAAGCCAAATAACCAAGCAAATAAGATAGCGGCAAAAAAACTGGGAACACTCATTCCTAGGGTGCTTATAACTGCTATGATTCTGTCGATAAAAGTGTCTTTGTAAAGGGCAGAAATAATACCTCCGACACCTCCGATAACAATAGCGATAAGAATGGCAAAAACAGCAAGAATAGCGGTATTGGGGAGTGTATCTGAAATAATTTCGGTTACCCCTTTTCCAGTTTTATGAAAACTCTCTCTTAAATAGGGTGTTTTTAAGGCAATTTGGGTATTACCAACCGAAAAAAGCTCAAGTGCTGAATATTTTTCTGGGCTTAGATGCGAATAATCATTAGGGTCATTGCTGTGAAAAGAAATGGGCGACAGGTCGTTTAGGTACAAGAAATATTGCTGGTGCAGAGGTTTGTCAAATCCGTATTTCTTTTTGATGATAGCCATTTGTTCTGAACTTTCGTTCTGATCGAGCATCATTCGAGCGGGATCTCCCGGAAGTACATTAAACAAAAAGAAAATTACTGTTATCACCCCGAAAAGTGTCAGTAAAGCATATGCTGTTTTGTTTAGAAAATAACGAACCATTATGCAAAAATAACAATATCAACGACAATCACAATAGTAATCTTATATCTCCGACGGCTTAACTTTTTAGCTTCTTAAAAAAATCCTAAATACTTTCTCTCCATCTCTAAATTCGAAAAAAACTTTCTAAATTTATACTTTAAATAAAATCAATTTATGAAAATAGCTATTGTTTGCTATCCGACTTTTGGTGGAAGTGGGGTTGTGGCTACCGAACTGGGTCTGGAATTAGCAAAAAAAGGTAATGAGATTCACTTTATTACCTATAAGCAGCCCGTTCGTTTAGAGCTTCTTAATCCAAATATATTTTACCACGAAGTAAATGTTCCTGAATACCCTCTTTTTCATTATCAACCCTACGAATTAGCTCTTTCGAGTAAAATTGTAGATATGGTTAAATTGTACAATATTGAACTCCTGCATGTTCATTATGCCATTCCTCATGCCTATGCGGGCTATATGGCTAAAAAAATGCTAGAAGACGAAGGAATACGCATTCCGATGGTAACCACTCTTCACGGAACAGATATTACATTAGTCGGAAAGCATCCGAATTACAAAACAGCAGTTACATTTTCGATAAATAAGTCAGACGTGGTAACTTCGGTTTCAGAAAGTCTAAAGGAGGAAACTAATGAACTTTTTGATATCCGAAAAGAAATAGAGGTGATTCCAAACTTTATTGACTTCTCGGACGAAACCCACCGAAAAGAGAGAAAGTGCGAACGACATATTTTGGCTAAAGACAACGAAAAGGTTATTACCCATATCAGTAATTTTCGCTCGGTAAAGCGCATCCCGGATGTGATTGATATCTTTAATAAAATTCAAAGAGAAATTCCTTCTAAATTACTGATGGTAGGAGATGGGCCAGAGAAAGAAAAAGCCGAAATACAATGTGAGAAATTGGGTATTTCGGACAAAGTTATCTTCTTAGGGAATACGCATGAAATTAACCGGATTCTATGTAGTTCCGATTTATTTTTATTACCTTCACAAACCGAGAGTTTTGGATTGGCAGCTCTGGAAGCAATGGCGTTGGGAGTACCTGTTATTTCGAGTAATTCTGGAGGATTACCCGAAGTGAATATCAATGGATTTTCAGGGTATTTATCGGATGTTGGAAACACAGACGAAATGGCTAAAAATGGAATTAAAATATTGTCGGATCCACAAGTTTTAGAACAGTTCAAAAAAAATGCTCAAGAGACAGCTTACAGGTTTGATATTCACAATATCATTCCGCTGTACGAAAATCTTTACCGTGAAGTTTTAGAAAAATTTAAAATAGAAAAATAAAAAGGATGAAAAAATTAGTTGCTTTGTTTTCGGTCGTAGTGTTGTTTTCTTGTAGCTCTACAAAATCTACCAAAAGTGTTTCGTTTCAAGTATTGACAGATTCAGGTTATAAAGGTAAAAAGACCGAATCGTATGAAATTATTGACAATCATCAAGACTTAAAGAGACTATATGACACGGTCAAAGACGAGATAGTACCTAACGTAGATTTTGCAAAAAGCAGAGTTGTAGCTCTTTTTATGGGAGAAAAAAATACAGGAGGATATGCTATAGGTATCGAAAGTGTTCGTCAAGAGAATGGAAAAGTTATTGTTAAAATTAAAAAAACATATCCTGACGGAATGGTAACTATGGCTTTTACGCAACCCTATATGATTGCAAAAATTGACACTACCAGAAAGATTGAATTTGAAGAGTAATGACTAAAAAGAGAATCGTTGTTCTGACAGGAGCTGGAGTAAGTGCAGAAAGCGGAATCAAAACTTTTAGAGATGCTGATGGTTTGTGGGAAAATCATCGCATTGAGGATGTTGCCACTCCAGAAGCCTGGAAAAGAAATCCAGAATTGGTTTTGGATTTTTATAACCAACGGAGACAACAGCTCAAAGAAGTTGCGCCTAACCAGGCTCATTTAGGTCTAAAAGATCTAGAAAAAGACTTCGATATTCGCATTATTACTCAAAATGTAGATGATTTGCACGAAAGAGCAGGTTCTACGAATGTTTTACATCTCCACGGAAGTTTGCTTTCTAAATGTAGTAGCTGGGACAAATCGTATTCTACTTATGTAGATTCAGATATGACTCTAAACGATAAAGCACCAGATGGGAGTAGATTTCGACCAGATATTGTGTGGTTTGGAGAGAGTGTTACTAAATTTGAACAAGCCATTGAGATAGCAGCAACAGCTGATGTTTTTTTAATTATCGGAACCTCTTTACAGGTCTACCCTGCTGCGAATTTAGTTTCGTATATTCAGCCAGAGGCACCAATTTATATTATTGATAAAAACATCCCTGAACTTTATGGGAAAGAAGTAATAAAAATCGAAGAAACAGCTAGTAAAGGAATTGCTGTTTTTTCAGAAATGATACGTAAACCACAATAAGTTACATTTTACAATTATGCCAGACAAAATACTTACTTTAGAAGACTTTCAAAAAATAGATATAAGAACAGGAACAATACTCGAAGTAAATGATTTTCCAAAGGCTCGAAAACCAGCCTATCAACTTACCATTGATTTTGGAGAGCTAGGAATAAAGAAAAGTTCGGCTCAAATTGTAACATTATATTCCAAAGAAGATCTAATTGGAAAGCAAATTATAGCAGTCGTAAATTTTCGTCCCAAACAAATTGCTGATTTCATGTCAGAGTGTTTGGTGCTCGGAGTACATACCTCAGATAAAGATGTAGTTATTTTAACTACTAATTCAACAACTCAAAACGGATTAAAAATTAGTTAGATATGAAGATTTTTTTTAAAATAGCAGTTTTATTTTTTCTTTTTGGCAATGTGGGCCTGTTGAGGGCTCAAGAAGAGGTTCTTCCGAACAACCAAGAAATTTTTGATGATTTTATGTACAGAAGAGGTAATGAATATCGCTCTGCCTCGGGTGTTCCTGGTCCTCATTATTGGCAAAATACAGCTAATTATACTATTGAAGTAGAATTAGACGATAAAACAGATATTGTCAAAGGAAAGGTAACCCTCTTTTATACCAATAATTCACCCGAAAAACTTCCGTTTATCTGGATGCACCTCGAGCAAAATTTGTTTACAGAACAAAGTAGAGGAAATCTAACCACTCAAGGAGGTAGACATAAAGCGGATATTGATGGAGGTATAAAAATATCAAACCTTGTAGCTAAGGTAAACAAATCGACCTCTTCAGAACATTATATTACAGATACTAGAATGAAAGTAACTCTTGCTGAACCCATTCCAGCTAAAGGAGGAAAAGCGATGGTTTCGATGAATTTTGAATTTAAAATTCCTCAAAACGGAGTAGATAGAATGGGGAGTTTAAAGACCGAAAACGGAACCGTATATGCTGTAGCGCAATGGTTTCCGAAAGTAGCTGTTTTTGATGATGTTTCGGGATGGAATACCGAACCTTATTTAGGAGCAGGAGAGTTTTATTGTGAATATGGAGATTACGATTATAAAATAACCGTTCCGTACAATCATATTGTAGTGGCTTCGGGAGTTTTACAGAATCCGAAAGAAGTACTGACTAAAACCCAAATCGAAAGATTGGACAATGCCTCTAAAAGTGATACTACGGTAATGATTCTTCCACTTGAAGAAGTCGGAAATACAGCAATTACAAGACCTGTACAATCAGGTAAACTGACTTGGCATTACAAAATGAAAAATACCCGAGATGTAGCTTTTGCAACTTCAGCTTCATTTATCTGGGATGCTGCAAAAATTAGTCTTCCAAGCGGAAAAACCATTACTGCTCAATCCGTTTATCCTAAAGAAAGCAAAGGAATGAATGCATGGAGCCGCTCTACCGAATATACCAAGGGATCAATAGAGTTTTATTCGGATTGGTTGTTTGAATATCCTTATCCCACAGCTATTAATGTAGCTTGTAATGTAGGAGGAATGGAGTATCCAGGAGTTTCGTTTTGCCATTACAAAACAAAAGGAGCTAGCCTTTGGGATGTTACAGACCACGAATTCGGACATAATTGGTTTCCGATGATTGTGGGTTCAAACGAACGAAAACACGCTTGGATGGACGAAGGTTTTAATACATTTATAAACCATTATAGCACCCTTAACTTTAATAAAGGAGAATATCCATCCGCTACTGCAGAAGGTAAGAGTAAAGTAGGGTGGATGACCTGGAAAAACAGAGAAGCTGTAAGTACTTTTCCAGATATTACTAGAAGTTATAATTTAGCTTATACAGCTTATTACAAGCCAGCAACAGGTTTGGTATTGTTGCGTGAATATATTTTAACTCCCCAAATTTTTGATCAAGCCTTTAAAGGTTATATACATACTTGGGCTTATAAACACCCACAACCTACAGATTTCTTTAATTATTTCGAAAATGCAAGTGGAGAAAATCTCAACTGGTTCTGGAGAACTTGGTTCTACTCTAATGGGAATATAGATTTAGCTATTGATACGGTCGAAAAAAGAGATAACGGAACGAGAATTACGTTTTTGAACAACGGAGAAATACCAATGCCTATTATTTTTGAAGTGACTTTTGATGATGGTTCTAAAGAAACTAAAAAACTTCCTGTCGAAATCTGGCAACGCAATTCACAGTGGATTTATTTGATAAAATCGAATAAAACAGTAACTAAAGTTCAAATTGATCCAGAAGGTTATCTGCCCGATGCAAAACTTTCGGATAACGTTTGGGAGAAAGAATAAGATAAGTGAATAGAGTATATGAAAATGAAGAAGTCTAAATCACTTCTTCATTTTCATATAATATACAGCAATCAGAACTCCTGTAGATACCATAGCAACTCCTACTAATAGTGGTGAGTTATAAGCAAATCCGTAAGTAAGCGGGATTCCTCCAAAAAATGCTCCAAAGGTATTCCCTAGGTTAAAACTCGCTTGACCTCCTGCGGCAGCAATAGTTTCGGAGCCTTTGGCCGAATTGATAAGTACCATTTGAACGGGAGAACCGATTGTAAACGAAATCATCCCCGTTGTAAAAGCCCAGCAATAAGCCAATCCTTCGATATGAATCGTAAAATAAACCAGTGTCAAACAGATAGCCATAGCAGAAAAACAAACTATAGTAGCTTTGATAGGCGAAATAGTGTCTGCTATTTTTCCTCCTAAAAGATTCCCTACAAACATTCCTAATCCAACTAAAAGCATTATAAAGGTAACTCTGTTTGGGGGAATGTGCCCGATGTTAGTCATAAGCGGGTCGATATAGCTCATCCATGCAAAAAGTCCGCCTGTGCCGATAGAAATCATTGCAATTATAATCCAAGCTTTCTTGGTTTTGTAATAGTTAAGTTGTTTAGAGATGTTGGTTTGGCTCGCATATAGAGTCGGAAGCCAGAAATAAATGGCCAACATCGTAAAAGCTCCACACAGACTAATAAACATATAGGTGTATCTCCACGAAAAGTGATGTCCAATATAAGTTCCGATAGGCACTCCGATAAGGTTGGCAATAGTCATTCCAGTAAACATTATGGCTATGGATTGCGCTTGTTTTCCTTCGTCAGAAAGTTTGGTTGCCACAACCGAAGCAATACCAAAATAGGCTCCGTGCGGAAGTCCCGACATAAATCTGGAAATCATTAAGGTAAGATAATCGGGTGCTATAGCGAATAACCCGTTGAAGACTAAAAATAGTAACATAAAAAAGATAAGCACTCGTTTAGGTGGATATTTTGAAGTTGCAACTACAAGTAAGGGTGCTCCAATAACAACTCCCAAGGCATAAATGGCTATAAAATGTCCGATGGTCGGAATATCTAGATTTAGGTCTGCTGCCATATCCTGGGTCATTCCCATAATAGTAAATTCGGTCATCCCGATTGCAAAGGCTCCAAAGGCTAACGATATAAGGCTTTTCTTTATCACGGTTCAAAAAAATAAGCCACAAAAATACCCTTAAATGCTGGAATAAATCGTTAAATGATAATTAAAATTAAACTGTACTTCCTAGCAAAAACTTAAGTGTTTTTAGAGATTCACAAATAGTGTAAAAAGTCTTGTTTTTCAGTACAAACGAATGTTAATATGTTTGTAAAAAAATACGAAACAACACTTTATTACGTTAGCTATATGATGTAAATTTGAAAGTCTTGCCAGTGTATTGTATTCTGGTAGATTTCAAGAAAAATAAACTATAAATCAAGATAGAAATATGAACAAGTTACGGATTTTTGCACTAATCTCCTTTTTCAGTATTACCTCATTAAAAGCCCAGCAATCGTCAATATATACGAGTGAAACCTCGGATTTTAATAAAGCGGTTACCCTCTATAAGGAGAAAAACTATCAGGCTTCTCAAATATTGTTCGAAAAAGTAAAACACACTACAAACAACACCGAAATCCAGTCTGATTGTGCCTATTATATAGCTAATTGTGCCATTCGACTGGATCAGTTAGGAGCAGATTCGTTGATGGAGAGATTTGTTGAAGATTACCCGACTAGTACCAAGCAAAATAGTGCTTTTCGCGAAGTAGCGGATTATTATTTTGAACAAGGGGCTTATGAGAAGTCCTTAGAATGGCTTGAAAGAACTAACGAAAGTAACTTGTCAAAAGATGATTTGGATAAATTTAATTTTCAGAAAGGTTATGCTTTGTTTCAATCGAAGGATAAAAAACAAGCCGAAAAATATCTGTCCAAAGTTACTAATTCTTCTAAATATGGTGCTCAAGCCAAATATTATTTAGGCTACTTGGCTTATGAGGGTGATGACTATAAGGAGGCAACTAAATATTTTGATGCTGTCTCGGATCAGGAAGAATACAAGGGTAAACTTTCGTATTTTCAGGCTGATATGAACTTTAAATCTGGGAATTTCCAAAAGGCGATTGATGAAGGGAAATCACAACTTCCAAAATCTAATGCACTCGAAAAATCAGAACTAAATAAGATAATCGGAGAGAGTTATTTTAATTTGGGGCAATATGCAGAAGCAATCCCTTATCTGACAGAGTATAAAGGTAAAAAAGGCAAATGGACTAATACCGATTTTTATCAATTGGGATACGCTTACTACAAACAAGGTGATTATGAGAATGCCATTTCGCAGTTTAATAAAATTGTTGACGGAAAAGACTTGGTTGCTCAAAATGCTTATTATCACTTGGGAGAAAGTTATCTGAAATCTGAGAAAAAGCAACAAGCCCTCAATGCTTTTAAGAACGCTTCCGAAATGAGTTTTGAACTTAAAATTCAGGAAGATGCTTATTTGAATTACGCCAAATTGAGTTACGAAATTGGAAATAATTACCAGAGTATTCCAAGTGTTTTAGCAGGGTTTATAGAGAAGTATCCAAACAATCCGAGCAGACAAGAAATCGAGAACCTGCTTGTGAACTCCTATATCACTTCTAAAAATTACAAAGAAGCCTTGGTCTTGTTAGAGAAAAACAAAAATTATTCTAATAGAGAGGCGTATCAAAAAGTTACGTTTTATAGAGGATTAGAGTTATATACAGACGGAAACTATCAAGAAGCATTAGACTTCTTTAAAAAATCTATTGCCGAGCCAAGAGATGCTAAATTTGTGGCTCGTGCGACGTTCTGGAAAGCAGAATCGGAGTTTGTGACTAATAATTTTCAGGAAGCTCTATTGAGCTTTAAACAATTTGAGTCGCATCCGAGAGCCAAAGAGACCCCAGAGGCAAAGAATTTGGATTACAATTTGGGTTATGCTTATTTCAAACTGAAAGACTATACTAAATCAGCTGAATATTTTCAGAAGTATATCAGTAGTGCTAAAACTGGAGAAACTCGTTTGACAGATGCACACCTAAGGTTGGCGGATAGTTATTTTGTTTCGGGTAAGTATTGGCCTGCTATGGAATCGTACAATACGGCTATTAATATGAAAGGGGCAGATTTAGATTATGCTTCTTATCAAAAAGCTATCAGCTACGGATTTGTAGAGCGAGGAGACAAGAAAATAGAGGAATTAGTTGCTTTTGTGGCAAGATTTCCAAAGTCTCAATATCACGATGATGCCTTATTTGAACTTGGAAATTCTTATACTAATTCTAATAAAACGCAAGAAGCTATCTCCATTTATGATAAGCTGATTAAAGAATATCCAGCAGGAGGATACGTTTCTAAAGCTATTTTAAGACAGGGACTTATTTATTACAATTCGAATAAATATGATTTAGCCCTTACTAAATTTAAAAAAGTAGCAGCTGATTTCCCTGCTTCTTCAGAGGCTATTTCTGCAGTAAAAACGGCTGAACTTATTTATATTGACAAAGGTAAGGTAGATGAGTATGCTAGTTGGGTAAAAACTTTGAGCTATATCGAAGTAACTGATGCTGATTTGGATAATGCAACTTATGAATCTGCCGAAAAACAATATTTACAGAACAATATCAAGGGGGCTATTTCAGGATTTACAGCTTATTTGAGTAAGTTTCCTAAAGGGTTGCATTCGCTTAAAGCAGAATTTTATTTAGCAGAAATGTATACTTCGGATAATCTTTCGAATATGGCTCTACCTTTATACGAAAAAGTTATTGCTCGTTCTCGAAACGAATATACAGAACAGTCGTTAGTGCGTTTATGTGCTATTCACCTTAAGAGTGAAGATTTTAAAAATGCTATTTCGGTTTTAAAAAGACTGGAAGCAGAAGCAGAATTTCCTCAAAACGTAACCTATGCACAGTCGAATCTGATGCGTTCGTATTACAATACGCAAGATTATCAGAATACGGTTGTCTATGCAGAAAGAGTAATCTCAAACGATAAGGTGGACAATAAAATTAAGAGTGATGCTCAAATTATGATTGCTCGTTCGGCTATGAAAACAGGCGATGAGGCTAAAGCTAAAACGGCTTATAAAAACTTAGAGAAAATCGCTCAAGGCGAATTGGCCGCAGAGGCATTATTCTATGATGCATATTTTAAAAACAAAGAAAAACAATACCAGCAATCGAATGATGTCATTCAGCGATTGACCAAAGATTATTCGGGTTACAAATATTTTTCGGTTAAAGGATTGGTAGTAATGGCCAAAAACTTTTATGCAATGGACGATAGTTTTCAAGCAACGCATATTTTGGAGAGTGTGATTAAGAACTTTGCCGAATACGATGATGTTATTAGCGAAGCCACAGCAGAACTCAACAAAATCAAAATAGAAGAAGCCAAACGCAATTCGTCAATCGGAGAATAAAACACAGAAAATACGTCAGTTCGAATAGTGAGAACAACAATTAAACAAATCAACGATTCAACAATGAACAGAACATATATAACAATAATTTTAGGAGTTTTATCATTGAGTGCTATAGCTCAAAAGAGTGATTCATCTATAGGTTCGGAGGTAGTTAATGTGGTAGGAACGTATACTCCTACGATTTCTGATGCTTTTAAAGTAAAAGAAACGCCTTCGTTTGATGACGAAACAGTGACCAAAAAAGAGGAGATTAACTATTCGATTTCTTCGTTTCCAGTGGCCTCTACTTTCGTGCCCTCAAAAGGAACGGCTGCCTCAGTAGAAAAATCACAAAAGGAAAAATACTTTAGCAATTATGCTTCGCTAGGCATCGGAAATTACGGAACCCTTTTAGCAGAATTGTTTCTGACACACAATATCAGTGCTAATCAATATTTAGGAGCATTGATAAAACATCATTCCTCGCAAGGCGGAATCAAAGAGGCGGTTTTAGATGATTATTTTTATGACACTTCTATTGATTTGACTTATTCAACTTTTAAGGAATCTTATAACTGGAATGCTGATATAGGATATCAAAATCAGGTGTATAACTGGTACGGGCTACCTATTGAATACATAGATTTTACGGAAGACCAGATTAAGTCTATTGACGAAAAACAAGGCTATAATGCTTTTTATCTAGGTGGGAAACTCAATATGAACGAAAGCGTTTTTCATGGAGCAGAAGTATATTATAAGCGTTTTTGGGATGCACAACAAAGTGCAGAGAATCGCTTTTGGCTAAAGCCTTCTTTTGATGTGGATATTGCTGAAACAAGAGTTCGAGTAGATGTGGTTGCGGATTATGTAGGAACTTCGTTCGAAAAAAATTATACTGACACACAAACTGATATAACTTCGTCTTACTTTAATTTAGGAGTTCAGCCAAGCTTTATTTATCAGCAGGATGATTTATCAATTAAGGTAGGAGCAGGACTGTTTTATAGCTTAGGTAAGATTCAGGAAGAAACCGAAAACAACCTTTTTGTTTATCCGCAAATTCAGGCTTCATACAAGGTAGTGGGAGATTTGATGGTTGCTTATGCTGGAGCAGAAGGAACATTACAACAAAACTCCTATGCTGATTTTGTAAGTGAAAATCCGTTTATAGCTCCTAACCAAATCATAGCACCGACCGATCGCTCGTATGATATTTATGTAGGATTAAAAGGAAAATTAGCTAATAATATTGCCTATAACGTAAGAGGTTCTTATATGAACGAAAAAGCTAAAGCATTGTACAGTTCGACTTATTTCGAAGACAATTTGAACACAGAAGGATATGCCTATGGGAACTCGATGTATGTGATGTATGATGATGTGAAGACTATTGGCTTTTTTGGAGAGCTTAAAGCAGATATAAGCAAAGTTTTTTCTGTTTTTGTAAACGGTAACTTCAATGGTTATTCAACCGATAGAGCAGAAGAAGCATGGTATTTGCCATCGGTTCGTTTTTCGGCTGGAGCTGATGCAGATATCACAGAGAAGCTTTCGATGAGTGCTAATGTCTTTTATGTAGGCGAACGCAAAGCTAGCTTTTCATCGTATGATGTAGTGGATGTAGAGACCAATCATGTCGAAACACTTGCTGGATATGTAGATGTAAATCTGGGTGTGAATTATAAGTTTAATCAACGATTGAGCTTGTTTTTAAGAGCCCATAACCTGGCTGACAAAAAATACGAAAAGTGGCTTAACTCTCCCGTTCAGGGAATCCAGATATTAGGAGGAGGAAGCTATAAGTTTGATTTTTAGAAAACAAGTAGTAACCCAAAATAATAAATAGGAATTGCCAATCACATCTCAGGTTTGTAATTCCTATTTTTTATTTACTCCATTTCTAATCTCCCAATCTTTGATGTAGTTTTTTGAAATATTCAAAGGCTTTGAGCAATCGACTCCCGTACCACGAAAACATCTCCCCATCGACAAACACAGTTTTGGCGTGATGGGTAAACCTTCCGATTTCGAAGGCATCTTCTTCTTTAAACGGATAGGGTTCCGAAGAGAGAAAAACTAAATCGGGATCGCCTTCTAAACGCATCTTTTTAAGTTCTATTTCTGGGTAACGACCTTTGTTGTCATATATATTTTGAAATCGGTTTAGGGTGAGCATTTCGTTTATAAAATTATCGGAACCAGCAGCCATATAAGGGCTTTTCCAAATAAAATAAGCCGTTTTTTTGATGGGTTTATCTGCTACAAACCTCATAAAGTCATTTAAAGCAAAATCAATTTTCTTGTTTAGATTATCGGCTTCGGTACGGCAGTTAAAAAGCTTTCCGAATTCCGAAATCATCGCTTTATTATCGTCAATGGTTTTGATATCACTAGTCCAGACAGGAGCTATTTTTTGGAGTTCTTCGATAATTTCTTTTGTGTTTTCTTCTTTATTAGCGATGATAATATCGGGCTGTAACAATCGGATCTTTTCGTAATGTACTTTTTTGGTGCCTCCCACTATTTTTTGAGTGGATTTGAGGTGATACGGATGTACACAAAATTTGGTAATTCCTACCAGAAAACTCTCAAGTCCTAAATCGTAAAGCAGTTCGGTTTGTGAGGGTACAAGCGAAATAATTCGCTTGGGAGTATGGGTTAAGGTTATGGTGGTTCCGATTTGGTCTGTAAAAGATTTCATTTATATAACGCCAAAAAATTCTAAAAAGTAAAGATACAAAGGATTTATAAACAAAAGAATTTAATTCATATCTTTGCCATCCTGTATGCAAAAAACAATAAACATATTAAACAAAAGAGCTAAATTCGAGTATGAACTTCTCGAACAGTATACTGCTGGAATTGTTTTGACAGGAACAGAAATAAAGTCCATTCGTTTAGGAAAAGCTCAGATTACGGAGAGCTTTTGCGAATTCAACGAAAATAAAGAACTCTTTCTGATTAATAGTTCTATTGAAGAATATTCTTTTGGAACCCATTATAACCATAAAGCTAAGAGTGAGCGTAAATTATTATTGAATAAAAAAGAGTTGCGTTCGCTTTACAAAAGCCTTCAGAACAAAGGGCTTACTATTGTTCCGTTACGTTTGTTTATTAACGAAAAAGGTTTGGCAAAGGTTGATATTGCACTTGCCAGAGGTAAAAAGCTCTATGACAAACGAGCGACCATCAAAGATCGAGACATCAAGCGTGATCTGGATAGAATGAAGCACTAAACCCCTGATAAACCTTTACTATCTTCTTTTTCTTCCTCTAGAAGGTTTTTTTCATATTTATTTAAAAACTTGATTATAAAAATGTGCTCACGACTTAAGGTACTTAACTCCTTTTTTATAATTTAGTAAATAATAAAAAGATTGTCTTTGAGGATAGGGCGATTTGAACGTTATTTTACATCGTTATACTACTTACATTTTGTAAAATATCAGGTTTTAATCTATAATTCTTTATCTGTAACAGTCTTTTAGGATATTTTTTAAAAGAGGACAATGGAGAATACAAACAAATTTAGCGCAGTTTTACAACTAATAGGCATCAATCCTTATGTCTTGGTACCAGAGGCAATTTTAAATAATATTTTTGTTCAGGCTCAAAAAAACAAAGGGAGTATTCCGGTTTGTGGTTTTATAAATGAGGTTCCTTATACTCAAACTCTTGTAAAATATAAAGGAGAATGGCGGCTGTATATAAATCTGAAAATGTTAGTTAATTCTCCAAGGCGCATTGGCGAAACAATTTCTGTAACCATCCAGTGGGACAACAAAGACCGAACTATAAAAATGCTTCCACAATTTGAAACTGATTTAAAAAATGATCTGGAGGCTCACAGAATATTTGAAAGTCTTACGCCCTCTTTGCAGAAAGAAATTATTCGCTATCTATCATCCTTAAAAAAAGAAGAAACCGTAAACAGAAATATAGCGTTGGCTATAGGTTTTTTAAAAGGCGAAAACCGCTTTGTCGCAAGAGATCCAATCAAAAAGTAACTAAAAACAAGGAAAGCACTTTGCTTTTTTAAACCCCACTTATAGACTTCAAAACCTCATTTTTAAGCCACTCCAATTTTAGTGGTTGCACTATAACTAAAAAACAAACCTCCTTTAAATCGCTTTAAAAGAGGTTGAGTTTTTTATGCTTTTAAAGATTATTTGGAAAATAGATGGTTGTGCAAGGACGAATGTTTGCTGTAGTTTTTATTTATTATCCCACCATTCAAAAATTTCGTCCGTCAGTTTTACACTATCAAACTCTGTTGTGTACAATCCATAATTTACAGTCAGTTCACTCCAAATTACTCTTGTTGGCTTTTCAAAATCTGAATTCTTGTACAAATGACTTAAAATTTTGTTTGATAAAGCATCGAATTCATCAGTAGGAGCATCTGGAATAAGGTTCCCAGAATTTACAATTTTCTGTAATTCAGAGAAGTCACTGAAATATTTTTGTTTGAGCTCCTTTTCACTCATTTATTCTGTTTTTTAAATCCATACGGTCGTGTAATATTCTAATGACTTCAATGCCTTTTGGGGCTAATTTTCGGTAAAATATAATATGCTTTCCCATAGAAAATCCTAAAATCTCTGTTGATATTTGATTATAATTTTTTCCAATAGTTGGTTTTTTCGCAATTTCTTGACAAGTTTCTATTAACAATTCATAATAAGTGTCAGCTTGTTTTTCAGACCAAACTTCATAAGTGTAATTCCAAATTTTGGAAATGTCCTCAACAGCTTTGTTTGTTAGAATATATTTAGCCATTTAGTCTCTTATTGGCTTTTAGTATTTCTAAATGCTTTTTGGGGTCAAAATTTTTGGCAATTCCACTATCAATTCCTTCTTGAATTGCACTTTTCAAAATTTGAACTTTATTTTCTTCTTCTTCAAGTAGCCGAAGACCTGCACGAATTACTTCACTAGCATTTTTGTAACGCCCTTCTACAATTTTGTTTTCAACAAAATCTTCAAAATAATTTCCTAATGATACAGATGTGTTACGTCCCATAACTTTATAGTTTTATAACAAAGTTACCAAATTTTGGTAATTCAATTAAGTTTTTAGACTATTTTTTTTGTGTAAAATTACGCACAACGGTCCGCATATTGGCGATAGTGGCGAAAACGTCAGTTCGACGTAGTCAAATCGAAGCTGGAAGTTTCGGTTTTGCACCGAGGCAAGCCAAAACGAATAAAATTCGTTTTTGGCGGTGATAGAAGTACAAACCTTGAACTTAGCACATTATCCCCGCTTTTGGCAATACCTTGTTAGCTGTGGTATTTGTTTTTATAGTTTTAATTGTTTTCCTTTAATTTTTCCGTCAGTTGTAAAATTGTCATATTCTTGTCCGTTAATAATTATCCAATCCAGTTTTTTCAGTTTGTCTTCAGTTAGTCGTTCATTATTGTGTTCTGTTAAATGCAGATTTCCGTATTTACATAAATAAAATTGTATTTGTTCGTCTTTGTCAAACACAAAAACATATTCTGCAATACTTGGGTCGCAACGAGTTGTCCAAAAGAGAATTTCAATAAAGTTTTCTAAACCGTCAATGTTAATTTCAAATGCTTCATTAAAAGTGTTGTCGCCAACAATTTTTTCAAGTTTATTGTATACCTTCTTTAATGGCTTAAAGCTGTTGTCTCTGTGACCAAAGAAGTCAAGTTTCAGGTGAGAAATTATAATGAAGTCGGTGATATTTAACTTCTTAAATAACTCGATTAACTTTTCTGTTAACTTCTTCGTAAAAGTATCAATGTCTGAATGGTCTAAACCAATAATTTTATTGAAAGTCGAATAGTCTGCTTCTTCATTCTTAATAGAGTCAAACTGTTCCCAATATAAATGCTCTTCATTATCGTCCTTATAATATTGCAGCATTTCTTCATCGTAAAATGCTTTCTGCATTTTAGTCAGTTCAGAGCTGATAATTCTCTTTGTCTTTAAGATTTCGTTTCTGGTTGTGAGTGTTGTCATAATATCACAGCTAACTCGCTTATACCCGCATGTTTTAAACACATAGCTTGCCTATTTGGCAGGATTGGCGCAAGTTTTTGAGTTTTAGTTGCGTTTATTTTTTATACATAATTAAATCAAATATAATTATAAAAGTTAAAAGTCAGCTAAATTCTTAATTTTTTTAAACTCGTGAGGCTTATGGAGGCAATAAGCTTTGGTGGTTTGTCTATTCCCGCAAAATATTTTTGTCTTGTTAAATTCTGTCAAAATATTTTCTATTTTTGTTATTAGGAAATAATTAGAAAAGGGGGGGAGCTGTTTGTGCTAATAAAGATGGTTTAGGGAGAAAACTGATTTATAGCAAGAATCTTTAATTAATTAAATAACTAAAAACAGTATGAGCATTAAAAAATTAATGACAGACACCGCCAACTACAATCATTGGGTTACAGAGCAATATGTAGCATGGCTTTCAAAAAAATCAGACCTACAATTAAACCAAACAGTGGAATCTAGTTTCCCGACTATTTTGTTAACACTTGACCATATATGGATGACTCAGTCCTATTGGGTAAGCAAAATAATGGAAGACAACTCATTTGTATTTAATCCAGACAGATCCTCTGTAACCAAAGAGGAAATCTTTAGCGGATATCTCCATTCGTCTAAAAAATTAATGGATTATATAAACGGAATTTCTGAAGCGGAATTAATCAAAACGGTTAATATCGAAGAGCAATGGTTCTCTTGTAATTTCGAAAAATATACCTATTTGCAACACCTTGTCAACCATGGTTTATATCATAGAGGGCAAATTGTAACAATGGGAAGAGTTATCAGAATCACAGATGCTCCCATGACTGATTACAACTTTTATAAAGTAAGGGCGTCATAGAAATAAAAAAAGCCAACGAAGGATAGCCAAAAACTATACTTCGTTGGTTTATGTTTAAATTTATTCAGGCTGTTTGATTTTAGACTTGGATAACTTGTGATGTGTTATATAGGACACCACCAGAATAGCCAGAATAAACAACGGATAAACTACATAGAATGTGGGGTCACCGACAACAAGATGAGCAATAAATGCAGACACAAAACTGATGGATAATCCAATATAAGCGACCTCTTTTGCCAAGCGAAAAGGTAACCATAATGCAATAGCAGCAAGACCTTTCGCAATTCCTAACTCTATTCTAAAATAGTCAGGGAAACCCAAGTGTTGAAATCCTTCTTTTAAGGAAGGGGCTGACAAATACGCAAATGTTGAAAATACCATTGCCATCGATAGCAACCCCGTGCTAACATAATAAATAATTTTTGTAGACTTCATTTTTTTGAACGTTTAGTTTTTAATAAAACAAAATTACTTACATTTGGTAATAAATTATTAGTAGTATACAAAAGGTTAGTAGTAATATTTAGGTTACTGATAAATTAGTAATGGAACAGAAAACAATGTATTCAGAAGAGCAATGTCACAAGCATATCAATGGGGTAGAAGATGCTCTGTATGTATTGGGAGGTAAATGGAAACTGAGAATTATTATTGCTTTAAATAGCGGTCACAATCGCTTTAACGAATTACAACGGACCATAAAAGGTATTTCGGCAAGGGTACTTTCGAACGAATTAAAACAATTAGAACTCAACGGATTGATAAAAAGAGTAGTACATACAGATCAATTTCCTGTTATTGTAGAATATATTGCTACTGACTATGCAGCAACACTCAAAGATGTTGTTTCTGCATTAGCGGAATGGGGACATAGACACCGAATGAAAATTACCTCTCTCGAATAAGGAAAGCAAAAGTAAAGCAGATAATAACCAGTTGGAGAGAGTGGAATTATTACTTTGATAATGACGCTTAAACTAACCTAATATCCTTCTCCTAAAAAACAACATCACAAACAGTATTACGGTTATTAAAATCACAACTTTAGCGATATAATCGCCCCACAAAACATAGAGGGTTTGCTTTTGGTTAAGGGTTACTTTTCCTCTTAAGGCGGTTTGTAGGTCGTGGATATTCAGTTTTGAAATCTCCCGTATTTCACCATATTATTCTCTTTTTAAAGTAAAACATTCTTTATTTTTTTAACATTTTATTAACAAACATTACGTTTGAGTCGCTATTTTAATTGTTTTAAAATCATTTGATTTGACTATTATTTTAACATGGTTTTATGTTAAATATATTTGACTTTGATTTTCGATTTTAACACTATTAAATATGAGATATTTTTCTTTTTTAAAGTCCTTATTGGTATTGATGGGGCTTTTTGTTTTTTGTTTTTCTTATTCACAGAAAATAGATTGGGAACAGTCTTATGGGGGAATTCATGGGGAATATTTAATGGATGCTATTCCCACGGCTGATTACGGATTTATTTTAGCTGGGAGTTCTGTATCTGGTAAGACCGGTAATAAAAAACAGGCTAATGCTGGTAATTTGGATTATTGGGTTTGGAAGATGAACGAACATGGAGAGCAGGAATGGCAAAAAAGCTTTGGGGGAGATGGTAGAGATTTATTATATAGCATTGCTCACACTTTTGATGGTGGTTTTATATTGGGTGGTTCTTCTGATAGCAATGCAATTGAGGGAATAAAAAAAGAGGATTGTAAAGGCAATGAAGACTATTGGATTATAAAGTTGGATGCTAATGGAGAAATAGAATGGGACCGCACCTTAGGAGGCAAAGGACAGGATATTTTGACAAAAGTATTACCTACTAAGGATGGAGGTTATATCTTGGGAGGTTCTTCGGGATCAGATCATTCTCAGGATAAAGCACAAAATGCTTATGGAGGACTGGACTTTTGGATCGTAAAACTAGATAGTAAAGGTAAGACAGAATGGGAGCGTACTTTGGGAGGTAAGTATCAGGAGATTCTACGCAGTATGCTTATCACTTATGATGGAGGATATCTATTAGGCGGATACACTAATTCTCCTGTTTCGGCTGATAAGAGTGCTGATAATCTTACAGGAGATTTTTGGGTGGTGAAGCTAGACAAATCTGGAAAAATGGAATGGGAGCATACGCATGGTGACGAGGGTAATGATGACCTATATGTTTTACTGCAAACCCAGGACGGGAACTATCTGGCAGGAGGACATTCTAACAGCTCTTTAGCCAAGAACGGTACCGATATTCTTTTGATGAAACTCGACCAGAACGGAATGATGAAATGGCAGGAGAGCTATGATATAGGCTCGATGGATTTACTTACCTCACTTGCCGAAAACCCAGACGGAACTCTTATAGCAGGGATAAACTCTAAAGGAACAAATGCCTCGATGACGAAAATGAAGAAAAAGGAAGGAATTGATGATTATGTTATTATGAAGCTATCCTCTGAAGGTCGCGACCATTGGAGTCGCAATATAGGCAGTGCTGGAGTAGACATACTTAAGAAAGTGATTATTACCCGAGATGGAGGCTATCTTCTTGCTGGTATCTCAAATAGTGATCGACCTTCAAAACAACGCAATAACCAAATCGGAGGAAGTGATTTTTGGGTGGTTAAGCTGGCCGATGAAGACAAGGATAAGGCTACAAAACTCCCTATAGAGGCTTACCCTAATCCTGCTGATAGTTTTACAAATGTTGTGGTTGGCTATGATTATAACAAAGGTACAGCCAAATTATTTGACCTTAACGGGAGGCAGCTTCAAAGTTTTGAAATCACTGGAGAGAGAACAATACCTGTTAGTATGAGTGGACTTCCGATGGGTATTTATGTAGTACAAATCGAAACCGATGTACAGAAAGACGGAATTAAAATAATGAAAAAATAGATATATAATGACAAATACTAATATAATTTATCGCAAAAGAATACTGCAAATAAGAGATAGAATTACTGGATTTTTATTATTTATACTAATATTTTCTAATTTTTATTACGGATACTCGCAAGAAGGAATTTCAACACAACTTCCAGAAATAATTCCTCCATCACCTACTGTAGCCTCTTTAATGAAATTTGAAGAAATTCCTGTAAGTAATTATACAGGAATTCCAGATATTTCAATTCCGATTTATAATATGGAAACAATTTCAAAAGATTTATCTGTTAATGTATCTTTAAATTATCATCCAGCAGATATCCAAATAAGTAGTGTTGCTAGTTGTACAGGGGTTGGATGGAGTTTGTTTGCTGGAGGAAGCATCTCCAGAACTGTAAGAGGACTTCCTGATGAATTAAAATCTGGAAGTAAAAGAGGAATTTATCATTCTGATAATGAATATGATGACGTATTTTTTGATGATAATTGGAACTATATTACTCCTCAGCCGACAGAAGAATATCATAGTTTTTTATGGGATACCTACATTAATGGTCAAAAAGATACAGAGCAAGATATTTATCAATTTAATTTTATGGGGTACAGCGGAAGGTTTCTTATCCGAAAGAATAAACAAACCAACCAATTGTATATAGAAACTTTAGATAAAAATTCTAATTTAAAAATTGAGTATTTATATGATTCTCAAACTTATGAAGGGACTAAGTTTATTATACATAATGATTTAGGAATTAAATTTTTATTTGAAGAAAAAGAAAAAACGCAAACAATAAATGATAGGTACACATATTATAATTCACATGTAAGAGTACAAGATACCACCATATGTGCAGCTAATAACCCTCTTCTTTTGGATATTTCTTCCACAGAATCTACTCCTCATACTACAGCATTTCATTTGACAAAAATATTTGATAATAATGATATGGAAATGGTTTCTTTTTCATATATAGCTATTTTAGAGGAATTTGAAGATAGAGTTGTTACACATAATGAGGTAGATGCTGCTTATCTCTCTACATTTATAGACTATGGGAATACATGTTCGGATTTTTGGTTCAATGTATCCAACATTACTCCTCGAAGTATTGTTAGTAAAACTATTTATGAGAATAGTACAAAAAAAATTAGTAATATTTTGATTCAGAATAAAGGTAGGTTTGAATTTGATTACGAAAATGAGCGGGAGGATATAAATTTAGCTGCTGTAAGATTAAAAGAAATTCGTGTTAAAAATATAATAAACGATGTTATAAAAAGAATCGTTTTAAACCATTCATATGAAGGAAGTGGAAAAAGATTGACTTTAAATAAAGTTGAAGAATTTTCCGAAAATAACACAGAAAGTATTTCATATGATTTATTTTATAATAAGATAAATGAATTACCTAATCGATTTTCAACAAAGAAGGATTATTGGGACTACTATAACAACAAGGAATACATTTTAAAAAAATATGATACAAATCCACAGTATGTAACTTATGGTTCACTCCAAAAAATGTCTTTACCTTCAGGAGGATGTATTATTTTTAATTTCGAATCAAATAAATTTAAATACATTGGGAAAGAAGAACTTACAAAATTTGATGTAATTGAAAATAGAGATAATAAGATAATTAGTAACGAGTATATAGGAGGTACAAATGAAAATGATACTAACTTTAGATGGTTTTATATCAATGCTGAACAAGAGGTAGATTTTAAGATAGATATTCTTCAATTTCAAAATAATATTACTCAACCAAATCCAAATATGGACAAAAGTGGTTGGTATTTTCAAATAATTCCAATAGAGATAAGTGATCCAGAGAACAATAATGTTATATCTTATTTATCAAGCTATATTATTGATGAAACACGTCAATCATTTAATCTAAGGATTTCTTTATGTGATGAAAGTTTAGCATTAAATACGTGTACAATAACAAAGAATCTTAAGGAAGGAGGGTATGTTATTAGATTTAAAAAAGATAATTTTTTAGCTAATCACCCTGTAACCTATGAACTAACTACGAATTACTATAAATTAGGGGACAACTATAAATATGTTTATGGAGGTGGGCTTAGAATTGGAAACATAGCATATTTTGATGAAAGTACAGTTCCACAAGATTTTTATGAAAGAATTAAAATAGGTGGTGAACAATTGATTGTTTTAAATGATTATTCTCCCTCTAAAGAGATTGAGTATAAATATAATGAATTTGATAACCCATATAGTAGTAGTGGATCTTTGGTCTATTTTGTACCTACTTATCATTATAGGATAAAAATAAACGAAATTAAACGCGAATCAGTAGGTATACTTAGTTTGCCTAGTTATTCTACTAATGATATATTTTATGATGTTTTTACAGATTTTAACAATCTTTCTCCAATAAAGACAAAAGGGGGGGATATAGGTTATAAAAATGTAGAAGTAAAAACTATTTATAAGGAATTAAACACTATTATTATAGATGAAAATTTATCACCAACCTATAGTATTACTGAGCATTCATTAGGAAAGACAAGGTATATATATACTAGTGCTTATGATGATCCAGAACCTTTTAATGATTATAATTATCGACCTCCATTTATATCTACTGTTAATTATGATTATAAAAGAGGGTTAATATTAGAAGAGTCAATTTACGATAAGGTAGATAATTTAATAAAGACTGATAATTATAATTATTTGTTTAATTTGGAAGGAGTAATCATCACAGGTATCCGATTGCATTCCGAAAATGGTTGTGGATATTTAAAAAAACATTCATCTTATACTGAGTATAAGGTAAATGTAGACGACATACTAGGTCAAAGTTGTGGAGACCTAAGTACTTTTATTATTCCTTATAAAACAAGAGAAGCATTTGGTTGGACTAAACTTGTCTCTAAAACAACAAAAAATTATTTTTATAATCCTATTGGGACTATAGAAGTGACGGAAACTTTTGACTATAATACTTTAAATAAAAAAATTTCCCGACATACGACTTTAAATAGTTTGGGAGAGGTAATAGTATCAGATTATTCTTATGATACTAATTTTGCAAATCGAAATAGAATAGGAGTTTTAAAATCAATTACTAGTAGAAACGGAGAAGTTGTTGATTCAGGGGCTACTTTAGATATAAAAACAATAGAATATAATAATAATTGGACTAATCCCAACTCGGGCATTTCTCCTAATATAGCTTATTTACCAGAGACTATTTCTTTTGCCAAAGGTTCTAATCCCTTAGAGACAAGACTTCATTATTTAAAATATGACGAATACAGCAACCCTTTAGAGGTTAAACAGGAGAATGGTATTTCTATAGTTTATTTATGGGGTTATAACGGAGCTTATCCAATAGCAAAGATAGAGAATGCAACTTATTTAGAGGTTACGGGTGCTTTAGGTACGACAACTATTAATGAGGCTAATTTGACTGCTATCAATGCCTTAAGGACGAATCCATCCTTTGCAAAGGCAATGATTACCACTTACACTTATAAACCACTTGTAGGGATTACTTCAGTAACAGACCCGAGAGGTTATACTACTACTTATGAATATGATAATTTTAACAGGCTAAAGCTGGTTAAAGACGCCGACGGTCATATTTTAAATGAAAACAATTACCATTATCGACCACAAAACTAAATTACTATGAAGAGACTTATTTATTATATCGTTTTATTTTTACCTGCTTTGGTTTTGGGTCAGGATGATCAGAATTTTATAAAGAATACGATCTACAAGACAGAGAGCACTACGCCTTTTTCTTCGACTCCTGCTGCTGAGGACGGAACGGTGAATATTACTTATTTTGATGGGTTGGGTAGACCTATTCAACAGATAGCTCACAAGCAGTCGTCTACGGGTAAAGATATTATTACACATATTGAATATGATGAATTTGGGAGACAAGTAAAGGATTATTTACCTTATACCACCACAACAGCTAATCCTAGTTTCCGGACTGATGCTCAATCTCGTACTATAAGCTATTACGAAACAAAATATGAAGACGGTGCTGCTTTTAGCGAGAAGTTGCTCGAGAACTCTCCTTTGGGCAGGGTTCTAAAGCAAGGAGCACCAGGGGGAGATTGGCAGTTAAGCCAAGGGCATACTATTGATTTTGAATACAGTACCAATACTACAAATGAGGTAAAACTATTTAAAGCCCTTACCAGTACCATGAGTAATGGAGCTTATACTGCTACTTTAGAAAATTCATCAGGAAATGTATATTACAGTGCTAATGAACTTTTTAAGACTGTAGTTACAGATGAGAACGGAGCTAAAACGGAAGAGTTTAAGGATAAGGAAGGAAGGGTAATTTTAAAACGTACCTATAATGTCAAAAATCCTCAAAATACTAATAGACACGACACCTATTATGTCTATGATATTTATGGTAACCTGACTTATGTTATTCCTCCTAAGGCAGTTGAGTTAGGTACGATTAATTCTACTGTTTTGAATAACCTTTGTTATCAATACCGCTACGATTCGAGAAACCGTTTGGTTGAGAAAAAGATACCTGGAAGAGGTAACCCCACTAGTAGTTCTACTTCTGGATGGGAATATATGGTTTATGACAAATTAGACCGTGTTATAGCTACAGGACCCGTTTTGTCTCCCTTTTCGGATAATCCAACTCAAACGGGATGGCTTATTACCAAATATGATGCACATAGCAGGGTTGCCTATACAGGCTGGAGCACTATCAATGTGGCTACATCATCAGCCAACAGGGCTACTTTACAATCTTTTATGAATTCAGCGACTGTAATAAATGAAAACAAACTAGAAACGGACAACAGCATCAATGGAGTTAGTCTGCGCTATAGCAACTTGGTTTACCCAGGCTTAAGTCCTCATATACTGACTGTAAATTATTATGATAATTATAGCTTTCCTAATGCACCGAGCTCTAACCCTACAGAAATAGAAGATGAACCAGTTGCTACCAATGTAAAAGGGCTAGCTACAGGAAGCTGGGTTCGTGTACTTACTTCCAGCTCGGAATACTTATATGAATTAACTTATACGCTTTATGACCAAAAAGCAAGACCTATCAGGGCTTATCAAAGGAATCACCTTGGAGGATTTACACAAACTGACACCAAGTTGGACTTTGTTGGAACACCATTAAAAACAATTACTACCCACAAGTATGACAGTTCGATCACTTCTCTTACTACCATTACAGAAGAATTTGAGTATTCTGATCAAGGGAGGCTTGAGAAACATACACATAAGATAAATAATAGTTTGGTTAGTGAGACTCTTTCGCATAATACGTACGATGAGTTAGGACAGTTAACTATAAAGAAGGTAGGTCGTTCCTCAAGTCTTCCGCTACAGACCGTAGACTACCAGTACAATATAAGAGGATGGCTTACAGATATTAATGATGTAGATG
This sequence comes from Flavobacterium suncheonense, assembly GCA_040392465.1. Classification (GTDB taxonomy): domain Bacteria; phylum Bacteroidota; class Bacteroidia; order Flavobacteriales; family Flavobacteriaceae; genus Flavobacterium; species Flavobacterium suncheonense_A. Next base: position 138,447 of record JBEBWA010000003.1, read on the forward strand.
CTTTAGCAGATGATTTGTTTGCTTTTAAGATAAATTATAACGAATTATATTATACTAATCTTATATCTCAATATAACGGTAATATTTCGGAGACGTATTGGAGAACCTCAAATGACAATGTACTTCGAAAATATGGATACAGTTATGATGCGATGAACCGTTTGACTGGTTCTTGGTATACCAAACCTGTTGCATCTACTTCTGTAACTTCTACCTCTACTTACAGCTATAATGAACAAATAACAGGATATGATAAAGGCGGAAATATAACCGGGATCATCAGATTAGGAGATCTGGACAGTGATGTGGACTATATCCCTATAGATTTACTGACTTACACATATGATGCGGGAAACAGATTGCTTAAAGTAGTAGATGTGAGCAACCACCCTGAAGGTTTTAAAGACGGAACTAATTCGGGAGATGATTATGCCTATGATATTTTCGGGAATATGACACAGGATTTGAACAAAGGAATTCCTTCGGGAGGGATAAAGTATAATCATCTGAACCTGCCAAAAGAAATCTCTTTTAGTAGTACCCCAACTCGAAAAATTACTTATCTTTACAACGCTTTGGGTCAAAAAGTCAGAAAAGTGATAACTAACGCAATACAAATCACTACAACTGATTACCAAGGGATTTTTCATTATGAAAATCAAGTTCTTAAGTTTATTGCTACAGCAGAAGGGTATGTGAATGTTACGCAAGGTATAAGAGGTGGCGGAAATGCTTATAACTATGTCTATAATTATACGGATCATTTAGGAAATATCAGGTTAAGTTATACAAAAGGAACTGGAGAGGATTCTCCTGTGGTATTGGAAGAAAACCATTATTATCCTTTCGGTTTAAAACACAAAAAGTACGGTTCTGTAGATATGGATTTTGTGGTTATCGATGAAGAAACGGAAGAAGGTTATTATGTAGGGGTTGATGTAGTGTCTCCGCAAGCAAGGAAGACCTATCAATATAAGTACCAAGGTCAGGAACTGCAGGATGAACTCGGATTAAATTGGTATTCTTTTAAATGGCGTAACTATATGCCTGATATTGGACGATTTTTTAATATTGACCCTTTAAGTGAACAGTACGCATATCAATCCCCTTATAATTTTGCAGAAAATAAAGTGATAAGCCATTTTGAGCTTGAAGGACTTGAGGCTGTTTTAGCAATAACTATGGGAAAAGATGTAAAATATCGTGGAGATATTTTAAAGAATGCTCATTCTGAAGCCCAACACATTAATATTCAAACAGGAGGTGTGAATAGCTTTGTTGACGCTTTTAAGACAGCATCTGCCTCTGACCCGAATGGTATTGGTTTTGTTGCAATTTGGGGACACGGAATTCCAGGGACTATTTATGGGAGTCGTGCAGATGTAAATGTAAATACATCTGATTTAAGTGTTTTAAATGATGCTATTAAAAATGGGGATGTTAGTTTTGCTACTGATGCTGTAATTTATTTAGGAAATTGTAATTCTGCCACAGGAGGTATTGATGGTATTAAATCTTTTGCTGCTGAACTATCAAGAATTACAGGAGCAACTGTGATTGGAGGTAATGCCTCTGTAGGACTTATTCCTAATGCTCAAGTTGAAAATACAGAAAGTATGATTTATTGGATGTATAATCCAAGGAAAGACGATTTTATATCTTTTGAAAATGGGATACCTACTAAAATAGGAGGGAGTTTAGACGTGATATTTCTTCTTGATAGGACGATGAATCCTGTGTTGCCTATAAATATAGTCAGACCTAATGTTGTTCCTCTATTACCATCACCTTCAATATTAGATAATAATAACGAAAGAGTTCTTCCAGAAGATGGGAGGCACTATTGATAATATTAGTTTATTATGAAAAGAATAATTTATTTATTAGTCTTAATGTCTGCTTTTTCTTGTAGGAAAACGAACAATGAAGTTTTAGATATTAAAGTATTTAATATAAATGATAGTATAGTTGAAACTATACCTCAAATAACAAGTTTGTTGAATCAGGATATTGACGTAAAAGAAATAAAAAATCAATTAGATGGAGTAACAACTAGTTTTCTATCAAAAGAAGAAACTATATTTTATGTCGATAAAGTTAAAAATAACTTTTATGGACATTATGAATTAATTAAAAATGACAATAATGGTATGCCTACAAAACGAGTGGGACAACTTGTGATTTATGATTCCATCAATCCGTATATATATGAAAAAAACACAGATGAATTTATAGAAATTACTTTAAATGATAAAGGTATTTCTCTTTTTGACGGAGAAATAGAGGTAGGTATATCTCTTTTGACTTTATTAGAAAAATTTGGAAATACATATGAGAAATTGGATAGTAATACTATTGTGTTTTCAGAAAAGAGTAAACAAGCATTTTTTAAAATAACTACTAAAGACAGTTTGGTTTCTAAAATAAAAATTGGAATTTACAGAGACAGTATAGATATGAAAAAAATGTTAAAAACATCTAAATGGTAGTATTCCAGATGTGTTGATAAACAAACTCCCAAGCAAAGCTCGGGAGTTTGTTGTTTTAAAGAGTTGCTACATTTTTCTGAAAGAAGTCTTTAAACTTTTTTGTGGTAAGCATTTTGTCAATTAGCCTAAATATAGTTTGTTTATCTTCTTCCTCTAACTGTTGTATAAGTTGCATTTGCTCGATAACGGTTTTATCTTCAATAGTTACTTCTTTGGGATAATTGCCCTCAAAGTTTATAATATTATCAATAGTCATATTGGAAAAAACGGTCAAATTGACCACCACTTTCCAGTCTAAATTGACCATCGA
>JBEBWA010000004.1:0-140704 GCA_040392465.1 Flavobacterium suncheonense
AAGAAACCTTTGATCGTTCGAAGCCGCACTTGAATATCGGTACTATCGGACACGTAGATCACGGAAAAACAACTACTACTGCTGCAATTACAAAAGTATTAGCTGATGCAGGATTATCTGAAGCGAGATCGTTCGATTCAATTGATAACGCTCCTGAAGAGAAAGAAAGAGGTATTACTATTAATACATCTCACGTAGAGTACTCTACTGCAAAACGTCACTATGCTCACGTTGACTGTCCAGGTCACGCGGATTATGTTAAGAACATGGTTACGGGTGCTGCTCAAATGGATGGAGCTATTCTTGTAGTAGCTGCTACAGACGGGCCAATGCCACAAACTCGTGAGCACATCCTTTTAGGACGTCAGGTAGGTATTCCTCGTATGGTTGTTTTCATGAATAAAGTGGATTTGGTTGATGATCCTGAATTGTTAGAGCTTGTTGAGATGGAAATCAGAGATTTGTTGTCTTTCTACCAATATGATGGGGATAACTGTCCGGTAATTCACGGATCTGCTCTTGGTGCTCTTAATGGTGAGAAACAATGGGTAGATAAATTGTTAGAACTAATGGAAGCTGTTGACGAGTGGATTGAAGAGCCCGTTCGTGATAACGCTAAACCATTCTTGATGCCAGTTGAAGACGTGTTTACTATTACAGGGCGTGGAACTGTAGCGACAGGTCGTATTGAAACAGGTATCGCTAATACTGGTGATGCTGTTGAAATTATCGGTATGGGAGCTGATAAATTAACTTCTACTATTACAGGGGTTGAGATGTTCCGTAAAATCCTTGATAGAGGAGAGGCTGGAGATAACGTAGGATTATTGTTGAGAGGTATCGATAAAACTGATATCCGTAGAGGTATGGTTATCGTAAAACCAGGATCAGTAAAACCACACGCTAAATTTAAAGCTGAGGTTTATATCCTTAAAAAAGAAGAAGGTGGACGTCATACTCCATTCCATAACAACTACCGTCCACAGTTCTACGTTCGTACAACTGACGTTACAGGTACTATTACTTTGCCTGATGGAGTTGAGATGGTTATGCCTGGTGATAACTTGACAATCAACGTTGATTTGTTAAGCCCAATCGCACTTTCTGTTGGACTTCGTTTCGCAATCCGTGAAGGAGGTAGAACAGTTGGAGCTGGTCAGGTAACTGAAATCCTTGACTAATTTATTTTAGAATAAAAATAAAGCTGACAAAAACTACTGCGGTAGTTTTTGTTGGCTTTTTACAAACGGGTGTAGTTCAAGGGTAGAATAGCGGTCTCCAAAACCGTTGATGGGGGTTCGAATCCCTCCACCCGTGCAAATAAAGAAATTATGGCAAAAGAAGGTAATTATGTATCAAGTGCTTTTAATGAGCTGAAAAATAACGTGTCATGGACGCCTTGGGCTGAAGTGCAGCGTTATACTATTATTGTGGCAATTTTCACGGTGATTTTTTCATTGGCTATTTGGGGCATTGATACCGTGTTTGGAAAAGTAATCACCGGATTTTTTAATTTAATCAATTCTTAAAAACTTTATTATGGCTGATAATAACCTAAAGAAATGGTATGTGGTTAGAGCGGTTAGTGGTCAGGAAAATAAAGTTAAAAATTATATTGAGACTGAAATTTCCCGATTAGGCATGTCTGATTATCTGTCACAGGTTTTGGTGCCGACTGAAAAAGTGGTGCATCAGAAAGATGGAAAGAAAGTGACGAAAGAACGCATTTATTTTCCTGGATATGTGATGATAGAAGCGAATTTAACCGGAGAAATACCTCATATCATAAAATCAATTGCGGGGGTAATAGGGTTTTTAGGAGAAACCAGAGGTGGTGATCCGGTTCCTTTACGCCAGTCGGAGGTTAACCGTATGCTTGGAAAAGTTGACGAGTTATCTGTAACTGCTGACATGGGTAGTATACCGTATGAAGTTGGTGAAACGATAAAAGTAATTGACGGACCATTTAACGGATTCAACGGAACGGTTGAAAAAGTAAATGAAGACAAGCGTAAAGTAGAGGTGATGGTAAAGATTTTTGGAAGAAAAACACCTTTAGAATTAAGCTTTACTCAAGTAGAAAAAATTTAATAATTGTTACATAGTTCACATCAATCTGCTTCCAATTGAAAGATGTGCTAAATTTTTTGAAAAATGGCAAAAGAAATTAGTAAAGTAGTTAAACTACAAGTTAAGGGAGGTGCTGCGAATCCTTCGCCACCGGTTGGACCTGCTTTGGGGGCTGCTGGAGTTAACATCATGGAGTTCTGTAAGCAATTTAATGCTAGAACACAAGATAAACCCGGCAAAACGTTACCGGTACAAATTACCGTGTACAAAGACAAGTCATTTGATTTTGTAATTAAAACTCCACCAGCTGCAATTCAGTTGTTAGAGGCTGCAAAAATCAAATCGGGATCAGGTCAGCCAAATCGTAAAAAAGTAGCGAGCGTAACTTGGGATCAAGTAAAAGCTATTGCAGAAGACAAAATGCCTGATTTGAATGCTTTCACAATCGAATCGGCTATGAGTATGATTGCTGGAACAGCTCGTTCTATGGGGATTACAGTAACAGGAACAGCTCCGTTTTAATTTTAAAGTAGAAGAAAATGGCAAAATTGACGAAAAAACAAAAAGAAGCAGCTTCTAAAATTGACAAGAATAAGCAATATTCTTTGAAAGAAGCAGCAGCTTTATTGAAAGAAGTAGCTTACGCGAAATTTGACGAGTCTGTTGATATAGCTGTTCGTTTAGGTGTTGACCCTAGAAGAGCTAATCAAATGGTAAGAGGGGTGGTAACACTTCCTCATGGAACTGGTAAAGATGTAAGAGTACTTGCTCTTGTTACTCCAGATAAAGAAGCAGAAGCGAAAGCAGCTGGAGCAGACCACGTAGGATTAGATGATTATCTACAAAAAATAAAAGACGGTTGGACAGATATTGATGTTATCATCACTATGCCTGCAGTTATGGGTAAACTAGGACCATTAGGAAGAGTATTAGGACCACGTGGACTTATGCCAAACCCTAAAACGGGTACAGTTACTATGGATGTAGCGAAAGCTGTTCAAGAAGTAAAATCAGGTAAAATTGATTTTAAAGTAGATAAAACAGGAATTGTTCATGCAGGTATCGGAAGAATTTCTTTCGACGCAGATAAAATTGCTGATAATGCTCAAGAGATTATCCAAACTTTGATTAAACTAAAACCAACTGCTGCAAAAGGTACTTATATTAAGAGTATCTACTTATCAAGTACGATGAGTCCTGGTATAGCTTTAGACACTAAAGCAGTATAATTGGTAGTTAAAAATAATAATTATGACTAGAGAAGAAAAATCAATCGCTATTCAGGATTTGACTGCAAAGTTGGCTGATGCAAATATTTTTTATCTTGCTGATATTTCAGGGCTTAATGCTCAAACTACTTCAGATTTAAGAAGAGCTGCTTTTAAAGCGGGAATTAAATTAGAAGTTGTTAAGAATACATTGCTTACAAAAGCAATGGAAGCGGATGATAAAAATTATGGAGAATTACCTACAATTCTTAAAGGTAATACCGCTATTTTAATTGCGGATGTGGCTAATAGCCCAGCTAAAATTATTAAAGAATTCCGTAAAAAATCTGATAAACCAGTTCTTAAAGGAGCTTATATCAACGAAGAAATCTATATTGGGGATAACCAGTTAGACGGATTAGTTGCTATCAAGTCTAAAGAGGAAGTTATTGGAGAAATTATCGGATTACTACAATCTCCTGCTCAAAGAGTTATTTCAGCTCTTAAGAATCAATTTAAAGACGGAGAAGAATAGTATCTTAATTTGCGCACTTATTAAAACATATATTAAAAACGATTAAAACGCTAGAAAAAATGGCAGATTTAAAACAATTCGCAGAACAATTAGTTAATTTAACAGTTAAAGAAGTTAACGAATTAGCTACAATTTTAAAAGAGGAGTATGGTATCGAGCCTGCTGCTGCAGCTGTAGTAGTTTCAGGAGGAGGAGATGCTGGAGCGGCTGCTGAAGAGCAAACTGAATTTACAGTTGTTCTTAAAGATGCAGGAGCTTCTAAATTAGCAGTTGTAAAAGCTGTAAAAGAACTTACTGGCCTTGGACTAAAAGAAGCTAAAGACGTAGTTGATAGCGCTCCTGCAAACGTAAAAGAAGGAGTTTCTAAAGACGAAGCTGAAGGTCTTAAAAAGGCTTTAGAAGAAGCTGGAGCTGTAGTAGAGCTTAAGTAATTCATACCGCTTTAAAAGCTAGGTTTAGACCTTGGGAAGGTTTCTCAAAGGTCTAAACCATTTTTCGTATAAAATGCTTTTGTACGATTTCTATTTCTTATTTTAATAAAAATTTTATCTATTGATGATAACAAATCAGACTGAAAGATTAAATTTTGCCTCTACAAAAAACATCCCTGATTATCCAGATTTCTTGGATATTCAGGTTAAGTCGTTCAAAGATTTTTTCCAATTGGAAACAAAATCTGACGAAAGAGGTAACGAAGGGTTGTATAATACCTTCATGGAAAACTTTCCAATTACAGATACTCGTAATCAATTTGTACTTGAGTTCTTGGATTATTTTATCGATCCACCTCGTTACACCATTGAGGAATGTATTGATAGGGGATTAACGTATAGCGTACCTCTTAAAGCACGCCTTAAATTGTATTGTACAGATCCAGAACACGAAGATTTTGAGACTATAGTTCAGGACGTATATTTAGGAACAATTCCTTATATGACTCCAAGCGGAACTTTCGTAATCAATGGAGCTGAAAGAGTTGTGGTATCACAATTACACCGTTCTCCTGGAGTGTTCTTTGGACAGTCTTTCCATGCCAATGGGACAAAATTGTATTCTGCGAGAGTTATTCCTTTCAAAGGTTCTTGGATTGAATTTGCTACAGACATCAATAGTGTTATGTATGCTTATATCGATAGAAAGAAAAAACTTCCTGTAACAACTTTATTTAGAGCTATCGGATTTGAAAGAGATAAGGATATCCTTGAAATCTTTGATTTAGCCGAAGAAATAAAAGTTTCTAAAACAGGACTTAAAAAATATATCGGAAGACGCTTAGCTGCACGTGTACTTAATACATGGCACGAAGACTTCGTAGATGAAGATACAGGAGAAGTTGTATCTATCGAAAGAAACGAGATTATATTGGATCGTGATATCACATTAGACAAAGATAATGTTGAAGAGATTATTGAAGCTGATGTAAAGACGATTCTTCTACATAAAGAAGATAATAATCAAGCTGATTATACTATCATTCATAATACGTTACAAAAAGACCCTACTAACTCTGAAAAAGAAGCAGTAGAACACATTTATCGTCAACTTCGTAACGCTGAACCGCCTGATGAGGAAACAGCACGCGGAATTATTGATAAATTATTCTTCTCTGACCAACGTTATAATTTAGGAGAAGTAGGTCGATATAGAATGAACAAAAAGTTGAATTTGAATATCCCTATGGATAAACAAGTTCTGACTAAAGAAGATATTATCACTATTGTTAAATACTTAATTGAGCTTATTAACTCAAAAGAAGAAATTGATGATATTGACCACTTATCGAACCGTCGTGTAAGAACTGTAGGAGAACAACTTTCTGCTCAATTTGGAGTAGGATTGGCTCGTATGGCTCGTACTATCAGAGAGCGTATGAACGTTCGTGATAATGAGGTGTTTACTCCGATTGATTTGATTAATGCCAAAACATTATCTTCGGTTATCAACTCTTTCTTCGGAACAAACCAGTTATCTCAATTTATGGATCAAACCAATCCATTGGCAGAGATTACTCACAAACGAAGATTATCAGCTTTAGGACCAGGAGGTCTATCTAGAGAAAGAGCAGGTTTCGAAGTACGTGACGTTCACTATACTCACTACGGAAGACTTTGTCCTATTGAAACTCCAGAGGGACCGAATATTGGACTTATTTCATCTCTTGGAGTGTATGCAAAAGTGAATTCAATGGGATTCATCGAAACACCATACCGCGAGGTTAAAGACGGAAAAATAAACTTTGCAAATGCACCTGTTTATTTAAGTGCAGAAGAAGAGGAAGGTAAATTGATTGCTCAGGCTAATATTGAAGTAGATGGCAAGGGTGCAATTTTAGAAGAGAGAGTTATTGCAAAACAAGATGCAGATTTCCCAGTAGTAGAGCCTACTGAATTGGATTATGCGGACGTTGCTCCTAACCAAATTGCTTCGATTTCTGCTTCACTTATTCCGTTTTTGGAGCATGATGATGCGAACCGTGCATTGATGGGATCAAACATGATGCGTCAGGCAGTTCCATTATTAAGACCTGAGGCTCCGATTGTAGGTACAGGATTAGAGAGACAAGTTGCTTCTGATTCTAGAGTACTTATCAATGCTGAAAGAGAAGGAGTGGTTGAGTATGTTGATGCGGATAAAATCACTATCAGATACGACAGAACTGATAAAGAAAGAGCTGTAAGCTTTGATACCGACGAGAAGACTTATAACTTAATTAAATTTAGAAAAACTAATCAAAGTACTTGTATCAACCTGAAACCAATCGTAAGAAAAGGAGACAGAGTTAAAAAAGGACAAGTTCTTTGCGAAGGATATGCTACTCAAAATGGTGAATTAGCCTTAGGAAGAAACCTTAAGGTAGCTTTCATGCCTTGGAAAGGGTATAATTTCGAGGATGCAATTGTAATTTCCGAAAAAGTAGTTCGTGATGATATCTTTACTTCTATCCATATTGATGATTATACATTAGAAGTACGTGATACTAAATTAGGAAACGAAGAACTTACTAATGATATTCCGAACGTTTCTGAAGAGGCAACTAAAGACCTTGACGAAAACGGAATGATCAGAATCGGAGCAGAGGTTAAACCTGGAGATATTTTAATTGGTAAAATTACTCCGAAAGGAGAATCGGATCCAACTCCAGAAGAAAAGTTACTTCGTGCGATTTTCGGAGATAAAGCAGGAGATGTAAAAGATGCTTCACTTAAAGCTACTCCTTCATTACACGGGGTTGTTTTAGATAAAAAAATCTTTACAAGAATTGTTAAAGATAAACGCAAGCGTTCTAAAGATAAAGAAGATATCGATAAATTAGAAGCGGATTTCCTTGTGAAATTCAATGAGTTGAGAAATACGCTTATCGATAAATTGTTTGCTATTGTAAACGGGAAAACTTCTCAAGGAGTAATGAATGATTTAGGAGAAGAAATTCTTCCAAAAGGAAAGAAATTCACTCTTAAAATGCTTACTTCTGTTGAAGATTTTGCACACTTGACAAAAGGGACGTGGTCTGCCGATGCAGAAACCAATGATATGGTTACAGATTTGATTCACAATTATAAAATCAAATTAAACGACCTTCAAGGAGCATTGCGTAGAGAGAAATTTACAATTACCGTTGGAGATGAGCTTCCTTCAGGAATCTTAAAATTAGCTAAAGTTTATATTGCTAAAAAACGCAAGCTAAAAGTAGGAGATAAGATGGCAGGACGTCACGGAAATAAAGGTATTGTTGCTCGTATTGTTCGTCACGAAGATATGCCTTTCTTAGAAGATGGAACTCCAGTTGATATTGTATTGAACCCACTTGGGGTACCTTCGCGTATGAACATCGGACAGATTTATGAAACAGTTCTTGGATGGGCAGGGCAAAAATTAGATAAAAAGTTCGCTACTCCAATCTTTGACGGAGCATCTCTAGATCAAATTAACCAATTTACTGACGAAGCAGGAATTCCAAGATTTGGACATACCTATTTATATGACGGAGGCACAGGAGAACGTTTCCACCAACCAGCAACAGTAGGAGTTATCTATATGTTAAAGTTAGGACACATGGTAGATGATAAGATGCACGCACGTTCTATCGGACCATACTCATTGATTACGCAACAACCTCTTGGAGGTAAAGCACAATTCGGAGGACAGCGTTTCGGAGAGATGGAGGTTTGGGCTCTAGAGGCTTATGGAGCTTCAAGTACGTTAAGAGAAATTTTAACGGTAAAATCGGATGATGTTATCGGTAGAGCTAAAACTTACGAAGCAATCGTTAAGGGAGAAACCATGCCTGAACCAGGATTACCAGAATCGTTCAATGTATTGATGCACGAACTTAAAGGTTTGGGATTAGATATTCGTTTAGAAGAATAATTTTGTTTCAAAAGCTTCAAATTTCAAGTAGACTAATCTTGAAATTTGAAGCTAGAAACGAATAACAAATGTTATTGACTATGACAACAAACAGAAATAAAGATAAAAATACAATCAAGAGATTTAACCAAATTTCTATTGGATTGGCTTCTCCGGAATCTATTTTGGCTGAATCCAAAGGAGAGGTTCTGAAACCTGAAACGATTAACTATCGCACCCACAAACCAGAAAGAGATGGTTTGTTTTGCGAACGAATCTTTGGTCCTGTAAAAGACTACGAATGTGCTTGTGGAAAATATAAAAGAATCCGATATAAAGGAATCGTTTGTGACCGTTGTGGTGTTGAGGTTACCGAGAAAAAAGTACGTAGAGATAGAGTAGGGCATATCAATTTGGTAGTGCCAATTGCTCATATTTGGTACTTCCGTTCGTTGCCTAATAAAATAGGATATTTACTGGGTCTTCCGTCTAAAAAACTAGACATGATTATTTACTACGAAAGATATGTAGTAATTCAGCCAGGTATAGCTAAAAATGTTGATGGAGAGCCGTTAAACAAACTAGATTTCTTAACAGAAGAAGAGTATCTTAATATTTTGGATACACTTCCGATGGAGAACCAATATCTTGATGATACAGACCCTAATAAATTTGTTGCCAAAATGGGAGCAGAATGTATTATGGACTTGTTAGCAAGAACTAATTTAGATGAACTTTCGTATGAACTGCGTCATGCAGCAAATAACGAAACTTCTAAACAACGTAAAACAGAGGCTCTTAAGCGTTTGAATGTTGTTGAATCATTCAGAGAAGCAAATACTAATAAAGAGAATCTACCAGAATGGATGATTCTAAAAGTTATTCCGGTTATTCCGCCTGAATTGCGTCCACTTGTTCCACTAGATGGAGGACGTTTTGCGACATCTGATTTGAATGATTTATACCGTAGAGTAATTATACGTAATAATCGTTTAAAAAGATTAATGGAGATTAAAGCTCCAGAAGTTATCTTACGTAACGAAAAACGTATGTTACAAGAGGCAGTTGATTCACTTTTCGACAATACTCGTAAAGCATCAGCTGTAAAAACGGAATCAAACAGACCGTTAAAATCACTTTCTGATTCACTAAAAGGAAAACAAGGACGTTTTCGTCAAAACTTACTTGGAAAACGTGTGGATTATTCTGCTCGTTCGGTAATTGTTGTTGGACCTGAAATGAAACTATATGAGTGTGGACTTCCAAAAGATATGGCAGCAGAGCTATACAAACCTTTTGTTATCCGTAAATTGATAGAAAGAGGGATTGTAAAAACAGTTAAATCTGCTAAAAAGATTATTGATAGAAAAGAGCCAGTAGTATGGGATATTCTTGAAAATGTTATCAAAGGACACCCTGTATTGTTAAACCGTGCTCCTACACTACATAGACTAGGTATACAAGCTTTCCAGCCAAAACTTATTGAAGGAAAAGCAATTCAATTGCACCCACTTGTATGTACGGCTTTTAATGCGGATTTTGATGGTGACCAGATGGCGGTTCACTTACCTCTTGGACCAGAGGCTGTTTTAGAAGCACAATTATTGATGTTGGCTTCTCATAATATCCTAAACCCTGCAAACGGAGCTCCAATTACGGTACCGTCACAGGACATGGTTCTTGGGCTTTATTATATGACTAAAGAAAGAAAATCAACTGACGCTTATAAAGTTTTAGGAGAAGGACTTACTTTCTATTCAGCAGAAGAAGTAAATATTGCTTTGAACGAAGGAAGACTAGAACTTAATGCTCCAGTTAAGATCAGAGCAAAAGATTTTAACGAAAGTGGAGAGCTAGTATATAAAATTATTCCTACTACTGCAGGTAGAGTTTTGTTTAATGAAGTAGTTCCTGAAGCAGCAGGTTATATCAACGAAGTATTGACAAAAAAATCTCTTCGTGATATTATTGGAAAAATTTTAGCAGTAACTGACGTTCCAACAACATCGGCATTCCTTGATGATATCAAGGATATGGGATATAAATTTGCATTCAAAGGAGGGCTTTCATTTAGCTTAGGTGATATTATTATCCCTGAAAAGAAACAAGAACTTATAGCTGATGCAAACGAACAAGTTGAAGGAATTACCATGAACTATAACATGGGACTTATTACCAACAACGAAAGATATAATCAAGTAATTGACGTTTGGACTTCAACTAACGCAATGCTTACAGAATTAGCTATGAAAAATATTAGAGAGGATCAACAAGGATTCAACTCTGTATATATGATGCTTGATTCTGGAGCGAGGGGATCTAAAGAGCAGATTCGTCAGCTGACAGGTATGCGTGGATTGATGGCGAAGCCTAAAAAATCGACTGCTGGAGGTGGAGAGATTATCGAAAACCCGATTTTATCTAACTTTAAAGAAGGTCTTTCGATTTTAGAATACTTTATCTCAACCCACGGAGCTCGTAAAGGATTAGCGGATACGGCACTTAAAACTGCCGATGCAGGATATTTGACAAGAAGGCTTCATGACGTAGCTCAAGACGTTATTGTTAATGAAGAAGATTGTGGAACTTTAAGAGGAGTTGAAGTAACTGCACTTAAGAAAAACGAAGAGATTGTAGAGAGTTTAGCAGAAAGAGTAGTTGGACGTGTTGCATTGAATGATGTAATCAACCCACTTACTTCTGAAGTAATTGTTCCTGCAGGAGAGCAAATTATAGAAGCTCACCTGAAACAGATTACGGAATCTCCATTAGAAAAAATCGAAGTTCGTTCACCTCTTGCTTGTGAATCCCATAAAGGAATCTGTGCTAAATGTTACGGACGTAATTTGGCTAACGGAAAAATGGCTCAAAAAGGAGAAGCTGTTGGAGTAGTAGCAGCTCAATCAATTGGAGAGCCAGGAACACAGCTTACACTTCGTACGTTCCACGTAGGAGGGGTTGCAGGAGGTATTTCTGAAGAGTCAAGTATTGTAACTAAGTTCAGTGGACGTCTTGAAATGGAAGAGCTAAGAACTGTAAAAGGAGAAGACAACGAAGGAAATACCGTTGATATTGTTATCTCGCGTTCTACAGAACTTAAGCTAGTCGATGTCAATACAGGAATTACTCTAAATACACATCATATTCCTTACGGAGCAACAATTTTTGTAAAAGACGGAGATGTTGTAGAAAAAGGAAAAACTATCTGTAAGTGGGATCCATATAACGGAGTTATCATTTCAGAATTTACCGGAAAAGTGGAATACGAAGATATCGAACAAGGACAAACATTCCAAGTTGAGATAGATGAGCAGACAGGTTTCCAAGAGAAAGTAATTTCTGAGGCAAGAAACAAAAAATTGATTCCGACTTTACATATTTATGGAAAAGATGGAGAGCTTATTCGCTCTTATAATTTACCAGTAGGGGCTCACCTTATGGTAAATGATGGAGAGAAAATTAAAGCGGGTAAAATTTTGGTAAAAATCCCAAGACGTTCTGCAAAAGCAGGAGATATTACAGGAGGTTTACCAAGAATTACAGAGCTTCTTGAAGCCCGTAATCCATCGAATCCAGCTGTAGTTTCAGAGATTGACGGAGTAGTTTCGTTCGGTAAAATCAAAAGAGGTAATCGCGAGATTGTTATCGAATCGCGTTTTGGTGAGGTTAAAAAATATTTGGTAAAATTATCAAATCAGATATTAGTTCAAGAAAATGACTACGTAAGAGCAGGTATGCCACTTTCGGATGGAGCTATTACACCAGAAGATATTTTAAGAATTCAAGGTCCAAGTGCTGTTCAACAATACTTGGTAAATGAAATTCAAGATGTATATCGTCTTCAGGGAGTAAAAATCAATGATAAGCACTTTGAGGTTATCATTCGTCAGATGATGCGTAAAGTACAAATTCTTGATCCAGGAGATACCTTGTTCTTAGAGGAACAATTAGTTCATACAAAAGATTTTATCTACGAAAATGATAAACTTTACGGAATGAAAGTTGTTGAAGATGCAGGTGATTCTGAAAACCTGAAACCAGGACAAATTGTATCAGCTAGAGTTTTACGTGATGAAAATTCATTGTTAAAACGCAATGACAAAAATCAAGTAGTGGCTCGTGATGTAATTCCAGCAACGGCAACTCCGGTACTTCAAGGTATTACAAGAGCTTCGCTTCAGACAAAATCATTTATCTCTGCTGCATCGTTCCAGGAAACTACAAAAGTATTGAATGAGGCTGCTGTAGCAGGTAAAATAGATACACTTGAAGGACTAAAAGAAAATGTTATTGTAGGACACAGAATTCCTGCAGGTACAGGTATGAGAGAATACGATAATATTATTGTAGGATCTAAAGACGAATATGAAGAATTGATTGCTTCAAAAGGATTTTAATAATTCAAATTATGAGTGATAATAAGCAACAACAGCAAATCAATATAGAGTTGGATGAAAAAACGGCTGACGGAGTTTACTCTAATTTAGCTATAATCAACCATTCAGCTTCTGAATTTGTTTTAGACTTTGTAAGTGTAATGCCAGGTACACCAAAGGCAAGAGTAAAATCGAGAGTTATTTTGACACCTCAACATGCAAAGCGTTTGCTTAAGGCATTGGCAGAGAATGTACAGCGATTCGAAAATACCTATGGAGAGATTAAAGAAACGGAAAACCCTTCCATTCCTCTTAATTTTGGACCAGCAGGACAAGCTTAAATAAAAAAATCCCAACTCAAAGAGTTGGGATTTTTTTATTGATATTTTTTATCGATGAATTTAGAGTTTAGAAGCCGAGCAACGGCCATATAATTAGGGTTAAAACCAATGGTTTCTCCTACACTGTATTTTTTGTCTTTATTCTTACCAATATCTATTACTAACATATCTGAGGTGATTCCGACAAAATTAAGGTTATCATCCATAAAATCAATATCGTGATAATCCACATCTAACAGACCAAAGTCAACAATGGCCTTATAAGACTTTATACTTGGGTTTTTGCTGTCAAATTTTACAGTATGTCCGATGTTTGCGTCTCCAATTATTCCATCCGGAACATTTTTTTTATATTCTAATTCGATTACATTAGCCTTAAATTCAAAAACATCAGTCTGAAGCTCTTTAAAAGGTTTGTTATCTAAAGGGCTTTTACCAAAAAAGGCGGCTTCTCCAATTCTAAAGTGGTTGATGTCTGTCGGAATCATTTCTTTTTCGACTAGAGGTAAAGTAATAGAGGTTCCGCCCGAAATTAAGTCTAAATTTTTATTAAATTTCGTGCAAATTAACTCCTTGTAAAGAGAGAGTTGTAAGAGTTTGTCATAGGTAGGCTCTACGCCATACATACATCCTAAATTAGACCCAATTCCGATTACTTCAATATTGGATAACTGGAATACTTTTTCGTAAAAATTCATTAACGATTCGCGATTTATTCCCTCCCGAAGTTCTCCTAATTCAATCATTATAATGATTTGGTGTATTTTATCTATTTTTTGAGCAGCTTGATTAAGAGATTTAATAGTGGATAAAGAGCTATTAAGCGAAATGTCAGCATATTTAACCACTTCATCAGCATACATTTTTGAAGGAGGTTTAATATATATAGTTTTCATATATGGATTAACCTCTCTAAGGTTCTTGAGGCTAGTAAGTCTTGAATCTCCTATAGAACTAATATTTTCGATAACATCTTCAGTAAGAATTTCTCGTAAGAATCCTTTATCGCCAGAAAACACTTTTGTGACTAAACTCCATCTAATATTCTTCTCTTTAAAATAATTACTTAAATATTTTATGTTTTCTTTGATTTTACTAGAATGAATGATAAGTTCTGCCATATTTTATTTTTTTAATCTCATTTCGAGATATGGGTTAGTAAATCCAAATTTTTCATAGAGTTTTTTAGCTGGATTATTGGCTTCTACATGAAGAGCAATATCTCCTTGGGTTTCAGAAATTACTTTTTCCAACAGTTTTTTTCCTAATCCTTCACCTCTGTAATCTTTATGAGTTGCAATATAAACTAAGATATTTTCGGGTATATAACCTCCCATTCCAGTATGATTAATTACAGCAACTCCTTTCAAAAGATGATTGTGATAAAGAAGTATGGTCGAACCGCCTAGCGAGCCATTTTCGCCTAACGAATAATTAATGGCTTTTTCAATAGAGGACGGAGCATCTCCATACTCTTCCAAATGGGAATAAAGGAAGGTTATTATTTGATTTTTTTCGTTTGAGTTTGGTTTGTGTCTAGTGTTAAAAACTTTTGTTTCTGTCATTCTTGATTTTTTTTAGATTAGAAGACAGTATAATAAAAAATCACTAGAAATCAAAATTAAATAATTAAAACACTGATTTGCAGTGTTTTAAAATAAACAAGATAGTGTTTTGGAGGAGATTATTGGTTGAGATACTCATCAGTTCTATAAACAGAATCATCTCCTTCAAGAATTTGTAGATAGCTTCGGTATCTGGACCAAAAAATTTCATCATTATCCAAAGCTTCTTTCACAGCACAATAAGGCTCGTCTTTGTGTAAGCAATTATTAAACTTACAATTTTCTTTAAGTTTAAAGAATTCAGGAAAATAATCAGTAACTTCTTGTGGCTGCATATCTACCATGCCGAAACCTCTAATTCCAGGAGTGTCAATTATTTTTGCTCCAAACGATAAATCATACATTTCAGCAAAAGTTGTGGTGTGTTGACCTTGTTTATTTGATTCAGAAATTTCGGTTGTTTTTAGATTCAGAGCGGGTTCTAAAGCATTCACCAAAGTAGATTTTCCAACTCCAGAATGACCAGAAAACATATTTGTTTTTCCTTTCATCAGTTCTTTTAATTCATCAATTCCTCGGTTTTCTGTAGCTGATACTCTCAGGCATTTATATCCGATAGAAGTATAAATATGTTCTAGAAACAACTGATTGTCCAACTCTTCTCCTTCTAGGGTATCTATTTTATTAAAGACAAGAATAGCAGTGATGTTATAGGCTTCTGCAGTAGCCAAAAATCGATCTATAAACGAAGTTGATGTCAAGGGGTAATTCAACGTTACCAATAAGAACATTTGATCAATATTAGAGGCTATAATATGTATTTGTTTAGATAGGTTTACTGATTTTCGAACAATATAGTTTTTGCGCTCATGGATATTTGTGATAAGTCCTGTAGTTTCATTAGACGAATTATCCAATTCAAAATCAACAATATCTCCTACAGCAACAGGATTAGTGCTTTTAATTCCTTTGATACGGAACTTTCCTTTGATACGACATTGATAAAACTCTCCGTTTTCTTTTTTTACGGAATACCAGCTACCAGTCGATTTATATACGATTCCTGTCATAATTTGCATCAAAGTTTATACAAGCATAAAAACCCATTTACTTCAAAGTAAATGGGTTTGAATTTTATGTTGGTCAGGTTCTTAAGCCTCAAAAGGAACAACAGAAACGTAAGATTTGTTGTCTTTTTTCTTTTGAAACTGAACTACTCCGTCAACTTTAGCGTGCAATGTGTGATCTTTACCAAGGTAAACGTTTTCACCTGCATTGTGCTTTGTTCCTCTTTGTCTAACGATGATGTTTCCTGCTATAGCAGCCTGACCACCGAAAATCTTAACTCCTAAACGTTTCGAGTGAGATTCTCTACCGTTTTTCGAACTACCGACACCTTTCTTGTGAGCCATTGTGTTTTGATTTTAATTGATTATAAAATATGAATTAAATTAAGCTTCTTTACCGCCGTTTAATTCATCTTGCCATTTTTGTAATTCATCCCATTTTCCGTCAGCTGCAAGTCCTGCTTGTTCAGCCCAAGTTGTTGGATCTAAATGAGATAAAGTTGAACTAGCATTAACTAAAATATCTTTGATTTCATCAGCAGATTTCTTAGATAATTTAGCAAAAGTATCAACTCCTGCATTTACTAACGCTTCAGATGCTTTTGGTCCGATTCCTTCAATTTTTGTCAAATCTTCGCCTTTAGCAGCTTTTTTTGATTCCGCTTTTTTAGGAGCTTCTTCTTTTTTAGCAGGGGCAGCTTTTGCTCCTGAAGCAGCTATAGAAACGATTTCGATTTGAGTTAAGGATTGACGATGACCATTTTTCTTTTTGTATCCTTTTCTTCTTTTCTTTTTGAAAACGATTACTTTGTCACCTTTTAAGTGTTGTAACACTTTAGCTTCTACAGAAGCACCTTCTATAGCCGGGGCGCCTAGAGTGATTGCTCCGTTATTGTCTAACAAAAGAACTTTAGAAAAAGTTACACTTTTTCCTTCTTCTGTATCCAAACGGTGAACAAATACTTTTTGGTCTTTGCTTACTTTAAATTGTTGCCCTGCTATCTCTACGATTGCGTACATAACAATATGTTTAGGTTAAAATTATTTTTTAAGAGTTTGCAAATGTATGGTTTTTTATTATACTACACAAGAATGTTTGAAAAATATTTGTAAAGAAGAAATGTACTTTTTGATTATAAGTCATTATTTCTTATATTCTTGATAGTGTTATAGGAGTTCAAAAGACTAAACAAATATTGGTTTGTTATTAACTTTTTTTGAATTAACCCAGAAGGGTTATTTTTTTGTCAAGAAAACATTATCTTTGTATTCCCAACTCAAAAAAATCAAACTAATTTTTGTTATGGAATATTTAGATTTTGAACTTCCAATAAAAGAGCTTGAAGATCAGTTAGATAAATGTCAAATTATAGGGCAAGAATCCGATGTAGATGTATCTACTACTTGTAAGCAAATTGAGAAGAAACTTGAAGAAACGAAGAAGAAAATATATAAAAACCTTACTGCTTGGCAGAGAGTTCAACTTTCAAGACATCCGAACAGACCTTATACTTTAGAATATATAAAAGAGCTTTGTGGAGACACTTTTTTAGAACTTTTCGGAGATAGAGGTTTTAAAGATGACAAAGCTATGGTAGGAGGGCTTGGAAAAATAGATGGACAGTCTTATATGATTATAGGACAACAAAAAGGGATTAATACTAAAATGCGCCAATACCGCAATTTTGGAATGCCAAATCCTGAAGGATATCGAAAAGCATTGCGCTTAATGAAAATGGCCGAAAAATTTGGAATTCCTGTCATAACCCTTATTGATACTCCAGGTGCTTACCCTGGGTTGGAAGCTGAAGAAAGAGGTCAAGGAGAGGCTATTGCAAGAAATATATTAGAGATGAGCCGCCTTAAAGTTCCTATAATTACAATAATTATAGGTGAAGGAGCTTCTGGAGGAGCACTTGGAATAGGAGTAGGAGATAGAGTTTATATGCTTGAAAATACTTGGTATTCTGTTATTTCTCCCGAATCTTGTTCTTCAATATTATGGAGAAGCTGGGATCATAAAGAAGAGGCTGCAGCAGCATTAAAACTAACTTCCTTCGATATGAAGAAAAACGGATTAATAGATGATATTATTCCTGAACCACTAGGAGGAGCTCATTACGATAAAGCAACAACTTTTAAAACCGTTCAGACATATATTACCAAAGCTTATAATGATTTAAGTAAATTATCAACAGAGAAATTGGTAGCAGAAAGAATGGAAAAATATCTTAAGATGGGAGAGTTCAAAGGGTAACCTTTCATTATCAGTGAATTTAAAAAATCCGGAACTTTCAGGTTTCGGATTTTTTTGTGTTATCAACATAAAAAATGAGTTATTAAAAAGCTATTAACAAGTTTTTGCAAATAACTCAACTTAATTTGACATTATATTTTAGTTATTTTCGCATTATGGAAAACCTGAAAAATATTACTCCGACTCGTTTAGACAAAACCAAAGTTATTAATCTTGAAAAAGGAAAAATACAGCCGCAAGCCCTTGATTTAGAAGAGGCTGTGTTGGGTGCAATGATGATTGATAAAAAAGGGATTGATGATGTAATTGACTTGTTGTCTCCTGAAACATTCTATAAAGAAGCTCATCAATATATTTTTGAAGCCATTGAACAGTTGTTTAAAGACGGACAACCTATTGACTTATTAACAGTTTCAGCTCAACTCAAGAAAAACGCAAAATTAGACCTAGTAGGAGGGGATTTTTATCTTATTGGATTAACTCAAAAAATATCTTCATCAGCTCATATTGAATTTCATGCAAGAATTATTTTACAGAAATTCATCCAACGAAGTTTAATTAGAATCTCGTCTGAAATTATCGAAGATTGTTTT
The DNA here is from genome assembly GCA_040392465.1 of Flavobacterium suncheonense. Lineage (GTDB taxonomy): Bacteria > Bacteroidota > Bacteroidia > Flavobacteriales > Flavobacteriaceae > Flavobacterium > Flavobacterium suncheonense_A. Next base: position 18,360 of record JBEBWA010000004.1, read on the forward strand.
GATGAAACAACTGATGTTTTTGACTTGCTCGATAAATCGGAAGCTAAATTTTATGAAGTAACTCAAGGAAATATTAAAAAGAGTTCTGAAACAGCTCAAAGTTTGGTTATTCAAGCTAAAAAACGAATTGAAGAAATAGCCAATAAAGAAGGATTAAGCGGGGTCGCTACTGGATTTACTAAGCTTGACGAACTTACTTCGGGTTGGCAACCAAGTGATTTGATTATTATGGCCGCAAGACCAGGTATGGGTAAAACAGCCATGGTGCTTTCGATGGCCAGGAATATAGCTATTGATTATCAGAATCCAGTAGCTGTTTTTTCGTTAGAGATGTCATCTGTCCAGCTTATTACAAGGTTGATATCTTCTGAAACAGGTTTGACTTCTGAAAAATTGAGAACCGGGAAACTCGAAAAACACGAATGGGAGCAACTTAATACCAAAGTAAAAGATTTAGAAAAAGCGCCTTTGTATATCGATGACACACCTTCGCTTTCAATTTTTGACCTGAGGGCTAAAGCAAGAAGATTGCATTCTCAACATGGAATTAAATTAATTATTATCGATTATTTGCAGTTAATGACCGCAGGGAATAGCAGTAAAGGAGGAGGGAACAGAGAGCAGGAAATATCGACTATTTCTAGAAATCTCAAAGCCTTAGCAAAAGAGCTAAATATTCCAGTAATTGCCCTTTCGCAGCTTTCGCGTGCTGTAGAGACCCGCACGGGCTCTAAACGTCCTTTGCTTTCGGATTTGAGAGAGTCAGGAGCAATTGAGCAAGATGCGGATATTGTGTCCTTTATTTATCGTCCAGAATATTATAAAATTGACCAATGGGATGATGAAGATCAATCTCCGACTAAAGACCAAGCGGAATTCATTATTGCTAAACATAGAAATGGAGGATTGGATAATATTCGATTGAAGTTTGAAGGGAAGTTTGGTAAATTCGGAAATCTTGATGACTTTGGGTTTGACTTTGGTGCCTTGCCCTCAAAAATGAATATTGATGATATTACCTCGCATCTGCCATCAGCAAATGATGCATTTGGTAGTGCTCCATCCTCATTTAATGATGAAGAGTTTGAAGATGGGGGAGTGCCTTTCTAAATAATTATACAATTTTACACTATATATTATAAAAATAAATGGAACTTAAATTAAACCGACCTATTTGCTTTTTTGATTTAGAAACTACAGGAACCGATGTAGTTAAAGATCGCATTGTCGAAATTGCTATACTAAAAATATTTCCGAATGGGAACAAAGAAAGTAAAACATGGCTCGTAAACCCTACTGTTCCAATTCCACCTCAATCAAGTGCTATCCATGGTATTACAAATCAAAAAGTAGCTAATGAACCCACTTTTAAAGAGTTAGCTCCTCAAATACACAATATGATAAAGGATTCGGATTTAGCTGGATATAATTCAGATAGGTTCGATATCCCTCTTTTGGTAGAAGAACTTCTGAGAGCTGATATTGATTTTGATTTAAAAAATCGTGTTGCGGTGGATGTTCAAACTATTTTTCATAAAAAAGAGGAGAGAACTTTAAGTGCAGCCTATCGTTTTTACTGTAATCAGAGTTTAGAAAATGCGCATAGTGCCGAAGCTGATACTAATGCTACCTACGAAATCCTAAAAGCTCAACTCTCGAGATACGACGACCTGGAGAATGATATCAAATCGCTATCTGAATTTACAACACGAAAAAAATCAGTAGATTTTGCAGGATTTATTACTCTTAATGATAAAGAAGAAGAGATTTTTTCTTTCGGAAAACACAAAGGAGCAAAAGTAGAGGATGTTTTAGAAAACGAGCCTGGTTATTTTGGATGGATTCTCAATGCTGATTTTCCGCTTTATACTAAAAAAGTGTTGACGGGAATCAAATTACGAAAACTGAACACAAAATAAAGAGTTATAAAAACACTAGTGAATGAAAATAATCTGTATAGGACGAAACTACGTTGATCATATTTCTGAGCTCGGAAACGAAAGACCCGAAGAGCCCGTTATCTTTCTAAAACCAGATACAGCTTTACTGAAAGAATCGGAATTCTATATCCCTGAATTTTCAAATGATATTCATCACGAAATAGAAGTTGTGGTCAAAATCAATAAAGTTGGGAAATATATAGATCCTAAATTTGCTTATAAATACTACAACGAAATCTCGGTGGGAATTGACTTTACGGCTAGAGATATTCAACAAAAACTCAAAGAAAAAGGATTGCCATGGGAAAAGGCTAAAGCTTTTGATTCAAGCGCCTTAGTAGGAGAATTTATTTTGATTGAAGGATTGGATGTTGAAAATCTTGATCTAGAATTACTTAAAAATGGGCTTTCTCAACAAATTGGGAATACTAATCAAATGATATGGAAGATAAATGAACTGGTTGCCTATGTGTCACAATATTTTACTCTAAAAACAGGAGATTTGATCTTTACCGGAACCCCAAGTGGAGTTTCAAAAATAGAAGCAAATGATGTTTTAGAAGGTTATTTAAATAAAAAGCAATTATTCAAACTTAAGATTAAATGATTTTTATAAAGGTGTTTTGTAAAATGATTAAAAATAATTTGAAAATAAAATCAAAATGTTAAATTTGTCAACTCACTAAAAATTGGCATTACATTTTTATTAGTTACAAATTATTTTTATCTACAAAATACCGACTAAATGCATATAAAATTACTTCGATTATCCATAATTTTGATAGGCTTATTCTGGTTTGATTTTGCTCTTGCGCAACTTCCTGTCACTCGAATATATACGGATTATAATTATACTACTGGGCAATATGACCCTCTTGGAACAGGTGTTTTATGGGATTCACAAGTAAATACTCCAGCTGCTCAAAGCCCCAGAAATCAACATCATCTTTTAGGTTTTGTCTGGAACGGAATCACATATTCAACAGGTGTTGATGATGCTAAATTAACAAATAATGGGGTGTCTTTTATTCCTACAACTTTTCAGGCTCTTCCGGTACAAAACTTTATCCCTTCTGGAAGTAATGTTTATATACAGCTTGGAGAGCGTTGGGATGGAGTACCTAATGGATTGACAGGCCCTTATAATACTAATGTGCTTCCTGCGCCTTTTACCACTCCGGTAGGGGTTACTCAAGTGCTTACGCATGGTTTGCAAGGGTTGGATTTAGGTTCGGCTGTAACCAATATTCCTGCAACTTCTCCACTTACATTTAATTTCGGAGCTATTACTGATCCATCCCAAATTGATGATAATATTCCAGATATTATGGTAACTCAAATGGCAGATGCTGGAGCATCAAGCCTTCTTGACGAAATTTGGTTTGAAGATGGATTAGGTAATCAGGTTGGAAATGTTTTGCAAATTAGTTTCGCATCAGTACCATCTTTGGGCAATTGGTATGCTGATTTTTATCTTCCTAATAATGGATATGTGACAGCCTCGACTTGGGTTAATGGAGCTAGGCCGATGAGGCTATGGGCAGCTCGAGCGAGTGATTTTGGACTTACGGCTGCTAACTTTTCTGCTGCATTAGTTTTGAAGTATCACCTTAAAGGTTCAAGTGATCCAGCTTTTATTGCTTATAATACTAACTTTATAACGTTAGCAGCGGCAAATAATGATTCGGCTACTACTATGGTAAATCAATCGATAGGTATTAATGTTTTGGCAAATGACAGTCCGAATAATTATCCAGAATTGTCAAGTTTCACACTTTCTTCTTCTACTACGAATCAAGGAGGAACAATTTCGCATACTAATGGAACTGTGGTTTATACGCCTCCAATAGATTTTGTAGGTTTTGATACGTTTACTTATCAGATATGTATTAATCCAGAGGGGAATGTTTCTTGTGATACTGCGACTGTAACAGTTATGGTGTATGAAAACAATTATACGGTGTGTTCAGGTAAGAGTATTACACTTGTGGCTTATGCACCTATAGTAGGGGTTTATGATTATGTGTGGATCCTTCCTTCCGGAGCTACTGTCTCGGGAACTTCTCCTAATGGAACTTTTTCTTTACCTCTGACTAATGCTAACCCAAGTCAAATGGGAGTTTATAATTTAGAGATAACTAACGTGAATGCTATTACTGATTTTTATTCTTATAATATTACATTAAATCTCAATCAACATTGTAATATGATGACTAACCCAATGGTAAGAATTAAAGTAAAATAAAAAGAGTAGTTTAATCTTTAAAACTTCTTGGGGTAATTAAAGAAATATAAGCTTTGAAAAGTTATTAGGGTAAACCAGATTTGCTCTATAAAAAAAGCCTTCAATATTTGAAGGCTTTTTTTGTATGTTAAAAGAAGGTAAATTAGTTTCTTCTTTTCTCTCTGATTTTTGCTTTTTTACCAGTAAGTTCTCTGAAGTAGAAGATACGAGCTCTACGAACTTTACCTCTTTGGTTTACTTCTATTTTTTGAAGAGCAGGTAAGTTAATAGGAAAGATACGCTCAACACCTACAGCTCCTGACATTTTACGAATTGTAAAAGTTTCAGTCGCTCCTGAACCTCTTCTTTGGATAACAACACCTTTAAAGAACTGTGTTCTTGTTTTGTCCCCCTCTTTAATTTCGTAATAAACAGTAATAGTGTCTCCAGCTGCAAATTCTGGAAAATCTTTTTTTGTTACGAATTCGTCTTGTACGAATTTTACTAAATTTGACATTGCTTTAGTTTTATATTGTTTAAATCCCGAATCAACATTCACGATTTTCGTCAGAGGTTAATTCAGCGAGAGTAATCAAATCTTAAAGAGCAGCTACGTGTCTTGTAAGTTTTGATTTTAAGTTTGATGCTTTATTGTCGTGAATCACGTTCTTTTTAGCAAGTTTATCAATCATAGAGATAATCAAAGGCAGCTTTTCAGTAGCTTCCCCTTTGTCAGTAGCTAGACGTAAAGCTTTGATAGCATTACGTGTAGTTTTGTGTTGATATCTATTCAACACTCTCTTTTTTTCGTTGCTTCGGATTCTTTTTAAAGCTGACTTGTGATTTGCCATTTCTTTATTGAATTTTTTTATGAAATAAAATTGTAGCCCGTAAGGGAATCGAACCCTTCTTACCAGGATGAAAACCTGGCGTCCTAACCGATAGACGAACGGGCCAAACCTTGTAGTCCGTAGGGGAATCGAACCCCTGTTACCAGGATGAAAACCTGGCGTCCTAACCCCTAGACGAACGGACCTTAATTCTTGGTTAAAGCGAGTGCAAAAATAATACTAATTTTTGAATCTCCAAAATCTTTTTCAAAAAATTTTATTACTTTAGTTTTATAGCGAGATTGCTTTAAGAATTACACCTATTTATATTGTCTATTATTAATACGATTTAGCAAAAAGAACTCTTCCGTTAGACGGATTGCCAGTAAGAATGCATTTTCCTGTTTCTGGTTTTTGACTTAATGGAATACAGCGGATAGTTGCTTTGGTGAGTTCTTTTATTTTTTCTTCAGTCTCTCCTGTACCGTCCCAATGTGCGGCTATAAACCCACCTTTATTTTCTAAGATATCTTTAAACTCTTCGAATGAATTTGCTTCCGTAATATGTGAGTCTCTATATTCAAGAGCTTTTTGGAATATGCTGTCTTGCATTTCTTGGAGTAATTCTTGAACATAAGGGATGATAGCATCTTTATTGATGACTTCTTTTGAAAGTGCATCTCTTCGAGCTACCTCAAAAGTTCCGTTTTCTAAATCTTTTGGTCCGATAGCAATTCGCACAGGAACCCCTTTGAGTTCATATTCATTAAATTTAAACCCTGGTTTTTGATTAGTTCTGTTATCAAACTTTACAGAAATACCTGTCTTTCTCAATGCTTCTGTAAGTCTGGTGGCTTCTTCTGATACTTTATTCAGTTCTTCGTCACTTCTAAATATTGGAATAATTACAACTTGTATAGGTGCTAAATTTGGAGGAAGTACTAATCCGTTATCATCAGAGTGAGTCATTATTAGAGCTCCCATAAGTCGAGTTGAAACTCCCCATGAGGTACCCCAGACATATTCTAATTTTCCTTCATTATTAGCGAATTTTACATCAAAAGCATGAGCAAAATTTTGTCCTAAAAAATGTGAGGTTCCTGCTTGTAAGGCTTTTCCGTCTTGCATTAGAGCTTCTATGCAGTAAGTTTCGACAGCTCCTGCAAAGCGTTCATTCTCGGTCTTTACTCCTTTTATAACTGGAATGGCCATGAAGTTTTCGACAAATTCCGAATATACATTAAGCATGGTTTTAGTTTCTTCGATAGCTTCTTTTTCGGTTGAATGAGCAGTATGCCCTTCTTGCCATAAAAATTCTGCAGTTCTCAAAAATAAACGAGTTCTCATTTCCCAACGGACAACATTAGCCCATTGATTGATTAGTAGGGGTAAGTCTCGGTGAGATTGAATCCAGCCTTTATAGGTGTTCCAGATAATCGCTTCGCTGGTAGGTCGAACAATGAGTTCTTCTTCTAGTTTAGCATTCGGATCAACAATGAGCTTTCCTTTGTTTTCTTCATCTGTCTTTAATCGATAGTGGGTAACTATAGCACATTCTTTAGCAAATCCTTCCGCGTTTTTCTCCTCAGCTTCAAACATGCTTTTAGGGATAAATAAAGGGAAGTAGGCGTTTTGATGTCCGGTTTCTTTGAACATCTTGTCAAGTTGCGCTTGCATTTTTTCCCAAATTGCATATCCGTAAGGCTTGATTACCATGCAACCTCTGACAGCTGAATTTTCTGCTAAATCGGCCTTTACTACAAGCTCATTGTACCATTTAGAATAGTCTTCCGCTCTTTTGGTTAGATTTTTACTCATGCTCAATGTGTTTGGCACAAATATTGTGCGATGTTAATTAATTATATAGTTCGACAAAACTAACTATTTTTGTAATGTGCAACAATAAAAAAATCAAGTATATGAAAACTTTAAGTTTATTCAATATAAAAAATATTTCGACTATTCTATTAGTTGTATTGGCATTTGTGATTACTTCTTGTGGGTCATATCATAACAGTTCTTATTATGATAGTGATGGAATATACTCAAATACAGAAGAGTATGCTTCTAGAAATGTTTCGAATGAAGCTAATCACAATACAACGGGAAGTTATTTTACACAATTTCAAGATTATCATGTTTCGGAAGAACCTGTAGGTATATTTACGGATGTTGATTCCTATTACGGAAATGATCAGGAGTACTCAACTGGTTATTCAGGTTGGGGCAATAGCGTAAGTAATGTAAGTGTTAATGTTTATGGAGGTTTAGGTTGGTACGGAAACTGGGGCTGGGGTAATTGGTATTGGAATTCTTGGTATTATCCTTACTGGGGTTGGAGTTCTTGGTATAGCCCATATTGGGGTTGGAATTCATGGCATAATCCTTATTGGGGATGGAATAATGGATGGGGAGGATATTATCCCTATTATGGTGGTTATACGTATCACAGAGGTCCTAGAGGAGTGTATTCTTCAGATTATGCATACAGATCAAGAACGATGTCTTCTGCTGCGGGTAGAGGTGTAAGTCAAAACAGAGCGTATGAAGTAAGAGGAAGAAATGAGAATGGAACTGCTACTCGAAGCAATAGTCGTTTTACAACAAATTCAACAAGAAGTAATACTATCCAAAGTACAAGAGGTACTAATTCGACCCGAAATTCTTCAATTGATAATAGGGCTACGCGTAACTCTACGATAAATAACAGCAGAAGTAATACAAATACTAGAAGCAATACTATAAATAATAATAAAAATACTAATTCAGGTAACAGAAGTGGTAATTTTAATACTAATAGAAGTAGCAATACTAGTCCGTCAATGAATAGAGGGGGTAGTTCTAGTGGACGTTCTTCTGGAATGGGAAGTGGCGGAGGAAGTACGCGTTCTTCATCAGGAGGAAGAAGATAAGTAGTTTGCCTAGATTTTTAATAACTTATAAATTAAACAAATGAAAAGGTATATTGTACTTCTAGGGGCGCTGATGTCCGTAGGTTTGATTCAAGCGCAAGATATTACTGATGCATTAAGATATTCCCAGTCAGGTATTAAGGGTACAGCTCGTTTTAGAGCTATGGGAGGGGCGTTTACTGCGTTAGGAGGAGATTTGTCTGCTGTTTCCTTGAATCCAGCTAGTTCGGTAGTGTTTAATAATAATCAAGCTGGCTTTACTTTAGTGAATTTTAATGTAAAGAATGAGTCAGAATATTTTGGGACAGAGAAAACGCGAGATAAAACTTCTTTTGATGTTAATCAGGCTGGAGTAGTTTTTGTTTTTAAAAATTATGAGGAAAATAATAAGTGGAAGAAATTTGCTTTGTCTGTTAACTATGATAATTTAGCTAACTTTAATAATAGAGTATATACTCAAGGAATTAATACAAATAGTTCTATCGGAGATTATTTTGTTAATCAGGCTAATGGGGTTCCTTTAAATATGCTACAAGTGGGGCCGGGATATTCGGCCGAAGGATGGTATGAGCATTTAGGAGAGTATAAGAACGGCTCTCAGCTTCAGAATGCTTTTTTGGCTTATCATACCTATCTTGTAGAAGCGAATGACAATACTTCAAGCAATACAGGTTATTATTCTAATGTCCCGCAAGGTGTTTATAATCAAACCAATAGTGTTGTTCAGTCGGGATATAACGGTAAAATAGCTTTTAATTTTGCTACTCAATATACGGATAGATTTCATTTTGGGATAAATCTTAATGCGCATGTAGTTGATTATAGGAGGACAAATTATTTTTTAGAATATAATTCCAATTTAGTTAATGAGCCTTTAGAAGAAGTGGCTAGAGATGTCTATTACGAAACTGATTTGTATACTTACGGAACGGGTTTTTCTTTTCAACTTGGAGGAATAGTTAAAATTACTGATGACTTGCGTTTAGGAGCTAGTTACGAATCTCCTACTTGGTATAGATTAAATGATGAATTAAAACAGTATATTTCTGTTTTAAGAGAAGAAGATCCTGTCGGTCTTAACGGAGAATTGGTTGAAGGGTATTTTTACTCGCCAAGTATACAGATTTTTCCAGAATATAAAATACAAACACCCTCTAAATATACCTTAGGAGCTGCTTATGTTTTTGGGAATAAAGGGCTTGTATCGATAGACTATTCGGTGAAAGACTATTCTTCAACTCGATTAAAGCCTAAAAACAATGAATTTTATCGCTCTCAAAATCAATTGATACAAGAATTGCTGACTACAGCGTATGAATTGAGACTAGGAGCTGAGGCTAAAATAAAGCAATGGAGTTTGAGAGGAGGATATAATTTTGAGCAAAGTCCTTTTAAGAATGAAAAAACAATAGGAGATTTACAGCAATACTCACTAGGTTTTGGGTATAATTTTGGAGCGACTAAACTTGATTTAGCCTATTCTCGATCTCAAAGAGAATATAATCAAGCGATGTTTCATACAGGCTTGACGGATGCTCCGAAAATTGAAATGACAACTAATGATGTATTTTTAACATTGTTGTTTGAGTTTTAATTGGTGTTGTAATTATAATAAAGCGCTTGTTAATTAAATTGTTTAAAACAAGACGAGTGACTTGCTAATATCAAACTTTTTGTAAAGTACTTTTATAAAAGTTTTGAAAACCATTTTATATGAATTGGAATCAAGAGGAAGAAGAAGAGTACCAATTGTCGTTATCTCGTTTTGAGGCAATGCTAAAAACCAATAAGGTCTTTTTTTTCGATTCGGAAGAATTTGAAAATATAATTTTTCATTATCTCGATACAGGAAAAAGCAATTTGGCCAAGAGAGCGCTTAAATTAGGCTTGGAGCAACACCCGAAATCAGTAGGGCTTAAGTTGGTTCAAGTGGAAATGCTTGTTTATGACAATAAGCTTGATATGGCCGAAAAAATGCTCAATGAACTCTACGAAATAGAACCTACCAACGAAGAAATCTATATACAGAAAGCTAATATATACTCCAAAAGAGGAAATCATCAAAAAGCAGTCGAGTTATTGGAAGTGGCCTTGAAGTATACGGAAGATTACGCAGATGTATATTCAATGATAGGAATGGAATATCTCTTTATGGATGAGCTCGAAAGGGCAAAAGAAAGTTTTATAAGCTGTCTAAAAGAAGATAATGAAGATTATTCAGCATTATATAATGTGGTTTATTGTTTTGATTTTTTAGAACAACATAAAGAGGCGGTTGAGTTTCTAAATGGATTTATTGATGATAATCCATATAGTGAAGTTGCTTGGCATCAATTAGGAAGACAGTATTATGCGTTAAAAGAATATGAGTTGTCAGTTCGGGCATTTGATTATGCAGTTGTTATTGATGAATTGTTTTTAGGTGCCTATATGGAAAAGGCTAAAGCCCTAGAGAAGCTTCATAAATATGAAGAGGCTATAAGTTCGTATAGTCGTACTTTAGAACTTGAAGATCCAACTGCATTTGCTTATATGAGGATTGGTAAATGTTACGAAAAGCTTCAGAATAACAAATCAGCTTTGAAGTTTTTTAAAAAGGCCTTGGCAGAAGATCCAACTTTAGAAAAAGGATGGCTTGCTATTATTGATTTATATGCTAAAGAGCAAAATTATAAGAGAGCTTTGAATTTTGTAGGTAAGGCTATGGATATGGATGGCGAAAACGAGCAATATTGGAAGCGTTTTGCCAGCCTCAATTATGCTTTAGAAAATTACGAAGCAGCATATAAAGGGTATGAGAAATCTATTCTTTTCGGGAGTTTAGATATTGATGTGTCTTTGATTTTTGCAGATATGAATATGACTCTCGGTAGATACGAAGAGGCAATTCAGGTATTGGTTCAGGCACTGGAGATTCATGATGAGAATGCTGAAATAGAATATAGGCTAGGAGGCTTGCATTTTATTGTAGGGAACCATTCCTCGGCTATTTTTCATTTGAATAATGCTCTTATAGTTGATTTTAAAAAACTGGATTTATTTATTGAGTTGTTTCCAGAGGTTTATAAAGAACAAACAATACAGGAATTACTATCAAAATATAGAGATAAGTCTTGATTGTTGTAGTGATTCTTTTAGCTCTTTAGATTGGTTTTTATATCAATGAGAGTGCTTCAATTCTTAATATATGAAAATTTTTGGACTTATAGGAAAGAATATAAATTATTCTTTTTCGGTTAATTACTTTTCAAAAAAATTCCAAAACGAAAATAATCATGATTCAATTTATAAGAATTTTGACATTCCTGATATTTCGTATCTTCCCCAAATAATAAAAAAAAATAAAGGATTAAAAGGGTTGAATGTAACTATTCCTTATAAAACGGATGTTATGCCCTATCTGGATAAGTTATCTCGAAAAGCAGAACAAGTTGGAGCTGTGAATTGTATAAGGATAACTAAAAAAGGAAAGCTCAAAGGGTATAATACTGATGTTTATGGGTTTTATAAATCGTTAATCCCTTTATTGAACTCAAATCATAAAAAAGCTTTAATTCTTGGTACTGGAGGTGCTTCAAAAGCTGTGGCTTTTGTTCTTGATGAATTAGAAATTGAATATAGATACGTTTCGAGAACTCCTAAAATAGACGAATTTTCGTATTCGGATATTTCTAAAGAAATAATGAAGGATTTTCTGATTGTTATAAATTGTACTCCTGTTGGGACTTTTCCAGAAGTTAATAATTATCCTGACTTAAATTATGACTTTTTTTCTGACAAACATCTTGCTTTTGATTTAGTTTATAATCCTTTTGAAACTAATTTTTTGCGCCTAGCAAAAGAAAAAGGAGCTATTACAAAAAACGGATATGATATGCTGGTTTTCCAGGCAGAAAAGGCATGGAATATTTGGAATCGCTAAAACTTTTAGTCTGCTCTATATATAAAGTGGCTTGTGAGGGTTTGAAAAAAAATGTTATGGTCTTGTTGTGTTGATAAATTATAAGCTAATGAAGGTTCTTAAAGCTTTTTTAAAAATTTATGAAAAAAAGTTAAATTAGTTATATGTTAAATATTGCTAAATAAGTTTTTTTTGTTTATTTTTGGATTCTGAATTTCAATATGGATTTGTTTTTTGACTATAATCAATTGGTTTTCAACTGATTGATTTTTTTTGACTTTGAAAGGTCAGGAAGCAATTCTTTATTGGGTTTGTCTAAATTTTTTTTAAAAAAACTATAGAAATTATGATTAGAAACTTTATTTTTTGTTTTGCGTTGCTCTTGGGTGCGTTTTCCTATGCACAGCTGCCAGCTTTTACGCTTGATGCAATTCCGACTCCCGAAACCTGTTATGATAATGGGGTTATAGATGTGACTGTTGATGGAACTGTTGCAGGAGTGACTGTAGATTATGTAATCTATAAGATGCCTGATACAGGAACACCTGTTGGAACAGCGTTGGGTAATGCGGCTCTTCCTGGGTATCCTTTTTCTTTTACAGGACTTGATGCAGGAGATTACTTGGTCGTTGCTACGCAGACTCTAGGTGTGGAAACAAGTACTGAACAACTGATAGTGATAGTAGAAGATTTAACAGATCCAGTAACTTCAGAAACTACGTTCATTACTCATTATATATTATGTGGTAACGACGGAGAAATTACTGTAGATGTACAGCAAGGAACTGCTGCGTCTTTTCAGTTGTCTATGCAACAGCCAGATGGTACATTTCAAATAGTTGCTCCTGCCCAGGATTCTAATGTGTTTTCAGGACTTACGGGAGGAGTTTATGTGATAGGGATATTAGATGAATTGTGTGGTAACCTTATAAATATGACTCACACAATTCCGTATGAGCCACTTGGCTCTGTGGAGTTTTTAGGAAGTGAGATGATACCTCTTTTTGGTGATGATTGTGATGCTAACTTTGTGTTAGTGAGACAGGGGTTACAAGTTCCGGCGAAAGCGTTTCCTATTACGGTAACCTTTACTGTTTACCCTCCTGATGGGTCTGATCCTGTTATTTTGGAACAAGAAATTCCTTTTCCAGGGGGGACTGACCCTCTTCAGATGTTAATTAATCAGCTTATACCATATTATCCAGGAGAGTATTATTATGATATACATGTAACTAATGTTTGTGGGGATTCATGGTCGTTTGGATTGAATGATCAACCAGTGTTTTTTGAGTTAGAAGCTACTGCAATAATATCTCCTAGTATCTGTTATGGAATAGATATTAGTGTGAATAATTTTACTTCACCATTTACTGTGGAGTTTATTGAACACCCTCCTTTGTTTGCACCTCCTACTGTTTATCAAATAGACCCAGATCATATAGACTTTGGAGTAGAACACCCAGGGCCTTTTTATCATAGAGATCCTATGACAGGAATAGGAACAGTGACTTACGGAATATATCCTTTGGTAGAGGATGATGGAACTGGAGAAGAAGTTCCTGTTTTGTCTGGACAATATGTTATTAAAGTTACTGATGCGTGTGGAGTGGAAGGAATTGTGGAGTTATTTATACCAGAAGAGATTCCTGATCCTAATATTTTTACGGTAGCAAGAGCTCCTCATCCAGATCCGACAGATGCGTTTTTAGACTGTGTTGGAGTAGGAGATGTTTTTTTACAACATCAAATAAATTTGGCAGAAGTTTATATTGTTGATGCACCAGATGACTATAAGTATTTTTTAAATAATTATAATTTTGATGCCGTTCTTGAGAAGTTTGTATATTTAGGAGAAGGTTTAGGGATGCACCCAGATCTAAGCGAGGTTAATCCTTTGGATGTTTCAGGGTGGATTGGACAAGGAAATCCACCTCCTACGGTATTGGCTTATCCGTCCCCACCTCCACCAGGTGGCATTCGTCCAATTTATCCAGGACTTGTAGGTTTAGGAACTTACTATCTTAAGGCTATAGATATTTGCGGTAATGAGTATTATCTTGATGAGGAATTAAAATCATTTATTAACTTAGATAACCCATTTACGCTAGACCCAGCTCCAGCGTGTGATGGTAAGGCTTCTATCAGGATTTCTCCTTTATTGGATGACACAGCAGGGCCTATTGTTTCGGCAGTTGTATTAGGAGCTCCGGATGATTTTTATTCAGAATTTGGTGAAGATGCTGCAGAACACGGGAATATTGATGTAAGAGTTGTGGATGAAGAAGGTAATTTTGTGCTAGATGAAGAAGGTAATTTTATATATGACCTTATTTGGTTTGCTCATCATATACCAAATATTGATCCTTCACTTCCAGGGAACTGGCATTTAACTTTATCGGCATTACCTCCAGGTACTTACGAGGTTAATGTGAAGATTTCGTGTGTTGATGGACCGATTACTTTTACGGTTGATCCACATATACATGATACAAGTGTTGATCTTGTAGAAGGGTGTGGGGTTTTTGATTTCCAATTTAATCATACAGCTAATCACAGTACAAACTGGCCTTGGGGATTATCATATACTTTAGAATTACATGATGAAGATACAGATACATGGGTGCCAGTTCAGACAGGTTTAGTTCCAGGGCAAATGACGTATAATGTTAACCTACAAGGTGATTTTAGAATAGTTAAAAACTATATGGCTTGGGCACAAGGAGGAGGAGGTTTCTCTTTCTGTACAGAAGTTATTTATGAATTTGAATTCACAGGAGATCCAGGTATAAAAACGGTAACTTCTTTTTCTTGTCCAGAGGGAGGAAGTGAAGTTATCATAGAAGCAACTGGAGCAGCTCCGTTGACTTATTGGGTTTTTCTAAATGGTGCTTGGGTGAGTAATGGTGAAAGTAATATATTCACAAACCTAGCTCCTGGAACCTATGATTTTATGGTTTCTGATAACTGTGGATCTCAAACTCCACCTGCAACACGTCAAATAGGTGAACCTATTAACTTTAGCGTGGTAGAGAATAATCTTTGTGATGAACAATTGGGTACATTATCTGTACAAAACTATTCATTCTTCTCGTATGAGTGGTATAAGATAGATGATAATGGCGCAGAAGTATTGGTAGGTACAGGAAATCAGTTAGTTTTTGATCCTTTTGATGTGGACACTGACGGAGGAATCTATATTGTGAAAATTATTTATGTTAATAATCCTGACTCTTGTTTGAACCAAGAAATCGAGTATGAAGTTGGTGTTAGCCTGCCTAATGCTGGTGATGATGTGACGGTTAATTTCTGTCATACAAATCAGGTTATAGAGTTATTTGACTTGTTTACTTCTGAATATGATGCTGGTGGAACTTGGGAAGATGTGGATAATTCAGGAGCATTAAACGGAAGTGTTTTTGATACTGATGGAGTGGCATTAGGAACATATATTTTTAGATATGAGGTTTCTACTGCTTGTTATGGTTCTGATGATGCTTATATTACTATTACATTATTAGATATGCCTACTGCACCTCAGGTTGATCCTTTTGATGCAGTTTGTCCTGGAGAAGATTTGGAGCTTTCTATAACAGGGGCAAATCCTCAATATACTTATACTTGGACGCTTCCGAACGGCAATACATATACAGGAGCTACTGTTCCACTTACAGATGTATCAACTCAGGATACAGGAACTTATACTGTTATTGCTACTTTAGGAACTTGTGTTTCTGATCCTACAACAGTTTCAGTAGTAGTAAAACCATTAGCTGATTTTACTATTGCGTCTAGTACTGAAATATGTACTACGCTTACTGTAGTAGGTTCTAACTTCTCTGCTCAAGATGCGACTTATTCGTGGACTTATGGAGGTAATGAAGTAGGAACAGGAGAAAGTTTAGTAACTGACGAAGAAGGTGAGTATCTAGTTACTGTTACTTTAGATGGTTGTGCGACAACACAATCAGTGAATGTTACGACTCCTGAAATTGGAGTAGAGTTTGGATGTATGGATAATCAATTTATGCTTTTTGTTACCAATACAGGAGATTTCTCTAATGTAACGTATGAATGGACTGGACCTGGGTTTTCAAATTCAGGAGATTCTGTAAATATTAGTGGATTAGAGACTGGAGATTATACTATCACTATAACTGATACAGAAGGATGTACTGTTTCTAATGTTGTAACTATTACAGGAACTCAGTGTATGATTCCGAAAGGAGTTTCTCCAAATGGTGACGGAAATAATGATACTTTTGATTTGTCAAACTTTAATGTAAGCGAAGTAAAAATATTCAACCGTTACGGAAGAACAGTGTTTGAGAAAGAAAATGGTTATACCAATGAGTGGTACGGTCAGACTACTGACAATGATGATTTATTGCCATCAGCTACTTATTACTACCTTGTTACTTTTATGGATGGTGTCCAAAAAAGTGGATGGGTATATCTGAATAGAGATGAATAAAAAATCAAAAATTTAATATTAGCAAAGGCGGTGATTGATAATCACCGCCTTTTTTATTAGTAATTTATCCGAAACAAAACACTCTTAGGTTCAATGTAGTTGGTGTTTTCTATAATAAGTAATATGCTAAGGTTTTTAATGGTTTAAAAAGTTTAAATTGTAAGAAGAACTTTTTAAGTGTCTCTAATTGAATTCTAAAAAACTTATCTTTGCCACTTCAAAAAAATAAAAGATGATTTCAATCAATGATATATCCGTACAGTTCGGAGGAACTACGTTATTTAGCGATGTTTCGTTTTCGGTAAACGAAACGGACAAAATTGCATTAATGGGCAAAAATGGAGCTGGTAAATCGACATTGCTCAAGATAATTGCAGGGGTAAATAAACCTAGTACAGGTAATATATCAGCTCCTAAAGAGGCTGTTATAGCTTACTTGCCTCAACATTTATTGGCTCAAGATAACACTACCGTTTTTGAGGAAACCTCAAAGGCTTTTTCGGATATTTTTAGAATGCGTGATGAGATTGAAAATATAAACAATCAACTTACAACTCGTACAGATTATGAGAGTGATGAGTATATGAAGCTTATCGAAAAAGTATCAGAACTCTCTGAAAAATTTTATTCTATTGAGGAAGTAAACTATGAAGCTGAAGTCGAAAAAGTGTTGAAGGGATTAGGGTTTACGAGAGAAGATTTTGTTCGCCCTACCTCAGAGTTTTCCGGAGGGTGGAGAATGAGAATTGAATTAGCAAAAATCCTGCTTCAAAAGCCAGATCTTATTTTGTTGGATGAACCTACAAACCATATGGATATTGAGAGTATTCAGTGGTTAGAGGAGTTTTTAATAAATTCGGCTAAAGCTGTTATTGTAATTTCGCATGACAGGGCTTTTGTTGATAATATTACTAACAGAACCATTGAGGTAACTATGGGTAGGATTTATGACTATAAGGCTAAATATTCCCATTATTTAGAACTTCGTAAAGATAGAAGGATACATCAGCAGAAGGCTTATGAAGAACAACAAAAGATGATTGCAGAAACAACAGAGTTTATCGAAAGATTTAAAGGGACATATTCTAAAACTTTACAAGTTCAATCAAGAGTTAAGATGCTTGAGAAACTAGAATTGGTTCAGGTGGACGAAGTGGATAACTCTGCTTTGAGATTAAAATTCCCTCCTTCACCTCGAAGTGGACAATATCCTGTGGTGGTTGAAGATTTATCTAAATCTTATGATAACCATGTCGTATTTCAGAATGCAAATATGGTGATTGAACGTGGGCAAAAAGTCGCTTTTGTCGGAAAAAATGGAGAAGGAAAGTCCACGATGATTAAGGCTATTATGAAAGAAATTGATTTTGAAGGAAAGTTAGAAGTTGGTCACAACGTTCAAATCGGATATTTTGCGCAAAATCAAGCGTCGCTTCTGGATGGAGAACTTACTGTTTTTGAAACAATTGATCAAATTGCTGTAGGAGATATTCGCTCTAAAATTAAAGATTTATTAGGAGCATTTATGTTTTCGGGAGATGATACTACAAAAAAAGTGAAAGTGCTTTCGGGAGGAGAGAAAACAAGATTAGCAATGATTAAATTGCTTTTAGAGCCTGTGAATGTCTTGATTCTTGATGAGCCAACCAATCATTTGGATATGAAAACCAAAGATATTATTAAAGATGCTTTGAGGGATTTTGACGGGACACTTATCTTGGTTTCACACGATAGAGATTTTTTAGATGGGTTGGTAACAAAAGTCTTTGAATTTGGAAATAAAAGAGTAAGAGAGCACTTTGAGGATATAAAAGGTTTTCTTGCTTTCAAAAAAATGGAAAATCTGCGAGAGATTGAAAAATAAAATAAGGTTATATTCAGTTATATCTTTAAACTAAATAAATGTCATTCGAAACATTTCAAACCCTAGTCATAATTATTGCTGCTATTTCTTTATTCGTTTACGGATTACAAAGCTTTAGCAGTGAAATTGAGAATTTTGGTGTTGAAAAACTTCAGAAATGGATTGGTAAAGTAACGAATTTTCCTCTAGGAGGTTTTTTGTTAGGAGGAATAATAACAGCTATCGTGCAATCTAGTACTATGGTCTCTTCGCTTACTGTTACTCTCGTTAGTTCTGGTGTTTTAGCTTTTAAAGAAAGTCTTCTTATTCTTCTGGGAGCTAATATAGGAACCACAGCTACAGGCTGGATTGTTACGTTTCAATCCAATTTATTAGGTCCTGTTTTTATAGTGCTAGGCACGCTTGTTAGTATGATTCCCACGCGAATTGCCACTATAGGAAAGTCGATTTTTTATTTTGGGTTTATTTTTTTTTCGCTTTCATTTATAAGTCAGGCTATGGAGCCTTTGCGAAATGACCCAATGCTTATCGAAGTATTATCCAAAGCCTCTAATCCGTTATTAGGGATTCTGTACGGAATTGTAATTACTATCATTATCCAGTCTAGTTCTGTTGTGGTTGGTTTGGTAATTGTTCTTATTACTCAAGGGGTTATTACCTTAGATTCAGCGATTCCGATTGTAGTGGGTGCTAATATAGGAACTACTTCGACAGCTTTATTGGTTAGTTTAAAACTTTCGCCTTTGTCAAGATTGACAGCTCTTTCAGCTTCTTTATTTAATGTGGTGGGGGTAGTTTTATTACTTCCTTTTTTTAATGTGCTCGAACGGTTTGTCGAAACAATAACGTCTAATCTTGCGGTACAAGTAGCACTTGCTTTTACTATTTCTAATACATTTACTTCGGTTTTCTTCTTAATTTTTCTCAACTCTACGATTAAACTCCTACAGAAGCACAAATGGTATAAAGAAGCTGTAAATGACTAAAAATGATAGTTTTATTGAGAAAATAATTATCTAAATATTTGAAAATAAAAAAGATAATTGTATCTTTGCAGTCCTTTTTTCAGCGTGGAATTTCTCGATAAAAGGGTATTTTATAAAAAAATATATAAACAAACTTCTGTAATTAACGCTTTAAAGAGAAATTGGAATTACAGGATACAAATTTAATAATCAGATTATGTCTGAAAAAACACAAACACCAGAGGAGTTTTTAGCAAGCTTTAACTGGGAAAGCTACAAAGAAGGAATTGATGCTGTAGATGCAAAAAACCTTAAAGAATTTGAAGAATTAGTAGAAAAAACTTTTGTTTCTACTGCTGATGATGAAGTTGTTGAAGGTAAAGTTGTTCGTATTACAGATCGTGATGCAATTGTAGACATCAACCAAAAATCAGAAGGAGTTATTTCTTTGAATGAGTTCCGTTACAATCCGAATCTTAAAGTAGGAGACAAAGTAGAGGTGCTTATTGATGTAAAAGAAGATAAAGCAGGGCAACTTGTTCTATCTCACAGAAAAGCTCGTACTATTAAGGCTTGGGATAGAGTTATAGCTGCAAACGAATCAGGAGAAATCGTAAATGGATTTGTAAAAGCGAGAACTAAAGGAGGTATGATTGTTGACGTATTCGGAATCGAAGCATTCTTACCAGGTTCTCAAATTGACGTTAAACCAATCCGTGATTACGATCAATATGTGAACAAAACTATGGAGTTCAAAGTGGTTAAAATCAACCATGAATTCAAAAATGTTGTTGTTTCTCACAAAGCACTTATCGAGGCTGATATTGAAGAACAGAAAAAAGAAATCATTGGACAACTTGAAAAAGGTCAAGTTCTTGAAGGAGTGGTTAAAAATATCACTTCTTATGGGGTATTTATCGACCTTGGAGGTGTTGATGGACTTATTCATATCACAGATCTTTCTTGGTCAAGAATCAACCACCCAAGCGAAGTTCTTGAATTAGATCAAAAACTAAACGTGGTAATCCTTGATTTTGATGAAGATAAATCAAGAATTCAATTAGGTTTAAAACAATTGAGTTCACACCCTTGGGATGCGTTAAGTGCAGAACTTAATGTAGGAGATAAAGTAAAAGGAAAAGTTGTTGTTTTAGCTGATTATGGAGCATTTATTGAAGTAACAGAAGGAGTAGAAGGACTAATTCACGTTTCTGAAATGTCTTGGTCAACGCATTTAAGAAGTGCTCAAGACTTCGTAAAAGTAGGTGATGAAGTTGAAGCTGTTATCCTTACTTTAGATAGAGAAGAAAGAAAAATGTCTTTAGGTATTAAACAATTAACTCAAGACCCTTGGACTGATATTACTTCTAAATATCCTGTAGGATCGAAACACACAGGAACTGTAAGAAACTTTACTAATTTTGGAGTATTTGTAGAACTAGAAGAAGGAGTTGATGGACTTATCTATATCTCAGATCTTTCTTGGACAAAGAAAATTAAACACCCTTCAGAATTTGTAAACGTAGGAGATAAATTAGAAGTAGTTGTATTAGAACTTGATGTGGACGGAAGAAAACTTTCTTTAGGACACAAACAAACTACTAACAATCCTTGGGATAAATATGAGGATGCTTATGGAGTAGGAACAGTTCATACAGGAACTATCTCTGAAATCGTTGACAAAGGTGCTACTATCGAGTTCAATGATGATGTAGTTGCGTTTATTCCAACTCGTCATTTGGAGAAAGAAGATGGTAAAAAACTTAAAAAAGGAGATTCAGCTGAATTCAAAGTAATTGAGTTCAATAAAGAGTTTAAAAGAGTTGTAGCTTCTCATACAGCAATGTTCCGTGAGGAAGAAGAAAAAATTGCTAAAGAAGCAGAGACTACATCTAGTAGCTCCCAAGTAGAAAAAACTACTTTAGGAGATATTGATGCTCTTGCTGAATTAAAAGAGAGAATGGAAAAAGGAAAATAATAATTTCCTTATAATATTTTAAAGCCTTTCACTTTTTAGTGAAAGGCTTTTTTTTACATTCGATAGTGAAGGTTTGAATGTTATAGCTTATAAGCGGAAGCGAATAATTATTGATTTTGTCTAAATTCTTTTCTTCCGATAGTTGTGGTTATAATGTCTAAGTCAATATTCCAACCACGGGCAGGAGAATATTCACGTCCGTAATAAATGATTTGTAAGTGAAGTTTATTCCAGAGCTCTTTTGGAAATAATCGTTTAGCATCTTTTTCGGTTTGTTGAACGCTCTTTCCGTTGGAGAGATTCCAACGATACATCAATCGGTGAATATGAGTGTCTACCGGGAAGGCAGGAACTCCGAAACCTTGACTCATCACAACGCTTGCTGTTTTGTGCCCCACAGCAGGGAGTGTCTCTAGAGCATCAATATCATTGGGAACTTCTCCATTGTATTTTTCAATCAGAATTTGAGACAACCCATAAATTCCTTTTGATTTCATAGGAGTAAGCCCACACGGACGAATGATTTCTGCAATGTTCTCTAATCCTAATTTTACCATATCATACGGATTATCGGCTTTGGCAAATAGGAGAGGAGTAATCTTATTTACTCGTTCGTCTGTACATTGAGCCGATAGTAAAACCGCAATCAATAATGTATAATTATCTTTATGATTTAACGGAATAGGAGTTTCTGGATAAAGTTCTTCTAAAGTACTGATAACAAAATCAACACGTTCTTGTTTGGTCATTTTTATGATTGTAGAATAAGTTCTTTGATTAGTTTACGGGCATTTGGCTCAGCTTTTTTAACAGCTTTCAAAACTTCTTCGTGGGAGATTTTGTCCATTTCACCTTCGGTTCCCATATCCGAGATAATCGAAATACCAAAACAATCCAAGCCCATGTGCCTTGCTACAATAACTTCGGGTACAGTAGACATTCCGACGCAATCAGCCCCTATTGTTTTTACCATATTATATTCGGCCAGTGTTTCAAAAGTTGGTCCTTGTAATCCATAATAAATTCCGTCTTTTATCAACAGTCCTTCTTCTTTAGCAATTTGCTTTGCTTTAGCTATAAGAGCTCGATTATAAGGTTCTCCCATGTTTACAAAACGAGGTCCAAAACGCTCATCATTTTTTCCTCTAAGCGGGTGTTCAGGAAACATATTGATATGGTCATGAATAACTATTATATCTCCAACTTGATAATTAGGATTCACTCCTCCTGAAGCATTCGAGACTACTAAAGTCTGAATTCCAAGATATTTCATTACTCTTACTGGAAATGTTACTTCTTGCATAGAATAACCTTCATAAAAGTGAAACCTTCCTTGCATAGCGACTACCGATTTAGATCCTATTTTTCCGAAAATTAAATTTCCCTTATGACCTTCTACTGTTGAGATGGGGAAGTTAGGTATTGCTGTATAAGGTATTTTATATTCGATTTCTATATCAAATATAAACCCTCCTAATCCCGAACCTAATATAACTCCAAAATCAGGAGTATAGTTAGTTTTTTCTTTGAGGTAATTTACGGTTTGTTGAACTTTTTCCCACATAGTTTTAATATTATTTTGTTAGTATTGGTGATGAGTGTTGTGTATCTCAAAGTTACGAATTAGTGGTTGTTTTTTCAAGCCTAGAAGCCAATTCAAACTATGAAATTAATAAATGTAACCTAGCCCTACAACCAATACTATTTCATGTGTAATTCTCTGTTTCCGTTTTCTAAAACCCGAATTGTAATAAGGGTATGCTTGTCGGGAATCAGATTAGGAATTTTTTCTGACCATTCCAAAAAACAGTAGCTTCCAGAATACAAATAGTCTTCTACTCCAAAATCAAGGGCTTCTACTTCTGATTTTAAACGATAAAAATCAAAGTGATAGACAAGTCCATTGTTTGGAGTTTCGTATTCGTTAACTAACGAAAAAGTTGGGCTACTTATAGTGTCTTTTACTTTCAATTCCTTGCATAAAGCCTTAATCAGCGTGGTTTTTCCAGTGCCCATCTCAGCCTCAAACAAAATCACTCTTTCTGGATTTTGATCTAAAATCTGTTTGGCAACTGTATTTATTTCGGTAAGAGAAAATTCAATTTTCATTTATTTTGGATTAAAGACTACAAACGGAACAATCATTTCTTCGAGGGATATCCCTCCGTGTTGATAAGTGTTTTTGTAATAGCTTACATAATGGTTATAGTTATTTTGATAAGCCAAGAAATAATCATTTTTGGCAAAAATAAATGAACTGGTCATATTGATAGCAGGTAGACCTATTTTTTTTGGGTCTTTTATAGCATAGACATCTTTATCCTCAAAAGTAAGGCTTCTACCCGTTTTATAACGCAGATTTAAACTTGTATTTTTGTCTCCTATCACTTTACTCGGGTTTTTTACATTTATAGTTCCGTGATCAGTAGTGATGATGAGTTTCATTCCCATTTGTTGAGCTTGTTGAATCATTTCTAATAAAGGAGAGTTTTTAAACCAGCTCAAGGTTAGCGAACGATATGATTTATCGTTGGAGGCTAATTCTTTTACAACCTCCATCTCAGTTTTGGCATGCGAAAGCATATCCACAAAATTATAAACAACTGTGGTCAAATCGTTGTTTTTTAATCCTTTGAAATTTTCGGAGAGTTTTTTTCCATCTCTGAAATTAGTGATTTTGTAGTACTCTTGCTTGATGGTTGCTCCTAAACGCTTTAGATGTTCGCTCAAAAATTCAGCTTCATAGAGGTTTTTACCTCCTTCGTCAACATCATTTCTCCAGTATTGAGGATATCGTTTTTCCATCTCTAGAGGCATCATTCCCGAAAAAATTGCATTTCGAGCATATTGAGTTGCTGTTGGAAGAATTGAAAAATAAGGTGTTTCTTTCTCTAGTTTATAATGATTGTTTACGATGGGCTCAAAAGCTTTCCACTGGTCGTAGCGCATATTGTCAATAACAATAAAAAGTACGGGTTGTTCTTTTTTTACGAGATGAGGTACAACTAGTTCTCTAAACAAACTATTGGATAGAATTGGTTTATCAGATCCGTTTTCGAACCAACTTTCATAATTTTTTTCAATAAATTTTCCGAATTGAGAATTAGCCTCCGCTTTTTGGGTCTCGAGAATTTCGATCATAGCCGAATTGTCAGTCTGTTCGAGTTCTAGCTCCCAAAATAGCAAGCGTTTGTAAATATCAACCCAGTCCTCATAAGTTCTTACCATGGCTAGATCCATCGAAATCTTACGGAATTCTTTTTGATAATCCATAGTGGTTTTTTCTGAAACCAATCTCGAATTATCTAGGTTTTTTTTCAGGCTCAATAAAATTTGATTAGGGTTTACGGGCTTTATGAGGTAATCTGAAATTTTTGAACCAATAGCCTCTTCCATGATGTATTCTTCTTCACTTTTGGTAATCATGATAATAGGAGTAGAGGCTTTTTTTTCTTTCATCTCTGCTAATACTTCCAGCCCCGAAAGTCCTGGCATGTTTTCGTCCAGAAAAACTATATCAAAATTTTCTTGCTCAAAGATGTCCAAAGCGTCTTGACCGTTGTTGGCGGTTGTGACAGAATAGTTTTTCTTTTCCAAAAACATAATGTGTGGTTTTAGGTAATCGATTTCGTCGTCAACCCAAAGTATTTTTATGGTATTCATAGTCTTTAAATTTATTCGGCAATTTAATCTTTTCAGAACGAGAATGTTCTTAAGGTTATTGTAAACTTTTCTGTAGGAATGAAAATTTTTTGTAAAAAATAATAATTAATGGTGTCAGATATATCAGAAATACTATCTTTACACCATTAATTATTATTTTTTATTACAATGCAAACAGGAACAGTAAAGTTCTTTAATGAGTCTAAAGGTTACGGATTCATTACAGATTCAGAGACAGGTAATGACATTTTTGTTCATATTACAGGTCTAAAGTCATCTAAATCATTAAATGAAGGTGACAAAGTTAGCTACCAAGAAGAAGAAGGAAGAAAAGGTAGAGTAGCTGCAGAGGTTGAAGTTATCGAAGGTTAATATCATATATTATTTTTTGATTACAATTTGACGGTTAAAGTCGTTTCAGTTTTCTGAAACGGCTTTTTTTGCTTATATTTGATACTAATCACAATCCAATCTTTTATAATGAAATGCAAAATGGATTGGGTTAAAAACTTAGCTCTGAAATCGTTAACTTTAACCGTTAAATAAATTAATTATGGCACAATTCATCAAAATATATCCTGAAAATCCTAATGAAAAGGAAATAGCAAAAGTGGTGAAAATCTTGAAAGAAGGAGGGTTAGTAATTTATCCGACAGATACAGTTTATGGTTTGGGATGTGATATAACTAATACGAAAGCTCTGGAAAGAATTGCCAGAATCAAAGGAGTTAAACTGGATAAAGCCAATTTTTCGTTTGTTTGTTCTGATTTAAAGAATATTTCCGATTATGTAAGGCAAATTGATACTCCAACTTTTAAGATATTAAAAAGAGCTTTGCCTGGTCCTTACACTTTTATTTTACCAGGAAATAACAATCTTCCGAAAGAATTTAAAAAGAAAACTACGGTCGGAATCAGAGTTCCAGACAATAATATTGCCATTGAGTTAGTTAAACAACTAGGAAACCCAATTGTTTCAACCTCGATTTATGACGAAGATGAGGTTTTGGAATATACCACAGATCCAGAATTGATTTTTGAAAAATGGCAAAACCTAGTGGATGTAGTAATTGACGGAGGTTACGGAGACAATTATGCTTCTACTGTAATAGATTTATCAGGAAGTGAGCCTGAAGTAATCCGTGAAGGAAAAGGAAGTGTAGATGTTTTGTAAGCTTTTAGACTGTCCTTCAAGCCGCTTTAATAATATTAGGTAATCTTTAACAGCTGATTTTGTAACTTTTTTGCAATGGCCTACGTATAACAAACAGTGTTTATATTATTACGAAGTAAAATTAGATGAGACAACTTAAAATTACAAAGCAGGTAACCAATAGGGAAACTGCATCTTTAGACAAGTATCTTCAAGAAATCGGTAAAGTAGATTTGATTACTGCAGATGAAGAGGTAGAATTAGCACAACGAATTAAAGCAGGAGATCAAAGAGCTTTAGAAAAATTGACGAAAGCCAATTTACGTTTCGTAGTATCAGTAGCAAAACAATATCAAAATCAAGGTCTGACACTTCCGGATTTAATTAATGAAGGAAATTTAGGACTTATTAAAGCAGCACAACGTTTTGATGAAACTCGTGGGTTTAAATTCATTTCGTATGCAGTGTGGTGGATTCGTCAATCTATTTTGCAAGCTTTAGCTGAACAATCTCGTATTGTAAGACTTCCGCTTAACAAGATTGGTTCCATCAATAAGATTAACAAAATGTATGCTCTTTTAGAGCAATCTAATGAGCGTCCACCAAGTGCAGAAGAAATTGCAAAGGAGCTCGATATGACCGTAAATGACGTAAAAGAGAGTATGAAAAACTCTGGACGTCACTTGTCAATGGATGCTCCCCTTGTAGAAGGAGAAGATTCTAACCTTTATGACGTATTGCGCTCAGGCGAATCTCCAAATCCAGACAGAGAGCTTATTCATGAATCCTTGCGTACCGAAATAGAAAGAGCATTAGAAACCCTTACTCCCAGAGAGGCTGATGTGGTTCGTTTGTATTTTGGATTAGGCGATCAACACCCTATGACTTTAGAAGAAATAGGAGAAACTTTTGACTTGACTAGAGAACGTGTTCGTCAGATTAAAGAAAAAGCCATCCGAAGACTAAAACATACTTCGAGAAGTAAAATCTTGAAAACCTATCTAGGTTAATATAATTAAAATTTGAAAGTCGTAAAGTCAAAATATTTATTAGACTTTGCGACTTTTTCCTTTAAAGACATTTATTCAACACAATGAAAAATACACTTATTGCACCATCTGTCTTAGCTGCTGATTTTGCAAATCTTCAAAGAGATATCGAAATGATTAATCAAAGTCAAGCAGATTGGTTTCATATTGATATTATGGATGGGGTTTTTGTTCCTAATATTTCTTTTGGAATGCCTGTTCTGGAAGCAATCAGCAAACATGCTAAAAAAACGATTGATGTTCACCTAATGATTGTTCAGCCTGAACGTTATATCAAAACTTTTGCAAAACTAGGAGCTGATATTCTAACAGTTCATTATGAAGCTTCAACACATTTGCATAGAACCCTACAAGAAATTAAAGGAGAAGGGATGAAAGCTGGCGTAGCGATTAATCCGCATACTAATGTGAACCTTCTGGAAGATTGTATTAAAGATATTGATTTGGTGTGTATTATGAGCGTAAATCCAGGGTTTGGAGGACAATCATTTATTGAGAATACTTATGCTAAAGTAAAACAGCTCAAAGAAATTATTGCTCGGAATCAAGCCACTACTCTTATCGAAATTGATGGAGGCGTAACTTCTAAAAATGCAAAACAACTTGTCGAAGCAGGAGCAGATGTACTCGTAGCTGGGAGTTTTGTTTTTAACTCCGATAATCCAATTGAAACGATTGCTAATCTGAAAGAGATTAAATAAGAACTATAAACAAAAAACTGCTATCTCAAGATAGCAGTTTTTTGTTTATAGCTTTAACAAGTTTTGGTCCTTCGTAAATAAATCCTGTGTAGAGTTGAATTAAACTTGCTCCCGCATTTAGTTTTTCAATAGCATCTCCTGGCGAATGAATTCCTCCGACTCCAATAATAGGGAAGACGTTGTTGCTTTTTTCGGATAAGAAACGAATCACCTCTGTAGAACGATGGGTGAGGGGTTTTCCGCTTAAACCACCTGTTTCTTTTTGATTTCCAGAAATTAAACCTTCTCTCGAAATGGTTGTGTTCGTGGCAATCACTCCTGCTATTTTGGTGTTTTGAACAATATCTATAATATCCAATAATTGTTCATCGGTCAAGTCAGGAGCTATTTTGAGTAAAATTGGTTTAGCTTTAATCTTGGCTTGGTTTCTATCTTGTAGCTTTTGAAGCAAGTTAGTAAGTGGCTCTTTGTCTTGTAAAGCTCTTAAATTAGGGGTATTCGGACTACTTACGTTTACTACAAAATAATCAACTACATCGTATAAAGCATCAAAACATAGTTCATAATCCGAAATAGCCTCTTCGTTTGGAGTTACTTTATTCTTCCCGATATTACCTCCAATAAGAACATTTTTATTTTTTTTTAATCGCTCAACTGCGTCAAAAACACCACCGTTATTAAATCCCATTCGGTTGATTATTCCTCCGTCTTCTTTAAGTCGGAATAATCTTTTTTTAGGATTTCCTTCTTGTGGTTTAGGTGTTAGAGTCCCGATTTCGATGAATCCAAAGCCAAAATTAGACAGCTCTTTATACAGTTTTGCATCCTTATCAAATCCTGCAGCTAATCCGATAGGATTTTTGAATTTTAGTCCAAAAACTTCTCGTTCTAATCGTTTGTCATTTACAGCATAATAATTTCTGATAACAGTTGAAGCAAAGGGAATTTTATTGATAACCCTTAAAAGCGAGAAAGTAAAATGATGTACTTTTTCGGGGTCGAATTTAAATAATATCGGTCGAATTATAGATTTGTACATTTGATAAGCGTTGAGTTGTGATTGTGATTTGTAAAATTATTTTTTCAAATCTTCTGAAGCTTTCAAAACGATATCTCTCAAGGTTTCTTTGTAAAAAACAATTCTGTCCTGAATAGTTTTGTCTGTAGCTCCTAAAATTTGAGCAGCGAGAATTCCTGCATTTTTTGCCCCATTTAGAGCAACGGTTGCTACAGGTACTCCCCCAGGCATTTGCAAAATAGATAAAACAGAATCCCATCCGTCAATCGAATTGCTTGATTTTACGGGAACTCCAATCACTGGAAGTGGACTCATCGAAGCTACCATTCCAGGTAAATGTGCCGCTCCACCTGCTCCTGCAATAATTACGTTTATTCCTCTTTTGTGTGCATTGGTTGAGAAATCAACTAATTTTTCTGGAGTTCGGTGAGCTGAAACGATGTCCACTTCAACCTCAATATGGAAATCTGTGAGAATGTCAATGGCTTCTTGCATGATAGGCAAATCACTTTTGCTTCCCATTACTACTGCTACTTTCATGTTTTGTGTTGTTTTGTTTTTGCAAAAATACAGAAATTAAGTGAATCAGAGATATTTGTTTTCGATAGGGATATCCATAAAAAAAGCTCGGAAATTTTCCGAGCTTCTCTTCTAATATCTTAAAAGTTATTATTCGATTTCGATATTGTCAATATGTAAATCATAAGCAGCATTGCTTCCTACTTTTAAAGCAAATAAGTCTCCTGAAGTTGCCATATTCAGATTAACATCAGAAATATCTAGAGTTACTTTAACCCATTGCCCTTGGGTGTTGATCGTTCCTGTATAAGCATTTGTCCCGTTTCCTGAACTTTGATTGATAGCTGCTTTATTTAGGGTTAATGAATTTGTGCTTAAGTTAGAAACGTTAAACACATCGTATCCTGAAGTAGCACGATATACGTTCAAAGATAGTGATTTGGCAGAGGTTCCTTTAACCCAAAAAGTAATTTTAGTGGGATTAGCAGGGAGGTTTCCTTGTGCAGAACCTAAGATGGTATAAACATAATCATTAGCGGTTGGAGTACCGTTAATATGGAATGAATTAGAACCATTTACACCTGTTCCTGCCCCTTGTACCACATATGATGCAAGCCCAAAGTTATTAACTGAAGCTAAAAATGTAGTCCAATTTTCAAAATCAGAACCATTAAAGAATAAATTAGTAGGTTCTCCAGGAACCTCAGGTTCAGGTTGTTGTTCACTTAAAGGAGCTTGATCCAGTTTAATATCTTGAAAATCTCTTGCTACAAACTGGAAGTCACTGTTAAATTTGGTCATAACTCCTGTTATTGTTCCACTTTTGGCAGGGATTGCTCTTCCAGCATATTCTGCAAAACTTCCCGTTCTGAAAATAAGAGTATTATTGTTCAAATCCGTAATAATGCGGTTGGTAGCTCCTCCGATTTGGTTGGTGGGATTTTGATCATAATAAGGAACACCTGTCTCAGTAAATTCTACAAGATAAGAATTACTAGGCTCCTCTGGGTCTAGTTCTCCCAGTTGAATCAGCTTATTGATGTAGTTGTTGTTCTTAGCTTGTCCGATAGTTACTACGTGAGTAAGTTCTGCTTCTGTTTTAAAATCACATGAGAAAAACACATGGTCTTTAACTTTATGTTGTGGAATTCTTCCTGCAGATTCAAATCCTGAATTGTTTACAAAGAATTCACCAATAGCTAGCGAACCGTGATTGATATGAAAATACAATCCGTTTAATTTGATAAGAATTTTTCTTCCTACTTGATATCCTTTCGTATAGGTATTAGGAACATCAATAGCAATACTCATACCTCTACCGTCAGCTGTTTCAAAAGAAACGGTTTTAAAGAAGTTTCCTCCTCTATCACTAGACGTAATATATCCTTCCAGATAATCATCTCCACTAACAGAAAATTGCTGTAGAGTTGCAGTAGCCATAGTATACAAATCATCTCCACTTATGTTTGCTGTAAGACCTTCGGTTTGATCTTCACAAATAAAGCTTGGAGTTTTATAATCATCATCATTAGCGCAACTTGTAATAAAGGTTACGGCTAATAATGAATAGAATATGTTTTTCAAAAAATTTGTTTTCATATATCTTAATTTTCAAAAATTGTTATGTTGTCTAACTGATAAGTAGTAGTTTGATTCGCCCCTTTACTTCCTACATACTTAAATCCAATTCTTACAACAGAATTATGATAAGCATCTAAATCAATTGTTCCGCTACTAGTAAAAATGTTGTTGTTGTTTTCTGCTGATCCCGAAATAAAAGCTTCTAAGGGCTCCCAAGTAGCAGTGCTGATTCCTTCTGGAGTTCCGTCATAATCTGTCGAGATTACTACTGTCAAGTTATTGTGGTTATGAAATCTAGCTTGAGTAGTAAATGATAATCCATAAGAAGTACCAGATAAGTTTATTTCAGGAGTGATCAACCACGTTTCGTCAACTTCTGGAGCTACAGAGTAGAAAGAAGAAAATTCTGCAAATTTATTATTGCTAAATTGTTTTACAGCCCATACTCTGTTTCCTGTTCCAAGGTTTACGTTTACCCAACCTTCTAAATTTACAGGCACTTCATTTGAACCGCTTCCGTGAGGAGA
Organism: Flavobacterium suncheonense; assembly: GCA_040392465.1. Lineage (GTDB taxonomy): Bacteria > Bacteroidota > Bacteroidia > Flavobacteriales > Flavobacteriaceae > Flavobacterium > Flavobacterium suncheonense_A. Next base: position 49,656 of record JBEBWA010000004.1, read on the forward strand.
AGATTCGAAATTTTCAGAAAGAACTACTTTTTTATAAGCAGGAAGTACGTAATCATCTTCCGCTACACAAGAGGTAAATACAGTTAATATGATTGCGGTAAGTACGCTATATTTTAAAATGTTTGTTTTCATAATTTTTTCATTTAATGAATTAGAAGTTCATATAAAGATTTACCATAAAGGTACGTCCGAAACCATAGAAATATTTAGGTCCGAAAGAACGGTTAGGACCTTGGTTGTCTTGGTAAACTTCCATAAAGCTGGCATTACGTCCTTGCTCGAAACCACCTGTTTTATATTCGATGTCCAATAGGTTGTTAATGTTAGCAAAGAAACCAATAGTTTTATTATTGATTCTCCAAGATTTTCCACCCATTAAATTCACCAAAATTATAGATTCAAATTTTTCTTGCTTTAGATATTCTCTTCCTGTTTCATATACATTAACAGTTTCTCCATTATGATCAACAAAATCAGCAATTGATAATCCTGTATTTCCAGGTGCAGCAAAGAAGTTGTCGGTTCTCATAATAGCAGAAATATCTAGATAATTGTTGTCAAGGTAGTTAACATTCGCTCCAATCCACCAGAATTTAGGGCTTCTATACTCTAGACCTAACGAAGCAGCTGTTTGAGGCATACCTGATTGTCTGTAGTTTTTAAGTTTAGCTTCTCCTAAATTGTAAATTCCTTTTAGGTTGTCAACATTTACAGATACATTCGGATTGTTGCTATAAATATATTGTCCGATTGTTCCAGCAAAGGTAGCTTTAATAGTTTGAGTGATTTGATATTCAGCACCTAATTCCACTCCTAGGTTTTGTTTGTCCAAACCAGTTATGATTTCTGCCACGAATTGGTTTCCGTCTGTACCTTCTCCAAGTAGGCCAAGTCCTTCAGTAAAGAAGAATCCAATTTCTGTAGCATCTTGTATTTTTGAATAAAATCCGCTCAAACGGCTTTTAAATCTCGGTGTTCTAATGATATAACTTGCATCTACACTTGAAACAGTTTCGCTAGTGATTCCGTTAGTAATAGCATTACTCAAACGAGCATTCGGGAATGTGTTTCTTAAGGTAGGAGCTTTGGTCATATGTAAACCGTTAAAGTCTAATAAGTGACGGCCTGTTATTTTGTAAGTTAACCCTCCTTTAAAACCAAAGTTTTCAAAAGTGATTGACTTTCCTTTTCCGTAAGAATTGTCAGCATAAATACCATTTTGATAAAGACCTTCTCTTTGGTATCTAGAATGGTTGTATGTTTGTGCTACATAAAAATCAAATTTATCATAAGTAAATTTGAATTGAGTAAACAAATCAGCCACATCGGCATGTAAAGCATAGTTATAACCGAATCGATCTCCTTCGCCAACTGCTCTATCCGGATTTCTTAAATCGGCTTGCATTTCGTTGTTTGGATACTCCATAAAGAATGGATCATAATCCATAAAATACTGTCCTCCTAATAGATCTGTAAGATGTTGGAAGTTTTCAGATTTTAGTTTTCGGTAATTTATTCCTGCATTTAAAATAATGTTATCTGCAAGCATAGAGTTAAGTAGAGAACTTGCGGTAAACAATTTATCTTCTACTCGGTCTTCGTATAATACATAAACACTACGTCCGTTTAATTCAGGGTTGGCATTAGCATAATACATGTTGTCCCAATTGAGCTGACTGTTGTTTAAAAATTGCTCTTCTAATCTCTCAGCTTCCTCTAATTGTCCTGAAGTACCTCCAATCCATTGTCCATTATCAAAATATGTCGTCGCATAACTTGGAAGATTTCTGTAGTAGGTAGGATCTGGATTATCAGCTTTAAAGAAATCAATACGAGAGTTAGCTATATGTCCAAATTGATAAGCTACATTAGTATTTAATCTAGTATTCTCGCTTAATTTCCAATAATGGCTTAACATCAAAATTGGTTCTTCTACATCTTTATCACGAGAGTTGCGTTTTTTACCATTGTGCCAACCCCAATAAGAGTTGTATTTTATACCCATTAAATCATTAACTTCTGCTGTGTTTGGAGAGTTTTTTCCTCGGCTGTTTTGAGCATAGATAGAAGTAAAGTTTAGACTGTGTTGGTCATTAAATCTTTTTTCAACAGCCAAAAATGCAGATGCTGCATTATAATCTGTTCCGTCAAAATGTCCTTCATCAGCCATTCTGTAAGAAGCCGATACAGTATAAGCCCAACCATCTCGGTCCATTCCAGAAGCATGAGTCCCCATTACTCTCCAATTGTAGTTGGTGTTGGTTCCAAGTATTGAAACTCTAGAACCTGCTCGATGATATGAAGCCCTTGTATTGATATGTTGTGTTCCTAAAATTCCTCCAAATGTATAATCAGAAGGTTTTGAGCCTGATGAGAATTCTTGATTACGAGTGGCATCATTGAGCCCTCCCCAGTTACTCCATTGAGGTCTTCCATCATAGAGTTTATTCATTTGAATACCGTTAATCATCACATTTCCGTATTCATTATCTAATCCTCTTACTCTAAAACGAGCTTGTCCCCAGTTATATGCTGCGGCTTGTTCAAAAACATCTCTTGAGGCTTGAAGTAATCCTGAAGTTGTCTCAGAACCAGAATTATCATCTCCTAAATCATTTTCTGTAAGTGTAATCAAACTTAGTTCTTGTTCTGCAGTAATGTCTTCTCCTAAGACAATTACAGACAAATCAAGGATTTCTCCGTCTTTGATTTCAACCGGAAATAATTGAGTAACATAACCATTACTTCTTATTTGAAGTAAATGACTCCCAGCAGGGATTGCCTCTAGTAAGAAAACACCATCCGTGTCGGTTAACTTTGTAATGTTGGTGTTTTGAAGAGATACTACCACATTGTGGAGTGATTTTTGATTTTTAGAATCCACAACTTTTCCGGTAACAGAACCAGTTTGTTGAGCAAAAACCAAAACAGCTTGCATCATAAACAAGATGCTCAATACGAGTTTTCTCATAAATTAAGTTAAATTATATAAAGTTTTTGTGATAAGAACAAGTCGTTCTTTGTCGGGACAAATGTACGCCATTTAATAATATTATTTACCTTTGACTTAAATTTTATTCAAAAGTTTACATTAGCTTAAACTTATAATTAGTAATATTGCAGCTCCAAAAAAACAATAATAATTCACATGAAAATTAGAAACTTTTTTACATTCTTTTTTACGTTGATTCTCCTAGTATCGGTTCAGGCTCAACAGAAAAAATATAAGGTGCATACAGTAGCATTTTATAATTTGGAAAATTTATTTGATACTATCCGCAACCCCGAAATCAATGATGTAGAATATACACCTACAGGTTCGGCTAGCTGGACTAGTAGAAAGTATAAGCAAAAACTAGCGAATTTAAGTAGAGTAATCTCAGAAATTGGTACAGATGAACAACAAAAAGAATCTCCTACTATTCTTGGTATTTCAGAGATGGAAAACAGAGGGGTTATAGAAGACTTGATTAAGCACCCTAATCTGGCAGGGAAAGGATATGGAATTGTACATTATGATTCTCCGGACAGAAGAGGAATTGATGTAGCACTTTTATACAAAAAGAAAGACTTTATAGTGACCAGTTCATCTAATATTCCTTTATATATAACTAATACAGACGGAAGCGGGAAAAGAGTGTATACTCGTGACCAACTATTGGTAAGTGGTTATTTAGATGGAGAAGAAATGCACTTTATTGTAAATCACTGGCCTTCGCGTTCAGGTGGAGAAAAGAGAAGTAGCCCTTATCGCGAAGCTGCAGGGGCATTGAACAAAAAAATAATTGATTCTCTTCAAAAAATAAATCCGCAGGCAAAGGTTATGACTATGGGAGATTTTAATGACGGGCCTTATAATAAAAGTATTAAAAAATCTTTAGGAGCTGAACGCAAAAAAGAAGATACTTCTATGCAAGGAATGTTTAATCCTTTTGAAGAAATGTCAAAAAAAGGATTGGGAACTCTAGCTTATAGAGACGCATGGGATTTGTTTGATCAAATTATTATCACAGGATCTTTTTTAGATACCAACGATAAAGATTATTCAACTTACAAATATTGGAAAGCAGGAATTTTTAATAAGCCATATCTCATTCAAAAAGAAGGACAGTATAAAGGTTATCCTTTGAGGAATACTCGAACTGAAGTAGGATATAGTGATCACTTTCCTGTTTACCTATATATTATAAAAGAAATGAAGTAAACTTTTAATAAGTTACTATCAAATAGGGTTCGCAAGTTATACATAACGTGCGAACCCTATTTTTTGTAATAAAGCTATAAATACAAATAGAGAGAGACAGCACTTAATATTAGCAATAAATACAAAGAAGCATCTTTTATCCAATCTCTATTTAATGAATTGATGAAATTCGAACCGACCATTGATAAAGGAGCCATAGAGTATAATAGTAAACTATTGTTTTTTTGGTCAGAAAATAAATAAACTATGATTCCTATGGCTAAAAGAGCTACAACTTTTTTGATGGCATTTTGTACAGTAGCTAAATAGTTTCTTATATATAAAATTTGAAATAAAATGAATAATATTGTAATAGCAAGGAAAATAGCTGAAGAATACACCTGAAACCTTTCTGTTATACTCTCCCAATTAAAAACTAATATTGCATTGTTTTGTACATATTCAATCAGACTGTAATCAATCATAAAAGCATATAATAGGACAATAATTGTTATAGCAAAAAAACCAACAAAGGGGATAAACCAGTTCCTAAAGTCATTGGTACCATATATCAAAATAGAAACAAAAATCAATATAAAAAACAAGATAGACCAGAACTCGAAAATAGCTGCAATAGAAATCCAAACCGAGGCATCCAATATCTTTTGTTTGGAATGAATCAAAGAGTGTAAAGAAACTAATCGGCGGAAAGCCAGTAAAACAAATAAGTTAGATAATATCACCGAAAAATCTAACAATGTTTCAGGAATAAGTAATAAGAAAAATGTAAAAAGAATTATAGCGTAATTGTCACTTTTATTTAGATTACTTTTTTTTACAATAAAATCAATAAGAAAAATCGAAAAAGCAAGTAGGACAAAAGATGATAAATAAACGGTACTTTCAGCAATGTCAAATTCTGATTGGTAAGCTTTTAACCATACACAGATAAAGGCTAAAAGAAGAATTGCGATACAGATCAAAAAATTCATAGGATTTGACCTGCTAAAAATATTTGTAATCATATTTTAATTTTATACATTTGCAAATGTAAAACAATAATATAATAGTGATGAAATCATTTTTTGAAGGAATTCAGTATCTTTTTGAACAAATCTTATTTATGCCAATGAATTTTTTTGCTAAAACAGAATTAGGAAATTGGTGGATTGCTAATATTATGAATTGGATTTTTCTTTTAATCTGTTGCTATTTTATGGTATATTGGTTAAGACAACTTCAGATTTTCAAAAAAAATAATGAAGATGATCAAGATACTACCGCACATTCATACTTAAAATAATTTATTTTAAAATATTTGTAAAAGGACCTCAAAAACAGAATTGATTTTGAGGTTTTTTTATGTTTCCCCGAATTTGCCATGATATTTTAAAAAATAAATATCTTTGCATCGATTTTTTAAACCAAAATTATATAAAATGAAAAAACTAATGATGGCTTGTTTGCTTGTTGCTGGAATCAATGCAATGGCTCAAGAGACACAAGATTCAACCAAAGTATGGACAAGAGGAGGAAATATTTCTTTCTTGTTTAACCAATCCACTTTTGATAATTGGTTAGCCGGAGGAGAAAACAACTTTTCGGGAAATTTAGGGTTAAACTACGATTTTAACTATAAAAAGAATGATTGGGCATGGGACAATAAAATCATTGCAGAATACGGAATTCTTCAAACTAAAAATTCTGAATTTGAGAAAAAAACCACTGATAAGTTAGAATTTAATTCGGTCCTAGGTAAAAAAGCATCTGAAAATTGGTATTATTCGTTTTTCCTTAATTTTAGAACACAATTTACAGATGGTTATGTATATGATAAAGATGAAAATGGAAAAGAAATAAGAGAGAATAATACTAAATTTATGTCTCCTGGTTATTTAACTTTTGGTCCAGGTATGCTGTGGAAAAAATCAGATAATCTTAAATTTAACCTTGCTCCAGCTACGTCTAAATTCACTTTTGTATGCGATGATTATACCTCTGTAGAAAACTATGTTGACGGAGCTTATTTTGGAGTAGATGCTAATGAATCAATGAGATATGAACTCGGTTTCTATGCTTCGGGATACTATAAGTTTGCTATTATGGAAAATATCTCAATGGAAAACATTTTGAGCTTATATTCTAATTATCTTGAAGACCCTCAAAATGTTGATTTGGATTATCAGATGAATATCGTAATGACTATCAATCGTTATATTTCTGCTAACTTTACGTTCCAGACTATATATGATGATAATGCTTTTAAAGGATTTCAGACACGTCAGGTTTTTGGGGTAGGAGTTAACTACGGATTTTAGACTCAAACCTTTAAAGATATAATAGCCTTAAATGGTTAAATAAAAGGTCAGTTTACTCTTGAGTAAACTGACCTTTTATTTGATTACTAAATTAGTATTTTATTTTCCTCTGAATACGCACTACTTCTTTATAGTTTCTGTAAGCAGTCGGGTGATTTTCTATTAAAAGGTCTTTTATAGAGGTTAATTTGTCCAAAGCTTCGTCAAACCCATTGAGATAGCAAACTAATAAAGTAGAGGGGAGGTTTTGTAAATCGAGTGTCTCAGATTCACTTAAATAGGAGTTTTTGCGAACTTTATTAAGAAGAGAAACAGCACTGTTATACATGTGAAACAACGTCTTTTTGTTACATTTAGGTGGGTTGAAAAGCATCTCGGTCTGTATGGTATAACTTCCGTTGTCAAAAAAGTTTAAAACTGTTTTTTCTAACGGAAAAAAATCCAAAGTTCCGTTAATCCCTAATGGTACATATTCGGTAATGTTAAAACTGTTTTGGTCGTAAGTTATTTTTACTTCATCTAGGGTAGAATAAAACAACTTAACCTGCTCATTAATTAGCTCAATATCAACTCTGGTCCAGAAAGATTTTTCGTCTACTTTTTTCTCTATTCCTGCCCAGCAAATCACAAAAAGCTCTCGAAAAACTTTGTATTTAGTAGTGATTCCTTTGTGTTTGTTATTCACAAAATCCATTACCGCATCAAGCGTATCTTTAATGCTATTTCGGGAGTTGAGTTCTATATTCTGAACAATCTCTTTGTTTTGGTAATTGGGCTTATAATTGTTCTCCAGAGGAACAGAGGAACTTCCTTTGCGCATATAGGTTGCTCGAAACGGAATATTCCAAATAGATCTTTTAAAATAAGACTCTTTTGAACTAGGCTTAATAGTAACCAATCCCACTACTTTTCCTTTTGGTAGATTCGGAAAGGGAATGTTTTCGTAAGAAATCATCGGAGGATTTTCAAGATTGGCATCAATCAGATTTTGAATTCTGCTGTCGTCATAAAAATCTGTTCCAGATATTTCGTTATTATCTTCTACTCCAACAACAATATAAGAATTGTTTTCAGGATTGGAATTTGATAAAGCGCAAACATGTTTAATAAATTTGGCTTTTCCTTCTTTTGTATTCAGATTAAGCTGACGCTTTCTGTCAAAAAAACTGTTTTCGTCAATATAAGCGAGTAAGTTCTTTATTAGAATACGTTTGTTAATCATCTTACTTTGTTTTAGGGTTTTAAAAGAAATATGATTCTAATAAATTATAACAAGTAGAAGTGCGCCTAATATGATTATCATTACAACTCCTATAAATTGTAATACCTTAGTTGCTCCTGCCTCAAGGTAGCTATCATTATATTTTTCTTTTAAAATAATTTGTATTTTCTTTTTATTTCTATACCTAATCCATAGATAGCACCAGCCAATAAAAGAATACATCAAACTTCCTATCAATTCTTCCATAGTACCTTCTTTATTATCAGTTTGAGCTTTTTCTGAAGTTAATGGAAGTTAATTTTTAAGGTACTCTATGTCCCATGCTTTCAGTCCAAATAGCAAACCAATCTTCTTTATCAAGGTCGAGTTGTGTTGCTTTTTGTAGGTTTTGAATACGAGCAACGTTCACTGTTCCTGCAATCGGAATAATTTTGGCAGGATGTTTAAGTATCCAAGCTAGCAAAAGCGTATCTGAACCTACTCTGTATTTTTGTACCAAATTAGCCAGAAGCTCTTTTAATCTCCTGGTTTGTGAGGTGTTTTCTCTAAAAACGCTCCCAAGCGGATTCCAAGCCATTGGTTGGATGTTGTGAATCTGCATATAATCTAAGCTTCCGTCTAACATAGCTTCGTGATTTGTAGCCGAAAACTGAATTTGATTATAATCTACTTGAATTTTCGAACGAATAAGTTCAGTTTGTGAACTCGTAAAGTTAGACACTCCAAAATCTATAATTTTACCGTCGGCTTTAAGCTTGGTTATAGCTTCAGCTATTTCGCTTGCTTCCATAAGCGGACTTGGCCTGTGTAATAATAATATATCCAAATAATCAGTGCGGAGATTTTTGAGCGAATTTTCAACACACCAGATAATATAATCTTTATCATATTGGTAATGTTTGACTTTATTGTTTCGCCCTTCAGTAATATATTGAATTCCACATTTTGAGATGATTTGTGTTTTTGCGCGGTCTAATTTACTTTCTTCTAACGCTTTACCAAAAGATGCTTCTGTAGTATAACCTCCATAAATGTCAGCTATATCAAAAGACGAAACTTTATTTTCTAAAAATACTTCAATTAAATTTGCCATTTGGGCTGTATTGAGGTTCTTATCCCAAGTACCCCAATTCATTGTTCCTGCAATTACAGGAGAAAGTATGGTTTTCATCAGTAAAAAAATTTAAGTCCTTAAAATTATAAAAAATAACTGATAAATTCTCCTTAAAAGCTAATGTAATTCAAAACTTTTAACGATGTATTAACACGTATAGTCTGACAAAATTTTCAATTTGCATTCAAATTAAAAAAACAGTTATCAAAGTGTTTTTTTTAAATTGAAATAAACAATCTGTTGAGTTTTACAAATAGTAGTTTACCTATAAATATTTCATTGTAAAATAATAAAATTTGTAATCTTAACAGTCATATGTAAATTTAAACCAAAAAATAAATATTATCAGAAATATATACGATATGGAAGAGAACACAGCTACTTTAGACATTCGAGCGATTAATGAAAAAATCGAAAGAGAGAGTGCTTTTATCGATTTGCTTATGATGGAAATGAACAAAGTAATCGTGGGTCAGAAGTATATGGTTGACAGATTACTTATTGGTCTTTTAGGTCAGGGTCACATTTTGCTGGAGGGAGTTCCTGGATTGGCAAAAACATTAGCCATTAATACACTTTCACAAGCAGTTCAAGGGAGCTTCAGTAGAATCCAGTTTACTCCTGATTTACTTCCAGCTGATGTGGTTGGGACAATGATTTACAATATAAAAGACAATCAATTTTCTATCAAAAAAGGACCTATTTTTGCCAACTTTGTCTTGGCAGATGAAATAAACCGTGCTCCTGCCAAAGTACAGTCAGCTCTATTGGAAGCCATGCAAGAAAAACAGGTAACTATTGGAGAAGAGACGTTTAAATTGGATAGACCTTTCTTAGTATTAGCCACACAAAATCCAGTGGAGCAGGAAGGAACATATCCGCTTCCAGAAGCTCAAATGGACCGTTTTATGCTAAAGACGGTTATTGATTATCCGAAAATGGAGGACGAAAGAATGGTAATGCGCCAAAACCTTAAAGGAGCTTACGAAAAAGTAAATCCAGTGGTTACAACAGAACAAATTCTTCGTGCTCAACAAGCAGTTCGGGAAGTATATATGGATGAAAAAATCGAAAAATATATACTAGATATTATTTTTGCGACTCGATATCCTGAAAAATATAAATTAGAAAGCTTAAAACCACTCATTAGTTTTGGAGCTTCTCCAAGAGGTAGTATTAATCTTGCTTTAGCGGCTAAATGTTATGCATTTATTAAACGCAGAGGTTATGTAGTGCCTGAAGACGTAAGAGCCGTGGTTCACGATGTGCTTCGTCATAGAATTGGAATTACTTATGAGGCAGAAGCCGAAAATATGACTTCCGTTGACATCATCAACAAAATTGTAAACGATATTGAAGTACCTTAATAAGTTGTCAGTCTAAAGTTTTCAGCTCGCAGTCCTCAATAGCTGCCCACTGAAAAACTGTTCACTGTAAACTAACAAAGCCATGGATACAAAAGAATTACTCAAAAGAGTACGTAAAATCGAGATTAAAACCCGAAGGTTGAGCAATCATCTTTTTTCAGGCGAATATAACACGACATTTAAGGGTAAGGGAATGACCTTTAGCGAGGTTCGTAGGTATCAGTTTGGAGATGATGTAAGAGCGATTGATTGGAACGTTACGGCACGATATAATGAGCCCTATATTAAAGTTTTTGAGGAAGAAAGAGAACTTACGATGATGCTGATGGTCGATGTGAGCGGATCTGGAGATTTCGGAACAAACTTGCAGTTCAAAAAAGATACTGCTACAGAAATTGCTGCTACCCTCGCTTTTTCGGCCACACAAAACAATGATAAAATTGGTTTGATTTTGTTTTCGGACCAAATCGAATTGTATGTTCCTCCTAAAAAAGGAAAATCTCACGTGTTGCGAATTATCAGAGAACTTATCGAATTTAAACCAAAAAGCAATAAGACCAGCATTTCAGAAGCGTTTAAATTCTTGTCCGGAACTCAGAAAAAAAGAGCTATAGTGTTTATGATTTCTGATTTTATGGACAGTGATTATGAGCATACAATAAAAATAGCAGCCCAAAAACATGATGTGACGGGTATTCGTGTTTTTGATGAAAAAGAACAAACACTTCCGAATATAGGGTTAGTAAATATGCTCGACGTAGAAACAGGCCAGCAAAGACTTATCAATACGGGCTCAAAAAGAGTACGTACAGAATACGAAAAATACCATCACGAAAAAGTTAAGTATTTTAAGGAAGTATTTACCAAATGTGGAGCAGGAGTAATAAACACGAGAGTGGATGAGGATTATGCAAAAAAAATACTAGGATATTTTAGAGCGAGATAGGAATTTAAGATTGTTGATTTAAGAAGGGAATGAAAAGACAAGAATTAGAAGAGCGATTGATTACTTTTTCTGCAAAAATTATTTTGTTTACAAATTTTATTTCTAAGTCTTATGCAGGAAATCATCATTCGTTAATCTTCAATTATCAATCAAGAATGAAAAAACTACTTTATATATTTATATTTTTTATGTCGATAGCGACTTCTTTGGCTCAACAAAAGCAGATAGAGGCAAGTATTGATTCTACAAAAATCCGCATCGGTTCGCAATTTCATCTGATTTTAAAGACCAAAGTAGATACGACTTCGATGGTGTTTTTTCCGAAAGAACAGCTATTTGGAATGTTAGAGGTTCTAGAAGATTATCCAACCGATACAATTATAGACAAAAAAAATAGAGCGAAATGGGAGCTTGTCAAAAAATACGGACTTACACAATTTGATTCGGGTAGGTATGTAATCCCCCAACTCAGAGTTATAATTGATAATAAGCCTTATTTAACTGATTCGATGTTTATCGAGGTGAAAAATATAGAGGTCGATACACTAAAACAGCCTCTCTTTGATATTAAAGATGTAATTGCAGATACTCAAAAATCTTCAAGTAATTGGTGGCTGTGGTTAGTAATAGGTTTATCATTAATAGGGTTGGGTATATGGTTTTATGTGCGTTGGAAAAACAACAAAAACTCAGTTTCAAAAGAACCCGAAGTTATCTATACACCTATCGAAAAAGCTACTATAGGACTTAAAAAACTTGAAGAAAAACAACTTATCGAAAAAGGAGCTGTCAAGGATTATTATTCCGAATTGACTGATATTGCAAGGATATATTTAGAAGAAGCGGTGAAGTTTCCAGCAATGGAAAATACTACCGCAGAATTAGTTGAAAACTTGAGAAAAACAGCTGTTAAACGAAATTTAGCTTTTTCTGAAGAAATGATAGTGGCACTCGAAAAAGTATTGAAACAAGCAGATTTAGTAAAGTTTGCTAAATCAAAGCCACTGGAATTCGAAATTGTTGAAGATCGAAATACAGTAGAAAAAACACTTCGTACTATGCACGGAATTATTCCGCTTAAAACTCCAGAAGAAGAAGAGGCAGAACGAAACGAAGAACTTCGTTTGGAGTTGGAAAGAAAGCGAAAAAAGAAAAAGATGATTTCTAACATTTCGTTTACAGCCGGAATTATTCTTGTTGTTGGGTTGGCTTATTGGATCGCTACAAGTGGTATTTCGACAATTAAAGCAAAATTCTTCGGAAGTCCCACAACCGAATTTTTAACCTCGGAATGGATCACCTCAGAGTATGGAAATCCACCTGTTAAGATTGAAACTCCCAAAGTATTAAAAAGGCTTGACGCTTCTGATAATATAAACAATCAGATGTATAAATTAGTCGAGGATTTTAATTTGTTTGCTTATGGAGAATTAAATAGCGGACTCTTTGTAAGTATTCATACCATGAAGCTCAAAGAAGAGAATGGACAAACGCAGATAACTCCCGAAATGATGGCAGAAGCCAATTATATAGAATGGGAAATAAGAGGAGCCAAAAATATTATGATGCAAAAGGAGCAATATAAAACTCCAACCGGAATAGAGGGTATAAAGGCATATGGGACAATGGATTATTTTAATCAGGTTACCAAGACAAGCAAAAGAGTGTATTATGAAATTTTAGTGTTCAAACAATCGGGGGGAATTCAACAAATAGTAAGTCTTATTGATGATTCGGACCCTAATAAAGTAGAAATCATTGACCGAATCATCAATTCGGTAGAATTAGGACAAATAAGATAATTATGACAAACGTAACATTTTTAAATCCTGAATTCTTTTGGCTTTTTGCTTTATTTCCGATGTTAATCGCTTGGTATATAATTACTCGCAAAAAGCAAACCGCTACGCTGAAAATGAGCTCACTCAAGGGTTTTCAAGCTACAAATTCTTGGCTAGGAAAACTAATACCCGTTTTATTTGTGTTGCGTTTGGGGGCCTTAGGACTAATTATTGTTGGGATGGCAAGACCTCAAACGGTTGATGTGACCAGTAGAACCCGAAGCAATCAAGGAGTGGATATTGTGATTGCAATAGATGTTTCGAGTAGTATGCTAGCGCGTGATTTAAGACCTAATCGCTTGGAAGCTTTGAAGAGAGTAGCCTCTGAGTTTGTTCGCGAAAGACCAACAGATCGCATTGGGTTAGTGGTGTACGCAGCCGAAAGTTATACTAAAACACCCGTAACGAGTGATAAAGGAATTATTCTGAATGCAATTAGAGATATAAAATACGATAATGTATTGCAAGATGGAACAGCTATCGGAATGGGGTTGGCTACAGCTGTAAATCGACTCAAAGAAAGCCAAGCAAAGAGTAAAGTAATTATTCTGATGACAGACGGAGAGAATAATTCAGGATTTTTAGAGCCTAGAACAGCGGCCGAAATTGCAAAAGAATACGGAATAAAAGTATATACTATCGGAATCGGAACCAACGGAATGGCTGAAATGCCTTATGCTTATGCACCAAACGGAGGTCTTTTATATCGAATGATGGAAGTGAAAATTGACGAAAAACTCATGCGTGATATTGCTTCTACAACAGGAGGTAAATATTACAGAGCAACGAGCAATACTAAGCTGAATGAGATTTATGAAGAAATAAATAAACTTGAGAAAACTGATGTTGAAGAACTCAAGTATTTTAATTATGACGAAAAATATAGGGGCTTAATTTTATTGGCAGGTGCTTTATTGTTGTTAGAATTTTTATTGAGAAAAACATTGTTTAGAGGATTTATTTAGAAATCAATCTTGAAAAGATTATAGATAATGTGTAAATAAAAAAGTTCTGAGTCTTTGTGAACACGGGAAAAATAAATTACGACTATTGATAAATTTTAACGGGAGTTTATAAAAGATGGAATAAGAAGAGTGGTAAACAATTTATAGTTACTCTTGCCAAGTCACAAAAACGCAAAGAAAAGTCGTCTTACGATTTACAAAGAGACAAAAACTAAAAAAAATATTTGCGCCATTGCGAGAATTAGAAAAAGAAATTTTTGAGAGAAAATGGAATTAGAAGAGATAAAATATCTGAATTTACTTTTTATCCTACCTGTTTTAGGGATGATATTTTTGTTGTATCAGTTATGGAAAATCAGGAAGCAGAAGAAATTTGCGGAACCGCTATTATTGAGCAAATTAAGCCCTAAAAAATCTGTTTTGAAATCCAGTCTTAAATTAGTGACTTGGCTATTAGGAATTTCGGCTTTAATTTTAGCTTTAGCTAATCCAAGAATTGGAACCAAAATAGAAACGGTAAAGCGAGAAGGAATTGATATTGTTTTTGCTATTGATGTGTCTAAAAGTATGTTGGCCGAAGATGTTGCTCCAAGTCGTTTAGAAAAAACCAAACAAATTGTTTCTCAAATCATCAATACATTGGGAGCGGATAGAGTAGGGATTGTGGCTTATGCGGGCGGTGCATTTCCAGTTCTCCCAATTACTACAGATTATGGTTCGGCCAAAATGTTTTTACAGCAGATGAATACGGATATGCTTTCATCACAAGGAACAGCAATTAGCGAAGCTATTTTGCTTTCGAGTACTTATTTTGATGATGTGGATACCAATAAGCTATTGGTCTTGATTTCGGATGGGGAAGACCACGAACAAAATATTTCGGAAGCTCTAATCAAAGCAAAAGAGAATAATCTGAAAATTTTAACTATCGGAATAGGAACAGAAAAAGGAAGTCGTATCCCGATTAAAATAGGAGGTGTCACACAAGGTTTTTTAAGAGATTTAAACAACGAAGAAGTAATTACCAAACTCGATTCGCAGATTTTAAGAGAGATTGCAAGAGAATCAGGAGGTAGTTATGTTTCTGGAAATAATTCGAATCAGGTTACCGAACATTTTAAAAATTTGGTAAATACTATTGAAAAGACACAGTTTGAGAGTCAAGAAGTAGCCGAATACGATGCTAAATTTCAATGGTTTTTGGGAGTAGGTCTCTTTTTCTTGATTTTAGATGTATTCTTTTTAGATCGAAAAACCTATTGGATTAACAAACTTAATTTGTTTAACGAAAAGAAATGATGGGTATGTTATCTGTAAAAAATATTTCTTTGAGAAACTCTTCACAGTTGATGCAAACTAGTGAACTTTGGAAGTTGAATTCAAAAAGTAAAAAAATAGTTTTTTTGTTTTTTATATTACTTTCAGTGAAGGTTTTTGCTCAAAAAGATTTAGAACAAGGGAATAAAGAATTTAAAGCACAAAAATACGCAGAAGCAGAAGCTAATTATCGTATAGAAAAATCTAAAGCAGAGAATAAATCTACAGCTAGCTATAATTTAGGGAACTCAATTTATAGACAAAAATCATACGGAGAATCTAAGTTAGCGTATAATGAAACTATCGAAAAATCAGCCGACAAATCTGAAAAACATAAAGCTTACCATAATTTAGGGAATGTTTTAATGCAAGAAAAAAATTATCAGGCAGCGGTAGAGGCTTATAAAAATGCACTTCGAAATAATCCGTACGATGAGCAGACTAGATATAATTACGCTCTAGCCAAAGATATGCTTGATAAAAATCCTCCACCTCCAGATCAAAATAAAGATGATCAAAAGCAAGATAATCAAGACAATCAAGATCAAAACAAGGAAAATCAAAAAGGTAACGACAACCAAGAGAATCAAGATAACAAAAATAATCAGGATAATCAAGAGCAAAATCAGGACCAAGGAGATAATCAAGATAAACAGGATCAAAAAGGAGATGGGAATAAAGATCAGCAACCTGAAGGCAATCAAGGAGGAATGCCAAAGCAACGCATTGAAAATCTACTTGATGCAGTAGAAAATCAAGAAAAAGGCATTCAACAGCGTGTACAGAAGAAAAAAGAATTAGAACAGAAAAAAGGTCAACCCAGACAATCAGAGAAGAATTGGTAATATTTTTTGTTGATTTGTTAAAGCGCTTACCGGAAAAATAAATTAACGATTAATCGATTCAATAACTTAAAATAGGTTAACGATTAGACAAATGAAAAAACTAACATTTATACTACTTTTTTTACTCACTCAAACGGTTTTTGCTCAAGTGGAGTTTACAGCCAAGTTGAGTAGAACAAAAATTGGTCAGAACGAAAATGTAAGAATTGATTTTGTGATGAATACACCTGACGGAGATAATCTTCAATTACCCGATTTTGAGGGATTCCGAGTAATAGGAGGGCTAACCCAGCATATGAGTCAGTCGGTTGTAAACGGAAGGCGTTCATTTTCTAAAAGTTTTGGACTTACATTACAGCCTACCAAACAAGGTGTACTAACTATCGAAAGCGCATCAATTGTAATTAATGGTCAGACTTACAAAACGGAACCTGTTCAAATTACAGTTACAGCTCCTGTACAACGACCAAACGACACCTCTGTACCATTGGTTGAACCCAACGAAAGCCTACACTTGGTAGCTCAAGTATCTAAACGCAATCCTTATTTAAACGAACCTATTACTATTCTCTATAAACTGTATTTTAGAGAAAATACAGGGTTTAGAAACTTTGTCCCAACCGAAACCCCAGAATACAATGATTTTTGGGCTCATAATATTGACGTTAAAGGAGGGTTTGAAGATCCGAAGGACGAAATTTATAAAGATGAGAGATACCGCAGTGTTGTTATAAAAAAAGTAGTGTTATACCCTCAAAAGTCTGGAACACTTACTATTGCCCCTCTATCTTTAGATGTAGCTTTTGAATATCCTACTAACCGAAGAGATATTTTTGGAAGGAGAAGCTATGGAGTGACAAATCTTAAAGTTTCGACTGGAGTTACAAACATCAATGTAAAGGCATTGCCAGAAGCAGGGAAACCTGAAGACTTTTCGGGAGCTGTGGGTACTTTTGATTTTGTGGTAACCCCAAACCGAACAGCAGTAAGACAAGGAGAAACTATCGAATTAGATGTAACCGTTACCGGAAAAGGGAATCTCGAATTATTCTCACTTCCGAAGCCAGTGGTACCTAGTGCTTTAGAAATGTATGATCCTATTTCGAAAAAACAAATTACAGTTTCCCTTTCTGGAATGAGTGGTAAAGTATCCGAAAAATATACCATCATTCCGCAATATCAGGGTAAATACATCATTAAGCCGATGAGTTTTTCGTATTTTGATTTGAGCTCTAATTCCTACAAAACATTGACTTCGAACGAGATAATGATTGACATGATTGATGGACCAGTTAGTAGTGATGCTGAAATAGCAGAATCTATAACTATGGAGAAAAGCGAGATAGAACCACAGAGTTCTTTCCGTTTTATTGAGTTGAAAACTAGCTTGCAACCCATCGTTAAACGAGATTTTCTCTATTCAAAATCATTTTATATTTGGCTGTTATTGCCTTTGGCTATGATTCCGCTATTAATTTTGGTAAAACGAAAAAAACAGGAAAGAGATAGTGATGTCGTAGGAAATAAGATTCGTTCGACCAATAAATTAGTAAAAAAATACCTGTCAGATGCCAAGAAAAATCAGAACGATAAACAGAGATTTTACGAATCTTTAGAAAGAGCTTTGCATAATTTCTTAAAAGCCAAATTAAAAATAGAAACGGCAGAGATGAGTAAGGACAAGATATCTGAAATTCTTTTAAATAAAAAAGCAGACCCAAAAACGGTCGAAAATTTTCTTTCCTTATTAGAAAGTGCAGAACTGGTGAGGTATGCTCCAAGTTTAGCCTCTACAGTAGAACAAGATTATAATAAGGCCGTTAAAACTATAACTGAATTAGAGAAAAATATTAAATAGTTTTTGTGATTTAAGTATATAAAATCTAAAAAGCATTGTACAAAAGATGAAATTATTACAAACCATACTATTTTTATTTCCGATTCTACTGTTAGGGCAAAACTCATTTGATAAAGCAAATGAATTGTACCAACAAGGAAATTATCAGGAAGCAGTACAAGCCTATGAACAAATTTTAGAAAACAGAAAACATTCGGTTGAGCTGTATTATAATTTAGGGAATACTTATTATAAACTCAATAAAATAGCTCCTGCTATTTATAATTACGAAAGAGCGTTGCTTCTAGAACCTAATAATTCAGCTGTAAAAAACAATCTGAAATTTGCCCAAAATATGATGATAGATTCTTTTACAGAAGTTCCAAAAGTAGGTTTTTCGAATTGGCTGAGCGAATTTACTTCAGTTTATCATTATGATGTTTGGGGCAAAATAGCTATTTATTTCTCGTTCTTGGTATTATTGAGTTTTATTGGCTATTATTTTATTTCGAAAATTCTACTAAAGCGAATTTTCTTTGGGATAGGAGTTTTATTCTTAATTTGCTCTATACTTTCAGTAGTAATTGCTTCATTCGAGAAGAATCAGAACCAGAGTTATAATCCGGGAATTGTTTTTTCTGAATCGGTAGCAGTGAAATCCGAACCTAATAGCTCTTCGGCTAATGCGGCTCTTATTCATGAAGGAACAAAAGTATATATTCTAGAGAAGTTAGATAATTATTATCAAGTAGAACTCCCGAATGGGGTAAAAGGATGGGCTATACAAACAGCTATACGACCCCTTAAATAAAAATAAAACCTCAAAGAATTTAATCTTTGAGGTTTTTCATTAACCCAAATTATAATTACTGAAAAGTTATATTTTTTAAATTTCGCCTTCTTCTGATGATGGCTCTTCTTTTTTTATTAGACTTTCTAAAGATTTAAGCTGTGTGGCATCAATATCGGCTTTCCGAAGGAGTGACATAAAGTTTATGATGTGGTTAGGATTCATGTCTTTACCTAGAATACGCACTATAGCAAATCCCGTGTCACTTTCATTTCCAAAAACTATAAACTCACTGATTTTATCTGTTTCTCCCACTGCATAAATCGAAGCGCCTTGTACTCCTGAACCAAAACTCATTAGTTGTTCATAAATAGCATTTCCTTTTAAAATAGTCTGTACTTCTTCTTTTTCCTTTTTATAAAGTGCGTCGTTGTTATCGTTCTTTTTAAAGGCAAGAATATTCAGTTTCTTAAACGAATTAAGAGCTGCTTTTTCGTCTTCAGAAAGTTCTTCCTGAGTGATTTTTAATATGTCAGTTCCTAAATCAAGAGCAATGAAATTACTGTTTTCAGAATTTTTCGCCATGTATTTTTGCAAACTTAATTCAGAACTACAGCCTATTATTGCAAAAATTAGAATTGGAACATAAATTAGCTTTTTCATTTTTATAAAGTTTAGAGTTTGTAAGGTAAATTAAAAAAACACTTACTTTTTAGATGCCTTTTTCAGTTGTTCTCCACCCGGAATTTTATCTCCTAAAATAGATAAATCGTTTAGGTCAAAATCTCCTGTGAGCGAAAGTAATACTGTTTCGTTATTTCCGTCTTCAATAAACATTAGAAGTTCTTTTACTTTGGTAGCACTTCCGCCTGAATTGATATAGATTTTTACATTTTCTCCTCCATCAGAGACTCTCATAAGCTCTTCCAAAGAGTTTGATTTTAGGTGTTTTTCTACGGTAACTTTCATATCTGAAACCCACTTTTTATCAGAAGTAGTAAAGATTCTAAGTTTGTCAATTCCTTTGGCCAGGCGCAAAAATTGCTGAGCATCTTTGTCATTTGTTTTTACGTTGCCCATCATTTCGAACATTTTTTTGTTTACAACAACGGTCTTGATTTCGTCTTTTCCATCATATTTGTCAAAAGCTGATTGACCAAAGAATAAAGATGGTGTAATAACTAGTAATAATGTGATGATTATGTTTTTCATGATTTCTGTGTTTTAAGGATTAAAAATTTTGTTTTTGGTATTCTCATATTCTTGCAAGTAATATATTTTTTCTTTGCCTTTATTTAGATTTTCAGCTATAAGAGTTAAGGCTTTTTGAGTTTCAGCAAAAGCAATTTCGGGGTCATCATAGGTTCCTAAATTACTATTTGTAGCAGGTTGTTTCAGAAAACTAATTCCTATTCCTAGAACAACCACAACAGAAGCTGCAATCGATAGCCAGTGTCTATTTGATGCTTTTTTAATATAAAACTCTCGTTGAGTTTCGTTTTTTTGTTCTTTAGAAAAATATCCGAACATATCCTGATATTGTATAAGTTCTGGCGAAATATTCTCAGAAGAAAAATATTTTTTTAGTTCTTTTTCTTCTTGCAGAGTTGTTTCTGCATTGAAGTATTTTTCTAAAAGTTCTTTTATATTATGCGATTCCATAATTATTTACTTTTATCATTTGTTCTCTAATCGTTTTTCTTGCTCTTGAGAGTGTAACTCTTACGTTGGTTTCACTCATCTTCATTATTTGTGCAATTTCTTCAAATTCTAATTCTTCAATTTCTCGTAATTGCACAATCATTTTCTGATTTTCAGGCAGTTCATTTATTATCTTTTCTACCCAATTTAATTTGTCTTTGTCCTCGGTCTGCTTTTCAAGATTATCTCTGTTTGAATAATTACTGTGAACTAGTTGTAGATTGGAAGCTTGCTTTGATTTGAGCCTATCCAAACAATAGTTTTTTGTCATGGTCATCATCATCGCCTCAATACTATTGTATTTTTCTAATTCTTTGTTTTTATTCCACATTTTGATAAGAACTTCTTGAGTTGCATCTTCGGCTTCCTCTCGGCTGGTGAGTAATCGTTTCGATAATCGAAAGATTTTTTGCCTCAGAGGGAGCACTAAATCTAAAAACTCTTTTTGGTTCATTACTATTGCTTTTATACTATCAAGACGAATGTAACATTATTTTGTTACAACCAAAGTGATTTATTTAAAACAATAAGCCATCTAAAAAAATCAGATGGCTTATTATTGAGTATAAAAGAAAAGGATTGTTACTTATTATAATTTGAAAACAAAAATTGGGATATCTGATTCGTAGCTCATTTTTTTTGTAAAACTAGGACTGAATAGTTCTTCAAAAAAGTTTAAGTTCCTCGAAACAGAGGCTATAATACTAATTTTATTTTCTCTTACAAATTTTAGGATGCTTTGATTGATTGAGTTAGAATAATCAAGAATTTCAAAGCTTACAGGTTTTTCTGAAAAATAGTCTTTCCATTCTGACAAAACATTCTCGATTTTCTTTTTGTCATTGGTCACATGTAAACAATAAATGGTTGGATTGAATTTTTCAGTTTTTAAAATTAATTCTTCCAATTTTTTTTTGTCATTTTCCTTGAATAGAGTAGTAAAAGCAATGGCATTCATCGATGAGAATTTTGCTTTTGCCGGGATACTCAATATCGGAATATTTAAATTTTCGATTGTATTAACTGTGTTTGACCCAAAGAATGTTTTCTCTAAATAAGAAGACGCTCCGTTGGTTCCCATCACTATCAAATCAATATCTTTTTCTTCTTCTACAAATTCTTTTATATTAGTAGTAAAATAACCTTCTCTGAGAATCAGCTTTAATTCGACGTCAGAAAAACCGTTTTTGTCAGCAAAATTGTGCATGGCTTGTGATTTTTCTTTGAATACCTCAAATGATTTTAATTCTGCATCAAGGTTATAATCCGAGATGAGTTTAGCAGGAATTCTACTGTTTATAATAGGGCTTTTATAGATATGCAATATATAAACAGTGGCTTTGTTTTTTTGAGCGATATTCAGCGCAAAAATAAAAGCATTGTTTGCTGTCTCTGAAAAATCTGTAGGAAGAAGTATTTTTTTCATAGTTGTAAGTTTATTTATTCCCAACCACCACCTAAAGCTCTGTAAAGTGTAATAATAGCATTAAACTGTTTGTAACGGTTATCAATCAAACTTAATTCAGAATTCAAAGCATTATCTTGTGCTGATAAAACCTCTAAATAGTTTGCCATTCCGTAAGCTAACAATTCCTCTGAATATTCAGAAGCCTTTTTAAGAGCATCAACTTGCTGTGTTCTAATAGATATTTTGTTGGTTTCGTTTTCGTAATTTGCCAAAGCGTCAGACACTTCTTTTCCAGCGGTTTTAAGTGCTTGCTCAAACTGAATCAAAGCTTTTTCTTGATTTGCTTTTGCTACTTCATGTTGAGTTTTGATTTGTCTCTGATTAAATATAGGTTGAGTAAGTCCAGTGACGATATTTGCAAAAATAGAATTAGAACTGATAAGATCTTTAAGTTCTAGACTTTGAAATCCACCAGTTGCAGTAATAGTCAAAGACGGATAGAACTGACTTCTGGATACATTCACTAATTCGAAAGCACTTACCAAACCATACTCTGCCGCAATAAGGTCAGGGCGTTTGCTCAATAGTTGAGCAGGAACTCCCAATTTAATTTCTGGATTTAGTTGTTGCTCCTCAAAGGTACTTCTTTCGATATTTTGAGAGGTTTCTCCCAGCAAAATACTTAAGGTGTTTTCAAGTAAAGTAATGTTAAACTTCAAATCCTCAATAATTATCTCTGTTGCATACTTTTGAGCTTCCGTTTGTTTTACGGCAACTTCAGTAACCTGTCCCGCATCTTTTAGTGCCCTAATAGTTTCGACACTTTTTGTACGATTCTCTAAGGTTTGTTCTGAAATTTTAAGCTGTGCATCTAAAGCGAGAATTTGATAATACAACGACGCAATTCCCGTAATTACTTGAGTTTTTACGGCTTGATTTGCAGCAATAGTTTGCAAGAACTGAGCATTTGCAGCTCGTTTGTTACTTCTGATTTTGCCCCAGATATCAGCTTCCCACGAAAGGTTCGCAGCTAATTGATATTGATCTAAACGATCAAACATAGCTCCGAATTGACTGTTCCCTGAAATTTCTTGATGAGTCCAGTTGCCATTCACCCCCAATGTAGGAAAATAACCTGCTTTTCGCTGTTTTAAGTTGGCCTCTGCAGCAGCAATATTTTGCATCGCTACTCTAATGTCAAAATTATTCTGCAATCCTTGTTTAATATAGCCCTGTAAGATTCGATCTTTGAATAATTCTTCCCAAGACATATCAGCCATCGAAATAGTATCGGTAGAGACTACTTCGGTACGGTATAAATCTTCTGTTTCAAATTGAGGTTTTTCGTAATTCTTTGCCACAAAACAAGATTGTAGCACCAATGAACTCCCTAAAACCAATATATATTTTACGTTTCTCATTTTTTATGAATTAGAATTTTCTGATGTTGCTTTTTCAAATTTAATTGGTTTCACTTTTTCTTGTAACCATTGGAAAATAGCATACAATACAGGTATATTAAATACTCCAATTACGGTTCCGATAAGCAGTCCGAATGCAGCTCCAGTTGCAATAGAGCGGTTACCCATATATCCTACTCCAGTTGCAAAAACTAGCGGCATTAACCCTAAAATAAAGGCAAATGAAGTCATCAAAATTGGTCGTAAACGCGCCTTGGCTCCACTAATTGCAGATTGAGCAATACTTTGTCCGTTTCGTCTTCCCTGAATTGCAAATTCCACAATAAGAATAGCATTCTTGGCCAGTAGCCCCACCAGCATAACTAATGCAATCTGAAAATAAATATTATTTTCTAATCCCGCTAATTTTTGAGCCCAGAAAGCTCCCATAATTCCGCCAGGTAATGATAGAATTACAGATAAAGGCAATAAGTAGCTTTCGTACTGAGCGGCAAGGATAAAGTAAATAAATACGATACATAAGAAGAAAATAATAGCAGTTTGAGAACTTGCATTAATCTCTTCTCTGGATAGTCCTGTAAAATCAATTCCGTAACTTGTAGATAAATTTTGTTGGCTCACTTCTTGAACCGCTCTAATAGCATCTCCCGTACTATAGCCTGCATTACTTGCTCCCGAAATATTAGCAGAAGTAAATAAGTTATATCGGTCAACGGTTTGAGGGCCATAAACCCGTTTAAGGCTTATAAATTGTGTGATAGGGGTCATTTGTCCTGATGAAGTACGCACAAAAATTTTACTCAAATCACTTTCTGTCGCTCTATCTTGTGGTGAAGCCTGAATCATTACACGGAATTGTTTTCCGTAACGCGTAAAATCAGCGGCATAAATTCCTCCAATATAACCTTGAAGAGCAGAAAAAATATTATTAACTGAAACTCCAGATTGTTTAGCTCTAGGAACATTCAATTCGATTTCGTATTGTGCATAGGTTGTATTAAAAGAGGTTTGAGCGTACATAATTTCTGGACGCTTCATCAACTCACCCAAATATTGATTAGCCACTTGATTGAATTCGTCTAAACTTCCTCCAGATTTATCTAATAATTTTAACTCAAACCCTGATGAGAATCCATATCCAGGGATACTTGGTGGTGCAAAGAAAATAGATCTAGACTCTGGCATTTGTGCAGCAATTCCGAAGAGCTTTCCGATAACTGTATTTATGGATGATTCTTCTCCTTTTCTTTCATCGAATTTTTTCAAACGAAGCATTCCCATACCATAGTTAGAACCTTGTCCAGAAATAAAACTGAACCCAGAAACAAGAGTGATTCCTTCAATCTCTGGTATTTGCATAGCTAATTGTCTAAATTCTTCTTGGAATTTAACAACTCTATCCGCACTAGAACCTTGAGGAAGTTCAAAATTAGCCATAACAAAACCTCTATCTTCGCTTGGAACAAATCCGGTAGGCATTGATTTACTAGCAAAATAAATAAGCCCTCCGCATATAGCAAGAATAGTGAAGGTTACCCATCTGTGTTTTAAAAGAAATTTAAAACTTCTTGTATAACGCGCTGTCATAGCATCGAAAACCCGGTTAAAAGCATCAAAAAAACGCTGAGCGAAGTTCTTTTTCTTTCCGTTCGCATCCTCATGAGATTTTAACAGCAAGGCACACAAAGCAGGACTTAGAGTAAGTGCGTTAATAGCCGAAATAGCAATTGCTACAATAAGTGTTATACCGAATTGTTTGTAGAAAACTCCTGTAGGCCCCAAGATAAATGTTACTGGAATAAAAACGGCACCCATTACTAAAGTAATAGAAATAATTGCACTCGAAATTTCGTTCATAGTGCTGATGGCTGCTTCTTTTCCGTTTTGTTTGGTTTTTTCCATTTTTGCATGGACGGCCTCGACGACGACAATTGCATCATCTACAACAATTCCGATAGCTAGAACTAATGCAAAAAGTGTAAGCATATTAATGGTAAACCCAAAAAGATTCAAAAAGAAGAAGGTACCAATAATAGAAACTGGAACCGCAATAAGCGGAATAAGAGTAGAACGGAAATCTTGTAAGAAAATAAATACAACAAAGAATACTAGGATAAAAGCCTCAATAAGTGTTGTAACTACTTTAGAAATAGAGGCTTCAAGAAATTGATTAGTATCAAACATAACCACATATTCCAATCCATCAGGCATTCCTTTCGAAATTTCCTCTAATTCGATTTTAAGTTCATTGATAATTTCTTGTGCGTTTGAACCAGGAGTCTGATAAATAGCCATTGCCGCTGCAGGTCTTCCGTTATATCGAGAAATTCCAGAATAAGCTTGAGCACCCATTTCAATTCGTGCTACATCTCTCAGGTACAAAATTTGACCATTATCTAAGGATTTAACTACTATATCCTCATATTGTTCTTGTGTTTTGTATTTTCCGCTATAGCGAATAACATACTGAAAAGCCTCTGCATTGTTTTCTCCTAATTGTCCAGCTGCTGCCTCTAAGCTCTGTTCGTTTATAGCTGCAGTAACATCTGACGGAACAAGCCCGTAGTTAGCCATTTTTACAGGGTCTAACCATATACGCATGGAGTAATTGCGAAGTCCGAATGAGCTCGCATCTCCAACTCCGTTTACCCTTTTTAGCTGCGGAACTACGTTTATATTCAGATAATTCTGAATAAATGTTTGGTCGTATCTGTCATCTTTAGCAAAAAAAGAAACAAACATTAAGGCACTAGTTTGTTGCTTTTGAGTAACTACTCCAGAGCGAGTAACCTCAGCAGGCAAAAGAGGTGTCGCACGAGCAACGCGATTCTGAACGTTTACAGCAGCAATATCGGGATTGATGCCTTGTTTAAAAATTACGTTGATAGTTGCCTGACCTGTATTGGTTGAAGTAGAAGTGATATAATCCATACCTTCTACTCCGTTTACTTGCTCTTCAATCGGGATAATTACACTCTCCAAGACGGTTTGAGCATTAGCTCCTGGGTAATTTGCCTGAATTTGAACTGTTGGTGGTGCAATTTCAGGATACTCTGTAATAGGAAGCGCTGTGATTCCTAAAATACCGAGAATAACTATAATAATTGAAATAACGGTCGATAAAACCGGTCTTTCTATAAATGTCTTTAACATAATCTAATGGGTTTTAGAATGCAGGTTGTAGCGAATTAACTAATGTGTCGAAATTTACAGTTTTAGGAATAACTGGAGTTTGGTTTCTCAACTTTACAATTCCTTCAACAACCACTTTATCTCCAGGTTTTACCCCTGATTCTATAATAGCAATTCGGTTAATTCTATCTGTAATTTTTACGATTGTAGCATAAGCAGTGTCATTTTTTACTGCATAAACATAATTGATTCCTTGTTGTTCGAATGTGGATACTTCTGGAACAACTACTACATTTTCGTATTCTCTAGGGATACGGATAGTGCCGCTATTTCCGTTAGCTAAAATTCCGCTCGGATTTTTAAATTTAGCTCTAAAACTTACAGTTCCAGTGGTTTTATCCACCTGGCCGGTGACAGTTTCAATTTTTCCTTTTTCAGAATACATTTCTCTATTGGCTAACTGTAGTTCTACTAAAGGAAGATTTTTTAGTTTTTCTTCTCGAGTTTTTCCCTCAGCTTTACTAATAAAATTGATGTAATCTTTTTCATTCAAAGCAAAGAAGACATATACGTCATCTGTTGTGGAAACAGTTGTCAGAGGTTGAGGATCAGCAGGACTTACTAGTGCTCCTTCTCTAAAATTTATTGAACCTACATATCCATCTATCGAACTTCTGATATTAGCATAATCAATTGTCGCTGCAACACTGCTATAGGTGCTCTTTGCTTGAGCTAATCTAGCTTTGGCTGTTTCAAGCTGTACATTGCTAATGATATTTTTTTCTACTAACGGAATCAATCTGTCAACTTCTACTTGAGCAGCATTTACATTCGCTTTTGCTGCTTGTGCATCTTGGCTCATAGATTGCGTTTCTAAAGTAAAAAGTATTTGTCCTTTACGAACTCTTTGTCCTTCATCCACTAAAACTTTTGTTATATATCCAGAAACTTTTGCTCTGACATCACTGTTAGTTGTACCTTCTATATTGGCAGGATAAGTATCATATCCAGTAAGAGATTTTGTCGGAACTTCTATAACCGAAAACGGTTGGGCACTAGGTGCTTGTGGTTGATTGTTATTTCCTTTATTACAAGAAACAAGTAATATTGAGGCTACTAATCCACTCCAAATAATTGATTTGCTCATATTTAAAAAGTTATATTTAATTGTTGGTGATAAGGTTTTTTTGTTCTATTTTTTTTAGTTTTTCCAGCATTTTTTTGGTTAGCTGTTCTATTTCATTAAGATGTTCTTTATAGGCTTTGATATTTTGTAAAGAACACGTGTTTTCGCTGGTTTTTTCTTCTTCTTTACTTTTATACAATATAATTTTATCGAGTAATGCTTTTTCGAATTCCATGTTTTTTAGGAATCTTACAAATCGCTCACTAAAAGGATAGGCACGAAAATATTTTTTGCGATCTCCTACAATAGTGGAATAATAAATTTTGTTGGTCTTGGTAAGTAAATTTAAACTCGCTGAAACACTACTTTTACTAGCCTGTATTTTTTCTACCAAATAATCAAAAGTAAGTCCTTTACCCTTTCCTTCAATTATAAGCATTGCCCAAATTTTGCCTGTAAGAGGCGAAATGAAATGCTGATTTTGAAGATGGATACCCATCATTTCTATAAGTTCTTCTTTTTCTAAATCGGTGTTCAAGGGATAAAAATTTTTAAATCAAGTGCAAAAATAAGTTTAGTTCGGCAATCACCGAACTAAACAAGCTTAAATTTGTGTTAAATATTCAGTCTATACACCTAATGACTTTCAATCCATACTTAAGTTGATAATTATAAAAATAAACCCACGCAATGATTTAAGTCATGATTTTTGAACTTTATAGAGATTAATTTTGCGGCATAAATATTTTAATCAATTATAATTTTATGAGAAAAATGATTTTAGCTGCGTTTTCAATTTTAGTATTGGGAGCAGGTTCGGTAAATGCACAAGACACAGAAATTTCAAAAGATTACAAATGGCAATTCAGGCTTCGTGGAGTAGGGGTTGTAGCTAACGAAAGCGCTACAATCAGTGCTATTGGAGGGGATGTAAATATTTCTAACGATTTAATCCCCGAATTAGATATAACTTATTTCTTTACAAAAAATCTTGCGGCAGAACTTATTTTAGGAACATCAAAACACAATGTACGTACCGTTGGATCTGATTTATCTCCGATTGGAGGCGGAATTGCTGATCTGGATTTAGGCTCTGTAAGATTACTTCCACCGACTTTATTGGCTCAATATCATTTTTATCCGAATGAAACTGTAAAACCTTATATCGGAGCAGGGATTAACTACACTTTGTTTTATGATGTAGAAGCAGGAAATGTGGTTAAAGATATAGAATATGACAATGCATTAGGCTTTGCTTTTCAGATAGGTTCTGATTTTTTCTTTACTGATAATTTCTTTGTGAATTTAGATGTTAAATATATTTTGTTAAAAACAGATGTTACTGTAGATGCCTCAAATTTAGCGGCTGGATTATCCATTCCTGCAGAAGTAGAAATTAATCCGCTTTTAATTGGATTAGGGTTTGGATATAGATTCTAATTTTTAGTTGGTGAATAAAAAACGCTCCATTTGGAGCGTTTTTTTATGAAATCATTCGAATAAAGTCATTTTCTGATAAAATAGCAATACCAAGACTAGTAGCTTTTTCAAGTTTTGCGGGGCCCATATCAGCTCCTGCTACAACATAATCCGTTTTGGACGAGATAGAGCTTCCTACTTTTCCTCCGTTATCTTCGATTGCTTGCTTGATTCCGTCTCTCGAAAAATGTTCAAATTTACCTGATACTACAATAGTTTTTCCGTGGAGGATTGTACTTACTTGAGTGCTTTCTTTTTCGAGTAATTCTAGCTGGACACCATAATATTTCAATCGATTGATAAGTGTTGTATTTCCGTAATTCCCGAAGAAATCAATAACGCTTTGAGCTATTCGTTCTCCAATTTCATCAACCAACATTAAATCAAGCAAGGTGGCACTAGCCAAAGCATCAATGGTCTTATAGTGCTTAGCTAACTTTTTAGCTACTGTTTCGCCTACATAGCGAATACCAAGAGCGTATAATACTCTTTCAAAAGGAACTTCTTTTGATTTTTGGATACCCTTTATCAGATTTTCAGCAGATTTCTCAGCCATTCGCTCTAGCGGAATAATCTGTTCTTTTTTTAGTTCGTATAAATCGGCATAATCTTTTATAAGGCCTGCATTATACAAAAGGGCGACTGTCTCGCCTCCTAATCCTTCAATATCCATTGCCTTTCGACTGATATAATGTTGAATACGACCAATAATTTGAGGAGGACAGTTGTAATAATTAGGGCAGTAATGTTGTGCTTCGCCTTCTTTTCTTTCGAGCGGTGTGTGGCATTCTGGACAATGCTGAATATATTGAACAGGAACTGAATCTGCATTTCGTTGAGCTAAATCAACTCCTACAATCTTTGGAATAATTTCGCCACCTTTTTCAACAAAAACCACATCGTTGAGACGGGTATCTAATTTTTCGATTTGGTCTGCATTGTGTAATGAAGCTCGCTTTACGATAGTTCCTGCTAATTGAACAGGTTCAAGATTAGCAACAGGTGTAATGGCTCCAGTTCTTCCGACTTGATATACAATAGAATTCAACCGGGTAGAAGCTTGTTCTGTCTGAAATTTGTAAGCGATAGCCCAACGGGGAGATTTTGCGGTATATCCTAGTTCTTCTTGGTAATGCAGGTTGTTTACTTTAATCACTACTCCATCTGTTTCGTAAGGTAGATGGTGTCTTTGAACATTCCAATAATCAATAAATGCAAAAACCTCATCTCTATTTTTAGCTAAAATAGATTCGGTTGGCACTTTAAAACCTAAATCTCTTGCTTTTTGAAGACTTTCAAAATGAGTTTCTACTCCGAAATCTCCTATTAAATTATACAAAAGGCAATCGAGAGGGCGTTTAGCAACCAAAGTGCTATCTTGTAATTTCAGACTTCCAGAAGCTGTATTTCGAGGGTTTGAATAAGGTGTTTCTCCGATTTCGATGAGTTCTTGATTCATCTTTTCGAAACCCTTTAGAGGAAGAATAATTTCTCCTCTGATTTCAAATTCTGGAGTATAATTTTCTTTGAGTTTTAACGGAACAGATTTGATGGTTTTGATATTACTGGTCACTTCATCGCCTTGAAATCCATCTCCACGAGTTACTGCGCGTTTTAATCTTCCATTTTCGTAAGTAATACTAATTGAAGCCCCATCATATTTCAGTTCGCAGGTATATTCTAGAGGAACGTCCCCAAGTATTTTCTGGATACGATTTTCCCAATCCAGTAATTCTTCTTTAGAATACGAATTGTCTAAAGAGTACATGCGGGTTTTATGTTGTATGGTACGAAAGTTCTTGGTAATACTTCCTCCTACGCGTTGAGTAGGAGAATTCTCATCGAAAAATTCAGGGTGACTATTTTCTAGTTCTTGGAGTTGTTTTAGCTTTTGATCAAATTCAAAAT
The DNA here is from genome assembly GCA_040392465.1 of Flavobacterium suncheonense. Lineage (GTDB taxonomy): Bacteria > Bacteroidota > Bacteroidia > Flavobacteriales > Flavobacteriaceae > Flavobacterium > Flavobacterium suncheonense_A. Next base: position 80,576 of record JBEBWA010000004.1, read on the forward strand.
CAGAAATTACAGGGGTATCCAATACATAATAATTGTAATTATGTTGTTCTAATTCTATTCGTAAGTTTTCGATGATTTGTTGTATGTTCATTATTTTTAATTTGAAATTACAAATATAAGTAAACAACACCCTGTTGCGAAAGATTTAGAATAAGGTTTGACAAAATTACTTTAGATATTTTATTTATAACAAAATTATATAAATCTGCAATCTAGAAAAACAATATAAATTTAATGGAGTATTGTAGTGTAGAATTACTTATTTTAAACTAACTTCAGGATATCTGTATAGTGCTTTTGTCTTATATTGTTTTTTCTTAAAGCTATTGTAAAACAAGAGGAAATGCAAAATAAAATGCTTAATTTTACATTTTGAATTAAACAAAAATTTATGTCTAAAATACAAAAGGTAGCCATTCTCACTTCGGGAGGAGATGCCCCTGGGATGAATGCTGCTATTCGTTCTGTTGTGCGAACTTGTGCTTACCACAACATTGAATCTGTTGGAGTTTATAGAGGTTATCAAGGACTCATCGAAGGAGATTTCAAAGAAATGGGAGCTCGAAGTGTTAAGAATATAATCAATAGAGGAGGAACAATTCTTAAATCAGCGCGTTCCAAAGATTTTATGAATCCCGAAGGGAGAAAGGCGGCTTTCGAAAATATGCAAAAACATGGTATTGATTCTTTGGTAGTAATCGGAGGTGACGGTAGCTTTACAGGAGCAATGGTATTTAGCAAAGAATTTGGAGCCCCCGTTATCGGAATTCCAGGAACAATAGACAATGATATTTATGGTACAAGCCATACTTTAGGATTTGATACGGCTCTGAATACAGTGGTGGAGGCTATCGATAAAATAAGAGATACAGCTAATTCGCATAATCGCTTATTTTTTATAGAGGTTATGGGGCGTGATGCAGGGCATATAGCTCTTAATGCAGGAATTGGTGCAGGAGCGGAAGAAATTTTGATTCCAGAAGAAAATTTAGGGTTAGAAAGAATGTTAGAATCATTGAAGCACAGTAAAGCATCAGGAAAAACATCGAGTATAGTAGTAGTTGCAGAGGGCGAAAATACAACAGGTAAAAATGTGATGGAACTCAAAGAATATGTGGAGAAAAATATGCCGGAATATGATGTAAGGGTTTCGGTCCTAGGCCATTTGCAAAGAGGAGGAGCTCCCTCTTGTTTTGATAGGGTTCTCGCAAGTCGTTTTGGAGTAAAAGCAGTAGAATCATTGATAGAAGGTAAGTCTGGATATATGGTCGGACTTATGAATGATAAAGTGGTTCTTACACCTTTAGAAAAAGCCATAAAAGGCTATTCAGGAATTGACGAAGAACTCATCAGAGTATCAGACATAATGAGCGTTTAAGAAAGTAGATAATAACAAGCAGTAAATTAATTTTTTAGTTATTTTAAATTAAATAAATATGATCAAAATTGGAATTAACGGATTTGGGAGAATCGGACGATTAGCCTTAAGAGAGATAATAAAAAGAAATGATGTTGAGATAGTAGCAGTAAATGATTTATTAGAAGCAGATCACTTAGCTTATCTGTTGAAATATGATTCTGTACACGGAAGATTTGACGCAGAAGTAGAAGTAAAAGACGGAAAGCTATTTGTTGACAGAAAACCAGTTCGAGTAACAGCCGAAAAAGATCCTTCACAATTAAAGTGGGATGAAGTAGGAGCAGAGATTGTCTTGGATTGTACAGGTATTTTTACTACACTTGATAAAGCAGATGCCCATCTCAAAGCAGGTGCTAAAAAGGTAATTATCTCTTCACCTTCTAAAGATGCTCCTATGTTTGTGATGGGAGTAAATGAAGATAAACTTACTTCTAAAGATACAATTATTTCGAACGCTTCTTGTACCACTAACTGTTTGGCTCCTTTGGCCAAAGTTCTAAATGATGAATTCGGAATTGAAGAAGCTTTAATGACAACCGTTCACGCTGCAACAGCTTCGCAAATGGTGGTAGACGGACCATCTAAAAAAGATTTTAGAGGAGGACGCTCGGTATTGGGTAATATTATTCCTGCAAGTACAGGAGCTGCAGTTGCTGTTACCAAAGTTATTCCAGAACTCAAAGGGAAACTTACAGGAATGGCTTTTAGAGTACCTGTAGCCGATGTGTCAGTAGTGGATTTGACTGTAAAATTATCTAAAGAAACTACCTACGACGAAATCATAACATCACTAAAAAGGGCTTCAAAAGGTTCTTTAGAAGGAATTATGTGTGTAACCGAAGATGATGTAGTATCACAGGATTTTGTGGGAGATACACATACTTGTATAGTGGACGTAAAAGCGGGAATTGCACTAAATTCTACGTTTTATAAAATTGTGGCCTGGTATGATAATGAATATGGATATGCTTCAAAACTAGTAGATTTGGCTCTATATGTCTCTAAAGTATAATAAAAAGCAAAAACATTAGTTTTCTAAATAAGGAGTGTCTGATTCAGACACTTTTTTGTTTCTTTACATAACTAAAACTAATAAGTTTATGAGAAGTCTTTTAGCTTTTGGCTTGTGCCTGATTATTCAAATTACTTTTTCTCAAACCTTCACTAAAAGAGACTCGCTACAAGGAGGTTTACCGTTCGAACGAACTTGTTTTGATGTATTGAGATATGATTTGGATATAAAGATAAACACTGATAAAAAAACTATTTCAGGGGTAAATTACATTACTTTCAAAGTAATTAAAAATACTCAAAAAATTCAATTGGATTTGTTTGAGAATATGGAAGTTAATGATATAATACTTTCAGCAGAAGTTTATAGACCTTTTATTATGGAACCCGAACTTGGGGAAGAAATCAAATTAAATTACACCAGAGAATACGATGCTGTTTTTATAGAATTTCCAGAAGAATTAGAAAAAGGCTCTGAACATCTTATTTTATTTTATTATTCTGGAAAGCCCAAAGAAGCTAAAAATGCACCTTGGGACGGAGGTTTTGTTTGGAAAAAAGATAGTAACGGAAAACCTTTTGTGGGAGTTGCTGTTCAAGGAACTGGAGCAAGTCTGTGGTATCCCTGTAAAGATTCTCAAAGTGATGAGCCCGATAACGGAGTAACTATTTCAATAAAAGTTCCTGATGATTTGGTTGCGGTAAGTAATGGGAGATTTAGAACAGACCGACATTGGAAAGATAATTATCGTCAATGGATTTGGGAAATGGAAAATCCAATCAATACCTACAACCTTACGTTTAACATCGGGGATTATGTCAATATTTCTGATAAATTAGGTGATTTAGACCTTGATTATTGGGTGTTACGTGAAAACGAACAAAAAGCCAAAAAGCATTTCGAAGAGGATGTAAAACCGATGCTTAATTGTTTTCAGGAGAAATTCGGTTCATATCCCTTTCCTGAAGATGGCTATAAACTGGTTGAAGCACCTTATTTAGGAATGGAACATCAAAGTGCGGTTGCTTACGGGAATCGTTATAAAAAAGGGTATTTAGGTAATGATATTTCAGGTAGCGGAGTCGGAATGTTGTTTGATTTTATAATTATTCACGAAACGGGACACGAATGGTTCGGAAATTCGATTACCTCAAAAGACATTGCTGATATGTGGATTCATGAAGCTTTTACAACGTATAGCGAAGCAGTCTATGCAGAATGCAGATGGGGCTATGACAAAGCGATGCAATACATTAACGGGCAAAGCCGAATGGTAGAAAACCGAAAACCAATTGTAGGGCAGTTTGGTGTGAATTTCAAACCTAAAAGTTCTGATATGTATTACAAAGGAGCTTTAATGCTGAATACTATCAGACATATTGTGAATGATGATCAAAAATGGTGGAAACTGATTTTGGATTATTCTAATCACTTCAAGCATCAAATTATTGAGGCTGATGATGTAATCGAATTCTTTACTAAAGAAAGCGGGATTAATTTAAAACCTGTTTTTGAGCAGTATTTATACCATTCGGATTTACCTGCACTACAAATCAAGCCTCTAAAAAATGGGTTTGAATACTATTGGGAAACTGATGTCAAAAACTTCGAAATGCCTGTCGAAATTACACTAAACCAACGAGAAGTGCGATTAGAAGCAACGAGTAAACCACAGTTTTATAAAATTAAACAAAAAAGAGAAACTTTGATTGATGTTACCTTGAAGAAGTTTTATGTAAAAGCCAACTTTGTTAGATAGACATTTGTTATTTATTACATTTGTTCAGGATTTAAACGGTAAAGAATGTTTTATACTTTAGAGATATTAGGAACTACAGCTTTTGCTATTTCGGGGGCATTAGCAGGTTTTAATAAAAAAATGGACGTCTTTGGAATTTTCGTAATCGCTTTTGTAACAGCTTTGGGAGGAGGAATGTTGCGTGACGTGCTTATCGGAAATACTCCAGTTGTTTGGATGAAGGATTTAATTTATCCTATTTTAGTAACAATTGGAACCATCCTAGCGTTAATATTTAGAAAAAGACTACTTTATTTAAGACTATCTTTATTCTTGTTCGATACGATTGGGTTAGGGATTTTTACTATTATCGGAATCGAAAAAGGAATAGAAGCAGGGCTTCACCCAGTTATCTGTGTGGCTCTTGGTACAATGACCGCCTGCTTTGGAGGGGTAGTACGTGATATTTTATGCAATGATATTCCAGTTATTTTTCGAAAAGAAATTTATGCTACAATATGTATTCTGGGAGGAGTGGTGTTTTTTATGCTAAAAAAAATAAATCTCTCAAATGATTTGATTTATCTTCTTACCTCATCACTGATTATAAGCATAAGGCTCTTAGTGGTAGTAAAAAAATGGAGATTACCTAAAATGTATTAGTATTTAAATTACTTGAAAAATTCTATAATTTTTTAAAATTATTAAGTGGGTATACTAGGCGTAGTTTGTAAATTAAAAGCAAGTTAACCACTAGGCAAAGTCCCGATTTTATTAATAAATTCCAAAAATTAGAAGCTAAATTCGGAAGGAAATAAATGGCTGTACCAACAGTTACAATCACTAAAAATAAGTGGAAGTACTTTTTATCAAAAGGGAGGATTCCGAATTTCTGTTTGATATAAAAAGTTTTTAATAAATTGAAAACAGAAATCGAAATAAACGAAGAATAAGCCACTCCAATTATTCCTGTATGTAATACAAGTACAAAAAACAGATTCAATCCGATATTCAATATAATCATGACCAAAATAGCAATGACATTAAATCGGTAATGCTTTGAATAAGTAATAATTTCTGAATTGAAACCTGTTCCCATATTAATCACTACTCCTAGTCCTAAAACCAAAAGCGTAGGGATAGATTTTAGAAGGTTTTCTTTAGCTGGAAAAATGGAAAATAAATCATAGACTCCCAAAAACACAGAGCTATACAATAGGGCTCCAATTGCAAAAAGCAATTTGGAATTCTCTATATATTTTACTTTGAGTTCTTTGATTTTGTTTTCTTTGACCAATTCCGAAATTACAGGCGAATTGATTGCGAAAATCCCTGTAGCTGGAATAATAAGCGTCATAGCAATCATTACTCCGATGTTATAAATTCCGACATCTTCCATCGAATAACCCAAATATCCAAGCATCAACGTATCAATTCTGAAAGCCAAAAGCGAACCTAAACTTCCTGTAAAAGCATAAAGACTATATCGGAAATATTCTTTTTTAGAAATGTTTTGAAAGATTTTTTTAAAACGCGAATCCCATTGTGTTTTATCTTGCTTGAGGGTGTAAGCTCCTGTAAGAATAAGAATCAGTATATACGAAAATACAAAATACCAGACCCCTTGTTTTTCTGGAATAAAACGCATTCCAACTAAAACAAAAATTAAAGGAAGTACCACTTTAGGAATTATTTTTTCGAATAATGAAGGGAGGGCTATTTTCTGTAAATTAAGCGATTGTCTTTTAAAGACTTCGTTCAGAGCTATAGAAATTCCCAAAGGTAAGGCAATCCAAATCCATTGTATAAAGTCAAAATCAAATAAAAGCGCAAAAAGCCATATTGCGATAGCAACTAAAATAGAATTCACCAAAACCGAATACAAACTGTATAAAAACAATCGGTTTTTATTTTCACCCGAAAGAGTAGGATAGAAGTGAACCAGAGCTTGTGAAGCTCCAATGAGAATTATCGGAAAAATAATTTGCGAATACGATTCGATGGTTCGGATAATACCTAAAAATTCTGGATTTTCAGGATATATAAAAAGAGTAGAGACAATTCCGATAGCCACACCCAAATAGCTGATAAGACTAAACCAAAAAACTTGTTTTGTAACGGAATTGTTTTGCATATGATTCTCGCGATTGTCATTCCGAATTTGTTCCAGAATCTAAAATAAAGAAACTGAAACAAGTTCAGTTTGACAGAACTATTTTTTTTATACTTTAGCAAAGATAATAGTTAAGTGAATGTACGAGCAATATTTTCCTAAAAAACGATATAAGCAAACCTTAGAATTTTTAAAAAAACATATCCCAACTTCCGAAAAATTATTGGATTTGGGAGTAGAAAATCCGTTTTCTAAAATTTTAGAATCAGAAGGTTATCAAGTAGTTAATACCAAAGGAGAAGATTTGGACGAAGATTTTTTGGCTCTGAAAAACGGAGATTATTCTGTGGTTACAGCCTTCGAAATCTTGGAACATTTACTGAATCCATATTCGCTATTAAAGGAAATAAAATCAGACAAATTGGTTATTTCGGTTCCGCTTCGTTTGTGGTTTAGCCCAGCTTATCGAAGCAAAACGGATATGTGGGACAGGCATTATCACGAATTTGAAGATTGGCAACTCGATTGGCTTTTAGAAAAAACAGGTTGGAAAATCATCGATAGGGCCAAATGGACTAATCCTACTAACAAAATAGGAATTCGTCCGATACTCCGAAAATTTACTCCGAGATATTATATTGTATATGCTGAAAAGCAAAAGTAAATGATTTACTACATCATAGTTCCTGCTTATAACGAACAAAAAAACATCAGTTTGACTTTGGATTCAATTCTAAAGCAAACGTTTCTACCTAAAAAAGTAATAGTGGTCAACGACAATTCTACGGATAATACCGCTACAATTGTCAAAGAATTTACCGAAAAGTATGATTTCATTTCTTTAGTAAATACCAATTCTGACCAAATTCATTTACCAGGTTCAAAAGTAATAAATGCTTTTAATCAAGGTTTAGAAGTACTGGATGAAAACTATGATTTTATCGTGAAATTAGATGCAGATTTGATTCTGCCTGAAAATTATTTTGAGCGAATTGCTCGAATTTTTTCTGAAAATCCAAAAGTCGGAATGGCAGGAGGGAGCGCTTTTATCAATAAAGATGGCAGTTGGATTTTAGAAAGCCTGACAGATAATGATCATATCAGAGGTGCTTTTAAATCCTACCGAAAAGAATGTTTTCTGGAAATAGGGAAACTCAAAACCGAAATGGGTTGGGACACAGTTGACGAACTTTTGTCAAGGTACTTTGGTTGGGAAATTGTTGTAGATACCTTACTTGAAGTAAAACACCTAAAACCTACAGGTTCGGAATACAACAAAAAATCCAGATACAAACAAGGTGAAGCCTTTTATAGGTTAGGATACGGATTCTGGATTACTTTACTAGCTTCCTTAAAATTAGCTGTTAGAAAGAAAAAAACATTACTTTTTGTTGACTATATGAGAGGTTTTTTTAAAGCAAAATCCAATAACCAGCCTCTTTTAGTAACTTCAGAGCAAGCTCAATTTATCCGAAATTATAGATGGATGAAGATTAAAAAGAAAATTTGGTAAAGGATTTATAAACCCAGTTCTTTGAGGAGGTTTTCTCCTAGCATTTGAACCAGCATTGGTCGTTGGACTTTATCATAAGTGATGAATTTCCAAGTTTTATTAGTATGATTGTCCGAAATAGCAATCATAGCATCAGTTCCTTCTATAAAAAAGCTATTTGTGTTGGGCTCGTACGAAACTTTTTTCTCGGGTAGCGATTGTTTTAGACCCATTAACATTTCTTGTGCTTCGTTGCCATAAAACTTTTGTTCAAAAGTCATTCGCATAGCAGAAACGTAGGTTATAAGAACAACCTTTTTTCCGTCAATTTCTTTTATTTTTCCGTATTTTAGAGTTACTTCAGGAAATACAAGTCGTATTTTGAACTGTTCATTCTGAAAACTATTCTGTAATATTTGACTAAGTTGCTCTCTGCTCGCGATGTCAAATATTTTAGGATAGGTATAATCTAGGACTGTTTCAAAATTCAGATTATAACTAGCTTGATACATCAATTTTGCATCTTTTTTTAGCGCTTCTTCACTTTGTGCAAAAGTTAGTATTCCGATAAAAAGAAATACTGCGGACAGTGTTTGTTTCATATTTTTATTTTTTAAAATACGGGATCTGGAGTTTTTCTTTTTTCCCATTTAATATCTTGAAGCATAGAAGATTTTATTCCAATAAAGAATCCCCAATGACTATTATATCCGAACGGAACCCACGAAAAATCCATTCTCCATGATAGTAAATCTCTTTCAAATCGGAATTGAGTAAAGGTCACTCCTTTCTGAACAAAATCATATCCAGTAGAGACTCCTACTTTCCATTTATCGGTTAAATCAACGTTACCAGAAACCATAAGCGAATTAGAAGTAATTTCGTTCTGTCTTCGCTCATTGCTATAAGTTACTGAATAAGCAAAGCGCAAATCCCAAGGAATTTTGAGTGTATAAAAATCGCCTACATTCGAAGTTTTATTTTCTTCTGTTTCTCGCTTTCGCCTGTTTGATTCCATATCTGAGCCAAACAAATCGTCTTCACGTCCTCCGTTTCGAGCACCTTGTTCATTATTGCCAGTTGAAGATTTTTTGTCAAAATCTGAACTTGAAAACGAATAATTCATCGTAAAATTAGCTCCTGATAATCTAAAAAGACTACCTCCATTTTCGATATTGAATTTATCAATGCGTCGATTAGCATTATTCAAAGCATAGGGGTCTAAACGAGCAATTAAATTCAATCCTAATTTTCCGTCCATAAGGGCGGTTCCAGCATTCATACTCACCTCTCTCCATCTCAAAGAATCTGCTGCGAGGTTATAAGCAGTCGAAAAGTTCAAAGCATTCAGAAGCATTAATTTGCGAGGTTCTGTTTTGGTAGAGTCTCTCTCTCGCATCTTTGCCTCAAAAGTGTTGGCTAAATTAAACCCTACACTACTTGCATATACATTTCCCGGTGATCCATATAATCCTCCTTCAAAACGAGTATATTCTCGCCTGGTTGTTCCCATAGCATCGATGGGGTATTCATCATAGTATTGTTCAAAAGCAGGAGAATATCCATAGGAAACAGTCGGTCTTAAGGTGTGTCTTAAGGCTTGCATTTTTTTGTCTTTTCCGAAATCAAAAGTTCCGTAAATGGTCGTTCCGATACTGGTCGAAAAACTATAAGTTCTAAAAGAATCAAATCCATCTACATTGATTATAGTATCTCTATCGGTAGTGAAGTTTCTTTGTTTACGGATGGTATTCATTGTCCATACTTCGTTATAATTAAACGAAAGAGGAATACTGAAATGTTTAAAAATTTTAAAATTAGTACTTACAGGAATAGAATGTTGTAATCCTGTTCGTGCATCATTAAACATCTGAGGAGTAAAGAATAAAGAATCGGTTGTAGTAAAACTATTTTTGGCGTTTAGGTTATATTGTAAATTAATGTTTTTGATAATTCCTTTTTTACTTTCATCTCTTGATGCAAACGGATAAATTCTGTCTACACTCATCTGTAAAGTAGGGAGTGTCATATCAATACGTTGGGTTTGTGTGTTTTGAGAATGTGTGGCAGTAAGCGACATATTCACTTGAGGCACGGTATTAAATGTCTTGGAATAATTAATCGAAGAGCTCATCGTATTGTTCATTCTAGAGCTCACATTTATTTGATTTATAGAGTTTTGAAAGTAAGTGCTGCTTCCTAAATTGACAGAAGCAGAGAATCTCGAACTCGGATTAGATTTTTGATCTTGAGAATGGCTCCATTGGATGTTATAAATTCTTGTTTTGGAATAATCGGGAAGCCCTCGTTCGCTATTGATGAGATTTTCTAACCTAATATTCATATTTCCGCGAAATTTATACCTCCAGGCATAATTGGATTGGAAGCGCAATCCATAACTTCCGTTAGTATAATAATCTCCTAACACAGCCAAATCATAGTGGTCCGAAAGGGCAAAATAGTATCCTCCATTCTGCAAAAAATATCCTTGTCTGGAGTTATCCCCAAAAGTAGGAATCAAAAAACCAGAAGTACTTTTCTCTGTAATAGGAAAAAAAGCAAACGGAAGTCCAATAGGGGTAGGAACATCCATAATCACCATATTAGTAAGACCTACTACCACTTTTTCTCCAGGAACCAGTTTTAGTTTTCGAGTATGAAAATAATATTCTGGATTATCAATATCTTTAGAAGTCGTAAAAAACGCATCTTTCATATAATAAATAGAGTCGTTTTCTCTTTTACTAATAGCTGCTTTGAATTTCAACTCTCCTTGTTGAGTTCTGGATCCGTAAACCAAAGCTTTTTTGGTAGCAAAATTAAAACGCATAGAATCAGGTTCTACCACATTTCCGCCTTGACTAAATTTAGGGATTTGCGTATAAACTCCTGCTGTATCTACAATGCCTTTGGCATATACTTCGTTTTTATTTCGATCAATAATAATAATTCCAGCCTGAAGTTCCATATCAAGATATTTGATTTCGGCTTCATCTTCAAGGTAAGAAATGTTGGTTTTCATATTATTGACATTCTTACTTTTGGCTTTCCTAGTAATAATTCCTTCTAGTTTTCCCTTTTTTGGTTTTAGGGTATCTAAGTTAATAGTAGCTTTTGAAGAAGGAGCTATTTCTGTAGTTTCGGGAGCGGTATTTTCAAAGGGCTCATTTTCGTCTTTAGGTGAAACTCCCGCTTGCTGTGTACGGATTTCTTGTGAATAGATTTTCACAGAAAAAACACTGAGGAAAATTGTCCAAAAAACGATATGAAATAACTTTGTTCGCAAAGGTTTTAGTTCTATTTTTGTAAAATTATGGCTTAATTTTTGAACAGGGCAAACTTACGTATATTTTTTTTAGCAAGATTACACCTTTATGAAAATAATAACCATATTAGTATTTAAACGAAATCATCCACTATGAATATAAAATCAAAAATAGGTTTAACACTTTTTTCGTGTTTATTCTTGATGTTTCAAGTTTTTTCTCAGCATAAAGATCATTTTAAGGTAGTTCTTGATGCTGGACATGGAGGAAAAGACCCAGGAGCCGTTAAAAATGGTGTTAAAGAAAAAGATATTGTTCTTGCAGTAACCCTAAAAGTAGGCAAACTTCTCGATAAATATAAAGATATAGAAACAGCATATACTCGTAAAACGGATATTTTTATAGAACTTGACCAAAGACCTAAAATAGCCAATAAAGAAAAAGCGAATGTGTTTGTCTCGATTCATTGTAATTCTGCAGACGGAGCAACTGCCCACGGAACAGAGACTTTTGTGTTAGGGGTTGCAAGAGATAAACACAGTATGGAAGTAGCAAAACGAGAGAACTCGGTTATCTTTCTGGAAGAGAATTATCAGGAAAAATATCAGGGGTATGACCCGAACAACCCTGAATCGGTAGTGGGATTGATGCTCCTTCAAGGGGAATACAAGAATCAAAGTATTTTGTTGGCAAGTGCTATTCAAAAAGATTTTACAAATCGTCTTAAAAGGAATAACAGAGGAGTCAAAGAAGCGGGTTATTTGGTTTTAAGAGATTGTGCGATGCCTGCTATTTTGGTAGAATTGGGTTTTCTGTCAAATAAATCAGAATCGGTCTACTTGAATTCCGAAAAAGGACAAGATCAGTTAGCCGAAGCTATAGCTAATGCAATCATTAGCTATAAAAATGAACATTATTCTTATTCTGAACCTTTTGAATATGTTGTTAAAGAAGACGTAAAACTAGAGGAAACTATAAATAAAAATGAAGCAGTCTTTAAAGTTCAAATTTCCGCAAGTAGCACAGATTTAGAAACTAAACCTCAAAACTTCAAAGGGTTAAGTGTTATTTCAAAAGTAAAAGAAGGTAAGATTTACAAATACTTTTACGGAGAAACTAATGACTATCACACAGCTCAACAGCTGCTATCTCAATCCAAAGAAAAAGGATATAAAGACTCTTTTATCGTGGCTTTTAAAGATGGAAAGCAGGTGAAAGTTTCTGATATTATCAACTAATTTAGAAAGATTCTACTCTAATATTAACTTAATTTTGCACTAAAAATTTACCGTTTTGAAACGATCAAGAGAAATAAAAACAGCCGTATTAGTAATTACTTCAATTTTAATTTTTATTTGGGGATATAGCTTTTTGAAAGGAAAGGATTTATTCAGTTCATATAAGAGCTTTTATGCAGTTTATGACAATGTAGAAGGCCTTTCGGCTTCTGCTCCAGTTACGCTAAACGGTTTGGCTGTAGGAAAAGTAAATAGTATACAAGTTCAAAATACTGGGAAACTAGTAGTTGAAATTCAAGTTAAATCAGATTTTCCCATTTCTAAAAGTAGCGAATTACAGATTTATGAACCAGGTTTTATAGGAGGTAAACAAATTGCACTTATTCCTAATTTTGAAGACAGTACTTTAGCTGTTAGTGGAGACACTTTAAAAAGTTATGTAAGATTAGGGATGCTTGCTAAAGCAGGTGACCAGCTCGCTCCAATACAATCAAAAGTAGAACATACTCTTACTAGTGCTGATAGCTTGCTGACTAATTTTAATTCTTTGCTTGATGCAAAAAACAAAGAAAATCTTTCGGTAGCTATTGCTAAGCTTACTCAAACCATGAGGACATTGAATTCTGCATCCAAAACGTTGGATAGAATGTTAGCCACTAATCAGCAGAATATAGACCAAATGATGAGTAGTCTGAATACAACATCTGCTAATTTTGCTGAAATTTCGAATTCATTGACCGAAGCAGATTTAGGAAAGGTAGTAAAGGATTTAGAGTCTACTTTGGCTAATGTCAATAAAATGATGGCAGATATGGAGTCTGGCAAAGGAACTTTAGGAAAACTAATGAAAGATGAGGCGATGTACAACAATTTGGCTGCAGCTTCAAAAGAGTTGGAATTATTATTACAAGACGTAAGGTTGAATCCTACCCGATATGTGAATGTTTCAGTGTTCGGAAAAAAGAATAAACCCTATGTAGCACCTGAAGAAAATAAATAAGAGAAGAACTTTATTGATAATTTTATGAGTATTATATCTAATATTATTTTTGCTTTACTCCTTATTATTGGAGTTGGATTTTTCGTTAAGAATGTCAAACTACTTATTAGAAACATAAAATTAGGACAAGCTGTAAATCGTACAGACAGACCCAAAGAGCGTCTTATAAATATGCTTTTAGTCGCTTTTGGACAAAAGAAAATGTTCAAAAGACCAGTTCCAGCCTTATTGCATTTTGCTATTTATGCCGCTTTTATAATTACTCAAATTGAGCTTATCGAAATTTTAATTGACGGATTGTTTGGAACTCATAGAATTTTTAAACCTTCATTAGGAGGTTTTTATACTTTTATCATCAGTTTTATCGAAATTTTATCGGTATTGGCTTTGATAGCTACAATAGCTTTCTTGTCGCGTAGAAACTTATTAAAACTTCCACGCCTAAACAAAAAAGAACTATTGGGGTGGCCTAAAAAAGATGCAAACCTTATTTTGATAATGGAAATCATCTTGGTTACTTGTATTTTTACGATGAACGGAACAGATGAAGTTTTGTACAATAGAGGACTTTCTCATTTTGAAGGACAAGGAAGTTTTGGATTTGCAGTAACACAACATTTAGGACCTGCAGTCTTTGGTTCGTTATCAGAAGGAACACTTCTGGTTGTAGAGAGAATCGGCTGGTGGGGACACTTTGCAATGGTATTAGCATTCTTAAATTATTTATACTACTCAAAGCATTTACATATCTTATTAGCTTTCCCAAATACTTATTTTGCGGATCTAAACCCATTAGGAAAGTTTGAAAACAACCCTACAGTAACTAATGAGGTTAAGTTGATGATGGACCCCAATGCAGATCCTTTCGCTACTCCAACTGCTGATGAAAATGTTGTTCCAGCAAAATTTGGAGCAAGTGATGCAACTGATTTAAATTGGTTTCAATTGTTAAGTGCTTATACTTGTACAGAATGTGGTAGATGTACTTCGGCCTGTCCTGCCAATATTACCGGGAAAAAATTATCTCCTCGTAAAATTATGATGGATACCCGTGATCGAATTGAAGAAATAGGTAGAAATATTACTAAAAACGGAGGTAAATTTATTGAAGACGGTAAGCAATTGCTTAACGATTATATTACACCTGAAGAATTATGGGCTTGTACAAGCTGTAATGCTTGTGTAGAAGAATGTCCAGTAAGTATCAGTCCGCTTTCTATAATTATGGAAATGAGACAATATTTGGTAATGGAGCAAAGTGCAGCTCCTGTTGAACTCAATAATATGATGACCAATATTGAGAATAATGCAGCTCCGTGGCAGTATAACCAAATGGATAGACTGAACTGGAAAGACGAAAATTAAAATATATTTTAAATGTGAATTTTAATTGCTGAATAAAAACAAGCGATTTAAAACTCAAGGCTTAAAATTTAAAATAATAAAAGATGATGCAAGTACCAACAATGGCAGAAATGATGGCTCAAGGCAAACAACCCGATGTTTTATTCTGGGTAGGTTGTTCAGGCAGTTTTGATGATAGAGCCAAAAAAATAACTAAAGCTTTTGTGAAATTACTCAATCAGGCAAATATATCTTTTGCTGTATTAGGAACAGAAGAAGGTTGTACTGGAGACCCAGCCAAGCGTTCTGGAAATGAGTTTCTTTTCCAAATGCAAGCCATGACAAATATCGAAGTACTTAACGCTTATGAAGTAAAGAAAATTGTAACGGCTTGCCCGCATTGCTTTAATACAATCAAAAACGAATACCCTGAACTGGGCGGGAAATATGAAGTGTTGCATCATACTCAATTTCTGAAATCCTTATTAGACGAAGGGAAGTTGAGTGTTGAGGGTGGGCAGTTTAAAGGGAAAAGAATCACTTTTCACGATCCTTGCTATTTAGGAAGAGCTAATAATGTTTATGAAGCTCCAAGAGAACTCATCGAAAAATTAGATGCTGAACTATTAGAGATGAAACGCTCTAAAAAGAACGGACTTTGTTGTGGAGCAGGAGGAGCTCAAATGTTTAAAGAGCCTGAAAAAGGAAATAAAGATATCAATGTAGAACGTACAGAAGACGCTTTAGAAGTTCAACCTGATATTATTGCTGCTGGTTGCCCGTTTTGTAATACAATGCTTACTGACGGAATCAAATTTAAGGAAAAAGAAGGTAATATTAGAGTATTGGATGTAGCTGAACTACTAGTTGAAGCACAAGATTTATAATTATATCTCAAATACAGAATAAAAAACCCTGCCAATTTAAATTGGCAGGGTTTTTATAATTATAGTGTCCCGTCCTGAAATAACGTTACACTTTTAAACAGTTCTATTATGGAAGAATCGCTCCAACCTGAATGTCACATCTGTGTCCTGGCTGCCCGTGAGCGGGATTAGGCTTTCCAGACCAACCTGGAGCAGTTTGTCCTGTTGTTGGAGTAGCTTGTTGCTGCTGTGTAAACGGACCAGCATTAGTTTGTTGTGTTTGAGCTTGAACCTGAACGGGAGCTGCAGTTTCAGTTGGAGTTTGAGTCGTCTCAGTAGCAGGAGTTTCTGCTTGAATAGTCTCTGTAGGAGTAACCTTATCAGCTTGTACGTTTTCTGTATTACTTTCTTTACAAGCTACTAACAAAATCCCCAAAAAGGCGATAGATAAAAACTTTTTAATCATAACTTTTGGTTTTAAATGGAGCTCAAATATATCATTTTTTTATAAACTTCGGGGACGTTTAACAAAATAATAATCCAGTCAAGTTTTTAATAATCATTAGCTTTCGGTTTTTTTGTATCTTCGCAATCGTTAAAAAATGCTTTATAAATTATAGATTTTAAACTTTACACATAAACGTGATTTGTATTTAGCACTGTAAAAATAAACAAATGAAAATTCTGGTAACAGGCGGTCTTGGATTTATAGGTTCACATACTGTTGTAGAACTCCAACAACAAGGTTTTGAAGTGATTATTGTCGATAATCTGTCTAATTCATCAATAGATGTATTAGACGGAATAATTAGAATCACCAACAAAAAACCAATTTTTGAGCAACTGGATATTAGACATAAACAGAGTGTTGAAAAACTATTCCATGATTATTCTGATATAAAAGGAATTATACATTTTGCAGCATCAAAAGCAGTTGGAGAAAGTGTCGAAAACCCGCTTTTGTATTACGAAAACAATATTAATTCATTGGTCTATCTGTTGCAGCAGATGCAGAAAAAGCCAGATTCTTTTTTTATTTTTTCTTCCTCATGTACGGTTTATGGGCAAGCAGAGGAAATGCCAATTACCGAAAATTTTATAATCCAACCCGCTATGTCTCCCTATGGAAATACCAAGCAAATAGGTGAGGAAATTATAGCAGATGTAGCTAAAGTATCTTCGGTAAATGCAATTCTATTGCGTTATTTTAACCCTGTTGGAGCTCATAGTTCGATAGAAATTGGTGAGCTTCCTCTTGGAGTTCCACAGAATTTAGTTCCTTTTATTACGCAAACAGCCTATGGAATTCGCAAAGAACTAGCTGTTTTCGGTAACGATTATCCCACTGCTGACGGAACCTGTATTAGAGATTATATCCATGTAGTAGATTTAGCAAAAGCACACGTAAAAGCTTTGCAAAGACTTATTAAAAAAGAAAATTCAGAGAAGGTAGAAATATTTAATCTGGGAACCGGAAAAGGAAGTTCTGTTTTAGAAGTTATTAGAACTTTCGAAAAAGTAGCCCAACAAAAGTTGCCTTTTAAAATAGTAGGTAGGAGAGAAGGCGATATAACCCAAGCTTATGCAGATACCACTAAAGCAAATCAAGTCTTAGGATGGAAAGCGGAACTTTCGTTAGAAGATGCTCTACTATCGGCTTGGCAATGGGAGCAAAAAATAAGGAAATAGATTTTAGAGGAGTTCAGTAAACAAACAGAATTTACTAAAATAATAATTTAATATTCTCGTAAGAGTTTTGTAATAAAAACGGGACATCTTCAGGTTTAACCCAAACTGTTTTTTCAATTCCTTCTTCGATTTGAGGTTGTGGAGTTCCTTCAAAAGAAGATACCATTTGATACCAATGTGTAATTTTTAGTTTAAACTTTCCGTTGCGTTTAAAGATGTGATAAGTCTTTTCAAGTTTATCGATAATCTTCAATTGAGTGACCCCTGTTTCTTCTTCGACTTCTCTGATGGCTGCATCTTTTTTCTTTTCGTTTTTTTCGATACCGCCTTTAGGTAAATCCCATTTTCCGTTTCTGAAAATAAATAAAATTTCACCTTTTTTGTTATAAACTAAACCTCCTGCTGCTTTTTCGGCAGGAATTTTACTCTTGAGTGTGGTTAAAATTTCTTTTTCGTCAGGGTGATATAAAAAAGCTTTGTGAACTTTATTTTTAAATATTTTTATTACAAGTTGTTCAATGTCAACGCTATTTAATAAGAATAACTGAAAATCAGTTTCTTTTTCTATCTTGTTTGTTAAAAACAAGGGTCTGTTATTGACAAAAACTTTATACATTTGCAATTATGATTTTTAGTAAAGATACAGCCGAAAAAACAGCCGAATTGCTTTTGCAAATAAACGCAATAAAATTAAATTCTAAAACACCTTTTTTGTGGGCTTCGGGCTGGAAGTCCCCTATTTATTGTGATAACCGTGTAACACTCTCGTTTCCAGCTATAAGAAATTATATCAGAGATGAGTTTGCTAATCACATTGAGAACCAATTTGGTAAACCAGATGTGATTGCAGGAGTGGCTACTGGAGCTATCGGAATCGGAATCCTTGTGGCTGAAAAACTAGGATTGCCATTTGTGTATGTCCGTCCCGAGCCTAAAAAACACGGAAGACAGAACCAAATTGAAGGTTTCTTGGATAAAGGACAGAGTGTTGTAGTAATTGAAGATTTAATTTCGACAGGAAAGAGTAGCCTCCAAGCTGTAGAAGCACTTCGTGAGGGTGGAGCAAATATAAAGGGAATGGCAGCTATTTTTAGTTATGGATTTGAAGAAGCTACTGCCAATTTCAAAAATGCAAATCTAGATTTGTTCACTTTAAGCAATTATGAAAATTTACTAAATTTAGCACTTGAAAAAAAATATATAACCGAAAATGAACAAGAAATTCTATCAGAATGGAGAAAAAATCCATCAGAATGGAATATTTAATTAGCATACTAGCGAACATAACAAAATGAATTTAGAAAGTCCAAAAGTTACCGTACAAAAATCAGCACAAGATTTATTTGATTCTTTGACTGATGTAAAAAATTTTGAAAAATTAATGCCAGAGAATACGGCTAAATTTGAAGTTACAGGAGATGATTCTTTTATTTTTGGATTAAAAGGAATGCCTGAAATTAAACTGAAAATGAAAGAAAAAAATGCTCCTAACAAAGTAGTTTTAGGAGCGGCTTATGATAAATTGCCTTTTACACTTACTGCTGATATTAACGAAGTATCAGAATCAAGCGCTGATGTAAAATTATCTTTTGAAGGTAGTTTTAATCCGATGATGGCAATGATGATTAAAGGGCCTATCGGAAAGTTTATCGAGACATTAGCCAATAATATGAATAAATTATAAACTATTTAATAATTTGGTTGACAAACCCTGTCAGCCTTTAACTGTTAACTAAACGAATGAAATACGATATTATAATTTTAGGAAGTGGTCCAGGAGGATATGTGACTGGGATCAGAGCATCGCAACTAGGTTTTAAAGTTGCTATTGTCGAAAAAGAAAATTTAGGAGGAATTTGTCTTAACTGGGGTTGTATCCCAACCAAAGCGTTACTTAAATCAGCCCAAGTGTTTGATTATCTAAAACATGCATCAGATTATGGATTAAAAGTAAATGATGTAGATAAAGACTTTGGAGCTGTGATTTCTCGTTCGAGAGATGTAGCTGACGGAATGAGCAAAGGAGTACAATTCTTAATGAAAAAAAATAAAATTGATATCATTAATGGATTTGGAAAGGTAAAAGCAGGGAAAAAAGTTGAGGTAAAAGACAACGACGGGAAAACTACTGAATATTCTGCTGACCATATTATTATTGCTACAGGAGCTCGTTCTAGAGAACTTCCGAATTTGCCACAAGATGGTAAAAAAGTAATTGGATACCGCCAGGCAATGACATTGCCAGAACAACCTAAAAAGATGATTGTTGTAGGTTCAGGAGCAATAGGAGTAGAGTTTGCTCATTTTTATAACTCCATGGGAACAGAGGTGACTATAGTAGAATTTATGCCAAACATAGTTCCAGTAGAAGATGAAGACGTATCAAAACAATTTGAGCGATCGCTTAAAAAAGCAGGAATCAATATTATGACTAACGCTTCTGTAGAAAAGGTTGATACTTCAGGAAAAGGAGTGAAAGCAACAGTAAAAACAGCTAAAGGAGAAGAAATGCTTGAAGCTGATATTTTACTTTCGGCTGTGGGAATTAAATCAAATATTGAAAATATCGGACTAGAAGAAGTAGGAATTAAAACGGATAGAGATAAAATTTTGGTTAATGATTTCTATCAAACCAACGTGGCAGGATATTATGCTATTGGAGATGTTGTGCCTGGGCAAGCATTAGCTCACGTAGCTTCGGCAGAAGGAATTTTATGTGTAGAGAAAATAGCTGGATTACATGTAGAACCTCTTGATTACGGAAACATTCCAGGATGTACGTATGCTACTCCGGAGATTGCTTCTGTAGGGATGACCGAGAAAAAAGCAAAAGAGGCTGGATACGAAATCAAAGTAGGTAAATTCCCTTTCTCTGCTTCTGGAAAAGCTAAGGCAGCAGGAACACCTGACGGATTCGTAAAAGTAATTTTTGATGCAAAATACGGAGAATGGTTGGGATGTCATATGATTGGCGCAGGAGTTACCGATATGATTGCAGAAGCAGTTGTAGCTCGTAAGTTAGAAACTACTGGACACGAAATCCTAAAAGCAGTTCACCCACACCCAACGATGAGTGAGGCGGTGATGGAAGCTGTAGCTGATGCTTACGGAGAAGTGATTCACTTGTAAATTTAAACCTAAATAATCTACTCAGTTGGAGTTTTAAACTCCAACTGAGTTATTACTAAAAAGTAAACCTCATTTTGTTTTAAACAAAATGAGGTTTTTGCATTATATTGATATTAGTCTTTGAATTGTTTTGTATAATTTCAGTAATCACGAGTTAAGTGTTGAAGAAAGAAGATTTAGTTTGAATTTGAAATCAAAAAAAATATACATTTGTCAATAATCTAAAATTGTTTAATTATGAAATGGAGAGGTAGAGCACAGAGTAAAAATGTAGAAGACAGACGAAAAGGAGGCGGAGCAACCAAGGTTGCTGCTGGGGGAGGAATAATTGCGGTGATATTTTTTGTTTTTCAGTTTTTGTCTGGAGGCGGAGATGCCTCGCAGTTGATTCAGCAAGCACCTCAAATTATTGAGATGTTGCAAGGTCAAGGGGTAGAAACACAAGTAGATGCCACAGAACTTACTCAAGAAGAAAGAGATCAGCTAGAGTTTGTATCGGTAGTTCTAAGAGATACCGAAATTGTTTGGGAGGAGATTTTCAGAGAAAATGGACGCACTTACAAAGCACCTAGTTTTGTGTTGTTTAGCGGGGGAGTTCAATCGGCTTGTGGAAACGCAGGAACTTCTTCAGGGCCCTTTTATTGTTCAGCCGACGAAAAGATTTATATGGATTTAGCTTTTTTCGGACAGTTAGAGAAACAATTTAAAACCAATGTCGGGGAATTTGCTATTGCGTATGTAATTGCGCATGAAGTAGGACATCACGTTCAGCACTTATTAGGAGTACTTCAAAAAACAAGGCAGCGTCAACAACAAGTAAGTCAAAAAGAAGCGAACGAAATTATGGTAGCGCTAGAATTGCAGGCAGATTTTTATGCAGGACTCTGGGCTAAAAGAGCTAATGATAGAGAGAAATTTTTAGAAGAAGGCGATATACAAGATGCGCTAAATGCAGCAGCAACCGTAGGAGATGATAATATACAGAAAAAAACACAAGGTTATGTAGTGCCTGAATCATTCACTCATGGTACCTCTGAACAGCGTATGTTCTGGTTTTCAAGAGGCTTTAAAACAGGAGATATCAGTCAAGGAGATACCTTTTCAAGGTTGTTGAAATAAAGAAAAAACAGTATTTAAGGTAGCAGGCTTGATTTGGTAATAATAAATCAAGCCTGCTTTTTATTTAAAATTTGTAATTTTTAAATTCTAAATAAAACCTACCTTTGCCTACAAAATTTATTGAATGGAAATTATTGATTTTATACTTCATATAGACCAATACTTGTTTCAGTTTGTAAACGATTATGGCATGTGGATTTACGCCATTTTATTTCTTATTATTTTTGTAGAAACAGGAGTTGTAGTAATGCCGTTTTTACCAGGAGATTCGCTATTGTTTGCAGCAGGTATGTTAGCAGCACAACCCAACGAACTCAATATTTTGATTTTGATAATTATCTTGCTTATAGCTGCAATTACAGGAGATTCACTCAATTACTCCATCGGAAAAAGGTTTGGGATGGGGATAACTAAATTCCGTTTTTTTGGAAAACAAATGGTAAAGGATGAACATATTGAAAAAACACATAATTTTTACGAGAAATATGGAAGTAAAACAATAGTGATTGCTCGCTTTGTTCCGATTGTTAGAACACTAGCACCTTTTGTAGGAGGAATCGGAAAAATGAACTACGGAACCTTTTTGACCTATAATGTATTAGGGGCAATTTTATGGGTTGTAGGAATTACTTTGGCAGGATTTTTCTTGGGTAACGTCCCTGTTATTAAAGACAATTTTTCTAAAGTAGTATTAATGATCATCTTCCTTTCCATTCTTCCGATTATCTATGAAGTAGTGAAAGAAAAGTTTTTTAATAAATCAAAACCAGCATAATAATGAAATTTGTCAATCGTTTAGCCTATTATCTGTTAGGTCTTTTAGTAGGAGTTTTATTTTTGATTTTCTTTTTTAAAGGAAAATATGGAGACAAAGATATGTCTTACTGTTATTTGCCGAATTGTAGAGTCTTAAAAGATTTACGCAGCAAACCTTTTCACTATTCGGATGTCGCCTCAGAAAAGATGCAAGAGGGGGTTCTAGATACTATTCAACTGAAAGAAATTTTTAGAAGCGGAGATATAGATTTTTCGAAGAGTAATGTCCCAATGGATAACGGTAAATATTATCTTATAGAAGGAGAACTTGAAGGTAAAAGAACCATTTTTGTAGAAGTTATAAATTACGAGAATAAAGTAGTGCTGAAAGATATTTTAGAGAATAGTAAGTAATATTTGGTGCATCAAACATGTTAATCTATAATCAAAATGAACAAACCTTTAGCGGAGCGTGTCCGTCCAAAAAGCCTGTCCGATTATATTAGCCAATCTCATTTAGTAGGAGAAGGAGGTTCGCTTGTTCATCAGATTGAAAAGGGAATGATTCCGTCTTTGATTTTATGGGGTCCTCCTGGTACGGGTAAAACCACTCTGGCTCAAATAATGGCAGAACAGTCAGGAAGACCTTTTTATGAGTTGTCTGCTATACATTCTGGGGTGAAAGATGTTCGTGATGTAATCGAAAAGGCTAAACAAAGCGGAGGATTATTTACGTCAAAAAATCCAATTTTGTTTATTGATGAGATTCACCGTTTTAATAAATCACAACAAGATTCTTTGTTGGGGGCAGTCGAAAAAGGTTGGATAACCCTTATTGGAGCGACTACCGAAAATCCGAGCTTTGAGGTTATTCCAGCACTCTTGTCCAGATGCCAAGTTTATGTGTTGAATCCTTTTTCAAGAGAAGATTTAGAAGCAATTTTGAATCGAGCTTTGCAAATAGATGATTTTCTTCGGGCAAAAAATATCGAACTAAAAGAAACCGAAGCTCTTTTGAGATTATCAGGAGGGGACGGAAGAAAATTACTTAATATTTTTGAACTAATCATAAACGCATCTACAGAAGATAAGATTGTAGTTACGAACGAAAGAGTAATGCACCTAGTTCAGAAAAATACAGTAATGTATGATAAAACAGGAGAACAACATTACGATATTATTTCGGCTTTTATAAAATCCATAAGAGGAAGCGACCCCAACGGAGCAGTATATTGGTTAGCCCGAATGATTGAAGGAGGTGAAGATTTGAAATTCATTGCTCGAAGATTGCTCATTTCTGCTAGTGAAGATATAGGAAATGCAAATCCTACAGCTTTAGTAATTGCGAATAATTGTTTCCAGGCTGTTTCTACTATTGGATATCCCGAATCCCGAATTATTTTAAGTCAGTGTGCTGTCTATCTGGCTACTTCTCCAAAGAGTAATTCCACTTACTTGGCTATTGGAAAAGCGCAGCAAATTGTGCGTCAAACAGGAGATTTATCGGTTCCTTTACACCTTCGAAATGCGCCTACTAAACTGATGAAAGAATTGGGCTACGGAGAAGACTATAAGTATTCTCACGATTATGAGAACAATTTTGTAGAACAAGAATTTTTACCTGACGAAATAAAAAATACTGCGATTTACGAACCACAGAATAATTCGAGAGAAAATCAAACCAAAGAGTTTCTAAAAAACCGTTGGAAAGGGAAGTATGGATATTAAAAGCTACAAATAATACGGAGTTTAGCGAATCTTTATAAATCCCCCTAACTGATTACTCCTGATCCGATAAGTTCATCATTTATATACCACGCAACAAATTGCCCCTCTGTAATAGCAGATTGCTCCTCCTCGAACACCACATAAATTCCGCTTTCGAAACGATGAACAGTAGCTTTTTGTAAAGGTTGTCTATATCGAATTCGAGCCATAACTTCTAGTGTTTCTCCATTTTTTAAAGCTAAATCTTCGCGGATAAAATGTACTTCGTGATTTTTTACAAAAAGAGCTTTTCTAAATAAACCTTTATGGTAATTACCTTGTCCTGTATATATAGAGTTTGTTTCGATATCAGTAGCAATCACAAAAAGAGGTTCTTTGGTTCCCCCAACATTCAAACCTTTGCGTTGACCTATCGTAAAATAATGGGCCCCTTGATGAGTAGTCATTTTTTTTCCGTCTGTGGGTTGATACGAAAATGGTTTTGATTCAAAAGCCAATTCTTCTTCTAAAGTGCTGAATTTTGGTTTTGGAGTATTATAAATATCAGAATCATTGCTGATTTCATAAATAAAGCCTTCTTTGGGTTTTAGTTTTTGCTGTAAAAATTCGGGTAAACGAACTTTCCCGATAAAGCACAAACCTTGAGAGTCTTTCTTTTCTGCGGTAATAAGGTCAAGTTTTGTAGCAATTTCACGCACTTGAGGTTTGGTTAATTCTCCAATCGGAAATAAAGATTTAGATAATTGCTCTTGTGACAATTGGCACAAAAAGTATGATTGATCTTTGTTTTGATCTCTCCCTGCTAATAAGCGATAAATTGTTTTACCTTCTTTTTCGATAGCGTCCTTTCTGCAATAATGACCTGTTGCAACAAAATCTGCCCCAAGACTTAGTGCAATTTTCATAAATACATCAAACTTGATTTCGCGGTTACAAAGCACATCTGGATTCGGAGTACGACCTTGTTCGTATTCGTTAAACATATAGTCAACGATACGCTCTTTGTATTGTTCGCTTAAATCTACTGTTTGAAAAGGAATACCTAATTTTTCAGCTACCAAAAGAGCATCATTGCTGTCTTCTAACCAAGGGCATTCATCAGAAATAGTAACCGAATCATCATGCCAGTTTTTCATAAAAAGACCAATAACCTCATAGCCTTGTTCTTTTAAAAGATAGGCTGCCACACTAGAATCTACTCCACCTGATAGACCGATTACAACTTTTTGTTTCATTTTGCAAAGATACGAAATTTTCGTGTTTTGTATTCAGTGTTTAGCTCTTGATAAAACCTTTGTATCTTTGTTTTTTTTACTCATAAATGGATTCACTTACTCAAATTGTACTCGGAGCTGCGGTAGGAGAGAAGCTTCTCGGAAAAAAACTCGGAAATAGAGCTTTATTATATGGAGCTATTGCAGGGACGATTCCCGATTTAGATGTATATGTCGGAAAATTATTTGACCCGATTACGGCAATCGAAATTCATCGGGGATTTAGTCACTCGATTTTGTTTTTTGTTTTGCTTTCACCTTTGTTGGGATGGATCTTGACCCAAGTAGAGAAAAAAACCGAGATTACACTTAAACAAACTACCATTTTCTGGTTTCTAGGTTTCTTTACTCATGCGTTGCTCGATGCCTTTACCACTTGGGGGACACAACTTTTGTACCCTTTTGATATACGCTTTTCGTTACATTCTATCTTTGTAATAGACCCGTTATATACTCTACCGTTTTTGTTTTGCCTGATTATGGTGATGCGCTTTAAACGAAACAACCCGAAAAGGCAAAAATGGAATAATTTAGGGCTAATCATTAGTTCGTCTTATTTACTACTGACTGTTATTACTCAACAAATAGTAGCTTCGAAATTCGAAAAGAGATTATCTGAACAAAATATAGAGTACATTCGTAAGATAGTAAAGCCTTCTCCGATGAATATTGTTTTGTGGAATTCGATTATAGAAACCCAAAACGGATATTATATGGGAGATTATTCGTTCTTTGATTCGCAACCTATTTCGTTTGATTATTATCCGAAAAACTATGAACTGGTAGAAGATGTTATAAACGAAAAAACTATTCGACAACTTCAATGGATTTCTGAAGGATGGTTTGCGATTACTCAAATGGGAGGTCAAAGATATTTTAATGATATGCGATTCGGTTTAATCTCTACTGATGGCATGAGTCCTGAGTTTTCGTTTAGCTACGAAATTATTACGGAAAACAATTCGGTAAATGCTGTTGAAGTAAGAAATAAACGAAAAGGAAGAGCTAAAGAATTGTTGTCAGCTCTTTGGAAAAGGATAAAGGGTAATTAGTATAAATTTAACTTTTAATTTCGTAAATTTGCACTTCAAAAACTAAATAATGAATTTACAGAATATACCTCAAATCAAGCACTTAAATAGCGGAAACTTCTTTGTACTGGGAGGACCTTGTGCTATCGAAGGCGAAGAAATGGCTCTTAAAATTGCAGAAGAGTCAATAACCATTACAGACAAATTACAAATTCCGTATGTTTTTAAAGGTTCTTTCAAAAAGGCAAATCGCTCTAGAGTAGATTCTTTTACAGGAATCGGAGACGAAAAAGCATTGAAAATTTTACGTAAAGTATCGGAAACTTTTCACGTACCGACCATTACAGATATTCATACAGAGCAAGATGCAGCTATGGCAGCAGAATATGTAGATATTTTGCAAATTCCTGCATTTTTGGTTCGTCAGACAGATTTAGTAGTGGCTGCAGCTAATACTGGAAAAACTGTAAACCTGAAAAAAGGGCAGTTTATGAGTCCAGAAAGTATGAAGCATGCTGTTCAGAAAGTGCTGGATTCTAATAATCAAAACGTTATGGTTACCGATAGGGGAACTATGTTTGGCTATCAGGATATGATCGTGGATTACAGAGGAATTCCGACTATGAAAGAATATGCTACTACTGTTCTTGATGTAACGCACTCACTTCAGCAGCCTAATCAAACTTCGGGGGTAACAGGAGGAAGACCTGATATGATTGAAACTATTGCCAAAGCAGGAATTGCTGTGGGAGTAGACGGAATCTTTATTGAAACTCATTTTGATCCTGCGAATGCTAAAAGTGATGGGGCTAACATGCTTGATATTAAATATTTCGAAAGACTAATGACTCGACTAGTCGCTATTCGAAAAACTATTAATCAATTTTAAATTTTTATACACCTTACTCAAATTGAAACATTTTGTGCTATTAATGGCTATGACTTTGAGCTTTTCGAGTTTTAGCCAATCGGAGGATTTCGTGTCTCCGACAAAATTTACTTCCCATAACAAAGGAAAAATTTATATTTATTGGGGAGGAAACAGAGACTTCTATTCCGATTCGGATATTCATTTCAGAGGACAAAATTATGATTTTACATTGAATAATGTAAAAGCTCATGACAAACCAAAAGGCTGGCATATTGATTATGTCAATCCTGCAAGAATGACCATTCCTCAAACCAATTTGAGAGTGGGTTATTTTATTACGGACAAGTACAATATCTCTTTAGGAGTTGATCATATGAAATATGTGATGTACAATGAGAAAACCGTGGGTTACTCGGGTAACTATCCAGATAGAGGTATGTATGGAGAAGCAATTTCTGACGGAAATGTTTTACTTACAGAAGACTTTTTACTGTTTGAACATACCGATGGGTTAAATTATGTAAATGTCGAATTCTCTCGTGTAGATGACTTTTCAAAATATTTGAGAATTAGAGATACAGATAAAATTCAATTTAATTTTATCGGAGGAATAGGAGCTGGATTCTTGTATCCAAAAACGAATTCTACACTGATGAAAAAAGATCGTCATGATGATTTTCATATTTCTGGTTACGGAATTTCAGCTCACGTAGGCTTAAATATTACTGTTTGGAAATATTTGTTTATCCAGACAGAATTAAAAGGAGGTTATATTAATATGGACAATATCCGTACGACCAATTCAACAGTTGATAAAGCCTCACAAAGCTTTATGTTTGGAGAATCCATAATTGCTGTGGGAGGAATCTTTAGAGTATAATTAAATAAAACTTAAAAACACCTTCTCAAAATCACACTTTAGTAAGTAGGTTCAGGGAAGATGTTTTTATTTTTTTTCAGCTGAAAAGCTCTGGAAATATTAAACCCAAAATGAATATCTCCTTTAAAAAAATCATGAGTGGTTTCAGTAATAAAAGCTTTTTCAATCATCGTATTAGTATTGGACAACATCATCTGAAAGATATGTCCTCCTGTTTCGATATCTATTCCAATGGCAAAAGAATTTTTAACGTTTTGAGAAACCAGAGGATTAAAAGTATAATAATACTCCGTATTCAATGACATTCTTTTACTTAATTTGAGTCTCATTCCTGTTCCTAAAGCAAAAATATCATGAGGGTCTTCGTCAATTTTTACTGTATTTCGATGGATATAAGAAGGTGATAATTGTAGGCTAAAAGACTCGCTAAATTTTCGGGCAATTAGAATCTGTGTGGTATAAAATAAGCGATCGTTAAAGCTAGGTTTGTTTTCAGGGAGATAATCTTTAAGAGTTTTTCGTGCTACACTACCAAAGATAGAGATACTAGCCGGAAAATTCTTTTCGCCTACACTTTGTTTCAGGAGTTTATACTTAATAAATCCGTCGAAAGTTTTTTCAAATGAACTTCTGCCCAATCCAATCATTATATCATCAGTAAGTGCATATTCTAAAGCCAGGCGAATATTAGATTCATCTAATCCGAAAAACTCCTCTTCTCCGTCATTTATTTTTCCAAATCGATGAGAGATAAGAAATTCTAATATTCCTTTTTTTCGGTTTTCAATAGAATGACCATTGATGATTCGTGTTCCTTTGAACGAAGCGGTTACATATTCTGTGGTAGGGGGTATTTCACTTTCTAGAATATCTAATAATTCTTGTGCTTGAATAGTAAGCGTGCTTACTAATAAGAAGAATGATAAGAGTAGTTTTTTCATGATGTTATTTATAAGGCTGATGTTTTAGAATAAAGGTAACTTCGACTTTTTCGGCAATATTTTTTCTAACAATAGCTGGAATTTTGATATTGTAATCCGCTATGGTTATCATAAATTTTCCTTTGAGAGTAATGTTGTCTTTTTCTATAGTGATTTTACTCTCTATCAAAACCGTTTTGGTTATTCCTTTTATGGTGAGCTCCCCTCTAATTTCGGCTATATTGTTTTTCCCTTCAAGCACGTCTTTTATATTTTGAATGCGACCTGAAAAATTAGCTTTAGGATATTTGTCAGATTCTATATAATTCTCATTAAAGTGCTCTTGCATAAGAGCTTTTTCAAACTGAAAAGACTTCATTAATAAAGTAATGGCAATGTCTCCCGTTTCGAAATCGATGATGCTTAAAACCTGATTGTTTTCTGCTTTTATATCTTCTACCGAGGTATGAGAATAAAAAGAAATATAACCTTGTTTAGTAAAATAGTTATTTTGTGCCTGAACCAGACTAGGACTTATAAATGAAAGAAAGAAGAGAATAATAACAACTCGCATAATGTTTAAGAATTTAATTTACAATTACAGTTTTTACTAGCATAATGTCCATTAAGTAACCCGTACAAATCCCCTTAACAGTAATTTTTTGCCCTAGTTCTAGCTGTACTATTTTTATGTTTTGTGATGCGGCCATATTACAGACAACAGTTTGTGTAGGATTTGTATCACTACTTAAAGTAAGGGTGCTATTGCCATCTAGTATATCAATGTGATTTATAATTCCGTCAAATTGAATAATCTTATCTAGATACTTTTGATTGGCATTTTCTTCGTCTTGATTAAATTCAAGTGTAACTTCCTCAATAGAAACCTTGTAATCTGACGTAGAAAAATTTACATCAATATGAGGTTTGTTGTATAATTTTATGAAGATAAATAAAGTAGCTAAAATCCCTAAAAACACAAAAGTACTTACTATGTAGATGGTTTTTTTCATAGGTGTTTGTTTTTATAACGCATGTGTATTTTCCTACTTACTCGTCAGTACACGCCATAACAGTAATAGTACCGTACATAGTATCAGGATGTATAGAACATCGATACTCAAAAACAGTTTCTTCGGTAAAGGTGTATTCATAACTAGAGCCAATTCCCATTATAATTTGACTTCCAAAATCATCTGGAGCATTAGGATGATTACTACTTACATCATGAGGCATATTATCCTCTGTCCAAATCCATCGAACAGTGTCTCCAGGTTTTATATTTACACTGGCTAACTGACCGCTTACACCCATTTCCCAATTAATTTCGTGTACTACGGGTTCAGTATTGCAGGGTGGAGCCGAAAGTCCTTCTTCCAGATTATATTCGCAAGCAGAAAGCAGGAATAAGACTTGAATAACACCAAAAATATATCCTTTTCTCATTCTTTATTTTTAAAGTTTAGACCAATAAAATAATAAAAAGAATCTGCTTAAATCGTTTTAATAAATTAAATTTAGGCAGATTCTCAAAGGATTATAATTAGTTTTTGATTATTTTAAAGATAGAAATTCTTTGATCAGTAGTAGCTACTTTTATAAAATAGATTCCGTTTTCGAATGAATGCGTATCAATATCAACATTAGAGTTGTAATGGTTAAATGTCTTTTCAGTAATTATTTTACCTTGAACATCAAAAATCACATAAGAATAGACTTCGACCAAAGAAGTTATAGTTAAATTATGTTGTGTTGGATTCGGATAAATAACCAATGAGTTTTTGGCAAGGACGTCATCCGTAGAAGCCGAACAATCTTCGCTAAAGAATGTAGTTACCTCAATATCCGTCCAGTTTGTAGTACTATAATTGGCATCATCAACTTGAACACAAGTAAGCTCTTCATTTCCAAGAGCATTAAATAAAACCATATTTATGTTATTTCCGTTCTGAACATTGAGGCTTGTTAGCATGTGATTTTCACTGCAATCCAATGAAGTAAGAGCCGAATTATTACTTAAATCCAATGAAGTTATATGTAAGTTAGAACAATATAAATCGGTTAAGGCTACATTATTGCTCATATCCAAATCCGTAAGATGATTGTTGCTACAGTTTAAATCGGTGAGCACTAAATTATTGCTTACTTCTAGCGAAGTCAACATATTGTCTTGACAATAAATTTGGGTTAAAAGAAGATTATTAAGAATATTTAGTGTTTCAATTTCGTTATCCGAACAATCCAAAGAAACCAAAGCTACGTTCTCACTAACATCTAGTGTAGTAAGTAAATTGCCGC
Source organism: Flavobacterium suncheonense (assembly GCA_040392465.1). Classification (GTDB taxonomy): domain Bacteria; phylum Bacteroidota; class Bacteroidia; order Flavobacteriales; family Flavobacteriaceae; genus Flavobacterium; species Flavobacterium suncheonense_A. Next base: position 111,760 of record JBEBWA010000004.1, read on the forward strand.
TACAGTTTAGATTGGTCAGAGCAATAAAAGCTTCAATACCTGTTAGAGTTTCAATATTCATTCCCATGCAATTAATAGTTCCTGCAAAAGCGATAGCTTCACTTACTTGAATTTCTCCATCCTCATTAGTATTTATAGAATTCTGACCTATCAAGTAACTTTTAAAATTAGCATCTGGAATAGTAACCACTTCTTCAATAGCAGTACTTTCTACGGTTATAGTACCAAACATACTAGCTGGATGAACAGAACATCTGTAGTTAAATACAACTGCTTCTGTAAAAGTAAACTCATATTCAGAACCTGCATTCATCATCATTGTACTCCCAAAACCTGATGGGGCATTCGGGTCTATACTACTCACGTCATGGGGCATTCCGTTTTCTGTCCAAATCCATTTAATGGTATCTCCAACGTCAATAGTAATAGTTGCTTGAGCTGAAGTTGTACTCATAGACCACATAATTTCATGGGTTTGCTGTGCCTGTAGAGGAAAAATCCCCCACATAAAAAATAACATTAGAATTGTTTTTGTAGTAAATAAAATTGTTTTCATAGGTTTTTTTTTTAGATTTGACTAAACAAAAATAAGTTGATTTCTAGCCTGTTATCCTCTATATTTTGGTGAAAGAGACAAAAAAGCAGATGAAAAGGAAAAAATAGACTTAAAGTAAACTGTAGAAATACAGCCTATTCTCAAAAGATGAAAAAAGACAAACTCTATTTATTTACTTTTATAGGATTGAGTGTGGTTACTTTTGTGGTGAGTTATTTCAGCATGAACTATATGTTTGAGATTGCCACTGATTACTTTCTGAAAAGCCAAATCGAATCAGGTAAAAGGGAAGCGGATGAGATTTCAAATCTTGTGCATTTTCAGATAGAGAGTGGGTTGGCAAAAGAAGTTGTAATAAACAATTTACAGCAAAGCATAGAAAATACAGATACTGAATTGGGTTTTATTTGTATGTTTGACTGGTCTGGAATTCAAATATGTCATCCTAATCCACAATTTATAGGTCAACCCATTGTATCCGAAGATTATTTTGTGCAACCCGTTATGTATGACGAAATGGATACAGAAGATTTTCAGGAAATATTAAAGGCTAAAACCGAAAAAGGAAAGTCGACTGAAAATATAAAAAAGGTAACTGATTCGGAGGTTATCTATTTATATCCCGTCAAAAATACCGATTGGATTGTTGCGGTATATGCCAATATTGATAACATTAAAGGCTATATTCATAAGTTGAAAATCAACTTTATATTGGTTTATGTAGCCTCGGGGATGTTGATGGTGCTACTCTCTTTGTTTTTGGTTCGCCTGATTAGCAGAAAATACGAAAAAAGCTTAGAAAATCAGAATGAAGGGCTCTCCAAAGAAGTACTATCTTTGTCTAAACTTAATTACGATTTGGTTTTGTATAAAGAAAAAATGAAGCAAATCACAGATGATACAGAACAAAATTCTAATAAATCTGAATCTTACAAAAAGCGGTTTTTGACCTATCGAAAAGACGAAATAGTTTCGATTGCTATTGATGATATTGCTTTTGTATATACAGAGAATACTATTACTTATGTCTGTAGTCTAGAAGGAGAAATTTATCATAGTAATAGTAGTTTGGACGAACTTTATAACGACTTAGACAAAACTTACTTTTTTAGAGCAAACCGACAATTTATTTTATCAATAAAAGCGATTGAAAAAATTTATAAATACGGGAATAACCAACTAAAGGTCGAAACCAACCCTAAATCTCCCGAGAATATTATTGTTAGTAAAAACAAAGCCTCTGAGTTTAAGCAATGGTTAAGTTTATAAACTTTTCTTGACAAAAAAACGTAAATTTGCATTATGCAGTTTACACCTTTAGAACTCCAAATACAAACCCTTCCGGATAGTCCGGGAGTATATCAGTATTATGATAAGGAAGGTAAGATACTATATGTAGGAAAGGCTAAAAATCTCAAAAAAAGAGTCGCTTCTTATTTTACAAAAATCCACGAAAACGGTAAAACCCGTGTTTTAGTAAAAAAGATAGTATCGATTAAGCATATTGTTGTCCCGACCGAAACAGATGCACTTTTATTAGAAAATAATCTTATTAAGCAATATCAGCCTCGATATAATGTATTGCTCAAAGATGATAAGACTTATCCTTGGATTTGTATCAAAAACGAACCCTTTCCGAGAATTTTTCCGACTAGAAATAAAATAAATGACGGTTCCGAATATTTCGGACCTTATACCAATTTCAAAACCGTAAGTACTATTTTAGGGTTGATAAAAGAATTGTATCAACTCCGCACTTGTGCCTATGATTTATCTCCTGCTAATATTCGCTCTGGCAAATATTCGGTTTGTCTGGAATACCATATCAAAAATTGCAAAGGACCTTGCGAGGGCTATGAGGCTGCACAAGAATATGAAGAAAAGATAAAGGGAGTTCGAGAAATCTTAAAAGGAAACTTTAAAGACTCGCTTCATCAATTTAAGAAATTGATGCATCAGCATGCACAAAATCTAGAGTTCGAGGAGGCCCAAAAAATAAAAGAAAAGATTGATGTCCTCGAAAATTATCAGGCAAAATCAACTATTGTAAATCCAAAAATATCAAATGTGGATGTTTTTTCGATTATCTCGGACGATAGTTTTGCGTATGTAAACTTTTTGCAGATTTCGTATGGTGCAATTATTCGTTCGCATACGATGGAAATCAAAAAGAAACTGGACGAAACTGATGAGCAATTATTGGAACTTTCGGTTATTGAACTTCGGGAGCGATTTCATTTGGATACTCGAGAGGTTATCCTTCCGTTTGAAGTGGATTTAGGCGAAAAAATAAAAGTGACTGTCCCGAAATTGGGAGACAAAAAACAGCTTTTGGATTTGTCTGAACGCAATGCAAAATTCTTTAGATTAGACCAACTCAAACAAGTGAAAATCACAGATCCTGACAGGCATACCAATCGTTTGATGGCACAAATGAAGGCTGATTTGCGACTTTCGGTAGAGCCAAGACATATCGAATGTTTTGACAATTCGAATATTCAAGGAACAAACCCCGTTGCAGCTTGCGTGGTGTTTAAAGACGGAAAGCCAAGCAAAAAAGATTATCGACACTTTAATATCAAATCTGTTGAAGGTCCGAATGACTTTGCTTCGATGGAAGAAGTGGTGTATCGAAGATACAAACGACTTTTGGATGAAGGAGAACCTTTGCCAAATCTGATTATTATCGATGGTGGAAAAGGACAGCTTTCGTCTGCGCTCAAAAGTTTAGAGGTCCTCGGATTACGAGGGAAAATAGCGGTTATCGGAATTGCAAAACGCTTGGAAGAATTGTTCTATCCCAATGATCCGATTCCGTTGTATCTAGACAAAAAGTCCGAAACCCTAAAAGTTATTCAGCAACTGCGAAACGAAGCACATCGCTTCGGAATCACCTTCCACAGACAAAAACGAAGTAATGCTGCTCTAAAAACTTCTATCGAAACTATTCCTGGAGTAGGAGAGAAGACCATGATTGCACTCATCAAGCACTTCCGTTCGGTAAAAAGGCTTTCTAAAGCAACCGAAGAAGAAATTGCTCAAGTAATTGGTGCCTCAAGAGCCAAGAAAGTATTTGAGTTTTATTCAAGCTTTGGGAAGAAGTAGTTAAAATCGACTGTAATACTTTTTATATCAAAAGTTAAGCTGAACTCCCACACCATCAGAGTTTGCAGCGAGATTAAATTCTAAATTTGTCTTTGACGTGAATCCGTTTCGTTGGTTGTAATGCCAAACGGACTCTTTAATGCGGTCTTTTGCACTAATTTTTATGATAATTCCTGTTGCTGCAATTCCGCCTCCAACAATAAAAAGAAATTGAGGATTTTTAGAGGACTTATCATTATTGGCCAACATCAGATTCGAAATACCGTTTCCTACAAACAAACCGATTCCTCCTCCCAAAAATATATTTCCTATTTTTCTACTTCTGATTCCTTTATTAAAGTCTTCTAACGCATATTTTTGAGTTTTAAGAACTTCACGGATTTGATCATTTGACAAGGTTATCCCTTCTTGTTGAATGTTATTTACCGAGATATATTTTAGCGGTAATGGTTTGGTTTCGATTATTTCCTCCTGTGCATATAACCCAAAATAACTCGTTAGTAGAAGAATAAGTGTAATTTTTTTCATTGCTTTATTGTTAAATTTTTTACAATTGCAATATACTAACTTAAATGATTTAAAAAAATGCTCCTAATTGTACCCTTCCAATATCAAAGAAATTCAAAGTCTTTGATAATTGAATATATGTTAAAATTATATATATTGCATCAAAATAACCTTTTATTCAGTATGGAAACTAATGCAGTTAAAGAAAATTATAAAGAAGTCGTCAGTCACTTCAAATCGAAATTAAAATTACCTATTGTTTTAACTTACTCAATTATTTTAATCCTTTACAACTGGGATATAATTTATTATTTGATATTTCAAAAAGGAGATGTTTTAGAAAATATTCTATATATAAAAAATATTAATAATATTTGGCATCACAGAATTTTGAATCCTATTTTTATAGCTATTTTTTATGCGTTATTATTTCCGATACTTCAAGTAGGTATTAATTATGTTTTTAGTTGGTTTAAAAATAAAAATAATGAACTTGAAAGAAACGAAGAATTAGATAATGCGAAACATCGTTTTCAGGTTCAAAAAGAAATTTCGGGTTCCCAAGAATTAGAAGTTTTAAATAATCAAATTAATAGCTTAATGGTTGAGAAAAACAATTTAAATAATCAAATTTCTAATATAAATGAACAGAATGAACAATTATCAAAAGAAAACATAGAAATAAAACAAAATAAGAACGAAGAAATTATAATTTTAAAAGAACAAAATAATAAAATAATAAAAGAAAATACAGCGAAAATTCTAGCTTTAAGTAATGAAATTTCTGATTTAAAACAATTGAATGAAAAATTAAAGGAAGGAAATTTAAATATACAAATAGTTGATAATAAAGCTGAAATTGAACTAATACCGAGAGATAAAATAATTAAAAACAAAGTTGAGGAAATTTTTAAAGAATATAACCTTTCTTTATCTGATGAACAAAAAGTTGTATTTATTGATATAATTAAGCATTTAGCAGTCCATCAAAAAGATTTTGTATTTAGTTTGAATAAAATAACATTATTTACAAAAGAAATAAATTTTGTTTTAGATTATTTGGAAGAAAAAGGTATTATTAAAAATGATAAAATTGTGGGAATAGTATCTATAACGAATTTAGGAAAAGAAATAATTAAGTATTTACTAAAAAATAAGTTTAAATAGGGACTAAAAAAATGCCCTCAACTGCACACTTCCGGTATGAATCGTTTTTGAAGTTTCACTTTTTCGACCTTCGTAATTAAGGTTTAAATCCAAGTATTGGGTTAGGTTTTTCTGCAAGAGCAATCTCCAAGTTAGGTTTTGTCCGGCTTGCAATCCTTCTAACATTTGGTAGGCAACTGGAGAAAGGGTGTTTCCTGTAAAATCATTTTCGTACAATGAGAATTCTCCTGTGGAGGTAAATCCTTTTTTACCCGAAAAACTAAAGGACAATCCTAATCGATGCTGTACTAATTCTTCCAAGCTTCCGATTGTATTCTTTTTGTTTTGGAATTCATAAAACACATCTAAACTGGTATTTCGGGTAAATAAATACGATAATTTTGGATGCAGATTATAGGTTTCTATTCTAAAGTTTCGCGTGTCATAATTCTCCGAAGTGGTTTGGGTCAGAACACTTTTTGTACTCAAATTCATTAGCCAGATATCCGATACGAGATGGGTGTATTGCAATTTATGCGAACCAGTTTTGTTGCTTACCGAACCAACCGACAATAGACTTTTTGCCTCGCTCAACAAATAGGTATAAGTAACCGAATGGTCTTGTTTTCCTCGGTTATAAAACAAGCTGTTTCGAACATTGGTATTAAGCGCTAAAATTTCCTCTGAATCTCCTCCGAACGGATTCAAATCAAAATTATCTTCGTTTCGCTCGATTTTTCGATCCACCAAAAACGAAGTCTGATTATAAAAATACGACAACATTTTTTTCGCTCCCTTTTCGTTTTGCCATTGTGTTGGGTTGAGGGTTAACGAATTTGAAAAGCGATTCTGATGTGTTTTTACAAAAACCTGATTCGGTAGAAAAACCCGAATATATTTGGCTTGATCCGAAAAAACAGCAATTTCAAATTCTTCAAGCTCCTGAATTCCGTTTCCGTTATAATCGTTCCACATATAAACGCCTTGTCCTGGTTCCACTTCAAGATAAGTAAACTCCTGTTGAGCTAAGCTTCCTGACATGGTTTCAAACGAAGTATTTAGCTGAACGAGTTGGTTGAAAAAACGATCGTTATACACCACTCTCGAATTCAAAGAAGGTTCTTTTGACAACACATTATCCGTATATTTCAGAACTCTATAATTCACAAAAACAGATAAATCACTGGTTTGCGTTTGCAACAATCTCGATTTTGCATAAAACGAATTCGACTGATTCACCCTTTGGATTGTTCCTCCCACCAAGCTATCGTTTTTACGATGTAAATAGCCTAATTGTAAATATACTTTTGTGGAATCTCCTCGTCCGACAAAACCTCCATATTCGATAAATCTTTGGCTTAAATTCGAAAGCGAATTAGTCTCTTTTAAACGCTCAGAATTGTCTTCTAATCGCAAAGAAGCTCCTACCCAGTTTTTGTCGAAATGGTAACGGGTTTGGGTTTGGCTTTGTGTAAATTCGGTTGTGGAATAATTTCCGTCACTATTCAAAATTGAATTGTCAGACTGAACGGTTAGTTTATCGAATTTTAGATTGGTATTCAGTACATTTCGATTGGCATTAAACACATCTGAAAAGTCTAATTTTTCGAATTGATAATTTACAAACCCATTATTTTTGAGTTTTACTTTTGTGCCTGCAATCAGCAAACTCTGACTAGAGTTCATTATGGTATTGATGTTCCAATCCCGGTCGAACTCTATAGTAAAAAGTCGCTCAATAGTTCTGAAGTTCTTGTCCACAAACTGATAATCTGCAAAAGCGTCTACCTGATATTCTCCCGATAAAACTCTTTGGTTTAGTTTTACTCTTCCTGCAAATCCTTGGTTGTTTTGGTCGTCAATATCAGAAAATAGGTTTTTGTCGCTGTTGCTCATTCCGACTTCAAAATCAGCTTGCGTTTGTTCGGTATGATAGCCTCCTAAAAGGGTAGCCATCTGGATTTTTTCGGGAGCGATCAATCGAATAATCGGTTCATAATTTCCTTGTGGAATTCCCCCAATGGGTTCGATATATTGATAAATCTTTCCGATGGCTTGATTGTTGGCCAAAATATAATTTCCGTTGCCCTGACCCACAAGTGTAAAACGCACATTATACAATTCGTCTTCTGGATTGTTTGAAAACTCAAATACTTCCACACCTGAAACCCATACTTTTTTGTACAAAATCCGATTTTCGGAATACGAATCTTCGTAAGCACTCGAAGCAACCATTTGCTCCGAATTATTTCCTGCATTTTTAAGGATTTCGACTTGTTCGGGAGATAAATTTTGTTGCAGAGGTTGATTTTTCATATCGTTTTCGGAATAGACAAATCCTCCGATATTCCACTTTTCACACTCGTGCATCACGCCTCCGTAAGCTATAAACCGGGTGTAATTTCGTTCAGAAAATTGATATTCGATAGTAATCCGCATTTCGGAAGTAATCGGAAAAAGCGAAGTGAAAATCACTTCTCCAGCATTGTAATCAATCACATATTGTTTGTCTTCTCCACGTTCTAACAAGATTCCGTTTACGTAAACCCGTTCTGAACCCGAAACGACTAAAACGTACAGTTCTCCGTTGTTTCCTCGAAGTTTATACGGTCCCTGATTGCCTTCCTGACCCGTAAAGCTACTTCGTGCATATTGCCCACGAACCAACCCAACACTCGAGAAAATGGTAGTTTTATTATCGCTGCCGAACGTAAAATTGGTGGATATTCCCTGCACTTTTTTATTGAAATTCAGAAAACGAGATTGCCTGTTTTCTAAAAATAAATCTCCTGCTCGTATGTTCCACATATCCGAAAATAATTCGATAAAAATCTGATCAAACTCATCTAGCTTTTGCGAATATCCTCCTTCCTGAATCGGAATATTGCTGTCCTGAATCGAAGCCCGAATGCTCACTTTATCAGATAATTTTCCGGTTATCTGCAAGTCTAAAGACGAGTTGGTAACTGCATTCTGGTTGTTTCCGACCGTAACGCCTCTAGAAATACTCCCCGAAGTATTCAAACCTTCGAACGGCACGAATTGCTTTGGCGTTCCGACATCGAGCGAATACAACATTCCGTTATATTCTTCATTCGAAACCACTCGGTTTTCGTCATAAATCGCATATTCTTTGGTCAAAAAATCAGGCAGTTTAAAGTAGATAAGCTCGAGCGAATCGGTTTGGATGTTCTGAAAGATCATTTTCCCGTTGGTATAATCGATTTCGTAATTTTCTTGGTTAATCCGATTTCCGTTTTTATCTAAAATCGTAAATTCTGAAGGATTGATGTTTTTGTTTTGAAGTGTTATGGTGTCATTCGTAACCCTTATTTTTTCCGATACATACAACGGATTGGTCTCTTGTGCTAAAGCAACAGAAACACAAAAAACGAATAGTATCAGAAGAAAGTTTTTAAACACAGATTAAAAGGATTTTTACTGTTAGAGAATATAACTGAAAAACCTCAAAAGTAGTATATATTTAATTAATAGTTTACAGATAATAGCTAACAGTTTTTTATTACTTTTATACAAAATGAAAGACTTATGCTTGTCAAAAAATATTCGGGAGAGCTTGTTTTGTTTGATAAATCGAGTTTGATTCATTCGCTTTCTAAATCTGGTGCATCAGAGCGGGAGGTAGTTAAAGTTTTTAACGGAATCGAACCGCAACTCTATAACGAAATCACCACTCGAAAACTCTATCAACTGGCTTTTAACGAACTTAAAAAAGTTCGAAAGTCGTATGCGGCTCGTTATAGTCTTAAAAGAGCACTTCGAGATTTAGGACCTGATGGTTATAATTTTGAACTTTGGGTAACCCGATTTTTTGAAGAAATTGGTTGTCAGGCTACACATAGTAAAATCCTGCAAGGTATTGCTGTAACACACGAAATAGATGTTGTTGCTCTACAGCATGGCCAATTACAATTAGCAGAATGCAAATTCCGAAATGATGTAGATGCTAAAATTCCGGTTACTACTCCGATGTATTTTCTCTCGAGATTCAATGATTTAAAAGAAAACGAATTTGAGTTTTTTGGACAAAAGCTAAAACCCAGTACAGGTTGGCTTATCACAAACGCTTATCTGACTTTAGATGCAATCAGTTTTGCTAATCATTACGGAATAAAACTTATTTCGTGGAACTATCCCGAAAAATCCAGTATTAAAAAAAGAGTTGATTCTGGGAGTTTGTATCCTATTACATGCCTTACAACCTTAAATAAACTTCAGAAAAATGTATTGCTCCAAGAAAAAATTATTTTAGTTAAAGATTTACTTGGTTCAAAAGACAAAGTTTTTAGCCTAATAAAGCTCTCTTATAATCAACAGAAAAAACTACTCGAAGAGGCTCAAGAACTTCTCACGAGTTCTAGTATAGCTCACGAGCTAGATTAATGGATCTTAACTGTTTTGACTTCGAAGTGTTTCAACAAAGCTGACTACGGCACTATGCGATATGGGTCTTCCTTTAAAGCGTTTTACGGTCAATTTTTTCTCTTCGTGGTTAGCTTCTAACTGATTTAGGATATTCATCAAGTGCATTTTCATGTGTCCTTCCTGAATTCCTGTAGTGGTCAACGAGTTTAGTGCAGCAAAGTTTTGTGCTAGTCCTGCAGCAGCCACAATTTGCATCAACATTTGAGAATTCGGACTCTCTAATATTTGTAACGAAAACTTAACTAACGGATGCAACGAAGTAAGACCTCCAACTGTTCCTAATGAAAGGGGTAAATCCATCCAGAACCGAAATACTCCGTCTTTGATTTCTACATTTGATAAGCTTCTGTATTGTCCATCTCTACTTGCATAGGCATGAACTCCCGCTTCAACAGCTCTAAAATCATTTCCAGTGGCTAACACCACAGCATCTACTCCGTTCATGATTCCTTTGTTGTGTGTAACGGCTCGAAAAGGTTCGATTTGAGCAATTTTTACCGCTTGTATAAACTTTTCTGCATAAGCAGAATTTTCGTTTAGCTCTTCTACCTTACAAGATACTTCTGCTCGAACTACACAATTCGGAACGTAATTCGATAAAATACTCATCACTACATCAATCTCTAAACCTGCAATTTCGGCCTCTTCTTTTAGGGTTTTAGCAAATTCCTCAAGACAGGTATTGATGAAGTTCGCTCCCATACTATTCACCGTTTCAAAAGTAGCGTGAAGTTGGTAATAGTTTTCTAATTCAGAGGTTTTGTCTCGCAGTTCGATAGCGGTAATTCCGCCACCTCGCTTCTGCATATTAACCGTTATCTGCTGGGTATTTTCGTAAAATTTTGGTTTAATAGAATTAAAAAATGAAAGTAGGTTTTCTTTTTCTCCTTTGTATATAAAATGTACTTGCCCGATTTTTTCAGTACCTAAAATGGTAGTTTTGAACCCGCCTCTTTCTGACCAGAATTTAGCTGCTTTGGAGGCAGCAGCAACTACTGAACTTTCTTCGATGACCATCGGAACCGTATAATATTTCTGGTTTATCAGAAAATTAGGAGCTACCGCGTACGGAAGATAAAAATTTGAAATAGTATTTTCAATAAAATCATCATGCAGTTTTTGAAGCGATTCGTTAGAATTCCAATATTGCTTCAATACTTTTTCGGCCTGAGAATTATCAGAGAAATATTCTGATAAGAGCCATTGGATTTTTTCTTCTTTTGAAAGTTTTGAAAATCCTGATTTTGATTTAGACATTTTAATTTAAGTTTTTAGCAACGAGGTGCAAAGATATAAAATCCTTTTTTTAATAATTCCGAGAGCCTTCAAAGCCCTGTCAATATTACTCCATTTTAGACGAAAGCTCAAACCAACGTTCTTCTTTTTCTTCTAATGTTTTGATGACTTTTTGAAGTTCTAACGCTTTAGTTTCAATCTTGTCGTCTGATACTTTTCCTTCAGAAAATTCGGCTTCAATTTGTTTTTTCTGATATTCCAAATCTTTGATTTCTCGTTCTATTTTCTGAAATTCTTTCTGTTCGTTAAACGAAAGCCCTTGTTTTACTTGTTGCTCTTTCCAGTTTGATTTTGAATTCGAAAGGTCTGATTTTTCTTCTTTTACAGGTTCGGCTGAATCTTCATAGCTTCTGAAATCAGAATAGTTTCCTGGAAAATCTTCAATTTCTCCTTCTCCTCTAAAAACAAACAAATGATCCACGATTTTATCCATAAAATAACGGTCGTGCGAAACTACCAAAAGACAACCTGGATAATCTAAAAGGAAGTTTTCTAACACGTTTAGGGTTACAATATCCAAATCGTTGGTAGGCTCATCGAGAATCAAAAAGTTTGGGTTCTGAATCAAAACCGTACATAGATAGAGTCGTTTGAGTTCCCCTCCACTGAGTTTTTCAACATAATCGTGTTGTTTTTTTCTGTCGAATAAAAAGCGTTCCAAAAGTTGGCCAGCAGAGATGGTTCTACCTTTGGTAAGCGGAATGTATTCACCAAATTCTTTGATGATATCAATTACTTTTTGTTCTGGTTTAGGGTTGATTCCGCTTTGTGTGTAATAACCAACTTTGATAGTTTCTCCAATGACTACTTTACCAGAATCAGGCGGAATAGTTTGTGTGAGAATATTTAAAAAAGTCGATTTTCCAGTTCCGTTTTTTCCGATAATACCAATGCGTTCCCCTTTATTAAAGGTATAATCAAACCCGTTTAAGATTACTTTGTTGTTAAACTTTTTAGAAACCTTGTGAAGCTCGATAATCTTGCTTCCCATTCGCTCCATATTAATCTCAAGTTCTACTTGATGTTCTTTTCGTCTGGAATGTGCTTTTTCTTTGATTACATAAAAATCATCCTGACGAGATTTTGATTTGGTAGTTCTTGCTTTGGGTTGTCTTCGCATCCAATCAAGTTCCTTTACAAAAAGATTTTTAGCCTTGTCAATCGAAGCGTTTTCAGCCGCAATTCGCTCTTCTTTTTTGCTGAGATAATACGAATAATTTCCTTTGTATTGATACAATTTCCCGTTATCGAGTTCTATGATTTCGTTACATACTCTCTCCAGAAAGTAACGATCGTGAGTGACCATAAATAGTGTTATGGGTTCCTTAGCGAAGTAATTCTCCAGCCATTCAATCATTTCTAAATCTAAATGGTTCGTAGGCTCGTCCAGAATTAACAAATCAGGTTTGTTGAGTAGGATAATTGCTAATGCCAAGCGTTTTTTCTGTCCTCCCGAAAGGCTTTTTACTTTGAGTTTAAGGTCTTCTAATTTTAATTTGAAAAGAATTTGTTTGTATTGAGTTTCAAAATCCCAAGCGTTGTGCAAATCCATTTTGTCAAAGGCCTTTTGATAGCCTTCTTCGTCTTCAGGATTTTCTAGTGCTTTCTCGTATTGTTCAATAACTTTTAATACCAGATTATCTGAAGCGAAGATACTTTCTTCGATGGTGAGTTCGGGGTTTAGCTTGGGTTCTTGAGAAAGGAAAGCCATTTTAATTTCTTTTCTCATAATAACCTGACCCGAATCGGGCATATCTTCGCTTGTAATGATTTTGAGGATAGACGTCTTCCCCGTTCCATTTTTAGCTACAAATGCGATTTTTTGGTCTTTGTTAATTCCGAACGAAAGGTCTTCAAACAAGACTCTTTCACCATACGATTTTGATATATTTTCGACAGATAGGTAATTCACGATATTTCAATTTTTGCAAAGATAGGTTTTTATCACAACAATAGAGCCGTACAGTTGTACAGCTCTATTCAGAATTTTTAGGGAGTTGGAGACTAAAATGTCAAAGTAACTCCCATCAAAAAGTTTCTGGTTGCTTGCGGATAATATCCCGCTCCATCGATAGTGGTGATTTGGTTCGGATCGCTCCAAGTGTCATCATACGAATAAAAATACCCGTTTGAGATATATTTTTCGTCTAGAATATTGTTTACTATAGCAGAAAAGGTAATTGATTCAAACACTTTGTTGGTTTTTAGAGTATAAGAAGCGTTCAAATCATTGATAAAATAGGAGTCCAGTTTAGAACTTTTTAGATCCAGATTGCTCATATACTGACTACCTACATATTTGGACAAAAGTGAAATCTGCATATTTTCTATCGGAATAAATGTAATGATATTTGACAGAATCACATCGGGCGAAAAAGCGATGTTTGTATTTCCTAAATCTTGTAATTCACCATCTCTTTCAGTAAAAAAGTTGATGTTTTTGTTTTGGCTAATCGAAATATTAGGTCTAAAAATCCATTTGTCAGAAGCGATAATAGTAGCATCCGCTTCAACTCCTAAACGGTATGAGTCACCTGAATTTTCGCGTACAGGAGCACCTACATCGTTCAAAGCTCCAGTCAGAACCAATTGGTTTTGATATTGCATATAATAACCGTTCAGATTCAGTTTAAAGTGTTCTTTGTTTAATCTCCATCCTAATTCAAAGTCATCAAGAGTTTCAGGTTTTGGATTTCCGTTTTCGTAATCATCACGGTTAGGCTCTCGGTTAGCTCTAGCATACGAAAAATACAGACTACTGGTCTGAGAGGCATAAAACGTAATTCCTGCTTTTGGATTAAAGAAACTAAAGTTGTCGTTTACCAGGCCCGTTTCTTGACCGTTGGCTTTGTACGAAACAGTTCGGTATTGCATGTCTGCAAAAACATTCCATTTTTGTGCAATTCTGTAGTTCGCTTTTCCGTAGAAATTCACATCGGTTTTGGTTGCGTTATCAAAATAATACTGATGTGGATAGTTTGGCATCGGAACCTCTCGAGCATGAGTAATATATCCGAAATGATCACCTTCATATTTGTTCAATCCTCCACCTAAAATCACATTCCAATTGTCGCTATTATAATTTACAGAAAAAACAGTTCCGTAAAAATGATTGTCTAACCATTTCTGACGCACGACATTTGAGGTTTCAATAAGCTCGCCATTTACTTCAATAGGAGCAATTCCGTAGTCGGATAAATCGTTGTCATTTCTATAATTTTCATAGAATCCTTTTCCTTTGGTATAATGAAAAGCTAGATTTGTATTCCAGTTATCCGAAAGTCTTTCGTTCCAATGCAATTGATAATGGTCTTGCTTGTAGTTATCGGTTTCGTTTTTATAAAACCCTAGAAAGTTCCCATCTCTATCATACATTTCTCCCGAAGTGTTATAGGTTCTGTCATTTTCGAGCTTATCTAAATCCTCAAGTCCGTTCCAAGCCTGATAGGTTACTTGATCACCCCCGAACATTACCGCTTTTATAAGTCGGCTTTTGTCCTGATAAGCTCCTTGCAAAAAATAGGATTTCATATCTACCCACGCTCTGTCGATATATCCATCTGATTTGATTTTGGATAATCGCCCTGAAAGTTCAAAATGTTCTCCAATTTTTCCAGTGGAGAACTTTACGTTGTGTTTCCATGTATTATAACTTCCGAATGAATTCGAAATTTCGGCACTTGCTTTATCTTGAATGGCATCTGTAAGTAAATTGATACTAGCTCCAAAAGCTCCAGCCCCGTTAGTAGAGGTTCCAACTCCTCTTTGAACTTGAATATTTTCGACAGACGAAACCAAATCAGGCATATTTACCCAAAATGTTCCATGACTTTCTGAATCGTTATAAGGAATTCCGTTAATGGTAATATTTACTCTGGTAGCATCTGACCCACGAACTCTGATTCCTGAATATCCAATCCCGTTTCCAGCATCCGAAGTCATCACTACCGATGGTAAATACCCCAAAAGTGTAGGAATGTCTTGACCTAGATTACGCGATTTGAGCTCCTCTTTGCTCATGTTGCTAAAGGTAACAGGAGTCTGATTTGTGGCACGAACTCCCGTAATTAGCACCTCATCAATTACTTGATTTTTAACAACAATACTATCTTGCTGTTGTTCTTGTTGTTGTGCCATAATGGCAACAGGCATGAGGCAATAGGCAGTAAGTAATAAACGTTTGACTTTTGTCTTGTGGCTTTTGTCTTGTGTAATGAATAAATTTTTCATTCGTAAAAAAATGTTTACGAATAAAAGGGGCATTATTCTGTGGTTAATAATTAAAATTGATTTTTATTTGACTTCAAAACTATAGCGTGCACTCTATTTATTTTGTTGTCATTTCCCTTGGCAGCATTACCTGCCCAGGTTCGTTGGGTATAATCTCAGCTCGTTATTTAGAGCACCCCTTTGAGACGGGGCAAAGATAATGTTATTTATTTAAAAATTTATTAGCTAGATTAAAAAAAGAAGCATTCATGTCCGATAAAAGATAAAACCACTTGATTTTATTTTTCATCTATTTAATTTTCGTTTTTTATGTGTTTTTCAAAAACAGGCTACCAATTAAAAGATAATTGTTCTTGCTCTGCTTTATCAATAATCCAGTCTTTTTCTGGGTTTTCTAGAAATCTCATCAAATTAATGTAATTGAAAAGATGGATTTTACAGAAGCTGACTAAATTTGAAAATGCCCAATTTCGCTTTAGCCTCTTCTTTATCACAGCAAACAAAAGATTCACTATCAAAATGCCATAAATCTGTATCTTGATTGTATTTTCATTATCTCCCAAGAAATACTTCAACGGAAAATTTTGTTTCTTCCTTCTTTAAGTTTAAAGCCCCTAATCTCAACATAATAAATTCAAGGTTAGGGGCGGAATTAGCGTTTAATCATCTCTTAATTAGCTCAAGATATTTTATCTTAGCTATAAATAATCCAAAGTAGAGGTGTTTGAAATAGTTATTTCTATATCAACTCCTACTCCCTTAAATTCTTTTAATTCTAAATCTACAATCGCATAATTTTTTATCAGTTTTAAAATCTATAATTAGCACTCAATAGCACATATCTCGGAAGCAAACGATATTCTGTTTTGGAAATCGAAATATCACTAACGGAATAATTGGAAAATGTTTTGGTGTTGAAAAGATTGTTTCCTGACAATGTCAGAGATAATTTATTCGGAATCATATTATATCTAACCAAAATATCAGCAAAATAATAGAGATTGCTCCCACTTTCCATATTTCCAAAATGATAGCGTTCGGTTTGGATCTCGGCTGAAAGATTATTATTTATCGTAAACAGAAAATCCAAAAACGAAAAATTATCCGTAAACGAGTTCTGAAAAGAATCTGCTTTGGTTTGATTTGTGCTCCAAGATGTTCCGAAATGATAATTGAAAATTCCTGAAAATCCCGACCGCACCTCAACACCATAAATAAAGCTATCAGAAGTTACCTTTCTGAAATCCGAACCATTTACGATATTTTTATATTCTGACTGAAAATACTCGAATTTCACTTTCAGATTAGAAGTCATAAATCTCAAAAAGCGGTCTGCTGTTAAATTAGTAGTAAACATTTCTCGATTTTTTATCAGAATTTTTTCCGATTGCGAATAGTTTTGATCCACATTAGTATTGGTACTGAAAAAATCGTGATTTTTAGTAAAAAATGCATTAAAGTTCAAATGAAATTTTTCTGTCCAACCTCCTAAAGTATAAGTCAATAGCATAGATGAACTATTGAGTTGATTAAATTCTCCTATCCCTTTCGAAAACGAACGGAATCCAGTATGTAGATAATTGTCATACACATCAAGAATATTGCTGTTTGTGGTGTTATATGAATAAATCGTTTGAATTTTATTTTTATTGGTTATTTCCCATTCCACTCCTAAAGACGGATTTACAAAAAATACATTTTGTTGCTCATCAATAGCTACTGTTTTTAATGTATTGTTCAGATTGTGAATTCCTAAACTGGGGTTCAAAGTAATCGATTTTCCGAATTTGTGAGCATATTTCCCTTGCAGATACAAATCATTGGTTCCAAATTTTGTATTGTTTTGATAATCCTGTGGTTGCCCTGTCAATTCGTTCTGTTCAAATAAATAAAATTCTGATAATAAACGGTCTTGTCTAAATTGATTTCCGAGTTTGAATTCCCATAAATTCTCACTTTCTTTTCGGTCTAATAAATGAGTTTCAAAACCGACATACTGCATTTTGTTTTGAGAGGTTTGTTTGATATTATCTGCATTTTCAGAAAATAAATCTTCGTAAATAAACTGATTTATTTGATACTGTTGAGGTGTTTTTTCGTTGATATAACGAGCTGTAAAAAGCAACACTTTTTTATCTTTTATCTTGTTTGTATAAGTTATTTTCTGATCAATCAACTCGTTATCTGATTTTAATTTCTCGGAAATATAATTATCGTTAAAAACGGAATTGCTAGTATTTCTTCCTTCAGAATTATTGTATTTTCCGATGAATTCCAAAGTTTGAAGTTTAGAAATATAGTAGGTCAAATCCAATTTTACGAAACCTGTAATTTCTTTTTTACGCATGGTATAATCTTCGGTATTCTCAAACGACACTCCGTTGGTTGTAAAAGCATTATAGCTGTTTCGGAAATAATCGTTTTCGTCCCAATTAAAAAAGCCCAAAGTTTTCATTTTTACTTTATCGGATAAGGTAAAGATGCTGTTGAGCGAAACCATTTCCGCATTGTTAAACACTGTTCGTTTGGCTTTTAGATTAGGTCTTGAACTACTCAAATTCATCAAGTTGTAAGCGCTTTGATCATCTCCAACACTCCCTGCTTCGTTGTATCGTTGCGGACGGATTAAATGGCTTATATTTCCTGTTGGATTTACTCCAATATTGTTGAGGTTGGTCAGAAAATAATGCTTGTTTTTTTTTCCGAAGCTCATTAGATTTCCCCTTACTTCGTAACGATTTTCAGAAACAACTCCGTAACCTAACGAAAAGTTTCCGAACCACGTGTTCTTTACGTCTTCTTTCAGTGTTAGGTTAAGTGCAAATTTGTTTGAATTTTCAACACCTTTTAGGTGTTTGTTGTTTGAATACCGTTGTAAAACCTCCACTTTATCAATAGGATTTACAGGCATATTCTTGGTAAGAATCTTGTAACCTCTGTCGAACATATCATCTCCGTCAATCATCACTTTTTCGATTTCTTGATTTCCTATTTTTATTGTTCCCTCAGAATCTATATTCAAACCAGGTATTTTTTTTAGTAAATCTTCGATAACTTCTTCGTTACCCTGTAAAAAGGAAGAAGCTAGAAACGAAATCGTATCATTTCTGACTCTAATAGATCTTTCGATTCTGATTAAAACTTCTTCTATTTCCATAGCTTTGTAAATCATTACAGCATTTTGTTCAATGGTTTGCTTAGATGACAAATCCACATCAAAAGTTTGGACCTCATACAATAAAGCAGAGAATTTTAGTTCAAAATTTCCCGTTTTGTCTGTTATAAGCTCATATTCTCCGTTCTCATTTGTAAAGTTATAAGTAACAATACTTTGAGTTTCTTTATTGCTCAACAAAACAGAACCTCCAATCACAGGATTGTTCTCTTCATCCATCACTTTACCTTTTATTTTTTGAGAAAAAGAAAAAAGAGGAAGGAAGAATAAAAACAAGTAAATTGTGATTTTAACTATATATTTTTTAGAAAGATTATTCACTGTCATCAAAATTTAATTCAATATTAAAGTTTAGAGTTTTTCCAATTTTTATAGTGGAGCCTCGTCCTAATTTAGATTGGATATTTTTTAGAAATTCATCTTGAGCATCTTGTGATGCTTTAGATTGAATTGAGTTAAATTTTTTCATTGTAATACTTTCTACATTTTTAATTTTATCATATTCATCATCAACGGCAGTATTTTCAAAAATTATAATTTTAAAGACGGGAGTATTCTCAATTACTAGAGTAGACATTTTAAAAAAACTTACTGTCTTTATATTTATATAAAAAAGGGGAAAAATGAATTAAGAAAAGAAAGTACAGAAAGGGGGGGTTATTTAAAATTTTTCTCGAAATTATAATCTTCTCCTGCTGTAGCGGTTACTATTGCTCCTCTTGGAAGTTTTGTTCTTAACTTCTCCACCAGATTATTTACTTCTTTTTCTTTTATCTCCACATATTTCTCAAAAGTGATATTATTTTCTTCTTTTGGTCTGCTTATTGAGTCATTCTTTTTCAAAGCAGATATTTTTTCTGCTTTTATATAAATAATGTTGTCTTTGGATTTTATTTCTAAAATCAATCCAGGCAACCCGTTGAATTTCCAAGGCCCAAATTTATTTGAGATTTCTGTTGTGTACCAAACTTCATAGTCTCTACCTCTAAAACTAGTAAATGCTTTATTTGCTAAATAAGTATTAATCTGTTTGGTTTCATTGCTTAAAATCCACTTAAACTCCGGTTTTGGCTCATTAATCAAATATGCTTTTTTCTTTTCTTCTTCCAATAGAAAATCTCTAAAGATAAATACACTTTCTTCTGCATTGTAATAATACATCTTACCCTTCGAATCTGACAGCTTTATTTTAAAACTAATGGTTTCTTCGTCATCATCAACATTTAAAGCATTTCCTGAAGGCTGTTCTTTTATCACAGATAAACTTTCTTTATTGTTAAATACTAACACAATTTCATTAGTTTCGTTTAATCCGATGTTGTCGTAAATATAGTTTACTTGATAAGTATTGTTTTGTGAAAACATAAACAAAACAAAAAAATTTATTATGATAGTTATATTCTTTCTCATCTGTTTTTTTTATTTGAAAGACCCTAATCTTAAAATATTAAGTTTCAAGATTAGGAGTCTAAAGTTATTATTTAATTGGCTTTAATAAGTTCAAGAGCTTTTACTCTAGCCTTTAGCCATAAACACTCCAAAGTAGAAGTATCTGAAATAGTTATTTCTAAGTCAACTTCTACTCCGTCAAAAGTTCCTTTAATCGTAATTGTACAATCTTTAACCAGTTGTAGATTTAAAAAATCATTTGCTTCTTTTACACTTAATATATTAGACAGAAATTCCGAATTTCCATTTAGATTAGAATGTGTATTTTTAGTGTTTGCAAAAGAAACTACTCCAATCATTATAAATAGAGCTAAAATTATATTCTTCATGAGGTTTAATATTAACTTTAGTCCAATAATTCTTTAGCTATTTCCAAATAAGCACTTGCACAACTTTTACCTTTTTCAACATCAATGGTTACGTCAATATTTACTTCTTTTCCATTTACTGTTCCTTTTACCGTCATTTTACAAGGTTTTGTTTTTTCTAAACAAAAATTTTTAAATTGAATAATATTATTCAAAGGTTCCGTAATTTCAGAACGTAAAGTCTGCTTAAATTCAATTTTTTCAACTTCCCCTACAGTATTTGCTCCATACGAAGCTACTGTCATTCCTAGTAGTGCAATAGCACTGAATAAAAACTTTTTCATATCATATTAAATTAATTTCCGAATTACTTAATTTAAAGTCGTTGTTCTTCGGTTTTAGACGACTAAAAGGGTTTCTGCTTATTTACTGATGCTATAACAATGCTATAGTTCTAATCAGGTTTGGCTATATTTTAATTATTATCATTATCTGATTAATCCTTCCTAATCTCAATTTTTATCTTTTGAAGTAGTAGTTAGAATAATAGTTTTATTTCGATTATTTGTACTGTACAAATCCGATTCTACTAACCCCATATATTTTCCGTAATTATTTTAGAGAATTAAAGAATTATTGGATCTTCAGCTTTGTTTATTGTTCTAGGACAAATCAAAAGATGATTTTTGGATTCTGCAAGACAATTTTTGAACGTTTTATAAATCGTTCAAAATATAAACGCTGATTATCATTGGTTTATGTTCTTGTATAGGAGGCTTTCACACTTGAGAATAAATTCGTATATTTGACTGTTCAAAAGGATTTTTTATGTCTTTTTCAACAAAAAACCATCTCATTTCTATTCTGATTTACTCCCTAATTTTTGTATCAGAAACTCTTTTTGGTCAAAAAGGTCAGGACAGTCTGTTTAAATATTCTTATTTAGAGTTGGATGATTTAATTCATTCCAGTCCAAAACATTCATTACAAAACGCTATTTATCTTAACTATTATTATCAGAAAGCCAACAGAGAGAACAATAATAAAGAAATGGCTCTTTATTATAAAAATTATGTTTTTTATCAAAAACAAGAAAACCGCATTCCTTTTATAGATAGTGCTTTTTTTTATGCGCATAAAAGCAATGACAAAGCTTTTATTGGAGATACTTATCTTACTAAAGGATTAGTATATTACAATATAAAAGACTACAAACAAGCTTTAGATAATTATCTTATAGCTAATGATTATATTTGTAAAACTGATGATGCCTATAAAAAGCACCAAATCAAATACCTTATCGGAATCATTAAAAACTATTTAGGATATTACGAAGAAGCAGAAAAGTTATTCCTAGAATGTGTTGCCTATTTTGGGCAGGATCAAACCAATTATAACATGCAAAGAGAGTATGTTAAATCATTGGAGGGTTTAGCTCGATCGGTTCTTAAAAGCAATCGCATAGAAGAAAGCAACAAAATCTTACAGACTGCTTTAACATCAGTTCAAAAAGCAAATTTTTCGGAGTTGGATGAACATTATATCATTTTTAAGCAAGGGATTAATGATTATTTATTGAACAATTATGACGAAGCGATCCGCAAAATACAAGAAAAATTACCTTATTTGTACGAAAATGAAGATTTTGCATGGGCAACACGAGGGAATTTTTATATAGGAAAAGCTTACTGGGATCAAAACGAAAAAGAAAAGGCAATTGTATATTTTGAGAGCGTAGACGAAGTGTTTGAAAACAAAGGCTATACACATCCTGATTTTCGTGAAAACTACGAATTACTGATTGGCTATTACGAAAGTCAAAACGATAAGGATAATCAACTTAAATATATAAAACAACTCGTAAGAGCAGATAGTGTATATAATCAAAACTATAAATACCTTACTGGGCAGATATACAAAGAGTACAAAACCAAAGATTTGTTATCTACACAAAGAGAATTAGAAGAGTCTTTACTTATTCAGAAAAATAAAGTTATACTAATTTGGGTATTTACAGGTTTGTTATCTATAGGAAGCGTTGTAGCGTATTTGTTTCAGCAAAAAAGAACCAAAAGAAAAGCACAAGAGCTTATTTCTGAAATTGAAGAAATAAAACAAGCAAAAGTTATAGCTCTTGAATCTGTAAAAATAGCATCTAAACCTCTACAAATAGATGAAGAAACCATTCAAAGACTGTTGAAAAATCTCGCTACTTTTGAAAAACAACAAAAGTTTCGGGAATTAAACATTACTTTAGACAGTTTAGCTAAAAAAATTAAAACGAATACTACTTATCTATCGTTTGTCATCAATATTTATAAAAACAAAAATTTTTCGGATTATATCAATTAGATTTACGGATAGATTTTATATTAAGCGAATTGGCTAAGGAGGATCATAAAACCTTAAATGTACTGTCGTTAGATACTTGTGCAGAAAAGGCAGGATTTAATAACCGTACCACTTTTTCAAATGCTTTCAAAAAACAAACAGGAGTAAGTCCTTCTGTTTTTCTCAAAGAGCTTCGTTGTATAAAGGCTCATAAAATACAGTTATAATCTTGTCCAAACAACCGAAGATGAATCCACAAAATGTTGTTGAACTATTACGAAATACAGAAGGATTACAAAACAAAAAAAATGGTTACGGAAACGAAAAAGCACTCGATCAACTTTTAGGGCATCATTCTGTAATTTTTCAACCCGAAGATTTATCTAATAGTATCTTGACCGATAAAATTCTGTCCAACTGGAATATTGAGCTGTATTCGACTGATATTTCACATGAGTTTATGAATCGAATCAAAGAATACTTACAATCTAAATTAAGAGTAACTCCAAAAGTAGAGTTTGTTTCGCTCGAGGAATTAAATCCTATTGTTTTTAATCCAAAAAATAGAAAACCGATTTATTTGGTAGATAAAAGGTCTTAAAGCAAAGTACAAATACTTCTAAATCCTCTATTCCATCTTACAAAATCATTCACTATTTTTGCTTTATGAAAGGAATTCATACAAAAACACTTCAGGATTTAGAGTTTCAGACTGTTTTACAAGCGGTTTCCGAACTATGCTCGACCGATTTAGGCAAGGAAAAATCTTTAGAGATTCAACCATTTCAAAATAAAGAGCAACTACTCGATGCATTAGCCCAAACTTCGGAATATTTAGCTTCGTTTGAGAACGAAAATACTTTCCCGAATCATAATTTTGTAGATGTAAGAGAGCAGGTTAAATTTCTGGCAATCGAAGATAGTTATTTGGATGCAGAGGTTTTTAAAGAATTCTCTGAACTCTCAAAAACATCTAATACGCTACTTTTGTTTTTAAAGAAATTTCAGGAGTATTATCCGAAATTATATAAAAAGTCTGAACAGATTGAATTTACTAAAGAAATCACCCAGAAGATTGAAAGTAAAATTGACAAATATTCAGAAGTAAAAGACGATGCTTCGGCTGATTTGCAAGCAATACGCAAAGAGCTCAAAACGATAAAAGGTAAAATCAATCAGAGCTTTCAGGTCGCTTTGACCTCGTATAATTCGAGTGGTTATCTGGATGATATCAAAGAGAGTGTGATTGATAATACGCGAGTTTTAGCCGTTTTGTCTATGCACAGACGAAAAGTAAAAGGAAGTATTTTAGGAACTTCAAAAACTGGAAGTATTGTATATATAGAGCCTGATACTACTTTAAAACTCACTCGGGAGCTCAACAACCTACAATTTGAAGAGAAAGAAGAGGTTAAAAGAATTTTAAAACAACTTTCGAGCGAAATTCGCCCGTTTGCACCTTTACTTTTGGATTATCATAATTTTTTGAGCGATATAGATTTGGTGTATGCTAAAGCCCGATATGCCAAGAAAATAGGGGGAATCCTGCCAGAGATTTCAAACGAAAAAAGATTGTATTTCAGAGAGGCTTTTCATCCGATTTTATTGATGAACAACAAAGCCAAAGGACAGCCGACTTACCCGCAAACAATTGAGCTTGCTGACAATAACCGTATTATCGTTATCTCAGGACCCAATGCAGGAGGAAAGAGTATTACGCTCAAAACCATCGGGCTTTTGCAACTGATGTTGCAATGTGGGGTGCTGATTCCAGTACATCACAGAAGTTCAACCTTTTTGTTTGACCGAATTTTAACCGATATCGGAGACAATCAATCTATCGAAAACCACTTGAGTACGTATAGCTATCGACTCAAGAATATGAATTATTTTCTCAAGAAATGTAACGATAAAACGCTGTTTTTGATTGATGAATTCGGGACGGGTTCCGATCCGGAATTGGGAGGCGCTTTGGCAGAGGTTTTCTTGGAAGAATTCTATCATAGAGAGGCTTTCGGAATCATCACTACGCATTATACCAACCTTAAAATGTTGGCAAACGAACTTCCTTTTGCTACCAATGCCAATATGCTTTTTGACGAAAAATCGTTGGAACCGATGTATAAACTGATTTTAGGGCAGGCGGGAAGTTCATTTACTTTTGAAGTAGCCCAAAAAAACGGGATTCCGTTTGGACTTATCAATCGAGCGAAAAAGAAAATCGAAAAATCCAAAGTGCGATTTGATAAAACCATTGCTACACTCCAGAAAGAGCGTTCTAAACTCGAAAAAACTTCGCAAACTCTAAAAGAAGAAGAAGTAAAGGCTCGGGAAGAAAGTAAGAAATTAGAAGATATAAACCTGAAAATCAAACAGAAATTAGAGAACTATCAGGAGTTGTATGATGCCAATCAACGCTTGATTTATCTAGGACAAAAGTTAGACGACTTGTCTGAAAAATATTTCAATAATAAAGATAAAAAAGCACTTATCGGAGAGCTTTTGAAAACGGTGGAAATCGAAAACTCTAAACGGAAAAAAATGCTCCCAAAAGAGAAAAAAGAAAAGGCGATTGAGCAAAAACAAATCCAAAAAGAAGTAGAGCAGCAAGTAGAGGTAATTCGAGAAAAGAAGAAAGAGGAAAAAATCAAGAAAAAAGAAGAAGAACAAAACAAACCCAAAATCCCTCTTAAAGTAGGAGATAGAGTCCGAATGATTGACGGAAAAGCTTTAGGAACCATCGACAAAATCGAGAAAAATAAAGCAACTGTCAATTACGGAATGTTTACTTCTATAGTGTCGTTAGATAGCTTGGAAGTAGTAAAATAATCTACTCAATTTTACGAATATATAGCTATAACTCCTTAACTGATTATTACTAAAATGTTATTTATATAAATAACACCTAAACATGAGAGAAATTAACTAATTTTGCGGTATATAATAATTCAGAAACTATGAAAACAAACTTTACTCTTCTAAAATCATCTTTGATGGTTTTATTTTTATGTCTAGGCCTTTCTAGTTGGGGGCAGACGACGGTAGCCTCAAACTTTGAAGCGCAAAACGGAAATATAGGAAATGATAATACAATCTCTTATTCTTCTGAGCAGACAAATTCTTTATATTGGAACCCTCTTCGAGTATATGCTAATACAGTCTTTAGCGTTCAATCAAATAATGAAGCCGTAATTACTTCAATAAGTATTACTTATAATAATAACTATTATAATGTTTTAAATACTTATTATGTAGGAGAGAATAGTTCTACTACTTCTCAAATTTCATCATCAAGCATAGATGGTGTTACTCCAACAAGAATCTTTACTTTTGGTGAAGGAGATAATGTGAAATTTTTCACCTTCACTAGTACTGCTCAAATAAGGCTAGATTCTATCACAGTTACTTATATAACTGCTAATTCCTGTGAGACTTCAGATATAGCTTTCACTAATGCTATTGTAACAACTGACTTGGCTGACGGTAATACTTTTACACAAACTGCTACTTCACTAAACGCCACAACAGCTATTACGTACGAAAGTTCTGATGAAGCAATAGCTACTGTAAATACTACTACGGGAGAAGTTACTTTGGTAGGTTTAGGAACAGTAACTATCACAGCTACACAAGAAGCAGGTGAAGATAACGGAACGGATTATTGTGCAGGAACTGTAACTTATGAATTGACGGTTATTACAACTGAACCATTATTAACTGTTTCTACTAATAGTGTTTCATTTACTGGTTTTGCAGGAGGTGCATCTGTTACAGAAGATATTACTGTAGAAGGCTTAAACCTTACTGGAGATATTGCCCTTGTTTTAAGTGGAGATACGAACTTCTCAATAAACCCAGCTTCTTTGTCATCAACCGGTGGTGCAGTAACTATTACTTATACGCCTTCGGCTACTCCAGCAACCCATTCAGCTACATTGACCGTTTCTAATGGTTCGCTTTCTGAAGTAATAACTTTGAGTGGTGTGACGAATGAAATGCCCGAAGCTCCTGCAGTATGTGGTCTAGAGGATTTTACTAATGCAGTAGATTTACCAACTGGTAGTAACTATGGAGGGGGAACTTTTACAGGAAATGATGATATTGAATGGAGTTATCACGGTCAATCAGCAGGAGAATATGAGATAGACGGCAATGGTTTCCTATTAAGAAGGGCTTCTGATTCTTATTTAGAAGTAACTATCCCGAATGGAGTAGTTGAATTCTCTTTTGATTATAGAAAAGCTTATACAGGGAATAACTCTAGACAATTAGAATTATTAGTAAATGGGATTAGTGTAGCAACTTCTCCAACATTCGGAACTTCACCTAGTGGTGAAGATACTACTGTTTATACGTTTACCCATACTATAGATGTTGAAGGGGAAGTTACTATTAGAATTAAATTAACGGGAATTGCGACAACAAATAGACACACCACAATTGACAATATCACTTGGACTTGTTATTCGCCAGTAATCTGGACGGGAACTGAATGGGTAAACGGTACTCCTTCTATTGATGAAGATGTAGTTGTTGAAGGTCCTTTAGTTGTAGGAACTGATATAGCAAGTTTAGAAGCTAAATCTTTAACAGTTGTTTCAGGAGGTTCTGTTTATATAGAATCAGGAAGTTCAGTAACAGTAGCAGGTGCTATTGATAATCAAGTAGACGCTGCAGACTTTGTTGTAGAGAGCGGAGCTAATTTGGTACAGACTGACGACGTAGAAAATTCAGGAGATATTACCGTTTATAGAGATAGTCAGCCTATGAAGCGTTTAGATTATACTTTATGGAGTTCGCCTGTAGAAGGAATGTTGTTAAAAGACTTTTCTCAAGTTTCTCCATCAGGTGGTACAGGTACAATATGGAACCGTGTTTATACTTTGGGAGCCACTTCTTGGGAGCAGGTTTGGGCTTCACAATCAGATTTCCAGAATGACACTACAAGCACTTTTGTAGAAGCTCAAGGTTATCTGTACCGTTCACGCAATGATTATTCAGCTACTGAAACAACTATTTTTGAAGGAGAATTTATAGGAATCCCACATAACGGAACCAAATTAATTGCAACTTCTAATGATTATGATGCAGTAGGAAATCCATATCCAAGTACCCTTAACGCAGATTTATTTTTACAATCAAATGCTGATGTAGCCGCTTTGCATTTCTGGACTAACACTAATGCTCCTGTTGATGGAGATTATGATGCAGCACCAAACAACTGGGCTTCTTATACGTTTGCAGGCGGAATAGGAACCAATGCGGCTGATAGTTCATCAATTATCCCTAACGGACTAATTGCAGCAGGACAAGGATTTGTTGTTGAAACTTCTGGAACTTCAGTTACGTTTAACAATACAATGAGAAGTATAGATACTGGAATGTTCTTCAAAACAATGGAAGTCGAAAGACATAGACTTTGGTTAAATTTATCGATTGAAGATAATATGTTAAACCAAATGATGATTGCTTATATGGATGGAGCTACAGAAAATGTAGATTCTCAAATTGACGGAAAAATGTTTGGTTATGAAGGAAGTGCTTTATATAGCATTATTACATCCGAAGAAGACGCTTATGCTATTCAAGGTCGTTCGCTTCCGTTTACAAATACTGATACAGTTGCTTTAGGTTTTAGAGCAGTTCAAGCAGGAACTTATAGTGTTTCGTTAGCTGATTTTGACGGACTATTTGCAGACGGACAAGATATCTATCTGAAAGATAATGCTACACAAACGTATCACGATTTAAAAGCAGGTGCTTATACGTTTGTATCTACAGTAGGGATTTTTGACTCTCGTTTTAAAGTAGTATATCAAGCCGACGGAGGTTTAAGTACTAATAATCCAACTGTTGACAATAAATGGATTGTTTATTCGCAAAATAACGGGTTCCAAATCGAAGCTCAAGGTTTTGAGATTAAAGAAGTAGTAGTTTATGATATGTTAGGAAGATTGATTTACAATAATCAAGCAGAAGGAACAAGTCATACGATTTCGAATATCGCAAACGGAGTATTGATTGTAAAAGTGATTACCACTGACAATCAAGTATTGACTCGTAAAACTGCAAAATAAAATTAGTATTAAGCAAAAAGAATTAGAAAAATGAAAAATAGAATTTATAAAATAGTACCGACCTTATCTCTTTTATTTTTAGGAATGATAACTTCCGCTCAAGGTGGTTCTGGAGGTATCCCGACTCCTTCGGGAGAGGATGATGATCCAGTTGCTTCTATCGATAAAGCTATAGTTTGGCTTGTTGTCGCAGCAGTTGTGTTAGGAGCTTATGTAATGCTAAAGCAACGCAAAGCAATCGCAAAATAAAAAAGCGTTATATTCATAAAAAAACCACGATGTATATCGTGGTTTTTTGTTTGTAGTTTTTTGTTTAATG